>NZ_JAHOPC010000003.1:0-392693 GCF_019038615.1 Paenarthrobacter aromaticivorans
CCAACACGCCGACGGGCACTCACCCCTGCTGGCCTCCACCAACCCCGCCGTGAAAACCTACGACCCCGCCTACGGCTACGAAATCGGCCACATCATCCGCCACGGCCTCGAACAAATGTACGGACCCGACGCTGACGCGCAAGGCATACAAACCGCGTCAGATAAAAACGTGATGTACTACCTCACCGTCTACAACGAACCCATCACCCAACCCGCCGAACCGGAAAACCTGGACATCAACGGGCTCCTCAAAGGCATCTACCGCCTCGCCCCCGCCCCGGAAAACACCACCGGAAACGGCAACCGGCCCACCGCGAACATCCTCGCCTCCGGTGTGTCCGTGCCCTGGGCCCTGGACGCCGCCCGGATCCTCAACGACGACTGGGGAGTCGCCGCCGACGTCTGGTCCGTGACGTCCTGGAACGAACTCCGACGCGACGGACTCGCCGCCGAAGAACACGCCTTCCTCAACCCCGGCCAACCCGCCCGCACCCCGTTCATCACCGAACAACTCGCCGGCACCACCGGACCCGTCATCGCCGTGTCCGACTACATGAAAGCCGTCCCCGACCAAATCCGCCAATTCATCCCCAACGACTTCGCCTCCCTCGGAGCAGACGGCTTCGGCTTCTCCGACACCCGCCAAGCCGCACGCCGCTACTTCAAAAACGACACCCACTCCATCGTCGCCAAAACCCTCCAACTGCTCGCCGCCAAGGGAGAAGTGGAAGAAGGTGCGCTGGAAAAGGCCATCGATAAGTACCGGCTCTTGGATGTAAACGCGGGCACCACCGGCGGAGCAGGCGGAGACGCCTAACAAGCCGGGTACCCGTAAACCAGGGCAACAGTCCAGGTTGTAGCAACTCAAGCAGTAACCGCGACGGCGGCTTCCAGCGGAAGGTGGGAGCCGCCGTCGGGCGTTTAATAGAGGCCTTTCAGCGCTCAACATGACGTGACGAGCGGCAACATAAGTTGTAGCCTTCGCACAAATGGAGCTTGCCTGAGATGCACCGTATGCTCGTTCCATGGCAGAGCCCAGCAAAATCACTACAAAGCGCAAAGCAGCAACCCAGGCATTGTCGCCGGAAAAGGCGGAGACCCTGCGGCAGCTCCGTGCAAATGTAGGGCAATTGTCCACCAGCACCATGCGTCAGCTTGAAAAATCGCTGCCTTGGTACGGTCGGCTGAGCTCTGATGAACGCTCCGCCTTGGGGCTCGTGGCCCAAAATGGCATTGCCGCTTTCGTGACCTGGTATGAGCGCCCCAGTTCGCCGTCGTGGATCCTGACCGACGTCTTTGGTAATGCGCCTACTGAACTGACCCGCTCCATCAGCCTGCAGAAAGCCTTGCAGTTGATCCGGATTGTGGTGGAGGTGGTAGAGGACCAGGTTCCTGTGATCGCCCCTGAATCGGACCAGCCTTCGCTGCGCGAGGCGGTGCTTCGCTACTCCCGGGAAGTGGCGTTCGCGGCCGCGGATGTCTATGCCCGCGCAGCGGAATCACGGGGATCCTGGGATACCCGGCTTGAGGCGTTGATCGTGGACGCAATCCTGCGGGGTGAGAACACAGACGCGTTGCGATCAAGGATCGCCGCCCTGGGCTGGAAGGCGCAGGAGCGCTTCACCGTCATGGTGGGCAACTCGCCATCGGAGCCCAGCGCCAGCTACGTCAGCGATTTACGCCGGACTGCCGGCCGTTTCGCAGAAGACGCGCTGGTTGGAATCCAAGGTGACCGCCTCATCCTCATCCTCGGCGGGGTCCAAGACCGCGACACTGCGTACGTAAAACTCAGTGAACTGTTTGCGCCGGGCGCCGTTGTCTACGGGCCGGAGGCTGGCTCGTTGCTGGAGGCCAGTACTTCGGCCCAGGCCGCCTTCGCTGGCCTTACCGCCGCGCGCGCCTGGCCCTCGGCGCCTCGACCTGTTGCAGCGGACGATCTCCTCCCGGAACGCGTTGTTTCCGGGGATGATGCGGCCCGGCGGTCACTCATCAAGAATATTTACCGCCCGCTGCTGGCAGCCTCAAATGGCTTGGTGGAGACCTTGGGAACGTACCTCGAGTTGGGACATTCATTGGAGGCCACAGCGCGTGAATTGTTCGTCCATGCCAACACGGTGCGCTACCGTTTGAAGCGTGTCTGCGATGTGACAGGCTGGGATCCGCTCCTCCCAAGGGAAGCTTTCGTACTTCAAACTGCCCTGGTGGTGGGCCGGCTTTCGGCCCAGCCCAAAGCCGCCCCCGAGCGTCACGCATCGCGTTCACAGAACTGAACCGTTGTAGACTTCCTACAAACTGACCCAGTGAGCTTGGTGTACGAAAACACCAGTGGATCACGTGGCAATTTGGAAAGCTGGATACGTGCTTGCAATCGTCTGCCCTGGACAGGGCTCCCAGACCCCTGGATTTTTGGCCCCTTGGCTGGAACTCCCCTCCGTCGAAGGCCAATTGGCTACCCTGAGCGAGATCGCAGGCATCGACCTCAAGGCCCACGGAACTACCTCTGATGAAGAAACCATCAAAGACACCGCAGTGGCCCAACCCCTGATCGTCGCCGCGGGCTTGGTGGCGGCCAAGTCTTTGTTCGACGTAGAACTCAACACGCTTCCGGTTGTCCTTGCAGGGCACTCCGTCGGTGAAATCACAGCTTCAGCCCTTGCCGGCGTCCTCACTGAGCAGGAAGCCATGACTTTCGTCCGCGAGCGGGCCAATAGTATGGCTGCCGCAGCTGCGGTAACCCCGACAGGCATGAGTGCCGTCGTAGGTGGCGACCCCGCGGAGGTCCTTGCAGCCATCGAGGCATCGGGCGCCACTCCCGCCAATGTGAATGGAGCCGGCCAGACGGTGGCCGCAGGAACGTTCGAGCAGCTTAAGGCTTTGGCGGACAACCCACCGGCCAAGGCTCGCGTCATTCCCCTGAAGGTCGCCGGCGCCTTCCACACGGCACACATGGCTCCCGCCGTGAGCGCATTGGAAGCCCTCAAGCCTTCCTTGTCGCCGCAGGACCCGACTGTCCCCCTGCTGTCCAACTATGACGGCCAGGAAGTTAAGGCAGGTTCTGCCGCCGTCGACAGCATGATCGCGCAGGTCTCCAGGCCCGTCCGGTGGGACCAGTGCATGGAGAACCTCTCGACCCGCGGAGTTACCGGCCTGATCGAACTGGCTCCCGCCGGCACGCTGGCTGGTTTGGCCAAGCGTGGAATGCCAGGGGTCAAGACAGTTGCTGTCAAAACCCCGGATGATTTGTCCGCGGCCCTGGCACTTTTCGCCGAATTGGAGGGACAGGCGTGAGCACCCCCGTACTCAACAAAGCTAGGGTCAACGAGAATGCCCGCATCCTGGGCATCGGCGCTTATCGTCCCGATGTCATCGTCACCAACGACGACGTCTGCCAGTGGATCGACTCCTCCGATGAATGGATCCGGCAGCGTACTGGCATCATCACCCGCCACCGGGCAGCCGCTGACGTCAGTGTCATCGACATGGCCGAAGGTGCCGCCCGTGAAGCCATCCAGCAGGCCGGGATCGAACCATCGCAACTGGGTGCGGTCATCGTGTCCACCGTGACCCACCCGTACGCAACGCCATCGGCCGCCGCTGCCCTTACGGAGCGTTTGGGCGCGACGCCGGCACCCGCCTTCGACATCTCCGCTGCCTGCGCCGGGTACTGCTACGGCGTTGCCCAGGCAGATGCGCTGGTGCGCTCTGGTGCTGCCGAATATGTTCTGGTGGTTGGCGCCGAGAAACTCTCGGACGTCATCGACAACCACGAACGCACCATCTCGTTCCTGCTCGGCGACGGCGCCGGCGCAGTAGTGGTGGGCCCCTCTGACACTCCCGGCATCGGACCTTCGGTATGGGGCTCGGATGGCAGCAAGTGGGACGCGATCGGAATGACCCACTCTTTGGAGGACGTCAAGAAACTGGGTGAATCCGCCCGTCACTCGGACGAAACGGATGACCTTGCAATCATCTCTGCAACGCAGGATGTTTGGCCTACGCTGCGTCAGGACGGCCAGACCGTTTTCCGTTGGGCCGTGTGGGAAATGGCCAAGGTAGCCCAGCAAGCGCTGGACGCTGCCGGAATCGAAGCCAGCGACCTCGCCGCTTTTGTTCCCCACCAAGCGAACATGCGCATCATCGATGAGATGGTGAAGAAGCTGAAGCTTCCCGAAACAGTCCTCATTGGCCGCGACATCGCCCAAGCCGGCAATACGTCAGCTGCTTCCATCCCCCTGGCCACGCACCGCCTGCTTCAGGAGAACCCTGAACTCAGCGGTGGGCTGGCATTGCAGATCGGCTTCGGCGCCGGATTGGTATTTGGCGCCCAGGTTGTCGTTCTGCCATAGACCTGGACAGTCCCCGCGGCCTCCAGCCAACTGAATATATGACTTACAAACCCAAACCGTAACCGCGGTTTGCCCCCTTTCCGGCATAGCCGGCACAACAAGAAAAGGAGCCAACAATGGCTAGCAACGAAGAAATCCTGGCCGGCCTGGCTGAAATCGTCAACGAAGAAACGGGCCTGGCTACCGAAGCCGTCGAGCTGGACAAGTCCTTCACCGAGGACCTGGACATCGACTCCATCTCCATGATGACCATCGTCGTTAATGCCGAAGAGAAGTTCGGCGTACGCATCCCGGACGAAGAGGTCAAGAACCTCAAGACCGTCGGCGACGCCGTCAGCTTCATCGCAAACGCCCAGGCCTAAGCCTGAAACCTGCTGTGCCGGGCCAGGGTGCTTGACCCTGTGCCCGGCACAGCCGCAGTAACGCCCAAAGTTTTTCCTGCCGCCCCTGCAAAAACTGCAGATGGGACGGCTGATCCGACAGAGAGTGATCGCATGGCACGCAAAGTAGTCATAACCGGTCTGGGGGCCACCACTCCCATCGGCGGCGACGTCCCCACAATGTGGCAGAACGCGCTGAAAGGGGTCTCAGGTGCCCGCACGCTCGAAGACGAGTGGGTGGCCAAGTACGACCTCCCCGTCCACTTTGCTGCCCGGTGCTCGACGCCGGCCCTGGAAGTCCTGAGCCGGGTGGAAGCCAAGCGTATGGACCCGTCCACGCAGTTTGGTGTCATCGCTGCCCGGGAGGCCTGGGCTGACGCCGGCATCGAGGACATCGACCACGACCGTCTGGCGGTGGCGTTTGCCACGGGTATCGGCGGCGTATGGACGCTCCTTGATGCATGGGACACGCTCAGGGACAAGGGTCCCCGAAGGGTCCTGCCCATGACCGTTCCCATGCTGATGCCCAATGGCGTAGCCGCTGCCGTCAGCCTTGACCTCGGCGCCCGGGCCGGAGCCCACACCCCAGTTTCAGCTTGCGCATCCGGTACTGAGGCCCTGCATCTTGGCTTGGACCTGATCCGCTCAGGCAAGGCCGATGTGGTCATGTGCGGTGGAGCGGAAGCTGCGATTCACCCAATGCCCTTGGCGGCGTTCTCGTCCATGCAGGCACTCTCCCGCCGCAATGACGATCCCGAGCGTGCTTCCCGCCCGTACGACATAGACCGTGACGGCTTTGTCATGGGTGAGGGTGCAGGCGCCCTGGTACTTGAAGCCGAAGAGCACGCGATCGCCCGCGGCGCCCGCATCTATGCTGAGCTTGCCGGAACCTCGGTCACGGCTGACGCTTACCACATCACAGCTCCTGACCCCGAAGGTCTCGGCGCCACCCGTGCACTCAAGGCCGCAATGTTCGACGGCAGGATCCAGGCTGAGGACGTAGTCCACGTCAACGCCCATGCCACCTCCACTCCCGTAGGTGACAGGCCGGAGTACACGGCCCTGCGCGCCGCGCTGGGGGCTCACGTGGACAGCGTTGCCGTATCTGCCACCAAGTCCCAAATGGGGCACCTGCTGGGCGCCTCCGGGGCCGTAGAGGCTGTCCTCACCGTCCTGGCCGTCTATGAGCGCAAGGCACCCGTCACCATCAACCTCGAGAACCAGGATCCCGAGATCCCCCTCGACGTCGTAACCTCCGCCCGTGACCTGCCTTCGGGCGACATCGTCGCACTGAGCAACTCCTTCGGCTTTGGCGGACACAATGCCGTCATCGCCGTCCGCAACGTCTAAGACCTGCGTTCGCCGGATGCCGCGAGGTAAATACCCTAGGTAATTAGAAGAGAAGGGCCCACCAGCAGGTGGGCCCTTCTCTGTTGCTATGGGAATGTTTTGGTGGTCAGGAGTTGCTGCTACCCGACTTGGTGCAGCCACCGGACCGGGGCGCCCTCAGCGGCGTGGCGGAACGGCTCCAGTTCCTCGTCCCAGGCTTCGCCCAGGGCCAACGACAACTCATGGTAAACGGCAGACGGGTCTCCAGCTCCTGACTCATAGGCATAGCGGATGCGGTCCTCGCTGACCATGATGTTGCCATGCACATCCGTGACGGCATGGAAGATCCCTAATTCCGGAGTGTGCGACCAGCGTGCGCCATCCACGCCTTGGCTCGGTTCTTCAGTCACCTCGTACCGCAGATGTGCCCAGCCCCGAAGAGCAGACGCCAACTGGGCGCCGGTGCCGGGCGTACCTGTCCAGGACAGTTCGGCACGGAACATTCCGGGCGCAGCTGGCTGAGGGGTCCACTCAAGATCGGTCCGCTTGTCCACGACCGATCCGATGGCCCACTCAACGTGCGGGCACAACGCCGTAGGGGCCGAGTGCACGAAAAGGACACCGCGGGTTGTTGCAACAGACATTCCATCCTCCATAGCTGTAGGTACGTCTTCCCCAACGACCTCTGCGGCGGATGTCTTGCTGTTGCTGCCCGGTCCTGTCATTCTTGCGGACCCTGCAGCTATTCAATTTAGCTCTTTGATTGTGACACGAAACGAACCCTCAACCCTAAATTGAAGGTTCGGCCGTGGTGCTTTCATTTTGCCGTACCCTTCCCTTTTCCGCCAGTGCAACTCCTGGGGCGTCATTTTCAGGCCCGGGGGTGGGCCTGCTGGTAGCTCTTCCGAAGCCTGTCCACGGAAACGTGCGTGTATATCTGCGTAGTGGCGAGGCTACTGTGGCCAAGAATTTCCTGCACGGCCCGAAGATCAGCCCCACCATCCAGCAGGTGGGTTGCGGCGCTATGCCTCAGGGTGTGGGGCCCCGTTGCGGCCGTATCGCCAAGTGCCTGCAGCAGGACGGCTACAACCGCACGGACCTGACGTGGGTCAACGCGGTTTCCTCTTACGCCCAGGAACAGAGCCGGGCCGCTCGTGGCAGTTACCAGTGCCGGACGTCCCCGGCGAAGCCAATCGTCGATGGCAAGGGCAGCCGGAACTCCGAAAGGAACGGTACGCTCCTTGTTTCCCTTGCCAATGACGCGGAGGGTCCTTCTATCCTGATCCATGTCATCGATGTCCAGCCCGGCAAGCTCCCCAACCCGCACGCCGGTTGCGTACAACAGCTCCACCATTGCACGATCGCGGAGGGCCAGAGGACCTCCATCCGCCGCGGCAGCGTCAAGGCTATCCACGACCCTGAGAACTTGCTGCTGCTGGAGGACTCCAGGCAACGATTTCACGCGTTTAGGAGCTTGCAGGCGAATGGCCGGATCCGTGGCGATGAGTTCCTCCCGCAGAGCCCACTTGGTGAACGCCCGGGCCGTGGCGGCCCGGCGGGCAAGAGTCGACCGGGCCATCCCGGCTTCACTTTGTGCGCCCAGCCATCGGCGGAGAGAACCCAACTCAAGTTGATCGAGATCGCGTATTCCCTCCTGGACCGCGAATCCGAGAAGGCTGTGCACATCTGCCAGATATGCGCGGACAGTATGTGCCGACCTCGCGCGTTCACCGTGGAGGTAGCGTTCGAAACCCTCCACTGCACTCTTTAGCGGTGCTGGCAATGATTCTGCGTCCACCCGTCCAACTTTGCCAGCAACATGGACCGTCGCTGCGTATCAACATGCTTCGCGACTTGTCCACCCTACGCATTCTTGGTGCGCTTCCAGGCCCCCCGTTCAGAGGATGCGAGCCCCAGCAGTCCCAATCGGCCCAAGCCCGCACGCACAGAGTCCGGGCTGAGGCCTGCAACCACTGTGAGCTTCTCCACGGAACTTGCTGATCGAAGAGGTAAGGCATCCAAGAGAATCAGGTCTTCCAAAGACAAACCATCATGGGGTGCGGCCGGCGAATCCTTGTAAGAGACAGTCACCTCGCCGTTCCGCCCGGCCAATTCAGCAATTTCTCCGACGTCCGTCACACAGATCGCCCCGCCATCCCGGAGCAGCCTATGGCAACCAGCCGAATTCGCGCTGTGAATGGACCCGGGAACAGTTGCCACCACCCGCCCAATGCTCTCGGCGTGATGGGCTGTGTTCAGTGCGCCTGAACGCCATCGAGCTTCCACCACCACCGTGACAGCCGCCAGCGCAGCGATGAGGCGGTTTCGCTGCAGGAATCGGTACCTTGTAGGAGCAGATCCGGGTGGAACCTCGGAAATCACCGCTCCTTGGTTGGCCACAGCACGAAGAAGGTCGTCGTTCCCGGAGGGATAGAAGCGGTCCACTCCCCCAGCCATGACCGCAATGGTCGGCAGGTTTGCTACGCCGCCGCGGAGGGCCCCACGGTGGGCGTGGGCGTCAATGCCGTAGGCTCCCCCGGAAACTACGCAGTACCCACGTTGAGCCAAGCCGTAGGCAAGGTCCCCCGTCACAGATGCTCCGTAGCTCGTGCTGTCCCTGGACCCCACCAGCGCGATGGTCTGCCGCATTGAGGGAAGGGGCTGCTCGTGTCCGCGCCACCACAGGCACAAAGGCTCCTGGAGGCCGAGGTCCGACAATTGCTCAGGCCATAGCTCATCGCCGGGAACGATCAGGCGGCCACCGAGCCTCTTCATCGTCTCCAGGTCACGGTCCGGCGCGAGGTCCGGAACACGTGGAGCCCATCGTCGCTTACTTGCCGTGAGCCCCGGCCAGGAAGCCTGGCCTCCGCTTTCGGACAGTAAGGTGGAAATTTCCTGCTCGAGGCGTGGCCCGGCAGCGAGTTCGCCGGTCGCGATACCCAGCGCGTCAATAGCTCCAACAGCATGAACCAACGCGAGCCCTACGGAATCCTGTGGTTCCATCAGACGCGCCAATGCTGCCCGTGCCAGCCTCTCCTTTTCCTGTTTTCCCAACACTGCTGCGTTTGCGCCTTCCGTTGTCACTTCGTCCTTCGTCACGTTGTCCTTCATGCTGTCGTCGTTGCTTGCCGGAGGCCGAGCGCTTGTCCGATGTGGTCTGCAGTGGGAATGTTGCTATGGTCCAGGTCTGCCAGTGTCCACGCCAAGCGAAGGACGCGGTCGTAGCCTCGGGCCGTGAGAATGCCGCGCTCCAACGCCGTGTCCAGGATGCGCGTGGTGCCCGGCGCCAGCCTCAGTTCCCCGCGCAGGGTGCGTCCTGGCACTTGGGAATTGGTCTCAATGCCGAATGCGCCCAGGCGCTCAGCCTGCCGCTGCCTCGCAGCCAGTACCCGTCCTGCGACGGCGTCGGTTCCCTCTTCCATACCTGCCTGTCCAAAATCGGCAAGAGATACGCGTTCCACTTGGAGTTGTATGTCGACGCGATCCAGGAGAGGACCCGATATTCGGCCGAAGTACCGCCTGCGCATTATTGCGGTGCAGGTACAGTCCATTCCCTTGCCCGACGCTTTGCCGCATGGGCAAGGATTGGATGCCAGGACAAGTTGAAAGCGAGCGGGGTAAGCTGCTGTTCCCGCAGAACGGTGAATGACCAGTTCACCGCTCTCCAAGGGCTGTCGGAGGGCATCCAGGACACGTCGTTCAAACTCGGGAGCCTCGTCAAGGAAGAGGACCCCACGGTGTGCCCGCGAGGCAGCACCCGGGCGGGGAAGTCCCGAACCTCCGCCGATGATGGCAGCTGCAGTAGCACTGTGGTGGGGATTCTCGAAGGGGGGCCGCCGGAGTAACGTGCCGGTTGATGAGCGGACCGCCGCCAGGGAGTGAATGGCAGTAACTTCCATTGCTGCCTTGTCCGCCAGATCCGGCAAGAGTCCCGGCAGACGCTCTGCGAGCATCGTCTTGCCGGCACCTGGTGGACCGGTCAGCAGCATATGGTGGCTACCTGCGGCTGCGACTTCCAGCGCGCGCCGGGCCTCTGATTGCCCCGAGACGTCGGAAAGATCAGGCACGAGGCCCACTTCGTCTTCATTTTCATCCCCGGGCTCACCGCCGGGCGGGTCATAGTCCAGGGCGAGTTCTTTGGGGTCCGCGCCGAAGTCGTAGGCGAGCCGGGCGAGAGTCCTGTATCCCCTGACGTGAGCTCCCGGTACCAACGTTGCCTCGGCGACGTTAGCTTCGGCCACGACGATTTCCGGATACCCGGCCTGGACGGCTGCCATGACGGCAGGGAGGATGCCCCTCACCGGCCGAAGCCGGCCGTCCAAACCCAGCTCAGCAATGAAGACTGTCCCATCGATCGAACGAATGTCCTCGGCAGCACGGAGAACAGCCATGGTGATGGCAAGGTCAAAGCCCGAACCACGTTTGGGCAAGGATGCTGGAATGAGATTTGCGGTGATCTTCCTCCGACTCAAAGGAATTCCCGAGTTTTGTGCCGCGGAGCGTATTCGCTCTTTTGCTTCGTTAAGGGCGGCATCGGGTAGTCCCAGGATCACGAATGCTGGGAGAGTCTGGCCAATGTCGGCTTCTACCTCAACGACGTAGCCGTTGAGGCCAACCAGGGCAATGCAGTAGCTGCGCCCGACCCCCATCAGCCAACACCCCTCAGGTGTTCCAGTTGGGGATCCCCAATGCCGTCGTGGATGACCGACACCACATCAATACGTTTTCGTCGAGCATTCACTTCATGCTCCCGGCACCACGATGAAGCGAGCCGGTGCAGGCGAGCCAGCTTGGCCGAATCTACTGCCTCAAAGGGATGCCCGTAATCCAGGCTGCTGCGGGTCTTTACCTCCGCGACCACCAGGGTGTCGCCCTCCAGTGCAACGATGTCGATTTCACCATCGGCGCACCGCCAATTGCGATCGACGATCCGCATGCCCTGGTGTTCCAGGAATCCTGCTGCCAAAGCCTCGCCGTTACGGCCAAGTATGTCTTTTGCTCTCATGAGCATCACCTCCGCTATCCAGCTTTGATGCTGGCAGCGGCTCGTGACAGACGGCCCTGATGCTATGTGGGTAAACCCGTCACATCTTTCTCTTGTGGAGGAAGAGTACCCGCGGGCTGCAGGTGCTAGTTGCCGAGGTCTCCCAGATCCCCGAGGCCACCATCCTTGGGCAACGCAAGGTCTTCATTGCGTGGGAGTTCCTCGACGTTGACGTCCTTGAACGTTATGACCCGGACATTTTTCACGAAGCGGGCTGAACGATAGACATCCCAAACCCAGGCATCCTGCAGGGTTAGATCGAAATAGACTTCGCCGTCTGCGCTGCGGGCTTGTAAATCAACATGGTTGGCCAGGTAGAAACGCCGCTCGGTTTCGACAACGTAGCTGAACAAACCGACAACGTCCCGGTATTCACGGTAGAGCTGCAGCTCCATGTCGGTTTCATAGTTCTCAAGGTCCTCGGCGCTCATAGTTCCATCTTGCACCATCTGCCGCGAACCGGACGCCATCAGCAGGACACACGCTGCAGAGCAGGCTGTCAGACAACGTCCGGCCCGGTGAGGTTCCAGCTCGTCCGGTGATAGGCACTGGGACCCTGCACCCTGATCACTTCGCGATGCGCTGCTGTGGCGTAACCCTTGTTTTCGTTCCAGCCGTAGGCCGGTACTTCGGAGTGGAGATCAACCATGATCCGATCGCGGGCTACTTTTGCCAAAACACTGGCAGCAGCCACGCTGAGACAGCTCATATCTGCTTTTACCTTTGTGTGGACCGGAGCTTCACACCAGGGTCCTGTGGGTGCGGTGTCGAACAGTGAGGCTTGAACTTCCGGAGAAAGCCAGTTGTGGCTGCCGTCCAACAACACGACATCGGGCGTGATGCCACCGGCCAAAATCTCACACCACGCCCGTGTTCCCGCCAGGCGCAGGGCAGCTATGATACCGACGTCATCGATTTCGCGGGCGGACGCGTGTCCAACTGCGGAAGCTACAGCCCAGTCACGGACCATGGGCTCCAACCTGTCGCGGTCCTCGGGCTTGAGCAACTTGCTGTCCCGGACATCGGCCAGAAGTACGTGGTCCTCGAGATTGACCACTGCGATTCCCACACTGACGGGGCCAGCCAGGGCGCCCCTGCCAACCTCGTCCACACCTGCCAGCAACCGCACCCGGGGAGACAGGAAGGAACGCTCGACGTCCAGGGTCGGAACTTCGATTGGTGTCTTGGTTTTCAGCCGGGTGCTTGCCATGGCCGCTATTTTCCTGACGTGCCCGCGGGAACGTTCTTGAAGACATCCGGGTAATTGTCCAGCACCGTCCACCGGTTGACGGGCCAGGCTATGACTGTGGCTTTGCCCTCAACGTCCTCGATATTAATGAAACCACCATTGACCTCCTGGTGGGCCCTGGAATCTGCGGAGTGGTTGCGGTTGTCTCCCATCACCCAGACCTTGCCCTCTGGAACGACGATGTCGAACGGGTTGGGCTGGGGCACTTCTGCAGGATTGATGTATGTTTCGTCCACTGGTGTGCCATTGATGCTGACCCGACCCTGCGCGTCACAGCAGGAAACGTGATCGCCGGGAAGCCCAATCACGCGCTTGACCAGGTGCTGCTCATTGTCGTCGGCCGCCAACCCAACGAACTCCAAAGTGTCGCCTACCCAATCAAGGGGGCCCGCCGGTTTTTTCAGAACTGCGGGCAGCCAACCTTGCGAATCCTTGAAGACGACCACGTCGCCCCGCTCCAAAGCGAAGGGCTCCGGCACCAGCAGGTTGATGAAGATGCGGTCATTCACGTCCAAGGTACTTTCCATGGATTCAGAAGGAATGTAGAACGCCCGGAAAAGGAATGTCTTGATAAGGAAGGAGAGCACTACAGCAATGGCCACGACCGTGACGATTTCCTTCAGCCATCCAAGGACAGGGTTCCTGCGCGGCTTTTCGTCCTCGTCGGTTTTGTTGCCGGTATCGGCGGCAGCGTCAGCGGCCGGGCTGGGCTCAGCCACTCCGGCCACGCCAGCCGTTCCGTCCGAGAGCCGCGCGTCGTCGTCGTGCCGCTCGGGGTTCTCGGGAACTTTGTCCGGCATTTATTGTCCGTTCTTTGATGGTTCGGCCTGCGGGGAGCGAGGCACCTCTGCAAATCTATCAAGGGGCCAGATAATCTGGACTGGTCTGCCGATCACCCGGTCAAGCGGGACCATTCCCCCACCAGGTGCTCCCAGCAATCCGCGGGAATCAGCAGAGCGGGATCGGTGGTCGCCCATAAGCCAGAGCCGGCCCTCGGGAACCACGACGTCGAACTTCTGTTTGCTGGGTTCGTCCCCGGGGTACACATAGGGTTCCTCAAGTACCTGACCGTTCACTGTGAGCCGCCCCTCGGAGGAGCAGCACTGAACGTGGTCACCCGGAATCCCAATGACCCGTTTCACATATGTGGTATCGCTTCCAGTGAGCCCGAACCACTGAGTCACTGCAGCAGACGTGTCAACAAGGGGACCCTTACCGCTGCTGAGCGGGGCGAACGACCCACGCCCGTCAAAGACGACGACGTCTCCACGCTGGATCGCCTCGGAGGCGAATGCTGTACGGGAAACCAGGATCCTGTCCCCAGTCCCCAGTAACGGCTCCATGGACTCGGAAGGGATGTAGTAGACGTCTACCCACAAGGAGCGGACCAAGCCGCTGATCGCGATTGCAAGGACCAATGCCAGCAAAACAAAACGCCAGCCCTGTTTCCGGGGCTGGCGTTCTGATGTGTCCATGACTCGTATCCCTGTTGCGTTGCGGATTGCTCCGGAACAAACCGGGCACGAATCCTGGACCCGTTGCGTAAGTCGCTGGACTTACTTGGCGAAGTCGCGCTTTTCCTTGATCTTCGCAGCCTTACCGCGCAGTGCGCGCATGTAGTAAAGCTTGGCGCGACGGACGTCACCCTTGGTAACGACCTCGATCTTGTCGATGATCGGGGAGTGTACCGGGAAGGTACGCTCTACGCCGACACCGAAGGAAACCTTGCGCACGGTGAAGGTTTCGCGAACACCGTCACCCTGGCGGCCCAGGACAAAGCCCTGGAATACCTGGACACGGGAGTTCTTGCCTTCGATGATGTTGACGTGAACCTTGAGGGTGTCACCCGCGCGGAACTCGGGAACATCGTTACGCAGCGAGGCTGCATCTACGCTATCGAGGATATGCATTAATCCACTCCTGGTGAACGCCACAGGTCATCCACTTTGGGTTACGGCAGACAAGCCCGCGGCACAAAGCCAACCGGAAATCTCCGCCGAAGTTTCTTGGTGTCCGATTCCGCCACTGATTGGCGGCACCGGGTTGTCCGGCTGTTGGCTTCGCTCCCCCTGTGGCAGGTGCTAGCCCAGCAGACACAAGGGTTAATTCTGCCACATGCCGCAGCATCCGGCCAATTATGCGGACTTGAAATGCCCGAGGGCGGTTAGCGGGTCTGCTGTGCCGTGTTGCTTTCCATGCGGCGGCGCAAGCGACCATCCACGACGTCGTAACCCAGGTCCGCAAGTGCGTTGCGGTCCGCACGACTCAGCTGGCCGGCGTCGAAGTTATCAAGGAGATCCGGACGCCGCTCGGCAGTGCGGCGGAACTGTTCGTGACGCCGCCACTGCGCGATCTTCCCGTGGTTGCCGCTGAGCAGGACCGGCGGCACTTCGTGGTCCCGCCATGAGGATGGCTTGGTATACACCGGATACTCAAGGAGGCCGTCCGAGTGGGATTCTTCAACGAGCGATTCGGGGTTGCCCACCACCCCGGGGAGCAAACGGCCGATTGCTTCAACCATGGCCAGGACAGCAACTTCCCCGCCATTGAGGACGTAGTCGCCAAGGCTGACAGGCCGCACCGTGAAGTGCTCCTGGGCCCAGTCGATGACGCGCTCGTCAATTCCCTCGTACCGCCCGCAGGCAAAGACCAGCTGTTCCTCTTCGGCGAGCTCATAGGCAAGGGCCTGGGTAAACCTCTCCCCTGCCGGCGAAGGCACGATCAGCACAGGTTTGGTGCCCTCGCGAACCCCGGCAACCGACTCAAGCGCCTGCGCCCACGGCTCGGGCTTCATCACCATGCCGGCGCCGCCCCCATAGGGAGTGTCGTCCACGGTCCGGTGCTTGTCAGTGGTGAACGTCCGGAGGTCGTGGACGTTAAGTTCCAGGAGCCCATCCTGGCGTGCCTTGCCTATCAGCGAAAGTTCCAGTGGGGCAAGGTATTCAGGGAAGATGCTGACGACATCGATCCTCATTCAGGCATCATCCCCGGCGCCGTCCTTGGACTCCTCGGCCGTGTCATCGTTGATTTCGAAGAGACCAGCAGGCGGGGTGATGAGAATGAAGCCGTCCTCGATGTTGACCTCTGGCACGATTTCATCGACGAAGGGAACCAGAATTTCCTTTCCTTCCTCCGTCTTGACCGTCAACAGGTCCTGAACCGGCATTGTGGTCAGCGCGGCAACTTTGCCCACAACCCGTGAGCCAACCCGCGCCTCCAGCCCAACGAGTTCGTGCTCATACCAGCCTTCATCGTCGTCTTCGTCGTCGAGTTCTTCGGTTTCAATGAAAAGCTTCGCGCCACGGATGGCCTCGGCGGCATTGCGGTCTGCAATTTCTTCGAAGCCCAGCAGGAGGATGTCCTTGTTCCATCTGGCGCTGCGGATGGTCAGCGGGCCCGCAGAGGCCGGTTCCACGACGAATTCGGTTCCAGCGACGAAGCGCTCGGAGGGGGCGTCGGTGAGCACTTGCACCGTCACCTCGCCGCGTATGCCATGGGGTTTGCCGATCCGGGCCACCTGGAGCTGCATGGGTTCCTCTGAATTCTCGTTGTGCCCGCGCTGCATGGCAGCAACGGAAGTGAAATGATCGATAAAGCAATCCGGCCCCTCCACCATATTCGGTGAAGGGGCCGGATCTAAGACAAGTATTGCTGAGCGCGTTACCGGCGACGATCGGTGTCGACGACGTCGACCCTGACCTGCTCGCCACCTGCCAGGGCTGCAACCACAGTGCGCAATGCGCGTGCGGTACGTCCCTGACGGCCGATCACCCGTCCGAGGTCCTCCTGGTGAACGCGCACCTCGAGGGATTCCCCGCGGCGGTTGTTCCTGGCACTGACCTTGACATCCTCAGGGCTGTCAACGATCCCACGGACCAAGTGCTCGAGCGCTTCTGCCAGCAATTTACTCAGCCTCGGTGGTCTCTGCTTCAGCCTCGGCCGGAGCTTCGGCTTCGTCCTTCTTGGCCTTCTTGGTGATGGCTTCCGGAATGATGACGGAACCCTTCTCCGGGGCTACGAAGGCTTCCTTCGGAGCTTTGGTCTTCAGGGTGCCTTCCTGGCCCGGCAGGCCCTTGAACTTCTGCCAGTCACCGGTGATCTTGAGGATCGCAGCAACCTGCTCGGTCGGCTGGGCGCCAACGGAAAGCCAGTACTGGGCGCGCTCGGAAGCGACCTCGATGTACGACGGCTCTTCGGTGGGGTGGTACTTGCCGATTTCTTCAATGGCACGGCCATCGCGCTTGGCGCGGGCATCCATGACGACGATGCGGTAGTACGGTGCGCGCATCTTACCGAAGCGCTTAAGGCGAATCTTTACGGCCACTTTTGTGGTCACTCCTGTTTCTGAAACGGGGTTGAACCCGACGTTCTGCACCCGTGGGGCGGGCCATACTTGGGGGTTCGAAAGGACAAGATTTGGGCACGGAGAGAGGGGCCGCGCCAATCAAGTACCTGACCATTGTGCCAGATGCCGGAAGTAATTACGACTTTCGCCACTCCCGGCCACAACGGTCAGACAGACCAAACGTAGAGCCCTGACCGCTCCGCCTTTTCCACGTCAGTGGCCAAGGCGGCCAACTGCTGCACGTATTGACGCGATTCGTCCGCACCAAAAGGCATGTCGTCCTGAGCCGCCCACGCCGCAGCGACGTCGTCAAGAACGTTCCCGTCGCCTTCGCTTTCATACGTCAGCAACTCGGCCAGCGCCCTCACCATCGCCTCCGGAACACCAAGGAGGGCGTCGCTGGTGACATCCACCAGCGCCAGTTCGTAGTCTGCGCCGGCAGCGTGGACGGCTTTACCCGCAAGGTCACCCAATTGTTCGACCTCAAAGTCGGTGATGCCATCGATCCTGACGGCGGGGCCGGTAACGTCAGCGCCCCGATCCAAGGCAGCTGCCCTCTTGAGTGCTTCATCGTGGGTGGCTACAAAAATTTCGGCAAAGCCCATGGAGAGTGCTCTCATTCGTTCGTGCTGACGGGGCGGCGGCAAGGCCCAAGGGGGCAAATACCGTCAATGCCCAGCCTAATGCAGTCCCTGCCCATGCTCGCGGAAGCCAGCGCGAGGATGCTTAGCGCACTGCCACGCGCAGCTTGTTGCGCCAAGGGTCTTCGAACTGAAGCTCCAGGCCCGTATGGTGGTTCGCCACGGACGCAACCTTCAGCCGGTCAGCCAGTGCGGCGACGTCATCCGCGGACGGCACCTCGATCAAGACTTCGCCCAGGCCCAGAGTGTCCTTTCGGGGTCCAGCCCCTCGGCTGTTCCACACGTTCATCGCCATGTGGTGGTGGTACCCGCCGGCAGATACGAACAACGCCTGCCCGTGCCAGCCCGCCGTCCTCTCAAAACCCAGCGTGTCCACATAAAAATCCTGGGCGGTCTGTACGTCACCTACCTGAAGGTGCACGTGCCCGACGCCGGCTGCGGCTTCCCGCTGGCCAGTCACGGCGGCCTCACTCAAGTGTTGCTGGAGGAAACGCTGGGGCGGCAAGGCAACATTGTCCATCACCACGGTCTTCCCATCCCACTGCCACACATCGCGCGGTTTGTCGTAATAGAGCTCGATGCCGTTGCCTTCCGGATCAGTGAAGTAGAACGCTTCGCTCACCAAATGGTCAGCACTGCCTACAAAGGCGCGCGGTTCATACTCTGCCGCAGTGGCGATGGTGGCCGCCAGGGAAGGCTGGTCCTGGAACAGGATGGCCGTATGGAAAAGCCCCGCTTCCCCACGGCCTGGAATCTGCAGGCCGGCAGCGGGAGCGAGGTGGACTACAGGCTTGCCCAAGCGCCCGAGGTACAGCCCGCCATCCTGCTCGGCCACGATCTCCAAGCCCAAGGCACGCTGATAGTAGTCACTCATTACCCTCATATCGCCGACCTTGAGCATGACGGTGCCCATGGTGAGTTCGGCAGGAAGGAGATCCTGGTTGGATATCGTCGTCATGTGAAGCTCCCGGTTCATAGATGGCCGCCCTTCGGCACGTTCTACTAATCTAAATTACTTGAAGCTTCAATTTATTCCTAGTAGACCAGTTTTCCGCGCAGGACTACATGCTTCAGGCTTGCCACAGTTGCGAGGTTCTTCCTGGGATCATCCCGGCAAAGCACGACGTCGGCACTTGCCCCTTCGCTGATGCCCTCGGCTCCGAGCCACTTCCGTGCGCCCCATGTGGCGGCGCCCAGAACGGCAGTGGGCGGCAGGCCGGCGTCGTGCAGTTCCTTCATTTCGTCAGCGATCCTGCCGTGCTTGATCACGCTCCCTGCGTCAGTTCCCGCATAGATGGAAACACCGGCTTGGTAGGCCTCCAGCACCCGTTCTCGGCGCCGCTCCCAAAGCCGGGTCATGTGCTCGGCATAGACCGGAAACTTAGGTGCGGCCTGGGCGGCGATATCCGGAAAAGTCGCGATGTTTACCAACGTAGGAACAATCGGGACGGACTGCTCCACCAGGCGGGGAATATGCCGGGGCAAAAGGCCGGTTGCATGCTCAATGCAGTCAATCCCGGCGTCGAGCATGTCATCAATGGTGTCTTCAGCGAAGCAGTGGGCCGTCACCCTGGCCCCTTCGTCGTGGGCGGCGGCGATGGCATCCCTTACGACGTTCGCGGGAAACGAGGCGGAGAGGTCACCGGCACCGCGATCGATCCAGTCGCCCACTAGTTTCACCCAACCGTCCCCGTCCCGGGCTTCCTTACGGACTGTCTCCACCAGCTCGCCCGGCTCCACTTCGTGGCCCAAGCCACGCAGGTAACGCCGGCTCCGGGCGATGTGGCGTCCGGCACGAAGCAGCCGTGGGAGGTCCTCCCGCCGCTGAACCCAACGTGTATCGCTTGGCGAGCCGGCGTCACGGATCAACAATGTGCCGGCTTTTAGGTCCGCCTGTGCCTGGGCAAGAGTTGTTTGCTCATCAACCGCCCCGCCGACGCCAAGTCCAATATGGCAATGGGCGTCTACAAAACCAGGAAGGACCCACCCCTCCAGTGTGGAATCGGGCGCGGCAACGGGACGGTCGAACGTCAGTTTGCCATCAACGGACCACAGTCCGTGTCGTTGCTCGTCTCCTGCGACAAGCACAGGACCGGTGAATTCGATGATGTTGGCCATGGCAAAAGCCTAATCTGCCAGGCATGGGCCAATCCTCACGACCGGGTGTGACTGGGACGCCGATCGGAGCTGTGGTAGCTTCGTCTACGACCACACGGGGGCCCCTGCAGGGGCTGAGATCGGACTGAAGCAGTCTGCGACCGTTGAACCTGTCCGGGTAATGCCGGCGAAGGAAGTGAGTAATCCTTTGAGCACCACCAAAACACAGCACAGCTCTGCCGAAAACCAGACCAACACCAGCGAAAAAGCGGCGGAAACCGTCACGCAGTCGCTGAAGTCCCATTCGTTGGCCTGGTTGGAAGACCCGGCAAATGGTATCCGGGTCCCCGTTACGGAGATTGCGTTGGAGCCCTCCCCCAACGGTGAGGCCAACGAACCACTGCAGGTATACCGAACTGCCGGACCGGGCAGCGACCCCGTGGTGGGCCTGGAACCGTTCCGCACCGGATGGATCGAAGCCCGGGGAGATACCGAGGCATATTCCGGGCGGGAGAGGAACCTGCTCGACGACGGCAAATCAGCGGTACGCCGCGGTGCAGCATCCCAGGAGTGGAAGGGGGCGCAACCGGTGCCCCGCCGCGCCGTCGAAGGTAAGACGGTCACCCAGATGCACTATGCAAAGCAAGGCATCATCACGCCGGAAATGCAGTTTGTCGCACTGCGTGAGAATTGTGACGTCGAACTGGTACGCAGCGAAGTGGCTGCCGGGCGCGCCATCATTCCCAACAACATCAACCACCCGGAATCCGAGCCCATGATCATTGGCAAGGCCTTCTTGGTCAAAATCAACGCCAACATCGGAAACTCGGCCGTCACCAGTTCCATCGCCGAGGAAGTTGACAAGCTGCAATGGGCAACCCAGTGGGGTGCCGACACCGTCATGGACTTGTCCACTGGCGACGACATCCACACAACCCGCGAGTGGATCATCCGCAACTCCCCCGTTCCGATCGGCACTGTACCCATCTACCAGGCCCTGGAGAAGGTCAACGGCGAAGCCAACAAGCTCACGTGGGAAATTTTCCGGGATACCGTCATCGAGCAATGCGAACAGGGCGTTGACTACATGACAATCCACTCCGGAGTGCTCCTGCGGTACGTGCCCTTGACGGCAAACCGTGTGACAGGAATCGTCTCCCGCGGCGGCTCGATCATGGCGGGGTGGTGCCTGGCGCACCACGAGGAGAACTTCCTCTACACGCATTTTGATGAGCTCTGCGAAATCTTTGCCAAGTACGACGTCGCCTTCTCGTTGGGCGACGGCCTGCGTCCCGGCGCCACAGCCGATGCCAACGACGCCGCGCAGTTCGCTGAGCTCGATACGCTTGCCGAGCTGACCCAGCGCGCTTGGGAATTTGATGTGCAGGTGATGGTTGAAGGACCCGGGCATATTCCCTTCCACTTGGTCCGCGAGAACGTGGAACGCCAACAGGAACTCTGTAAAGGTGCCCCCTTCTACACCTTGGGACCGCTGGTCACGGACGTTGCTCCTGGCTACGACCACATCACATCGGCAATCGGTGCAACGGAAATTGCGCGCTATGGCACGGCCATGCTCTGCTACGTGACGCCCAAAGAACACCTTGGACTGCCAAACAAGGACGATGTGAAGACCGGTGTGATCACGTACAAGATCGCAGCGCACGCAGCGGACCTCGCCAAGGGACACCCGGGCGCAAACGAACGCGACGACGCTTTGTCCAAGGCCAGGTTCGAGTTCCGTTGGCGCGACCAGTTCGCACTGTCCCTGGACCCGGTTACCGCAGAAGCCTTCCACGACGAAACACTTCCCGCCGAACCTGCCAAGACCGCGCACTTCTGCTCGATGTGCGGACCTAAATTCTGCTCGATGCGCATCAGCCAGGACATCAGGGACGAGTTCGGTTCGGCCGAGGCGCAGGCCACCATTGCCGGGATCTACGACGGCATGCGGGAAAAGAGCGAAGAATTCCTGGCGTCAGGCGGCAAGGTGTACCTGCCTGAGCTGCAGCTTCCCCCAACCCGGACGGCGGAGACTTCAGGAAACCTTAACTGACCTCGTCCGGACAACATCGGCTACAAAAGAGCGAATAATCCGGTCTCCATCCACCGAGTCCTGGGGCCGGTGCCCTCCAGCTGCTACGCGGCGGAGGGCACCGGTGTCCTCCAGGTACCCCGCGATTTCTTCGTACAGTGGCTCCCACCCGCCCGTAAGGACGAGGGTAGGTACACCCGGAACTATGTGCAGGGGCGCCTCCCAAGGAGGTGCCTGCAGCCGGAGGCGACGTGCGGAACGGCGAGCTTCGGGCGTGTCCGGCCCGCTGGCTTCGGCCGAAAATGCACGCCTGAAGTATTCGCGTTCGTAGTCGGCGTCCTTAAGCTGGTTGCGCACGTCAAACAGCGGTTCCATGAGCGAACGATGGAATGTCGTGGCAGGCAGCTCGGCTGTCAGGGATAAACAAGCCGGTTCAACCAGTGTCAGTGAATGCATCAGGTCCGGGCGTTCAACTGCTGCGAGCATGGCGGAGATTGCACCTTGCTCATGCGCCACCACATGGCCGCCACCAGAATCCACCAGCGAAGCAACCACGATGCCGACATCCGCAGCGACGTCTGATTCCATGGGTTCAGCCACGGGATCAAAGCCGTGCCGGCGCAGGAACAGTGCGTCATATGACAGGGCCATGCCGTGCTGCTTGGGCCATGCCGAGGCGCCAAAACTCCCCAGTCCGTGGACGAAGACTACGCGCTGTTTGTGCATGGATTCACCCTAGTCCAGAGCCCTGACATCCCCGCCAAAAAGCAGTTGGCGCCGTTATGGGAATTCACAACGGCGCCAACTGTCACAGTGAGTCGGAGGTTCCGGGTTACTTGCCCAGGAACTTCTCGAAGCCCTTGGGGAGGTTCAGCGTGGACGGATCGAAGTCCGCAGCGCCCTGGCCGAACGCCGCTCCCGTGGGGGCTGCCGAGGCCGCATTGGCCCGTTTGGCCTCGGCGTCCCGGAGTTCCTGGGCTGCCTTTGCGGGGTTGCCGGAGCGCGCCTTCTTCTTCGGAGCGTTTTTGCCGCCCTTGCGGCCTCCGCCGGGGCCACCCATTCCAGGCATGCCCGGCATACCGGGCATACCGCCCTGGGCCATCTTCTTCATCATTTTCTGGGCTTGGGCGAAGCGCTCCAGGAGGCCGTTGACCTCGGAGACGTGCACACCTGAACCCTTTGCAATGCGGGCCCTGCGGGAGCCGTTGATGATTTTGGGAGCTACGCGCTCGTGCGGCGTCATGGACCTGACGATCGCCTCAACGCGATCGATTTCGCGTTCGTCGAAGTTCTCCAGCTGCTGGCGGATGTTCTGGGCACCCGGCATCATCATGAGCATCTTCTTCATGGAACCCATGTTGCGGATCTGCTGCATCTGCGCGAGGAAGTCATCCAAGGTGAAGTCTTCCTGGTCGGCGAACTTCTTCGCCATCCGGGCAGCTTCGTCCTTGTCCCAGGCCTTCTCAGCCTGTTCGATCAAGGTCAGTACGTCACCCATGTCCAGGATGCGTGAAGCCATCCGGTCCGGGTGGAAGAGCTCGAAGTCGTCCAGGCCTTCACCAGTGGACGCAAACATGACCGGCTTACCCGTGACGGATGCAACCGAGAGCGCGGCACCACCGCGGGCATCGCCGTCGAGCTTGGACAGCACGATGCCGGTGAAGTTGACGCCTTCATCAAACGCCATGGCCGTGTTGACGGCGTCCTGACCGATCATGGAGTCGATGACGAAGAGGACTTCGTTCGGGATGATCGCCTGACGGATCCTTCGCGCCTGGTCCATCATCTCGGCATCAACGCCGAGGCGGCCCGCGGTGTCAACAATCACGACGTCGTGCAGCTTCTGGCGCGCTTCTTCCACACCGGCACTGGCAACCGCCACAGGGTCACCGGCCGGGTGGTCCAGCTCGGAGGTTGCTCCCGGGTGCGGCGCGAAGACAGGGACGCCTGCGCGCTGGCCGACAACCTGAAGCTGCGTTACGGCGTTGGGCCGCTGGAGGTCGCAGGCAACCAGCATGGGGCTGTGGCCCTGCGCCTTAAGCCACTTGGACAGCTTGCCAGCAAGGGTGGTCTTGCCTGCACCCTGGAGGCCGGCCAGCATGATGATGGTGGGGCCGGTCTTGGCCAAGCGGATGCGCCGTGTTTCACCGCCGAGGATCTCCACGAGTTCCTCGTTGACGATCTTGACGATCTGCTGGCTCGGGTTCAAGGCACCGGAAACCTCGGCGCCAAGAGCCCGCTCGCGAATGCGGGACGTGAATTCGCGGACCACCGAAACGGCAACATCCGCGTCCAAAAGGGCACGGCGGATCTCCCGGACGGTGGCATCGACATCAGCCTCGGAGAGGCGGCCCTTGCCACGGAGGTTCTTGAAGGTTGCTGTCAACCGGTCAGAGAGTGAATTGAACACGCGCCGTGCACTTCTTTCGATGGTCTGCGATTGGCGGCCAGTGCGGCACGCCAGAGTCTTGACTTATTCTTGCCCCAAACAAATTTGCCTCAACCCCAACAAATCCGTGTCAACCAAGGGACTCGACTATCTAGGGTACCAAGTCGCACCTGCAAGATGGCATGCTGGCACAGTGACCAGCAAAACAACTGTGAAAACGTTGCTCATCCTCGGCGCGTCCGGGGACCTTACAGGCAGGCTGCTCCTCCCGGGACTGGCAGGGCTTATAGCCACGGGTCGGGCGCCCGGGTTGCGACTGGTGGGGGCCGGGTCCGACCCCTGGACGCCGGAGCAATGGCAGGAACGCGTCCATGGAGCATTTGCGGCCGCGTCAAAGACCGCCGATGCAAATGGACGCAACGCCTTGGCAGCTGTGGCCGGATCCACCGAATACCACCAAGTGGATGTCACTACCGACGGGCCCTTGGCGGACCTCTTGGCACGCTTGGAGGGACCCATAGCCATCTATTTCGCCCTGCCGCCCCACATCAGCCAGAAAGCGTGTGAAGTCCTCCGTCGCGAGCAAATGCCCGCTGGCACCCGCCTGGTGATGGAAAAGCCCTTCGGTTCCGGAAGCGAATCTGCACGCGAACTCAACCAAACGCTGGCCACTCTCGTGCCTGAGGACCACATCCACCGAATGGACCACTTCCTGGGCAAGGCCACTGTCCTGAATATCCTCGGCTTGCGGTTCGCCAACCGATTCCTTGAGCCTGTGTGGAACCGCGACCACATCGAAAAGGTGGAAATCGTCTTTGACGAGGACCTCGCCCTTGAAGGACGGGCCCGTTATTACGACGGCGCCGGTGCGTTGCGTGACATGATCCAGAGCCATTTGCTGCACATCATGGCGTTCATCGCCATCGACGCGCCAGCCAGCATCAATGAACGTGACCTCCGCGACGCCGTGGCTACGGTCTTGAGGGCCAGCAGTATCAAAGCCCCTTACCGCGATTCAACGCGGCGGGCGCGCTACACGGCAGGAACGCTCGGGGAACGGACAGTGCCGGATTACACCGCCGAGGAAGGCGTTGACCCCTCACGCAACACCGAGACACTCGCCGAAGTCCGGGTGGACATTGATAACTGGCGGTGGGAGGGAGTTCCCTTCCTCCTGCGCTCCGGCAAGGCCTTGGGGCGCCGGAGGAAGGAAGCCGTGATCACCTTCCGGCCAGTACCGCACCTGCCCACCGGCTTCTCCGGCGTGGACTCCCCCAACCAACTCCGGATTGGGTTCGGGCCAGACACCCTCCAACTCGACGTCGATGTCAACGGTCCAGGCGACATCTTCGCCTTGGACCGGGCCAGCCTCGTCGCAGAGCTGTACGCGACAGACATGCTTCCGTACGGTGAAGTACTTGAAGGCGTACTCACGGGCGATCCCTTGCTCTCCGTCCGGGGCGACACAGCCGAGGACTGCTGGCGGATCATTGAGCCCGTCCTTCGGGCTTGGGAACGGGATACAGTCCCCTTGGAGGAGTACGACGCCGGTGGCGCCGGGCCGGCGGACTGGCCCACCGCCGTCGTAGGTTAGGCCGGGCGACCCTCATAGGGCGTTAGGAAACCGTCCAGACATGAAGCGGGCCGGATACCTGAGAGGTATCCGGCCCGCTTTATTTATTAGGACTTAGATAGCGGCAGCGCCGCGCTCCCCGGTCCTTACTCGAACTGCTTCGTAAACATCCACGGTCCAGACCTTGCCGTCTCCGGCCCGGCCGGTGTTCGAGCTTGCGATCAGGACATCCAGGATGTCGTCTGCTTGCTCGTCCGTGGCAAGAACCTCAATGCGAATCTTTGGCAACAGGTCCACGTTGTATTCGGCTCCGCGGTACACCTCGGTGTAGCCACGTTGCCGGCCGTAGCCGCTTGCTGCGCTGACCGTCAAGCCTTGGACGCCGTACGCTTCCAGGCCTTCCCGGACTGCTTCAAGCTTTTCCGGGCGGACAATCGCTGTGATGAGCTTCATGCCTGGACACTCTCCTTGCCTTCTGCGGGCGTCTTGGCTGCTGCGGACTCAGACTTTCCGGTCATGGCCTCGTGCAGCGGCTGGAAGCTGCCACCGTGGCCATTGACACCGAACTCGTAGGCCGTTTCGGCGTGGAGGCTGAGGTCAACACCCACGTTCTCCTGCTCCGTGGAGACCCTGAAGCCCATGGTCTTGTGAATGGCAATGGCGATTATGGCTGTCATGACTGCCGAGAAGGCAATTGCGACTCCGGCAGCTGCGAGCTGGGCCCACATCTGGGTCATACCGCCACCGTAGAAGAGACCACCGGCAGTGACGCCTTCGCTTGGGGTGGCGATGAAGCCCAATGCCACGGTGCCGATGATGCCCGACACGAGGTGGACGCCGACAACATCCAGGGAGTCATCGAAGCCCCAGCGGAACTTCAAGCCGACTGCCAGGGCTGAAGCGACACCGGCTACAACACCGAGTCCAAGGGCACCCACCGGGCTGACATTGGCGCAAGCGGGAGTAATGGCAACCAGGCCTGCAACTACACCGGAAGCTGCACCCAATGAAGTGGGGTGCCCATCGCGGATGCGTTCGGTGACGAGCCAGGCGATCATGGCGGCGGCGGGGGCCGCCAGCGTGTTGATCCAGATGAGGCCAGCCTGTTCAGCAGTGGCTGCTGCACCGCCGTTGAAGCCGAACCAACCGAACCAGAGGATGGCTGCACCGAGCATGACGAACGGAATGTTGTGCGGGCGGTGGTTCGGGTCCTTGCCGAAGCCGCGGCGGTTACCAATGATCAGAACGAGGACGAGTGCTGCAACACCTGCGTTGATGTGCACGACGGTGCCGCCTGCGAAGTCAATGGCCGGGCCGAGGGCCTTGCCGATGGCTCCTTCAGCGCCGAACAAGCCGCCACCCCAAACCATGTACGCCAGCGGCGCGTAGACGAGGGTGACCCACACTGGAACGAAGAGGCTCCAGGCGCCAAACTTGGCGCGGTCTGCGATGGCACCGCTGATAAGGGCAACCGTAATGATGGCGAAGGTGGCCGCATAGCCGACCTTGATCAAACCATCGGGAGTGCTGATGCCTTCAAGGCCGAAGGTGGCAAACGGATTGCCCACGATCTCCATGAAGCCTTCGCCGGAGCTCATCGACGAGCCCCACAGCACCCAGACAACACCCACGATGCCGATGGAGATGAAGCTCATCATCATCATGTTCAGTGCTGCCTTGGCGCGGGTCATGCCGCCGTAGAAGAATGCCAAACCGGGAGTCATGAACAGCACGAGTGCCGCCGCCACCATGACCCATACGTGACCTGCGGTAAGTTCCATGGTGCACGTTCCTCTCTTGCTAGATCTGCGGTTCAACCGCGGTCTGACGCCGTTTTGCGTCCTGCTTAAGATTTTTGTGCCACCGTGTTTCGCCTGCGCAGGTTTTACATTGCGGGCTCGTTACAACAACCTCCCCAACGTAAATAGTGCATATCCCCGTTGTTACGGATATGTTTCATGCGTCACACTTCCCCGAAAACAGCCAGAATTTGAAGGACCCGCACCGCATGACTGAACAGCCCCGATCCGTTGAAGAGCCGAGGATCAGGCCGGAGAAGGAACCACTGCCCCGCGACATCAAGGTGATGTTGGCCGCAGCCTTCCTGATTGCGCTGGGCTTCGGTCTTGTAGCGCCGGTGCTCCCGCAATTTGCCACTACCTTCGACGTCGGTGCCACCGCTGCCGCCGTCATTGTCAGCATCTTCGCTTTTATGCGCCTGGTCTTTGCGCCGGCAGGGGGCTCCCTCATCGGTCGCTTCGGCGAGCGGAACGTGTATGTATCCGGCCTACTGATCGTTGCCGTTTCCACTGCCGCCTGCGCCTTCGCCCAGAATTATTGGCAGCTGCTGATTTTCCGGGGCCTCGGCGGAGCGGGGTCCGTAATGTTTACAGTCGCCGCCATGGGACTGCTCATCCGTTTGGCGCCACCTGAACGAAGAGGCCGCGTGTCGGGCGCGTACGCGTCGGCTTTTCTGATTGGCAGTGTCCTGGGCCCGGTTGTTGGTGGTCTGCTGGCAGGCTTTGGCCTTCGGGTGCCGTTCCTTGCCTACGCGGCGGCCTTGCTCGTTGCGGCGCTTGTAGTCCACACGATGCTCAGCGGCGAGGGCACCTCAGCCCAGGATGCCAGCCCTGCCCCACCCATGTCGCTGAAGGAGGCGGTGACGGATTCCGCCTACCGGGCTGCAGTGTTTTCCAGCTTCGGCAATGGCTGGGTGACTTTTGGTGTCCGCATGGCAACCATCCCGCTCTTTGCCGTCGCGGCACTTCACTCGCGGCCGGAGACAGCGGCGTGGGCCTTGGCCGTCTTTGCCGTAGGCAATGCCACAGCTTTGACGTTCTCGGGACGCCTCGCCGACGCCTGGGGTAGGAAGCCCCTGCTGATTCCGGGCCTTGTCATCACTGGCCTCACCACCGGTGTCATCGGGTGGACGACGGACCTTCCGGCATTCTTCGCCGCTTCCGCTGTGGCAGGTTTCGGCTCCGGTCTGTTGGGCCCCGCGCAACAGGCCGCGGTCGCTGATGTCATTGGCCGGGGCCGCTCCGGCGGAAAAGTACTGGCGGTTTTCCAGATGGCCGCAGACACTGGCGCCATCATCGGGCCCGTTGTAGCCGGCATCCTCGCCGATCGCTTCGGCTACGGGCTTGCGTTTGCCGTCACGGGCGGCGTGCTGCTGCTCACCGCCGCTGGCTGGCTGTTGGCGCGGGAACCGCTTAAAAGCAAAAGTGACTGGCAATAGTGGTTGGTAGAGCGTTGAAGACAACCACTATTGCCAGTCAGTTGGGCGATTGCGCTAGTTAAGCAGAGCGTCCACGAAGCCCTCGGCTTCGAACGGTGCGAGGTCGTCCGGACCTTCGCCGAGACCGATGAGCTTGACGGGCACACCCAGCGACTTCTGGATAGCCACCACAATGCCGCCCTTCGCTGTGCCATCCAATTTGGTGAGCACAATACCTGTGATGTTGACCACCTCGGCAAAGACGCGTGCTTGGTTCAGGCCGTTCTGGCCCGTGGTGGCGTCAAGGACCAGTAGGACCTCGTCCACTTCAGCCAGTTTTTCGATGACACGCTTGACCTTGCCGAGTTCGTCCATCAGGCCGGTCTTGTTCTGCAGGCGCCCAGCGGTATCCACCATCACAACGTCGACCTCCTGGTCGATGCCGGCCTTGACGGCTTCGTAGGCAACAGAGGCGGGGTCGGCGCCGTCGATGTCGGACTTGACGGTGGGTACGCCAACACGTTGGCCCCACGTGGCCAACTGCTCAGCAGCTGCTGCGCGGAAAGTGTCCGCAGCACCGAGCAGCACGTCCTTGTCCTCGGCCACGAGCACGCGCGCCAGTTTGCCCACGGTTGTGGTCTTGCCCACGCCGTTGACACCAACAACAAGCACGACGGCGGGTCGGTCAGCTTTGCGCTCGACGTTGAGGGAACGGTCCATGGTGGGATCCACGAGCTTGATGAGTTCTTCACGGAGCATGTCTTTGACATGCTCGGGGCTGCGGGTGCCCAGCACCTTGACGCGTTCCCGGAGGGCATCGACCAATTGCATGGTGGGCTCGGTGCCAAGATCGGCAAGGAGCAGCGTCTCCTCAACCTCGTCCCACACGTTCTCGTCGATTTTGTCCCCGGACAGCAGAGCCAGCAGACCCTTGCCCAGAATGTTGTTCGATTTCACCAAACGGGCGCGGAGGCGGGTCAGGCGCCCTTCCACAGGCGCCGGCGTCTCTACAGCGATGGTCTCCAACCCGGCGGCATCATCCGGAACATCAGCACCTTCGACTCTTCCGTCGAAAGTTGGGGCAGGAGGTGCGATTACGGCATCCGGTCGGTCCTCCACAAGGGTTCCGCTGCCTGCGGCCGATGACTGAGCGGGGTCATTGGCATCCCGCGTTCCAGGGTAGTTGGCGCCGGACTTCCGGGCCTTCATCAGTACCGGCACCAGCCCGCCGACCACGACGAGCGCAGCGACAATGGAAAGAATTATGGGTAGGAAATCGTTCACTCCCCTACCTTCTCATAAAGCTATGCCCCGGCACCGAGCCGTTGGCTGATGACGGTGGACACCCCGTCGCCGCGCATCGTGACGCCGTAAAGGGCATCGGCCACTTCCATGGTGCGCTTCTGGTGTGTGATGACGATCAACTGGCTGGACTCCCGGAGCTCTTCGAAGATCGTGATGAGCCGGCCCAGGTTGGTGTCGTCCAAGGCCGCTTCCACTTCGTCCATGACGTAAAACGGCGACGGCCTGGCTTTGAAGATCGCCACCAGCAGTGCCACAGCGGTGAGTGAACGTTCGCCGCCGGAGAGCAGGGACAATCTCTTGATCTTCTTACCTGCCGGCCGGGCTTCGACCTCGATGCCAGTGGTCAACATGTCGTTTGGATCCGTCAGGACCAGCCTGCCCTCGCCTCCTGGGAAGAGCCGCGCGAAGACGCGGTCAAACTGGGCCGAAGTATCGGCAAAGGCTTCGGTGAAGACCTGCTGGACGCGGTTATCCACTTCCTTGATGATGTCCAGCAAGTCCTTCCGGCTGGACTTGAGGTCCTCCAGCTGCGAACTGAGGAACTGGTGACGCTCCTCAAGGGCGGCAAACTCTTCCAGGGCCAGAGGGTTGACCTTTCCCAGTGCCGCCAGTTCCCGCTCAGCCTTTTTGAGCCGTTTCTCCTGCTCCGCCCGGTCAAAGGGAATTCCTTCCACCAGCGGTGCACCCGTTTCGTCCACAGGCGCACGGAGTTCCGCCCACTTGTCAGTGGTTGCGCCGGCTGGCTGAGGGACAAGTTGATCCGGGCCGTAATCTGCAACGAGTTGTTCGGCCGATAGCCCGAGTTCCTCGATAGAACGGGCCTCCAACGCCTCGATTCGAAGACGCTGTTGGGTCCTGGCCATCTCGTCCTTGTGCACGGAGTCGGTAAGTTCGGCGAGTTCCTTGGCGAGGTCATCGTTTCCGGAACGCACGCCGGACAGTTCCTTCTCCAGTTGCTCACGCGCTTGCTCGGCAAGGTCGCGTTCATGGCCGGCGAGATCCACTGAGATATCGATGAATCGAAGCACCTGCTCAACTGCCGACACCACTGCACCAGCACGTTGGGCTTGGGCGCGCCGCCTCTGCGCCCGGCGGGCGGCCTCTTCACGGGCCCGCCGCTCTGTGGCTGCTGCACGTTCCAGGGAGGCAGCCCGGCCAGCGATGGCCCCCACTTGTTCTTCGGCGGTGCGAAGGGCCAACCGAGCGTCCATTTCGTTGGAACGGGCCAACCGCGCCTGCGCCGAGAGTTCATCCCGCTGGTCCGTGGATGGTTCCTCATCCGGAGCTTCCTGGGCGGCGGCGAGCCGCTCAGCCGCAACTTCAAGGTCCAACCGGGCTTCTGCGATATTCGCTTCCGCACGCGCCAGTGAAGCCTCCAGGCGTTCGCTTTCACCCACCGCACTGCGAAGAAGTGAGTTCAAGTGCCCCAGGCGCTCTGCCACGGCAGCAAGGCGGGCATCGGATTCATGCAGCCTTTCCAATGCCGCATCAGCCCGGTCCTGGGCTTCGGCGCGACGAGCTTCAGCGCCAGCCAGGGCAAACCGTCCCCGCTCCAAGCGTGCCGTAACTTCGTGGAGCCCGGCCACGGCGTCGTCCACTGCTGCCTGGATCTCCAGCAGGGAGGGCGCCGTGGCTGAACCGCCCTGGACCGTCAGTGCAGTGAAGACGTCGCCTGCACGGGTGACCACCTTGATTTCCGGGTGTCCACCAATCAGCGCTGCCGCACCTGCCGTATCATCGACGACGGCGATCCCAGCCAGCAGGGCCAAGGCACCCTGGGCGGCTGGTTCCGTGACCTTAAGGACGTCCACTGCCCATCTGCTGCCAGCCGGCAGCTCCAAGGGGAACGCCGCATCACCAGCCCCGCGGCCGACGTCGGCCAGGAGCAACGCAGCCCTGCCGGCGTCGTCCTCTTTCAACTGTTGGATCGCGGCGACGGCGACAGTGGAGTCCCCGACCACGAGGGCGTCCGATGCAGAGCCCAGTGCCGCTGCTATCGCGGCCTCATAACCGGGCTCAATAGCCAGCATCCCGGCAAGGGGCCCCAGAATGCCCTGGACATCGCCGGAAAGCAGATGCTCCGAGCCGTCCTTGCGATTCAGCCCCAAAAGAAGTGCATCGCGGCGGGCGGTCAGGGCATCCCGCTGGCGAAGTGCTTCCCGTTCTGCGGATTTCAGCTCTTCGATCTCCGCCAGCACGGCGTCCAGGGCCTCGGTGGCATTCTCGTACTCGGCGTCAAGACTCTCTTCGCCATCTTCAACCCCTGCAACCTGCGATTCGAGTGCTGCGAATTCGCTCTGGGCGTGGCGGCGTCGCTCGTTGCCCGCGGCCAGTGATTCGCGGAGGCGGCCACGCTCGGCCTCCGCCGCTTCTGCCCTGGAGCGTGCCGCCGCGACCTGGCCCGCGAGCCTGGCGAGTCCTTCACGACGGTCTGCCGCTGCCCTTAGCATGGCCGTCAGCCGTTTGTCCTCGGCGGCTGCGAGCGCCTCCGCAGAATCCTTAGCCACTGTTGCTTCCAGGAGGACGGCCTGCTTGGCCAGGATGTCATGTTCCAAGGCGGCCTGTTCGCCGCGGGCCTTCGCCGCCTGGCGCTCCAGTTGTTCGGGGTCCCGGCCCGAGTCCGGCACAGCTTCTGAGGAGCCCAACAGCCGGCGACGCTCTGCTGCGAGGGAGCCCAGCGAGCGGAGCCGCTCACGGCCTGCAGACAGCTGGTACCAGTTGTCCCGTGCTGCGTTCAGCCGGGGGGTCGCTTCCGCTGCTTGCTGTTCCAATGCGGCCTGGCGTCGCCGACCGTGGCCCAGTTCAGACTCGACCACCTGGCGGCGTTCCTTGAGGGCGGCTTCGTCTGCGACGTCCTGTTCCAGGCTCGATGTCAGTGCAACAAGGTCGTCGGCGAGGAGGCGGGCGCGGGCATCCCTGACATCGAACTGGACTGTCTGTGCACGCCGTGCGATTTCTGCCTGCTTGCCCAGGGGTGTTAGTTGGCGGCGGATCTCTGCGGTGAGGTCGCCAAGCCGAGCAAGGTTGGCCTGCATGGCTTCGAGCTTGCGGACGGTTTTTTCCTTGCGGCGGCGGTGCTTGAGGATCCCGGCTGCTTCCTCGATGAAACCGCGGCGGTCTTCGGGCGTCGCGTGTAGCACGCGGTCCAGTTGGCCTTGGCCCACTATCACGTGCATCTCGCGTCCCAGTCCTGAATCGGACAAAAGCTCCTGGATGTCCAAAAGCCGGCACGGCGCACCGTTGATGGCGTATTCGGATCCTCCCGTCCGGAAAAGGGTCCGGGAAATGGTGACTTCGCTGTACTCAATGGGAAGCGCGTTGTCCGCGTTGTCGATGGTCAGGGAAACGTGCGCCCGCCCCAAAGGAGGCCTGCCGGACGTGCCGGCAAAAATGACATCTTCCATCTTTCCACCGCGCAGCGTCTTGGCACCTTGCTCCCCCATCACCCATGCCAAGGCATCCACGACGTTGGACTTACCCGAGCCGTTCGGACCGACGACGGCGGTGACGCCGGGCTCGAAGTCGAACGTCGTGGCCGACGCAAACGACTTGAATCCGCGGACAGTCAGACTTTTCAAATGCAAGGCGGTTCGGTTCTCCTGGGTGGCCTGTTGTCAGCCCTTGGGGGCGGCTGTATCTCCCTAAATCTACTGCCGTTTGGCCGAAATCCATGGATCTGTAACGGGAAAGCCTTGCGGCAAGGATGCCGCGCCCCTACACTCCTGCCAAGGGTTACTTGGCGGATTCGCTCCGGTGATCCGGCTTTGACCTGAAGGTCCCTCGGGTAAAGGCTGGATACGGTCCAGATATTCGGAAACGATCATCCAAGTGCAGGACCCATATTCCATAACTGAAGATCTTGGTTTGACCCTGGCTGGGGAGCGGCAAGCAGGGACCGTGCGCTAAACGCGGACCCATATTCGCAATTGGCGTACCACTCCAGGAGTTCTGATGACCGGTCCTTCAGCTACCCGACCACAGCAAGTCCTCAAAGGCTTCCTCTTGCCTTTGGTGATTGCCATGGTTGCAGCTTTGCTGCCTCTTACTGCCCCGGCGGCCGTCGCAGCGGGACCTTGCGACCCCGGTATGAACCCCGTGGTGTGTGAAAACTCCAAAGCCGGAAGTCCACCTTCAGAGTGGGACATAGCCGGCGCCGGGGATGCCGGGATACAGGGATTTTCCACGGAGATCAGTGTCAACGCCGGGCAGCCGATCAAGTTTAAGATCGATACGAACGCCGCCAACTACACGATCGCCATCTACCGCACAGGCTGGTACGGGGGTAACGGCGCCCGGAAGATTGCCGATGTGACACCCTCGGTACTGCGACAGAACCAACCCCAATGCATCAGCGATCTGACCACCGAACTCTATGACTGCGGCAACTGGGCCGTTTCAGCTACCTGGCAGGTTCCGTCGACAGCCGTCTCGGGCATTTACATAGCTCTTCTCACACGGCCTGACAACGGAGACCAGAGCCACATCACGTTCATTGTGCGAAACGATGGCAACCATTCCGACGTCGTCTTCCAGACCTCCGATACCACGTGGCAGGCGTACAACGGTTATGGCGGTTCCAACTTCTACCAGGGCGCGGCCAACGGCCGGGCCTACAAACTCAGTTACAACCGTCCCATGGATACCCGTGGCGGGATCGGCGGGCGGGACTTCTACTTCGCCAATGAGTATCCGATGGTCCGCTTCCTGGAGCAGAACGGGTACGACGTCAGCTACATAAGTGGTCTGGATACCGACCGCAGCGGCGCCCAGTTGCTTAACCACAAGGTCTTCCTGTCAGTGGGCCACGATGAATACTGGTCCGGCCCCCAACGCGCCGCCGTCACCGCGGCCAGGGACGCGGGGGTAAACCTGCAGTTCCTCTCCGGCAATGAGATGTACTGGCGCACGCGTTTCGAGGCCTCGACGGTTGACGGGGGCGCTGGCCGCACTTTGACCTGCTACAAGGAGACGTGGGCCAACACCAAGAGCGACCCAAGCACCCAATGGACTGGTACGTGGCGTGACCCACGGTTTGCTTCGCAAAGTGCTGGCGCAGGCTTACCGGAAAACGGGCTTACCGGGACTCTCTATATGTCCAACTACACCGATCTCCCCGTAACCGTATCCGCAGAGGAAGGGAAGACGAGGCTGTGGCGAAATACTTCCCTGACTTCGCTGCCTGCAGGTTCCTCGGCTGCTTTGGCCCCCCACACCATCGGATATGAGTCCAACGAGGACCTGGACAATGGTTTCAGGCCGGCAGGGCTGATCCAGCTGTCCACCACAGTTGGGGACGTTGATCAGTACCTGCAGGATTTCGGCAACACGGTCAAACCGGGCCGCACAACACACCACCTGACTCTGTACCGTGCCCCCAGTGGTGCCTTGGTGTTCTCTGCCGGCAGCGTCCAGTGGACCTGGGGCCTGGACCAGGAACATGATGGCGGCGGCGCAGCGGCCGATCCCCGGATGCGGCAGGCCCAAGTCAACCTGCTCGCAGACATGGGTGCTCAACCCGCTACACGGGCAGCCGGCATAGCCGCCGCAACGGCCAGCACGGACCTGACCGGGCCAACCGTCACCATTGCCGCACCAGCCAACGCTGCCACCATCGCCCACGGAACAAGCGTCACCGTATCCGGTACTGCTTCAGACACCGGCGGCGGCGTTGTGGCCGGCGTCGAGGTGTCAACCGACGGTGGCGCGACGTGGCACCCGGCACAAGGGAAGCAAAACTGGACCTACAACTACATCCAGAAAGGCCTCTCATCGGCCACTGTCCAGGTACGGGCCATCGATGACAGCGCCAACATTGGTGCCACGTCCACCCGGAACCTCACAATCACCGGCCCCTACAGCGTCTTTGGCCAGACTGTCCCCGCCATCCAGGACGCCGGCGACGCCGGGGCCTATGAACTCGGACTGCGGTTCTCACCAACCGTAGATGGTTTCGTCACGGGTGTGAGGTTCTTCAAGAGCCAGGCCAATACAGGAACGCACATCGGTTCACTCTGGAGCAGCTCCGGCGAGCGCCTGGCCACGGCCACTTTCACCAACGAAACAACCTCCGGCTGGCAGCAAGTCCTCTTCAGCCAAGCCGTCCCTGTGGCAGCAGGCCAAACGTACACAGTTTCTTACTGGGATCCGAACGGCCACTATGCCAGCAAGGAATACCAGTGGGCCTACAGCGGTTCAACGGAAGCACCGTTAACAGTTGCCGGCGGCTTCGGTGCCCAGCCTGCGGGCGTCTACAGCGGATCGGGATTCCCGATCGCCAGCCACAACGGCGGCCACTACTTCGTTGACGCTCTTTTCAGCACGGTTGACACCACGCCGATGACGGTTTCCGGACAAAATCCTTACCCGTCCTCTTCCAGCGTTTCCGTCAATACCAAGGTCAGTGCCGTGTTCTCCAAACCAGTCACTGCATCCAGCGTCCAGCTGACGTTGAAGTCCGCCTCCGGGACCGTGGCGGGCACCACCGCGTACGACTCCGCTACGCGTAGGGCGACGTTCACGCCATCATCTGCCTTGGCTTTCAGCACGACGTACACGGCGACCCTCGCCGGCACCGATTCGATCGGCGGATCGGTAACTGCGGGCGGAACCTGGTCCTTCACGACGGCGGCAACCCTGCCGGTCGCCGGGGATTGCCCGTGCAGTCTCTTCGATGACAGCGTTACCCCTGGAATCGCCGAGATCCGGGACGGAGTTCCACTAACGCTTGGCGTGCGTTTCTACAGCGTCAGGGCCGGCGAAGTCACCGGCGTCAGGTTCTATAAGTCGGCCGGCAACACCGGCACCCACAATGGGGCCCTGTACACCGCGGCCGGACAACAATTGGCGACAGTAACCTTCGCCAATGAGAGTGCTTCCGGATGGCAAACAGCGATCTTCGGCCAGCCTGTCCAGATCGCTGCCAACACGCAATACATCGTCTCCTACACATCGCTGACCGGCACATACTCGGCCACCACAAATGGCTTCGGTTCAGGCATGAGTGTTGGGCCCTTGCGGACAGACTCGGATGCTGGTGCTTACACGTACAGCGGAGGCTTCCCCGCTTCCAGTTCAACCGCCAGCTACCTGGTTGACGTGGTCGCCATGATTCCACCGCCCGCCTTCACGGCAAGCGCACAGTCGCCTTTGCCCGGCGCATCCAGTGTCCCGCTGGACACCAAGGTCAGCGCCGTACTGTCCGAAGCAGCCACACCGTCAAGCGTCACGCTTGGAGTGAAAACAGCCAGTGGCGCCGCCGTAGCCGGAACAACGAGCTATGACCAAACAACGCGCCAGGTGACGTTCACCCCCGCCTCGCCTCTCGCCGCGGGTACGTCATTCACGGCCACTCTGGCTGCAACATCGGCTGCCTCCGGGCAGCAGTTGACTGGAGGCACTTGGACCTTCACCACAGTTCCAGCCCCTCGTGTTCCGGGCTCGTGCCCCTGCACCCTGTACCAGGACAGCGTCACACCGACGACTGCCGAGGTTGATGATGGTACACCGCTGACGCTGGGCGTCCGCTTCTCCAGCGACACTGCAGGCCAGGTGACGGGCATCCGCTTCTACAAGTCCGCTGGAAACACCGGAACGCATACGGGTTCGCTGTACTCTGGTGCCGGGCAGCTCCTTGCATCGGTCACGTTTACCAACGAGTCCAGTATGGGTTGGCAGACAGCAACCTTCAGCCAACCAGTTAATATTGCCGCTGACACTGAATACGTTGTTGCGTACAAGTCTCCGACCGGCAAGTACTCCTACACCGCCAACGGCTTCGGTGAGGGTCTCACCAGCGGACCCCTGCGAACCGCGTCAGACGCAGGCGCGTACTCTTACAGCAGCGATTTCCCGAACGTGCCCTCCACGGCAAGTTATCTGGTGGACCTGGTGCTCACGGTGCCGGAACCTCCACTGACGGTCACGGCCCAGGTGCCGGCACCGGGCGCTACGGGCATCCCTGCCGACGTCAAACCCTCAATAACGCTCTCCGCTGCTATTCGATCCGGGGCATCGATGACGTTGACTGCCAATGGCGCGTCTGTAGCGGGAACCACCGCGTTGTCAGCAGACAGCAAGACCGTGACGTTTACCCCGACAACGGCCCTGCCCAGCAGCGCGTCAGTATCCGTCAGCGTGACGAACGTGGTTTCGCAACAGGGGCAAACCCTGCCGCCAACCAGCTGGCAGTTCACTACAGCCAGCCCCACCGTGCAACAGTCCACCATCTTTGGGTCGCTCCTACCGCAAGTGGCCTCCGCTTCGGAAACGAAAGCGGTGGAACTGGGGACCGCATTCAGCGTCTCCCAGGCAGGCAACGTGACAGGCATTCGTTTCTATAAAGGCACCGGGAACACCGGTACCCATGTTGGGTCGCTGTGGAACGCGGCCGGCACCCGCCTGGCACAAGTGACCTTCGTCAACGAGACAGCAACCGGATGGCAAACAGCCACACTGTCCACACCAGTGGCACTGGCTACAGGTCAGAGGTATGTAGTCTCCTACCGGGCACCCAATGGCAGGTACTCCTACACCACCGGCTTCTTCAACCAAACGTGGACCAGTGGCGTCTTCACGGCTTCCGGTCCCGATAATGGCGTGTATCGGTACGGTGCCTCTGGGACAATGCCAAACAATTCCTGGAATGCCACGAACTACTTTGTAGACGTGGTCTACTCCATCCAATCCGGCGGCTAGGTCCGCCTCCGAACTGCTGGCGTCCGGCCCCCTGAACTCCAGGGCCGGACGTCGGCATTTAACGTCAGCAAACAAGCTTCAACGCAACGCGTACTCACCGGCCAGGCTTATTCACCGGACCAAGTCTTCAACGCACCATGTCTTCAGCGGACTACGCTCGGCGACCACGCATGGGGGATAAACAGGCTTGGCTGTGACGCGGTATCCGTTGCCAGCTTCCAGATATTGCTGTCACCTGGGGTATTTTCGTCGGCCAATCCGTAAAGGACGTTTTGATTGTCCAACCATTCAATCTGGTCATCCACGCTTCGCTTCTCGGGCAGGACGGTTTCCTGTCCGGTAGCGAGGTCAAGGACAGCGACATTCCAATGCGCAGTCAACGTCCCGCCGTCGTTCTTCTTGTAGGCGATTCGCGTGCCGTCAGGAGAGATGGAAGGGCACTCGACGTTATCGTGGACCGCAGTCAGGGTCTTGGCCGACAAACTGCCACGAACAAGCCAGATCCGCCCGGCGGAAGCCGCAGTCGCGTAGAAGACGTCGCTTTGCCCAGGCGCAAAGGTGACCCCCCAGATGTTTCTGTCCGTGGCCTGCAAGCGCTCGCCGTTGACTATCAGGGCGAAGTCCTCCAGATTCCCCGAACCACCTGAACCAGCCGCCGTGAAGTTGATTTCAGTCGCGGTGGAGAACCCTGCTGTGGCATACGAGTGGCCGGTAACGAACACAGTTGTTGCAATCATGGATCCGTCTGGACTGGTTCGTGTCCGGCTCGGTATTCCCGGCAGGGGCCATGCCCGCTGCTGCTGCCAGTCTCTATTAAGGACGGCCGCTTCGAAGGCAGTCACAATCCCCCGGTTCGTCCTGAGGCAAACCACTGTAACGGCAGTTCCGTAGACCCTGTCACAGGCCTGTTCGCTGACAGCACGCGTGCCGCCAGGGTTCGAGAGCGGCACCGTGGCCGCATTACCGTACCCCTGTCCGCCTGCCGTGTTCCGGAACAGGACGAAGGGGACACCAGGCAGTGGCTGGCCCGCAGTAACACCCACAGAGGGCGCAGCCGTACGGCTCTCCTCGAAACGCTGATAGGCGCCAACCGCATAAATGCCCGCTGCCGCAAGCACCAGCAATGTGACTGCCAGGAGAATGCCCCAACGCAGTTTCCCTCCCGTGAGGGTGCTCATCATGCGTTGACCGGCTTTGGCTTGGCTCCAGGCAGAATGAAGACGACCACAACCACGGCGCATGCCAACAACGCTCCGGCTGCAACCATGGCTGTGGAGGCTCCTACTGCGTACCAGAGAACGCCAAAGCCGGCCGAGGCCGTCATCCGGCTCAACGCAACCACAGTCTGTGCAGAGGCGATACCTGTGGCAAGCTTCCCTGGTGGAGTCAACTGGCTGGCCAGTGCCGCCAGCACACCGTCAGTGGCTGCGTAGAACCCGCCAAGAAGGATCAGGCAACCCAGGGTGCTCCATAAGCCACCGAACGGGGCCGCCGCCAGCAAGTAGCAGGCAAGCAGCGCGATGTGGCCGCCCACGAAGACCGGCACCCTGCCCACCCTGTCAGCCAGCCGCCCCAGCGGAATCGCAAACGCCAGGAACACGATGTTAGTGCCGACGAAAAGCAACGGAAACCACTGCACGGCGAAGGAGTCCCGGTCCTGCAACACGAGGTAGATGAAACCGTCACCAATGGTCAGCAAGCCAAGGAGACCCGCAGAGATCAGTAACCTTCCCAGGCCTGGCTCCCGCAGGTGGCTCCACGAGAACGCGAAGAGCCGGCGTCGCTGCTTCGGGAGGACGGCTGTTTGCCCTGCGCCTTCGATCCCCTTGAGGCCTTCGATCCCCTTGAGCCCATCCGCCCGCAGGTCCGGCACCACCAGCCCCAGAACTGCAACGCCGATAACCGCAAAGGCCAGGGACACCACAAAAACGGTGCTGAAGCCATTGGGGATCATGAGCAGCACTAGGAAGGCAATCATCGGCCCCGCAGCCGCCCCGATGTTGTCCAGCATCCTGTGTACGCCAAAGGAACGGGCCAGGTGTTCCGGTTGCGCTGAAACAGTGATCAGCGCGTCGCGTGGCGCCGTGCGAATGCCTTTGCCGATCCTGTCCCCGGTCACAATCGCGGCTACCGCCCAGAACCCTCCTGCGAAAAGGAATCCTATCCTGGCGAGCATGGACAACCCGTAACCAGCCAATGCGATGCGTTTTGGGTGTCCGCTGCGGTCCGCAGCCCAGCCCGCGGCGATCCTGACAAGTGCGCTCGCGCCCTGGTTGATGCCGTCGATGAATCCGAAGGCGATGGTCGAAAGGCCCAGGAATCCTGTCACATACAGCGGGAGGATTGCCGTCACAGACTCTGAGGACACATCCGTCACCATGCTGACAAGGCCTAGCCACAGGATGACCGGAGACAAACGAAACGGCACCTCGCTGGATAGTGCCGTTGTGGCTCCCCTGGGTTTTTCCCGTTTGCCACCGCTGCGATCCGAAAGTGAGATGTACATAGGTGCCCCTAGTCCGCCGTCGTGTGCAGGCTGCCCAAAAGCTGGAAGCGTGAAACGCCGGTTCCAGTCACCGAAACTGACACCGTCACCGTGTCCGTACCGCGCACGAACCTCGCGGCCACAGCTCCGTCCGGTGCGGGCGCATCCTCGGACCAGAAGCCTTGCCCGACCAACGACTGGCGGAAGGCTCCCAGAACCTCCTCCTGAGACGTGCCCACGACTCCGTCCGCCGTCAGCTGCAGGACGTTGCCCGAAGTGGAAATACTGGTGGAGCCCACGGTAGTCCCGGCCGGCATGGTCACAACGCTGCTGGGCCAGCCCTCTACCAGTGAGCCCTTCGCTGTGGCGGATTTCGGCAATGGACCAGTGATGAGTGGGGCCGGTGCAGACGGCACCGGGAGCCCGGTGGGTGTGGCTGTCACAGGAGGCAGGACCTCCAGCGGCTTTGCTGTTGTTCCACCGTCGCCTGAACCGTCCGCTGGACTGCTTGCCGAACTGCCTGACGTCGGACCGCCCGACGTCGGACTGCCGGAGGGAGGCGCACTGGCGCTGCCGGAAGCGTTGCCGTTCGACGGATCCCCGCCAGGACCCGACGATACGGAGCTCTGGGCCGTTGCCGGTCCGGGTTTCGAAGCCATCTGGTCCAGCACGAGGGCTACCGCGGCGATGAGGACGGCGAGGCAGATGCCCGCGATCACCAAGCGCCGCGCCATCATGGCTTGCCCGTACTTGCCGCGCCGCCGAGGAGCTCGTTGGCCTTCGCCTCAAGCCCGTCGTCGACGAAATCGTAAATGAACGATGCCAGCCAAATCACCACGGTCGCGGCGATCCAGCCCAAGATGCCGTTGATGGTGAAACCGTTCGAAAAGATGCTTGTTACCACAAGAATTGCCAGGGTGGCCAGGAGTCCCGCAGCCATCGTCACTGCCTTGCTGAGGACCCGCTTACGCCCGTCTGCCCGCTGCGCGTGGCGGCGGTGGAACATGGCCAGGATCAAGGGCTTGACTAAAAGCGTGGCCGCCGTGAACACCACGACGGCCCAAAGAAACCCGGCTCCCAAACGGACCCCGGGAAGAACTGACGCCACCCACAACGTGATGGCGTTGAAAACCAGTGCGATGGCGATCCGAACCGCCAAGCTTTTCATGGGGACAGTCTGCCATTGCGATCCGGATTCCGGAACAGTTTTGGCCCTACCAACGCCCATTTCGCGGCCGTGGCTGGCAAACCGGACACGTGTAGGACGAGCGGTTCATGAATTGCTCACGTTTGATGATGCTCTGCAAGCCTGCTGCCTCGCAACGGCTGCACAACTCGCCTGCGCGTCCGTAGGCGTTGAGAGAGCGGGCGAAGTATCCCGAATCGCCGTTGACGTTGACATATAAGGAGTCAAAGCTCGTGCCTCCGGCAGCCAACGCCGCATTCATGACCTCTTGTGCGGCCTGCACAAGCCGGGCGGCATCACGGCGCCGCAACGTGTCGGTAGGTCTTGCGTAATGGAGGCGGGCGCGCCACAGGGCCTCGTCAGCATAGATGTTGCCGATCCCGGAAATCACCGACTGGTCCAGCAATGCCCGCTTCAGGCCTGTTTTTCGGCTCTTTACTTTGCGATAGAAGGTGTCAAAGGAAAAGCAAGGGTCCAGCGGGTCCCTGGCAATGTGGGAGGCTTCCTCGGCGATTTCGGGCAGGGGCGTCTCTCCCAAACCTCCAGGGCCGCCGTCGGAAGTTGGCACCAGGGACGTCACGAACAGGCCACCGAAAATGCGCTGGTCCACGAATCGCAGTTGCTCCGGCATGCCGTCCACCGGGCTGAGGCAGATTCTGACTTTGAGATGCTTCTCGTCAGGGACATGGGGGTCCTGCATGAGCAATTGTCCGCTCATCCCCAGATGAGCCATGAGCGCTACCTTGGGCAGCGTGCTGTCAACGGAACCCAGGGTGTCCATGGCGAGCGGCATCCAAAGAAACTTACCGCGCCGGACGACGTCCATTACCGTGGCGTGCTCAAGATTCCCGATGAAGTCCTCGGTGCCGAGGCCATGCCTGCGGATGGAGCGGGCGTCAAGGACGTCAACCGCGGTGATCGTACGGCCACGGACCCAGCGGGCCAGGCCACGGCGAACCACTTCTACTTCGGGAAGTTCAGGCATTGGGTCTGTGGACTCGGCTTCAGGCGGAAGCGGGTCCGGCCGGAGCTTGGTCCAGCGCAGTCAGGGCGCGCCAAGCGTCAGCGGCAGCTTCCTGCTCGGCTTCCTTCTTCGAATGGCCAGCGCCGCGACCATAAGGAGTCCCACCAATGTTCAGGACAGCCTCGAATGTACGAGCATGATCCGGGCCCGAGCCTTCCACGGCATAGTGGATTGCTCCGAGTTGGCGGCTGGCGGTCAGTTCCTGGATGCTCGTCTTCCAATCGGTGCCGGCTCCAAGGGCGCCGGCGTCCTTCAGGAGCGGGCCCACAAGGCGCATCACCAGCTGGCGTGCCGTTTCGATGTCGTTGGAGAGGTAGGTGGCGCCAATGAGCGCTTCCATGGTATCCGCGAGGATCGAGGCCTTGTTCTTGCCGTCGGTGAGCTTCTCGCCCTGTCCGAGGTATATGAACTCGCCCACACCAAGCTCGCGACCAATTCCTGCGAGGGCGCGCGTGCTCACGACGGCGGATCGCCGCTTTGCGAGCTCACCTTCAGGCAGCGCTGGGTTCTCGCGGTAAAGCGAATCGGTCACAGAGAACCCCAGAATGGAGTCGCCGAGGAACTCGAGACGCTCATTGGTGGGAATCCCGCCGTTCTCATACGCATATGAGCGATGTGTCAGAGCAAGACGAAGCGTCTCGGTGTCAATGGAGACACCGAGACGCTTCAGAAGCTCTTCAGTTGAAGACATCCTTTGTCAGCCTATTGGGCAGATTAGGCGTCTGCTACCTTGCGGCCCTTGTATTCAAGGAACAGCGCGGTGCCGGCAGAGTCAGTGACGACCTTTGCCTGGTGCGGCAGGCTGTAAGTAACCTGACCGTTTTCGATGGTCTTGACCAAGTTGGGGGCAGTTGCCTTCCACTGGGCACGGCGGGCGCGTGTGTTTGCGCGAGACATTTTCCGCTTGGGAACAGCCACGGCTATCTCATTTCTCTCTTAGTCCAACACTTACTAATCAGTTTGCCGGTCAGTCTTAGCCAGATCAGCTAGGGCAGCCCAGCGAGGGTCAATGACCTCGTGGTGGTGCCCCGGCTCGTCTTCCAGGCGTACTCCACATTCGGAGCAAAGGCCCTGGCAGTCTTCCCGGCACACCGGCTGGAACGGCAGCATAGTGACAACTGCGTCCCGCAACACCGGCTCAAGATCGATCAGATCGTGCTCGACTCGACGTTGCTCTTCATCGTCTTCTTCGTCCGAAAGCTCGACGCCTTCATAGAAGAAAAGTTCTTGCACATTGACTTCAAGGTCATACGCAAGGGGATCCAGGCATCGACCGCATTCGCCGGTTACTTCGACGATTACGGATCCTGATACCAGAATTCCTTCGTGTACGGCCTCAAGGCGAAGATCCAACTCGACATCCGAGCCTTCCTTCACGCCAATGAGCGCCACACCAAGGTCACTTGGCGCAGGTACATGTTCGTTGAGTGTCCGCATGGTCCCTGGACTGCGTCCAAGGTCCTTGACTACCAGCGCCAAGGGCGAACTTGCATCTCGCTTAATGAGAACTCCTGTAGAACATATGACCGACGTACCATCTTAGCCTGATCAAGCCTGAGGACTCAAACCGGTGCCGGGCGCGCGAAGAGCGTCACGGTTTCAGCTGGGATCCACCGCAAGAAGCTGCGAGGTACCTATAAAGACTACCCCCTTGCGGGAGGGTTACGTTCCAGACTCGCCAGCGAGGAGCCGCTTCAACACGGATTTCGGTACGAAATCGGAAATGTCGCCGCCCAAGACATTGACCTCTTTGATCAAGGTGGAAGAAAGGTGGACGTAATGCGCTTCTGCCGGCAGGAAGACGGTTTCGACGCCGGTAAGCTGACGGTTCATGGTGGCCATCGGCAATTCGTAGTCAAAGTCCGAAGACGAGCGAAGGCCTTTAACAATTGCCGAAATACCCCGATGCCGGCAGTACTCGGCCAACAGCCCCTCCCCCATCGGCTCAACGATGATGCCACGCAAGGACGCCAGAGTCTCGCGGGCCATCTCCATCCGGTCTTCGAGGCTAAAGCGGTACTTCTTGGCGTAGTTGGTGGACACGGCCACGATGACTTCGTCAAACAGGCCAGCCGCCCGCGCGATGACTTCGAGATGTCCGTTGTGGATAGGGTCAAAGGATCCAGGGCATACCGCACGTCTCATGAGACGAACCTACCCCATAGCTTCGCCGGGATACCATGGCTGACATGTCACCAGCAGGCAGCACTTTACCGCTCAACACAACGGCCCACGGTTCCTCGCCATGGCAACGGGCCGCTACTGGCGCCAACCTGCTCTCCCTTGACGGAAACCTCGGAGTGACCATCTTCGAGGAGATGACCACCTTGGCAATATCCTCCGGCGCAATCAACCTCGGACAGGGCTTCCCCGACGAAGACGGACCCGTGGAGATAAAAGCCGCAGCGCAGGCAGCCATCGCCGCAGGAGCCAACCAATACGCTCCTGGCAAGGGCATCACGGAATTGCGCGAAGCTGTCGCGGAACACCAACTCCGGTTCTATGGACTCACTCCAGACCCGCAGACAGAAGTCGTCATCACTACGGGCGCCACGGAAGCCATAGCGGCGTCACTTTTGGCTTTCATCCAGCCCGGCGACGAAGTCCTGACCTTCGAACCGTTCTATGACTCCTATGGAGCCCTCATCGGATTGGCCGGAGCACAACATGTCACTGCTCCCCTGACCGCTCCGGATTTCCTTCCGGACCTCTCCAGACTCGAAGAGGCATTCAGCAACCGCACCAAAGTGGTGCTCCTGAACAACCCACACAATCCCACAGGCGCCGTTTTCCCCCAAGAGGTCCTGGAAAAGGTGGTTGAGCTAGCCAGGAAGTACGACGCCATCATTGTCAGCGACGAAGTCTACGAGCACCTGACCTTCGGCGTAACGCATATTCCAGTAGCTTCCTTGCCTGGGGCTGCGGAACGGACCCTCACAATCTCGTCTGCAGGAAAGACCTTCTCCTTCACCGGGTGGAAGATCGGCTGGCTCAGCGGCCCCCAGGACCTGGTTGCCGCGGTCCGCACCGTCAAACAGTTCCTTACATACAGCTCGGGCACGCCGTTCCAAAGCGCCATCGCCGTGGGACTCGCCCTTCCCGACACCTTCTACGCCGGCATAGCCGAAACGCTCCGACGCAAACGCGACATCCTTTCCGAAGGCCTTCGCGCTGCAGGATTCAACGTCTTCACGCCACGCGGTACGTACTTCATCAACGTCGACACAGAACCCCTGGGCATCAAAGACTCCGTGGACCTGGCACGCCGCTTGCCTGGCCTGGTAGGTGTCGCTGCGATCCCGGTTCCTGTTTTTTGCCATCCTGAAGGAGCGCAGCGGACCCGAAGCTTGTTGCGTTTCGCCTTCTGCAAAAAAACCAGTGTCCTGGAAGAAGCGGCCGAACGACTGGCCACGCTTAAGGACCTGCTCTGAACCGCAACGACTCCGGCCGCCATCACGCCACGCGTTTCCTGCGAACCTCAGGACAGCACGCCACTGTTGATGCCGATACGCTCATTGAAGGCAGTTACATCCTCAGCATCGGTGGCGCTGAACAATCCCACGTGAACGTGGCCAACCCCTCGGAGATCTTCTACGAATATCTTCGCAGGATCGGCCATGTTGTGGATCTGGCCGCAGAGCCTGGTGAGCCACTCTCCGTGCTTCATCTCGGCGCCGGTGCCCTGACATTGGCCCGTTACATCCAGGCCACGCGTCCAGGTTCGGACCAATATGCCGTGGAACTCGAACGCGAATTACTGGACTTTGTCCTGCAAAAGCTACCCATGCCCGAGGGCACGCGGCTGCACACGCACATAGGCGACGCACGCGAGGCGCTGGCCGAACTTCCCGCGAACGTGAGGTTCGACGTCGTCATCCTTGATATCTTCTCCGGGCCGGAAGCACCCGCCCACATCGCGTGCAGGGAGTTTTACGAAGAGGCCGCTGCCCGCTTGGGGCCAGACGGCGTACTGATCGTCAACGTCGGCGACGAACCGGCACTAACGCTGGTGCGAAGCCAGGTAGCAGCCCTCCGGCAAGCCATGGCGGACGTAGTCGCATTTGCCGAGACGGGAATGTTCGCGGGGCGCTACCCCGGCAACATCATCCTGGTAGGCACCCGAACGCCATGGCCGGAAGCGTGGACCAGCGCGCTGCTCTCGCGGGGCCCACACCCGGCAACAGTCCTCCATGGCGTGGACCTGGACAGAATTTCAGACTAGGAGGGTTCAGCGAACCATAGTTTGGTCTCGCCGTACTTCTTGTCAGCGAAACATTCCAACGCTTCAGGCCAGGCCGGTTCGGCACTCCTGGACGACCTCTCCACCACCACAACCGCCCCTTCATCCAAGTGAGGCGACAATTTGGCCAGCACGGCACTCAACGCTGGTTCGTCCAGCGGGTATGGCGGATCCAGGAACACCAGGTCCCACACATCGCGTGCTGTGGCGCGCTCCAGAAAAGACTCCACCTTGGATCGATGGACTGAGACTTTCTTGCCACCCAGGATTTGGTTGACCAAGTCCGCGTTGCGCTGGCAGGCATCGCTGGCCTTGGCATCGAATTCCACCAGATCCACGCTGCGGGCGCCCCGGCTCGCGCTCTCCACACCCAGGGCTCCGGAACCGGCATAGAGATCCAGCACCCGGGCATCGTCGATCACAGCCAAAGACTCGAGCCGGGAAAACAGTGCTTCCTTAACACGGTCCGTAGTAGGCCGCGTTGCGGTCCCGGGCACGCTCGTGAGCGGATTGCCACCAGCAACTCCTGCAATAATCCGGCTCACAGCGCCTCTCCATTGCCGGTGCCCGACCCTTTACCGATTCGCGTACCTGGGGATTCTCTAACCGCGTTCAAGGAACGCCTCCTTTTCAGGGTTCAAGTATTCATCAATGGTCGCCGCCAGGACCGACTGGTGTCGCAGCGCCGGGTCATGTGCCACCAGCGCCTGTGCATCCGCGCGAGCACGGGCAATCAGATCTTCATGCTCCAGGACACGCAGCAGCTTAAGCGTGGAGCGCCCACCTGATTGTGAGGCACCGAGGATATCGCCCTCACGGCGGAACTTCAGGTCTTCCTGGGAGAGCGCGAACCCGTCGGTGGTGGACGCCACGGCGTCTAACCTTCGACGGCTCGGATGCCCAGGCTCCAAAGTAGTTACCAGGAGGCAAGTCCCCGGCAGACCGCCACGACCAACCCGGCCGCGAAGCTGGTGGAGTTGGGAAATACCAAAACGATCGGCGTCCAGGATGACCATCAGGGTGGCATTGTGAACGTCGACACCCACCTCGATGACCGTGGTGGAGACCAACACCTTGGTCTGGTTTGCCGCGAACGATGCCATGGTCTCGGTTTTAAGCAGCGGGTCCTGACGACCATGGAGGGGCGCCACGGGCACCCCGGCCAAGGATGGCTCCTGCACCAGGCTCTCGACGACGGCTGTCACCGAAGCGAGTTCGCGGGCCGGACCTTCATCCGAAAGTTCGGCATCCGTTGGTTCCGCCTCTCCTGGGCTGAAGTCGCCGTCGTCGTCGGACCCGATTTTGGGACATACAACGTAGACCTGATGACCGGCGTCGACTTCTTCCCGCGATCGTTTCCAGATTCGCTCCGCCCAGCCCGGGTTCTCGGCGAGCCCTACAACATGGGTGGAAATGGGCGCCCGCCCAGCGGGGAGTTCATCGAGGATGGAAGTCTCAAGGTCGCCAAACACGGTCATCGCCACTGTGCGGGGAATCGGCGTAGCAGTCATAACCAGCAGATGCGGCGGACGTTGGGCCTTGGCACGCAGGGCGTCACGTTGCTCCACGCCGAAGCGGTGCTGCTCATCCACCACGATCAAGCCGAGGTCCTGAAAACTGGTTTTGTCGCTCAACAGAGCGTGGGTGCCGATCACGATGCCGGCGTTGCCCGAGGCGGCGTCGAGCATGGCCTGCTTTCGGGCGGAGGCAGGCATGGATCCAGTCAGCAGGGTCACCATGACGCCAGCCTGCCCGGCATCGGCACCAAGCATGCCGGCACCCCCGAACATATGATCGCGGGCCAGCGGACCCAGGGTCCTGCGGATGGAATCGAAATGCTGTGCAGCCAAAACCTCAGTGGGCGCGAGGAGTGCTGCCTGTCCCCCCGCGTCAACCACCTGCAGCATCGCCCGCAGTGCCACAATGGTTTTGCCCGAACCGACCTCACCTTGCAGGAGTCGATTCATGGGAGTGTCCTGGCCAAGTTCTTCGGAAAGTGTCTTTCCCACTGCTGTCTGGCCAGCGGTGAGCGTAAAGGGCAGGTTCCGGTCAAACTCGCCCAGCAGGCCGTCGCTGACTGGGCGTCGGGCAGTGGCTTCCTCTGCAGCAAGCTGGGCACGTCGTCGCGCCAAAGCTGCCTGCAGCACCAACGCCTCCTGGTAGCGGAACCGTTCCTGTGCCCGCTGCCAGTCCTTTGCCGTTTCAGGCGAATGGATCAGGCGGTACGCCTCAGCCACACTGAGCAGTCCATCCCTGCTGACAATCGACTCCGGAAGGGGATCGGCCAAGGCATCGAGGTCCAGGGTTTGCAGCAACGCGGTAATCACCTTGTGGATGGACCAGCTTGTTAGTTTTGCCGTGGCGGGATAGACGGGAATCGGCATGGCTGCCAGCTTTTCGGGGTCAATCGAACCGTCAGCATCCGGATCCTCATCCAGCAGGAGGAAGTCTGGATTGGTCAGGCCCAAAGCTCCCGCGTAGCGGGTCACCTTGCCGGAAAACATTGCACGGCGTCCCGGGAGGAGCTCGGCCTTGGCCCGGAAACCATTGAAAAAACTGACTTTCAGGGTGCCGGAAACGTGGCTTCCACCGGCTTCATCGGTCACCACGACGTCCGTGATGGAACCCCGGCGGGCACGCATCTGACGGGTGCTGTTGGACAGGACCCGTGCAATTAGAGTGACTTCCTCATCCAGGGGAAGGTTGCTGATGGGAGTAAGTTCGCCCCTGCTCAAATACCTGCGCGGAAAGTAGTTCAGCAACGCGCCGGTTGTCTTGAGGCCTAGGTGCTTTTCAATGACGGACGCCGAGCGCTTGCCGATCCTGCGTTCCAGGGGCAGTTCCAGCTCAGTGTTCATGCCGTGGCTGGCCCGGGATGCTGCTGGGGTCTGCAGTTTGTGTTGCTTGCTGGTCCCGGTGACCGTCTTCAGAATCCCTGGACCCCTCTTCAGAATCCCGGGGAAGGGCAAGTTGGCTGACTGCGATGTCCGTTGGCTCCCCCAGAGACCGGATCAGCGCTACTGCCGGCGCGGGATCAGGTACGTGGACATGCACCCGCCAACGATAACTGGCCTCAGCGGTGGATTCGTCGTCGTCTGGATGGTGACCTGTATTGCCAACCTGGCTCATGATGACGGAATCACCCATCTCGTCCAGGCGTTGGCGCAGCACGGCCGCGTCCAAGGGCGAAAGGCTGATGGTACACATCACTTCGACGCCGTCGTCGGCCGGCATCTGCTGGTGGATGTGCGGATCCTGCAGCTGGTAGCCGTGGAGGCCATCCAGGAGCTCATCCTGCAGTTCTTCGCCGAGCACTGCGGAGCGGAGACAGTCCAGCACCAGCAACATACCTACACCGCCGGCGTCAACCACATGCGCCGCCTGTAGGGGTGCGAGTTCATCCTCTGTGCGTACGACGGCTTGAAAGGCAGCTTCCACCACGGCGTCCAAGGCAAGGCCCAGTGCGTGGTTGCTGTCATCACTATTCTGGGAGGAATCCACCGCCTGGGCTGCATGGGCCGCTGCTTCAAGGACGGACAGCATGGTTCCGGATACCGGTTCGCTCAAGGCCGACCAAGCTCGGATCTGGGCCCTGTTAAGGGCCGTGGCCAGCAGTGGCGCACTCAGGCGCGCCTTACCAGCAAGCGGCTCCGCCGCTGCGCACAGGAAAACAGCAAAGAGGGTGCCGGAGTTACCCCTTGCCTGTTCCATGGCAGCCTGACCAGCGCGCGACAGCACAGCACCGACGTCGTTACCGGTCTCGACAGCGTCAGGAGCGGTGCCAGCCAACGCGGACACAGCCGCGCGCGCGGTGAGGTAAAGATTGGTTCCAGTATCGCCGTCTGCGACGGGAAAGATGTTGATCGCGTTCAGGCGGTCGCTATGGTTGCCAAGGACCACCTCTGTCTTGCCGAGCCAACGTTTCATGGCGTGCGCATTCGCGGCGATCTTAGTCTGCAAAATGATCCCATCCCACGGTGTCAGCAGCTTGTCCGGCAATCCGGACGCCGCTGCCATGAGACTGGACAACGGCCTGAACTGAGCCTATCGCAGTGAAGCCCTGCGGCAGCTGAATTCCAGCTGGGAACGTAGCCAGCAGTCCGTGGTCTTCTCCGCCGCCCAGAACCCACGGCATCGAATCTACGCCCAGCAAGGCGGCAGCGGGTTCGAGCGGAAGGGCGTGGGCCTTCAACGCAACAGCGTCAAAGTCCAGGATGACGTCGCTTGCCGCGGCGAGCCGGCCGCCGTCGCGCAGCAAACCATCTGAAATGTCCATCATTGCTGTTGCGCCCGAGCGCGCGGCTAGCGGCCCGGCAGCCAACGGCGGCAAGGGCCGGCATTGGCTATCCAACAGTGCACGCTGCTCATCTGAGAGGTCCGTTACAGTGACATCGCTTTCCAACAGCGCCAGGCCGGCGGCGGCTCGCCCCAGGGTGCCTGCCACTGCCACGACATCTCCCGGCCTCGCACCGGAACGCAACACAGGCGTCTGTCCAGCCAAAGTACCGACGACGGCGACAGTCACCGCAATCTCCCGGCCACGGCCCAGGTCACCCCCAGCGACGGAGCAATCAGGAACCCCCAGCCCGATGATCCCAGCGGTGAGGCCATCCGCGAAGTCCTCAACCCATTGAACTGGCGTGGCCGGCGGCATGGTTAGGCTCACCACCAGTGAGGTAGCCGTTCCGCCCATGGCGTTGATATCGCTAAGGTTCTGTGCCGCGGACTTCCATCCGACGTCGTATCCGGTGGTTCGATAGCCGTTGTTCCACTCCAGCCGGAAGTCCTGGTCCTGGGTCTGGGTATCGATGGAAATCAGTGTGCGGCCGTCCGTGGCGGCAACCATAGCGGCGTCGTCGCCGGGACCCAGCAGGACACTGGGGCTGCTGTTCAGGCGGGGGAAGATCAGGGCAAGGAGCTCGGACTCCGAGAGATCTGCGACTGTTGGACAATCTTCCGATAACTGTTTCGGGGCTTCGGATGACTGTTTTGGGGCTTCGGATGGCTGTTTTGGGGGCACGGCTCTACGCTATCGCGGGACACCGACAAAATACCGCCGGAGCCTGAGCCGGGCGCCCCGTCGGCAATGTGACTCTCCTAACCGGTGCACCAACCGCATGCCAAGCGGCCTCGTGCGCGGGATAGGCTGGGGTGATGCACCGAAAGACCCTTCCGCGGACCGCCGTGGCCTTCAGCCTGGCCGCAGCGTCCGTCCTCGCAGTGTCAGCCTGCGCCCCCACCGTGGACGTCACGGCGGCAACCGACGCCGCCAATCCGGCCTGCGCCCCAATGATGGTGGCGCTGCCGGACAAGATCGGCGATGCCGCGCTCCGCAAGACCAACAGCCAGGCCACTGCTGCCTGGGGCGATCCTTCCCAGATCATCCTGCGCTGCGGTGTAAACGTCCCTGGACCAACCACTGACCGCTGCGTCAGCGTGAATGACATCGACTGGGTGATCAAAGAAGGCGATGGCGTCTATACCCTGACCACCTTTGGACGCGAACCGGCAACGGAAATCCTCGTCGATCCGGTCAAATTGGAAGCCGCCAACATCAGCTCTGCCACAGTCCTCACCGAACTTGCCGCCGCTGCCGGCAAAATCAAAGCAACGCGGCACTGCGTGGGTCAGGAAGACCTGCAGAACCTCCCGACCGCCAAGTAGCGGGCACTCAACCGCATACACAGCAGCTGGTGCCGGTCGTTCCAACCGACACCAGCTGCTATTTGCCAGGGTTCAGCGCAGGCCCGTTTTGCGGGTCAGTGCCAAGTGGATGAGTTCATCGATCAGCTCGGGATACGACAGGCCTGAGGCCGCCCACATCTGCGGGTACATGCTCTTGGGAGTGAAGCCCGGCATGGTGTTGATTTCGTTGATAATCAGTTCACCCGCGGGCGTGTAGAAGAAGTCCACCCGGCTCAGGCCTTCCGCGCCCACGGCGTCAAAGGCGGCAGCGGCCAATTCCCGAACGCGCGCAATGGCTTCGTCCGGCATATCAGCCGGGCAACTCAGCGCGGCAGCACCATCTTCAACATACTTGGCAGCAAAGTCATAGAACTCGTGTTCCCCCATAGCCACCGCAATTTCGCCGGGCATGGAGGTGCGGGGCGCATCGGTGCCCCTGCCTTGCAGCACAGCGCACTCGATTTCGCGCCCGACAATCCCGGCTTCGATGACCAGCTTCAAGTCGTGGCGGCGGGCTTCCTCGATGGCGGCGTCAAGGCCCTCCAAAGAATCCACCTTGGAAATTCCCATCGAGGAGCCTGCACGGGCAGGTTTAACGAAGACCGGGAAACCGAGCTTGTCTACGCGCTTGCGGACAGCCTCGGCGTCCGTGAGCCATTCTCGGTCCGTGACGGCGATATAAGGCCCCACGGTCAGTCCAGCGGCTTCAAAAACTACCTTCATGAAGTGTTTGTCCATGCCGACTGCCGAAGCGAGCACGCCGGCACCAACATAGCGTGTGTCGGATAGCTCCAAGAGGCCTTGGACTGTTCCATCCTCGCCCCAAGGGCCATGAAGCAAAGGAAAGACGACGTCCACGGAACCGAGTTCCTCGGGTATCGCATTCGGCGCGGTCACGATCAGCTGGTGCTCGCCGCCCACCTCTGCCAAGGTGACAGTCCGGTCCGACGGCGAAACCTCAGGAAGCGCCGACGAGCTCAAGGACCACTGGCTGGTGTCCCCCGATGCAAGGACCCATTGTCCGGACTTGGCAATACCAATCGGCACGACATCGTATTTGCTCTTATCAATGGCACCCATGACGCCTGCCGCCGTTACGCAACTAACAGCGTGTTCGCTGGAACGTCCGCCGAAAAGGACCGCTACACGGGGTCGACGGCCGGTCACGGGGGTGGATTCTTCAGTCACAATCAGTAATCGCCTTCGGACTTAAGGGCCCGGGCCAGCAATCGCGGCCCCAGGTCATCAACGGACATTTTGCCTTCAAGCACCGCCACAACGGCGGCGGTAATGGGCATTTCGACGTTCAGTTTGTCCGCCAATTCATGCACGGCAGGGCCGGATTTAATGCCTTCAGCGGTTTGCGTCATCTGTTCAGCCACCTGCTCGAGGCTCAGCCCCTCGCCCAAAAGCCTTCCAGCTGTGTGATTTCGGGAAAGCGCAGATGAGCACGTTGCAACGAGGTCGCCGAGCCCCGCGAGACCCGCCATAGTGTGGGCCTCTCCACCCAGCGCCAAGGCAAGCCGGGACGTCTCAGCGAGGCCTCGTGTGATGACTGACGCTTTGGTGTTGTCACCCATCTGTCGCCCCTCGCAGATACCCACGGCCAGGGCAATCACATTCTTGACGATCCCGCCGATCTCAACGCCCACAACATCGGTGCTGGTATAGGGACGGAAGTACGGTGCGGTGCAGCAGAGTGCGATTGCGGCGGCGGTATCGGCGTCACTGCACGCAACTACAGACGCAGTGGGTTGTTCCCTTGCAATCTCCATGGCGAGGTTGGGTCCAGAGACCACCACCACACGTGATTCGGGGATGCCGAGCTCCTGGGCGATGACCTCGCTCATGCGTGCATCAGTCCCCAGTTCGAGGCCCTTCATGAGCGATACGACAATTGCGTCCGGTGCGAGCAGGCGCTTCCATTCTCCCAACTGGGGCCGCAGCGATTGGGCCGGCACGGCCAGGACCACGAGACCGGCATCCTGCAGGACCTCTGCAACATCCGTGGATGCGGTGACTGCGTGGGGAAGTTCGATGTCCTTCAAGTACTGCTCATTGCGGTGATCCGCGTTGATTTGATCAACTACCCGGGCGCGCCGCCCCCAAATACGGATCCTCCGCTCCACCCCGGCAGTTGCAGCAGCATCCGCGAGGATCTTGGCGAACGTAGTTCCCCACGAACCTGCGCCAAGTACAGCTACGGTGTCCGGAGCAGGGACAGGGCTTTCAATGACCGTCATTTGCTGCCCTCCGATTCCGGATCCTCAAGAGATGCTTCGTTGCCAGCGGGTTCTGCAGCCGTTTCAGGCGCTGCGCCCAGTGCAGCGTTCGAACCCCGCTCCACGAACCGGCCATGTTTGGCTTGCTTATGAACGGCCGGATCCCAGCGTTCGGCGGGCGGCTCCTCATCGCGCAGGGTTGCCAGGAGCGCGGTGACCGCGTCCATGATGACGTCTGTAGCTTCGGACAGCGTGGCCCGGTCCATGGGCCGGTCCGCGAAAGCGCTCAGATCCACGGGCTCACCGACGAGAACCCTGACGGTCTTTCGAGGAAAGATGTGGAAGCGCTTGGCGTATCGGGGGAAAACCTCATGGGCCCCCCAGTGAGCCATTGGAACTACGGGTGCACCTGTCTGCAATGCCAAGCGGGCAGCGCCAGTGTGCCCCTTCATCGGCCACAGGTCCGGGTCCCGGGTCAGGGTTCCCTCGGGGTAGATAATGATCGCACCTCCGGCGTCCACCACCTCTTTGGCGACTTGCAGCGAGCGGTTCGCTCCCGCCGTCGAGCGTTCAACCGGAATCTGGTTCGTCGCCCGCAGCAAAGTTCCCAGCACAGGTGCTTTGAAGAGTCCTGCCTTCGCGAGGAAGTGCGGAGGACGTTTCTGGTTGTACAGCATGTGCCCGATCACGACAGGATCAATTTCGGTGCAGTGGTTCGGTGCTGCGATGAAGCCGCCCGCGGGGAGCTTCCCAGTGCCCTCCCACTTCTTGCCCATCAAGACGTTCATCAACGGACGCGCAATGCCCGCCAGGAGCATGAACGTAGCCCGGCTCTTGGCCGATTCCTTCAAAGGGTCCCCCGCTACTTGGTGGTGATGATGTCGAAATCGGCGCCCAGGCCAGCGAGCTTCTCCGTAAAGCGCTCATATCCGCGGTTGATGATATCGATGCCAGTGACCCTGGAGGTGCCCGTCGCGGCCAAAGCTGCGATGAGGTGGCTAAAGCCACCGCGAAGATCAGGGATGTCAATCTCGGTCCCCCGCAGCGGCGTGGGACCGGAGATCACGGCAGAATGCAGGAAGTTCCTCTGGCCGAAGCGGCAGGGGACGCTGCCAAGGCACTCACGGTGGACCTGGATGTTTGCACCCATCCGGGCCAGGGCATCGGTAAACCCGAAACGGTTCTCATAGACCGTCTCATGCACGATCGACACACCCTCCGCCTGGGTCAAAGCCACCACCAAGGGCTGCTGCCAGTCAGTCATGAAGCCTGGGTGCACATCCGTCTCCAGGACCAGTGGGGAAAGCTTGCCTCCGGGGTGGTAAAAACGGATGCCGTCATCACCAATGTCCATGCCGCCCCCCACCTTGCGGTAGGTGTTCAGGAAGGTCATCATGTCCCGCTGTGAAGCGCCTTCAACAAAAATGTCGCCACGCGTCACCAACGCGGCCGAGGCCCAGGACGCCGTCTCGTTCCGATCCGGAAGGGCCCGGTGGTTATAGCCGCCCAAGTCCTTGACACCCTCGATACGGATAGTGCGGTCAGTCTGGACGCTGATGATCGCGCCCATCTTCTGCAGCACGGCGATGAGGTCGATGATCTCCGGTTCCGTTGCAGCGCCGCTGAGTTCCGTGATTCCTTCCGCGCGCGTGGCGCTCAGCAACACTTGCTCGGTGGCACCCACAGATGGATAAGGAAGGGAGATCTTGGCGCCGTGCAGGCCGTTGGGCGCGGAGATGTGGATGCCCCCCGGGCGCTTTTCCACGACGGCGCCAAACTGGCGCAGGACGTTCAGGTGGTAGTCGATAGGACGATCGCCGATTTTGCAGCCGCCGAGGTCCGGAATGAAAGCCTCTCCGATCGCGTGGATCAAAGGGCCGCACAGCAGGATCGGGATGCGTGAATCGCCGGCGTGCGCGTCAATAGCGGTGCTGGATGCCGTTTTGGCATCCTTCGGATTCAGTGTCAGATCGCCCGTGGCGGGGTCCTTGACCACAGTCACCCCGTGGAGCTTCAGGAGGCTGGTAACAACCTCCACGTCCTTGATTTCCGGCACGTTCCGAAGCACTGATGGTTCGCTGCCCAGCAACGCCGCCACCATGGCCTTGGGCACAAGGTTCTTGGCACCGCGAACGGTCACCCGCCCTGTCAACGGGACGCCACCGCGGATTGTCAGAACACTACTCATCTATACCGGTTTCCTCACGACTACTCGCCCCCCATACTTACAAAGGCTCCAGCTAAGCATAGAAGCTCGGGTTACCTAACCGAAATGGAGCCGCCCCGTGCCGGGCAGATCCTGTATCCATCAATCCTCCGAAAAAAGGACCGGCGAGCCCACCCTAAGGGGCCCACCGGTCCTGGTTCCGCAGCATTCAGCCGACGACGGATCCGTCAGCTTTTCGCCGGAAGGGTCTTCGGTTTGAAGGCGGGCCTGGTGGCCTCGTAAGCGGTGATGTCTTCCTCGTGCTGGAGGGTCAGGCCGATGTCGTCGAGGCCTTCCAGGAGGCGCCAGCGGGTGTAGTCGTCGATCTCAAACGGGGCCACGACGTTGCCGCATTCCACCGTCTTGGAGACCAGGTCCACCTTGACTTCGGTGCCGGGGGCATTTTCCAGGACCTTCCAGATGAGCTCGATGTCATCCTGGGCAACCTGGGCGGCCAGGAGTCCTTGCTTGCCTGAGTTACCACGGAAAATATCGGCGAAACGAGAGGACAACACGGCCTTGAAACCGTAGTCCTTCAACGCCCAGACGGCGTGCTCACGGGAGGAACCCGTGCCAAAGTCGGGGCCGGCCACCAGCACGGAGCCGGCCTTGAACGGGGCCTGGTTGAGGATGAACGACTCGTCCTTGCGCCACGCAGCGAAGAGGGCGTCTTCAAAGCCTGTGCGCGTGATGCGCTTGAGGTAGACCGCCGGGATGATCTGGTCGGTATCCACATTGCTCTGGCGCAGCGGAACACCGATGCCGGTGTGGGTGGTGAATGCTTCCATGGGATCCTCCTAGACTGCGATTCCGGTCAATGTGCCTGCAGAAGCGGGCTCAAGGTCCGACGGCGAGCTCAATGTTCCGCGAACGGCTGTCGCGGCAGCCACCACGGGAGAGACAAGGTGCGTACGGCCACCCTTGCCCTGGCGGCCCTCAAAGTTGCGGTTGGACGTTGATGCGCAACGCTCCCCCGGCTCCAGCTGGTCCGGGTTCATACCCAGGCACATGGAACAACCGGCGAATCGCCACTCGGCACCGAAATCCTTGAACACCTTGTCCAGGCCCTCAGCTTCAGCTTCCAGACGGACACGGGCGGAACCCGGCACCACAAGCATTCGGACCTCCGGATCCTTCTCGCGGCCGCGGATAATGTCCGCCGCGGCCCGCAGGTCCTCAATCCGGGAGTTCGTGCAGGAGCCCAGGAACACGGTATCCACGCGGATGTCCTTCATGGGTGTGCCTGCCTCAAGGCCCATGTACTGCAGCGCGCGCTCCGCGGCAGCTTTGGCGTTCTCATCTCCGAAGTCTTCCGGGGACGGAACCCTGGCTGACAGCGAAACGCCCTGGCCAGGGTTGGTGCCCCAGGTGACGAACGGCTCGAGGGTGTTGGCATCGAGGTCCACTTCGACGTCGAACGTCGCGTCGGCGTCAGTGTGGAGCGTGTTCCAGTACTCGACGGCGGCGTCCCAGTCCGCGCCTTCGGGCGCATGCGGACGGCCCTGCATGTAGTCATAGGTGGTCTGGTCCGGGGCGACCATTCCGGCACGGGCGCCAGCCTCGATGGACATGTTGCAGATGGTCATTCGGGCATCCATCGACAGAGCCCGGATGGCAGAGCCGCGGTATTCCAGGACGTAGCCCTGGCCCCCGCCGGTACCGATCTTGGCGATGACGGCCAGGATGATGTCCTTGGCCGTGACGCCGGGGCGCAGCGTGCCCTCGACGTTGATCGCCATGGTCTTGAACGGCTTCAAGGACAGCGTCTGGGTTGCCATGACGTGCTCGACCTCAGAGGTTCCGATGCCCATGGCCAGTGCACCGAAGGCGCCATGCGTGGAGGTGTGCGAATCGCCACACACCACCGTCATGCCCGGCTGGGTCAGGCCCAGCTGCGGACCCACAACGTGCACGATGCCCTGCTCCTTATCGCCGAGCGAGTGCAGGCGGACGCCGAATTCCTTGCAATTGGCGCGCAGCGTTTCAATCTGCGTGCGGCTGGTGAGGTCCGCGATGGGCTTGTCGATGTCCAATGTGGGAGTGTTGTGGTCCTCCGTGGCAATGGTGAGGTCGGTGCGGCGCAGCTTGCGGCCAGCCAGGCGCAACCCTTCGAAAGCCTGCGGTGACGTCACCTCGTGGACCAGGTGCAAGTCAATGAAAAGAAGGTCGGGCTGGGCATTGGCTCCTTCGCCTTCACCTTTGCGCACTACATGCGCGTCCCAGACTTTCTCGGCCAGTGTCTTTCCCACGGCCTTGCTCCCTTCACTGAAGTTGGATGTTCTTCATCCACTGAACTGTTCTTCTAACCACTGAACTCTTCTAACCACTGAACCAGCAGGGCCGCAAAATAGGCTAGTGAAACAACTTGCATCTCAGATATTGAGACGGCAATATCATTACATGGACAATTCTAGTGGAGTCGGGGTCATTGATAAAGCGGCCCAAGTACTCGATGCCCTCGAGGCCGGGCCAACAACACTTGCACAACTTGTAGCGGCCACTGGCCTCGCCCGGCCCACCGTTCACCGGCTCGCGCTGGCCTTGGTCCACCACCGGCTGGTCAGTCGCGACATCCAGGGACGATTCGTTCTGGGCAGCCGCTTGGTGGAACTCGCATCCGCGGCCGGTGAAGACCGGCTCATCGCTTCTGCAGGGCCGGTACTCATCCAACTGCGGGACGCTACCGGCGAGAGCGCCCAGATTTTCCGCAGGCAGGGCGATTGGCGCGTATGCGTTGCCTCAGCGGAGCGTCCGATCGGGCTGCGCGATACCATTCCGGTGGGAACCCAGCTGTCCATGAAAGCCGGTTCGGCCGCGCAGGTCCTCCTCGCTTGGGAAGACCACGACCGCCTGCTGGAAGGACTCCAGAACGCCCGATTTACGCCCACCGTCCTGGCAGGAGTACGACGCCGGGGCTGGGGTCAGAGCCTGGGCGAACGCGAGCCGGGGGTCGCCTCGGTTTCCGCTCCGGTCCGTGGACCCTCTGGACGGGTCATAGCCGCAGTGTCCATTTCAGGTCCCATTGAGCGCCTCACGCGTCAGCCAGGACGATTGCACGCCGAGGTCGTCTGCAATGCCGCCCGGGTACTGACAGAAGCCTTGCGCAAGAACAACGACTAGACCCGCTGTCTTTGAAGGGGGACGTCCATGACCATCTACGCAGTATTCCTCAGGGGCATCAACGTCAGCGGGATCAACATCAAGATGGCCGACCTGAAATCGGCACTTAAGGGCTACCCATTCTCTGACGTGAAGACGCTGTTGGCGAGTGGAAACGTTGTCCTGAAGAGTGATCTGAGCATCAAGGATGTAAAAGCCCAGTTCGAAAAGTGCCTGCGTGAATCCTTCGGCTACGACGCCTGGGTTGTTGTCCTCACTTCTTCGCGGGTGGCCGAACTCGTGGATGCCTGCCCGTACCCTGCCGACGACAAAGCCACGCACAGCTACATCACGCTCACCTCGGACAAAGCCATGCTGGACGAGCTCTTTGAGGCCGGAGAGGCCCTTGGTGGCGTGGAACAGGTGCGGCTCGGACCGGAAGCTACCGCTTGGCTATCACCGGCCGGAGGCACCTTGGATAGTCCCTTCAGCAAACTCTCTGCCAAGCCGCGGTACAAGGCCAGCACCACAACGCGGAACCTTCGGACCCTGATCAAAGTCAAGGACGCTGCGGCCGATCTATAGACGTCCCTATCCTTTGCGCGCGGTTTTTATCGCCGCGTTGAAGGCACCTAAACGGGCAATCTGCACCTCCACCGGTTCCACGATGCGCTGCTCAGCTACGCCTGCTATCGCGGTTTTCAGTCTTTTGGCCACGCCCTTGGCGCGCAGGCGAGCGGCCCAGCCGCCGATGATTCTGCCGAAGATGGCAAGAACAATCCCCAAAACCACTCCGCAGGCCACCATCAACGTAGGCCAGGGCCATCCCTCAGTCCTCGGAACCTCCGGCACAGGCATTTGGAAATAGCCGAGCGCGGCCAGGAGCCCAAGCCAACCAAGTCCACCGACCGCCAGGAGAAGTGCGATCCATTGAAGTGAGTTGAACAACAACCACCAGAACGGGCGTTTTGACGTTTTGAGATCCGTCCCGGCGATGGCTTGGTCCAGGGCATCCGGCAGTTGCTCGCGGCTTTCCCTGGCCACAGCACGGATGGACGCCCGCCACGGGCCAGGAGCGCCTTCCGAAGCCTCATCCACAAAATCACGCACTGCGGCATCCGTCCTCGCACGTTCGGGTGCGCCCGCTACCGGCAAGGAAGTCCGGTTGAGCTCGGGCCTGGTGTCCTGCCTACCCAGGTTCAGCCTCCGCAGGGGATCAGGCCGGAATCGCAGCAACCAGCGCGTCACGGGCCATCCCGTCCGCCGCGCCGATTCCCTCTTGAAGGATCGCGCTACCGCGTCAACCACCACAGGTACGTTGGCCGCCGTCGACAATTCGGTGGCGAGTCTAGCCTTGGTATTTGCTTTGATGCCGCGAGCCTCGCCTGCACCTGAAACCTGGAACAGTTCGGCAGCAGCCTTGGAGACATCGGCAGCCAAGCGTTTTGTGGCGGCCTCCCGTTGGATCACGACGTCCCGGATGGCACCACGAACGGCATCGATGCCTTCGCCAGTCAGTGCCGAAGCGCCCAGGATGCGAACGTCATCCAGGCCGTCGCGCTCAAGGATGCCTTTCAGGGAATGAAGCACATCAGCGGTGTCGGCGTCGTTGAGCTTGTCTATCTGGTTCAGGACAACAAGTGTGACGGCTCCATGGGAGGCCATCGGACGCAGGAAGTCGTTGTGCACGGCAGCATCTGCATACTTCTGCGGGTCCAGCACCCAGACCAGGACGTCCACCATCCCGACCATGCGCTGGACTACCTCCCGGTTCTCCACTTTCGTTGAATCAAAGTCGGGAAGGTCCAGCAGGATCAGGCCGCTCTCCGCAGACGCCAGGCCTGGGAGCCCAGGCAGGCTGTGCCGCTCCTGCACTCCGAGCCAGTCCAGCAGCGGCCCACTTCCGTCCTCGCCCCAAATTCCTGCCAACGGCGCGGATGTGGTGGGCCGACGGGCTGCCGCGGTTGCCAGATTGCTGCTGGAAACGGCATTGAACAAGGATGACTTGCCGCTTCCTGTGGCCCCGAAAAAGCCCACCACCGTGTGTCCTGCCGACAACGAGCGTCTGGACGAGGCCCGTTCAAGGACCTCATACACGGATTGCAGTTCCTCCTCGGGCAGCACTCCCTCGGCCAGCTCCCGTGCTGTGTTCAGCGCTTCGAGCCGCCGCTGGAGTTGGGACGATTCCCGGACTTGGCTGTGCCGGCTCATGCCGCTCCTGCCAAGCGACGGAGTGCCTTGGCATGGTGGTCGAGGTGCATATCGCTATGGACGGTGCCACCGTCCAAGCCAGTGGCCTCCAGCCGACCGAGGAACCTGTCCCGTTCTTCCTCGAGAAGGCGTTGGCAGGACGTGTGAAGATCGGCCCTGGCTTGCTGGGCAAGCCGACGGACGGCATCCTCACCGAAGACAGCTTCAAGCAGCTTCTGCCCCACCACAGCCGTTCCACCCGCAATGCCTATCTCCAACCCTGTCAAACCGGCAGTCATGGAGAAAACCACCACCATCAGCGCTGCGCCCAGCCCGTTCACGCCGAAGGAGAGCCACCGGGCCTGCGTGCGCTTTTCCTGACCTTGGGTGCGGATCAGTTCCATGAGTCCTTCCTGCCAGGAGCGGATGGCGGCCGCGGCCTTCGCGTCAAAGCCAGGACTGGTCCCTGAAAGATCTGCGGCGCCCAAGAGCTGGCGGCCTGCCGCGTCCGAGCGCCAGCGCCTGTCGACGTTTTCTGCGGCGTTGGCGGCCTCATCAAGAATCACTGCTTGCAAACCTGTTTCGATCGCGGTCTCGACTTTCACAGCCGGGGCGGGTTCACCTCTGAAGAATGCCCCCATCCGGTCCCGCATACGCCCTATGTTCTGCTCAAGTGCACGGAAGAATTCTCCCGTGCCCACAAAATCCTGCCATCGTGCCAGCACTTCCCCGCGGAGCAGCGCACCGTCCTTGGTTGCTTCCAGAATGCGCAGCAGGGCGTCGTCGTATTCGTGAACGCAGACAGAGCGCAGCTCATGCGCCGCAGCATCCTGGGCCGCAGCCGCAGCCGCAATGGCTTCAAACCGGGCGCTCACTGCTTTGATGGCACCATTGAGCGTGCGCCGCGCGACGTCTGCTCGTCCGGCGGAATCAGCGGCAAGGCTGGCCAGCCAAAGCCTCAAATCGCTGACAGCTTCGCGCGGCAGCATGCCCAAATCGTCCAATGCACTTTCCTGAACCACGAAGAGTTCTGCAGCAGCCAGGCCATGACGATCCAACATCGCCTTGAGGTCCGTCCTGACTTCTTCCTCCGCTGCCGGTGGCACGCGGTCCAGCACCACGGCGACCGTAATGTCCCTCGAAGCCGCATCCAGGAGCAGGCGCCACGGGACGGCGTCGGCGTATCTGTTTGCCGTGGTGACGAACACCCAAAGATCCGCTGCGGCGAGCAACTGACCCGCCAGCCTGCGATTGTTATCGGAAATGGAGTCGACGTCCGGCGCATCCAGAATCGCCACGCCCTGGGGCACATGGTCGTGACCCACGAGCACCAGGGACGTGATTGCCTGGGCATCCGGCGCCATCCCGGCTTGATTTGCAGGCAACGGTTCCGCAGAGACGCTACCCCTGATCCGCTCCAGGTTGGGAAGAATGCGCTGGCCCTCAAACCATTCCCCATCCTGCGGATGGTGGAGGAGGATCGGCTGACGCGTTGTCGGTCTAATAGCTCCGGCACGTGTCACCGGGTAGCCTACCAACGCATTAACCAGCGTCGATTTACCGGCACCAGTGGAACCTCCGACGACGGCCAGCAGCGGCGCGTCCAGGCTGCGGTATCTGGGGATCACATAGTCGTCGAGCTGTGCGAGGGTCTCCCTGATCAAGCGGCGCCCGGCTTCGGCATCGGGCAAGGCGAGTGGCAAGGCTGCGCCCGCTAGTTCGCTCCGGGCCGCTTCGAGGGTGTTGACGGCATCAGCCTGGGCTTTATTCGTGACAGGACTGGTCCCTGCTCTTGGCGGCTCTTCATGTGCGGTCACAGCATCATCATGCCAGCCCGAAGACTGTCAGCGGGTCATCAGGTGCCTGGCGGAGGGAATGTCGGGGGCGCTAACCCGCAATGTCGGCTGGTAACCGGAAATGCGCTTAAACGAAGAATTCCCCCGGAACCGGAGTTCCGGGGGAATTGTTTGTGACCCCAGCGGGATTCGAACCCGCGTTACCGCCGTGAGAGGGCGGCGTACTAGGCCGCTATACGATGGGGCCTTGCACTTTTTCTTCGCCGTTTCCGGCGAACAAGCTGAATGAGTATTTCACACTTTCAGCTCTCTTCCAAATCGGCTAAGCGATGTGGAATTCTGATTTTCCGCTGCAATAGAGCGGAATTTCAGAGCTGGGATACCAGGACTCGAACCTAGAATGACGGTACCAGAAACCGTAGTGTTGCCAATTACACCATATCCCAAAGTGACTTTTGGACCGGAGTTCTTCGCCGTGGTTTCCCTTGGCTTTTCCCTCCGTGCCCCTCAGCACGAGTAATGACTCTACCGGAGTCTTGCCACCTGCACAAATCGCGAGGCCGTTACCTGCATCACATGGATGTCAGGCTGCGGATGGTGCCTTAATCAGCAGTCTCGACAACGAATCCACCTGACGCCCGACGAACTCTTCAACCTCTTCCCCGGTCCTGTTGAGCCACACGCCAATAAGGCCGGCGGCCGTTGCGCCGTCCGCGTCAAGAAGCCGGTTGTCCCCAACGTAGAGAGTCTCACCGGGTTCTGTCCCCAGCAGCCGCACGCCCTCAAGGTAGATTGCAGGATGCGGCTTCGCCACGCCGACCGTATCCGTTCCTACGAGGATCTTGATCCTGGACAGGCCCGCCCCATCCAACTTGGCCCGTTGGTAGTCATGAACGTTGTTGCTGACAGCACCGTAGGGAATGTCCGCAGCGTCGAGCGCATCCAGCACGCCTGCTACGTCGTCGAAAGCGCGCACGTAGGCCGTTTGCCGCTGATGGTACTCAGCAACCCATGACTGCGATTCCTCACCGTCTCCGAGCTCAACGCCAAAGTGGCCCAAGGCTGCCCGGCCCCTCAAAAGGCGCTGCTCATTGAAGGTCAGTTCGCCAGCAAGGTAGCGGTCATAGAAATGCGTTGTCTCGTGGGTGAAGATACGGCCGAACTTCACCCACCCGGCCTGGTCAAGGCCGGGCAGGAGATGTTCGCTAACATCACGCAGCGCCGTTGTCATGGCGTACTCAAGGTCCACCAAGGTGTCGTCGATGTCGAACAGAACACCGCGGATAGTTCCGAAGGAGCTTGCAATAGCCATGACCGTTGCCGCCTAGCCCCGGAACGCGCGAACGCGGGCCAATGAGGAGTCCTTACCCAGGATCACCATTGACTCGAACAGCGGCGGAGAAATACGTCGGCCTGAAATAGCGGTGCGCACCGGCCCAAAGGCAGCACGGGGCTTGATGCCAAGGTCCTCGACCAATGCCTGCTTGAGTGCCGTCTGAATGTTCTCAGCGGTCCAATCCTCTATGGGCTCCAACGCAGCAAGTGCCGCGTCAAGCACTTCCTGCAGGTTCTCCGGGAGCCCCTTACGGGCGTCGTCAGCAACATCGATCGCGTCGTCGGCCTTGAAGAGGAAGGCCAACATCTCAGGAGCTTCGCCGAGAAGTGTGATGCGCTCTTGGACCAGAGGAGCCGCCTCCCCGAGGATCTCCTCCTGCCGATGCGTGAGGATCTCCCCCACGAAGCCCGCAGCACGGAGATACGGGACGAGCCTCTGCTTGAAGTCCTCCGGCTCGAGCATACGTACGTGGGTGCCGTTGATGGCCTCGGCTTTCTTAAGGTCGAAGCGCGCAGGGTTACCCAGGACATCATGGATGTCGAAGTTAGCCACGAGCTGCTCCACGGTGAAAATGTCCTCGTCCGCGCTCAGTGACCAGCCCAGCAGGGACAGGTAGTTGAGCAGGCCTTCAGGGATGAAGCCACGCTCGCGGTGCAGGAACAGGCTGGATTCCGGATCGCGCTTGGAAAGCTTCTTGTTACCCTGGCCCATGACGTAGGGCAGGTGACCGAACTCCGGCATGTACTCCGCCACGCCGATCGCGTAGAGCGCCCGGTACAGCGCGATCTGCCGGGGCGTGGAACTCAGGAGGTCCTCCCCGCGAAGCACGTGCGTGATGCCCATGAGGGCATCGTCCACCGGGTTCACCAGCGTGTACAGCGGAGCACCATTGGCACGCACAACCGCGAAGTCGGGCACCGAACCGGCCTTGAACGTGATCTCGCCGCGGACGAGGTCCTTGAAGGTGAGGTCCTCATCCGGCATGCGGAGACGCAGCACGGCTTCCCGGCCTTCGGCCTTGAACTGGGCAAGCTGTTCCTCGGTCAGGTGGCGGTCGAAGCCGTCATACCCAAGTTTGGGATCGCGGCCAGCTGCCCGGTGGCGGGCTTCGATCTCGTCCGGCGTGGAGTAGGACTCGTAGACATGTCCCCCAGCCTTGAGCTTGGCGATGACGTCCTGGTAGATATCTCCACGCTGTGACTGGCGGTATGGCTCATGCGGTCCGCCTACTTCGACGCCCTCATCCCAGTCGATGCCCAGCCACTTAAGGGCATCCAGCAGCTGGTGGTAGCTCTCCTCGCTGTCGCGGGCAGAGTCAGTGTCCTCAATGCGGAATATCAGCTTGCCACCGGTATGGCGCGCATAGGCCCAGTTGAACAGGGCAGTGCGGATCAAGCCAACGTGCGGCGTTCCCGTAGGCGACGGGCAGAAGCGGACGCGGACTGGAGTCTCGGCGTTGACGGCAGGGATGGCGCTGGAGGCAGCGCTGGACGCAGAAGCAGTAGTCATAGTGTTTCAACTTTACCGCTTGATATCGGCCCGGTTCCCCGCAGGAATGGCCCGACGACGGCCCGCGCCTTTCGTACGAAAGTCTCGTGCCGTCGTCGGGCGCTAAGGTCTGGTCCGGCCGTTAGCGGCGAACCACCGGGTTGGACAAGCGGCCGATGCCTTCGATCTCCACTTCGAAGCGGTCGCCCTCGCTGACCAGGCCGACACCAGCCGGGGTTCCCGTCATGATGACGTCGCCCGGCAGCAGGGTGAACGCGTGCGAAACGATCGAGACGAGCTCACGAACGCCGCGGATCATCTGGCTGGTGCTGCCGTCCTGACGGAGTTCGCCGTTGAGCCGTCCCTGGATGGAGAGGTCCTCGTGGTCCAGATCGGTTTCAATCCACGGGCCCAGCGGAGCGGAGGTGTCAAAGCCCTTGGCGCGGGCCCACTGGAGATCGGTTTTCTGGACGTCCCGGGCAGTGAGGTCGTTTCCACAGGTGTAACCAAAAATGACGTCGTCGGCACGTTCCTCGGGGACGTCTTTGCAGATACGGCCGATGATGACGCACAGCTCCGCTTCGAAGGAGACTTCATCGGAGAACTCCGGGAGGACTATCGGATCGTTTGGACCGATGACGGAGGTGTTCGGCTTAAGGAAGAGCAATGGATGCTGCGGAACCTCGTTGCCCAGCTCAGCTGCATGCTCGGCAAAGTTACGCCCAACGCCGATCACCTTACTGCGCGGAATGATCGGGGCAAGGAGCCGCACATCCTCAAGCTTGTGCTTCACGTGGGTACGTTCGACGCCATTGAAGAAGGGGTCGCCGTTGATGACAGTGATTTCCTCACTACCGGGCTCGCCTTCAACAACGCCATAAAGGGGATCAGAATCAACTACAAACCGGGCGATACGCATGGGCTCAAGCCTACCTTCCAGTGCTTGGGCGTTTGCGCGCTAGCTGCGAAGGTAATCCAACTGCGCGGCAACCGACGTCTCAGCTGCCCACCTGACCGAAGGATCGACGTCGGGATACACCGCATCAGTAACTGCGGCAATCGGCGCATCCTGGCCGAGCTGTGCCAACGCAGCCCTGATCTGGTCTAGCCGCTGCTGGCGGTGTTCGCGGTACTCACGGCATTTCCCGTCCAGGGCAGGAAGCACCGGGCCATGGGCGGGAAGGAGCGTAGCTGGGCCCAGGGATTCGAGTTTGTCCAGACTGGCGAGGTAATCGCCCAGGCGGCCATCGGGGTAGTCCAGCACCGTGGTGCCGCGTCCCAGGATGGTGTCACCCGTAAGAACGGAGCCTGTGGGTCCGTCTGCGGGGAGATGGAAGCACAAGGAATCCGACGTGTGGCCAGGAGTTGCCAGGACATGGATCTCCACGCCGCCAGCATGCAGGACTTCGCCGTCCACCAGAGGCTCTCCGCCGTGGCAATACTCCGCGGCAGCAGCCCTGACGGGAGCGCCCGTCAGTTCATGGAACCTGGCGGACGCTGCCGTGTGATCAGCGTGCCGGTGCGTAATGAGCACGGCGTCCACCACGCCTGCCGCCGCAAGCGCTGCCAGGTGCCCTTCGTCTTCCGGGCCGGGATCCACGATGGCGACGTGGCCGGAGCCCGGGGCGCTGATGACGTAGGAGTTGGTGCCATCCAGGCTCATCGGGCCCGGGTTGGGTGCCAGCCGGAAGCGGGTGAGGCTGCTGCTTCTCTGCAGTCCAGAGGTGTCGTCGCCGACGGGATGGTTACCGGAAGTCGCCATTGATTCTGAAGTCACTGTCCCATCTTGGCACCACTTCGGATCCTCGCTCACATCCGGACCCCTTTCCACCGATGCTCGCTCACCTCCGGACCGCTTTTCACCGATGCTCGCTCATTTTGAACGTCGACGGCGGACCGCACCGTTGACCTCAACCGACCACTCCGTATGTGAGAGAACATTCCCGCCAAACGGTCAGGATGTGATAAAGGAATCCAGAAAACCCGTTGGGAAGTGAGAGAAGGACCCTGAAAAACCGTTGGGATGTGAGAGAGGACCGGGGATGGCAACGGCGGCCCTGCCGCTTGGTAACCAAGGGCAGGACCGCCGTTGTGCGTTTCAGTTGTGTCAGGAAACCCGGGTACTAAACCAGGCGGGTCAGCCAGCCGTGGGTGTCTTCGACGGTACCGGTCTGGATTCCCAGGAGCTGCTGGCGGATGGCCATGGTGGTTTCGCCTGCCTTGGCGTCCTCGGATCCGATGAATTCCGTCGCGTCCTTGAGCACACCGATCGGGGTGATCACGGCCGCCGTACCGCAAGCGAAGACTTCAGCGATCTCGCCTGAAGCAACGCCGTCGCGCCATTCGTCCAGTGTGATCTTGCGCTCGGAAACTTCCCGGCCCATGTCCTTTGCCACCTGGATGACGGACATGCGGGTGACGCCCTCGAGGATGGTGCCACTGAGCGCGGGAGTAACCAGCGAGCCGTCCTTCATGACGAAGAAGACGTTCATGCCGCCGAGTTCTTCCACGGCGTCGTCGTTGAAGTGGTCCAGGAAGAGGACCTGCTTGCAACCGTTCGCTTCGGCTTCCTGCTGAGCGATCAATGAAGCTGCGTAGTTGCCACCGCACTTGGCCGCTCCGGTTCCGCCGCGGCCGGCGCGGGCGTACTCACGGGAGATCCAGATGGAGACCGGCTTGAGCTCGCCACCGAAGTAGTTACCGGCGGGGGAAGCAATAACGCGGAAGGACACCTCGCGGGCAGCACGAACGCCAAGGAAAGCCTCGGTGGCGATCATGAACGGACGGAGGTAAAGGGCTTCGCCGTCGCCCGACGGAACCCATTCCTGGTCGGCCTGCACGAGTTCACGGATGGCACCGAGGAAGTATTCCTCCGGCAATTCCGGAAGGGCGAGCCGGCGGGCCGATTTGTTCAGGCGCGCGGCGTTCGCTTCGGGGCGGAAGGTCCACACCGAACCGTCAGCGTGGCGATACGCCTTAAGGCCCTCGAAGATCTCCTGACCATAGTGCAGGACTGCGGCCGAGGGATCCAGGGAGATAGGTCCGTAGGGTTCGATCCGGGCGTTCTGCCAACCGCCATTGCCATCGGCGTCAACTTTGTAGTCGACGACGGCGGTGTGGTCGGTGAAGTAATCGCCAAAGCCTGGGTTCGCCAGGATGGCTGCACGCTCCTCAGCAGACTTCGGGGTTTCCGAAAGCTGCTGGCTGAATTCGACGCCATGGGCAGTCTGAGTCATGTTTCCTCCACAGTCAGCTACCTGGTAGCGCGAAACGGGTCCCGGAGGAAGCGGTTCAGCGGTGGACCAGGGAAGCAGGTAAATAATTCAAGACAAGCTTACGCCTGAGAAATGAGCCTAAAGTGCCGCCGCAATGGCATCGCCGATCGCCGCAGTAGTGCGCGGCTCGCCGGTGCGGCTTTCGACGTCCGCGACCACTGCCGCCTCGATCTTGCGGGCCGCCGTGGTGTAACCAAGGTGGTCCAGGAGGAGCACTGCGGAGAGGATGGCCGCGGTGGGATCGGCTTTCTGCTGTCCGGCGATATCCGGCGCTGAGCCGTGGACGGGTTCGAACATGGACGGTGCTGTGCGGTCCATGTTGATGTTGCCCGATGCCGCCAAGCCAATGCCACCAGTAACGGCAGCGGCGAGGTCGGTCAGGATGTCCCCGAAAAGGTTGTCGGTGACGATCACATCGAAGCGGGAGGGATCGGTAACCATGAAGATGGTTGCAGCATCGATGTGCAGGTAATCGTGGGTGACCTCGGGGAATTCGCTGGCCACTGCTTCAACGGTGCGCTTCCACAAGTGTCCGGCGAAGACCAGGACATTGTGCTTGTGGACGAGGGTGACGTGCTTGCGCGGACGTTCACTGGCGCGGCGGAATGCATCCCGCACCACGCGCTCCACGCCATGCGCAGTATTAAGGGAGACCTCGGTGGCAACCTCGTGCGGGGTTCCGCCGCGCAGGGTGCCGCCGTTGCCTACGTAGGGACCTTCGGTGCCTTCGCGGACAACGATGAAATCGATGACTCCGGGGTTTGCCAAGGGGCTCCCGACGGTTCCATACAACCGGGACGGCCGCAGGTTCACGTAGTGGTCCAGGCTGAAGCGAAGCTTGAGCAGCATCTCGCGTTCGATGATGCCGGAAGGAATCCTGGTATCGCCCGGGGCTGCTCCCACTGCACCAAAGAGAATGGCGTCACGCGTCCGGAGGTCTTCCAAAACCTCGTCCGGCAGGGTCTCGCCCGTTTCAAGCCAGTGCTGCGCACCGAGCTTGTAGTGGGTCTGCTCAAGGGCCACGCCTTCGGCGGCGACAGCCTTTTCGAGGACCTTGACAGCTTCGGCGATGACCTCGGGGCCAATGCCGTCGCCGGGGATGACAGCGAGGTTGATGGACGATGCACTCATACGTCTATCTAGCCAAGCAATCCACATGTTGGTCAAAATCGTCTCACTCTTCGAACACGCGACAAGCGCGAAATCAGACCAGGGCATGATGCCTGCGACCAAACCGAACACATAGAGTCGTACCGTGGACAGAAGGCACGCTTTATACGAATGGTTCCGGATCAACCGCTTCAAGGTAGATCTGGCGGCCACAGGCTTGCTCGTCCTGTTGTTCGGACCTGTCTATCTGGTGGCCGACCGCCCTTTGCTCTTCCTCATCTCCTGCGGCCTCCTGTTGCCGCTGGCTTGGCGACGCACGCGCCCCGTGGTTGCGGCCGCCGTCGTGGTTTTGGTGTGCCTGATCCAGTGGGCGATCGGCGCCGAACCGGTGGCCAGCCAAATAGCCGTGCCCCTGGTCATCTATGCAACGGCCGCTTATGGACCGGCCTGGGCGAGCCGGACGGTCCTGCTCCTTGGTTTGCTGGGCGGTGTCATGCTCACCACGCGTGAATACTCAAGCTCCGCCGAGTCAGGCATCATGGGCCTCACCATCGGGGCCCTGTACACGGTCCTTATCTGGATGCTGGTGCTGGTCAGTTGGACACTCGGCGATCTCACCCGCGTGCGGCGGCTCCAGCTCCAGGCCCTTGAGGACCGGACCCGCCGCCTTGAAATCGAACAACTGCAGGAGCGCCAACTGGCCGCTGCTGATGAGCGCTCCCATATCGCGAGGGAAATGCACGACATCGTGGCGCACTCGCTCTCCGTGATCATTACCCAGGCCGACGGCGCCCGTTACGCCGCCACCGCTAAGCCGGAACTGGCCACCGAAGCATTGGCCACCATCGCAGCCACAGGCCGGGATTCCCTCGGCGAAATGCGCAGGCTGCTAGGGGTCCTGCGTTCGGACGAGGACGCGCCGACAAGGCCGCAACCGAGGCTCTCCGATCTCGATGAGCTGCTGCTGGGATTCCGTGCTGCCAGGCTGAATATCTCCTTCGAACAGCTTGGCATGCCTCGGCGGGCTCTTCCGACCGGGGCCGAACTCACTGCCTACCGGATCATCCAGGAAGCGCTCACCAACGTCATGAAGCACGCGGGACCCCACGCCCGAGCGAGTGTGACGCTCACGTGGCAGGGTCGCGGTTTAGAGCTGAACGTCGTCGACGACGGTCGGGGCGCCGCGGCTGATCCGCCCACAGGAGGAGGGGGAAACGGCCTCCGCGGCATGGCCGAGCGCATCTCGCTCTACGATGGTTCCCTGACCGCAGGCCCCTTACAGGGCGGCGGTTTCCGTGTGTCCGCTTTCATCCCTTATTCGGAGGCCTAAACCATGCCTGAACTCCCCTCACCCATACGGGTGGCGCTCGTCGATGACCAGCAATTGGTTCGCTCGGGGTTCGGCATGCTGATCAATTCCCAACCTGATCTCCAGGTGGTGGCAGAGGCAGGCAACGGCATCGAGGCAGTGCAGGCACTTAGTGCCACCACGGCGGATGTGGTCCTGATGGATGTACGCATGCCGGGTATGGACGGAATCGAAGCCACGAGACGCATTCTAGAACAGGCAGCCACCCAGCCCTCGGGCTCCCAGCGGGCAGAGGTCAAAATCGTAGTCCTGACCACCTTCGACCTCGACGAATACGCTTTGGCTGCGATACAGGCTGGGGCCAGTGGGTTTCTCCTCAAGGACGCCCCGCCGGAGGAGCTGTTGGAGGCTGTCCGCACCGTCTACCGCGGTGACGCCGTCATCGCACCATCCACTACACGCAGGCTCCTGGATCACGTTGCTCCCCTGCTCAGGACACAAACGCCCGAGCAGAGCCGGCACGCTGCCGCCGTCGAACGCCTGACCGCCCGTGAACGCGAGGTTTTCCAGCTGATCGCCCAGGGCCAGTCGAACCCGGAAATAGCCGCCGGGCTGTTTCTGTCGGAGGCCACGGTGAAGACCCACGTGGGCCACATTCTGGCCAAGCTAGGAGCCCGGGACCGCGTGCAGGTGGTGGTCATCGCCTATGAGACAGGCGTGGTTGCGCCAGGAAGCTAGCTGCGCCCCATCACGTGATCGCGGCCTCAGACCACGGTATGAGCTGACCTTGCCCGGAATGGGTCCGTGGCCGGATCCAGCGGCGCATCCCCGGCACATAGCGTGAAACCATGACAACTTTCACGCCTCTCCCCCACCCAACAGGCAACGGCCTCCCCGCTAAATCCGATGCAGCCAGGACACGCACCGCGGTTGAAGCTTTCGCACTGACAAAGGGCTATGGACGCGGCGATACACGAGTCATGGCCCTGAACGAGGTATCGGTGGGCTTCGAGGCAGGCAAATTCACCGCAATCATGGGACCTTCCGGATCGGGCAAATCCACGCTCATGCATTGCCTCGCGGGCCTCGATACGGCGGACTCCGGACGGATCGTCCTCGGCGGCACAGAGCTCACCGGACTCAACGACCGCCAACTCACCGCCCTTCGACGCGAGCGCATTGGCTTCGTGTTCCAGGCCTTCAATCTTGTGCCCACCCTGACAGCGGAACAGAACATCACGCTGCCGCTCGCTTTGGCGGGAACAACCGCCGACGCCGGGTGGCTGGATACCGTAGTCAGCACCCTGGGGTTGAAAGACCGGTTGAAGCACCGACCACACGAGTTGTCCGGCGGACAGCAGCAGCGTGTCGCCGTAGCCCGGGCGCTACTGACGCGTCCCGACGTCGTGTTTGGCGACGAGCCGACCGGCAACCTGGACTCCAAAGCCGGCGGCGAAGTGCTTGCGCTCCTGCGTCGCAGCAGCCAGGAGATGGGCCAGACCATCATCATGGTGACCCATGACCCCGTCGCCGCAAGCTATGCCGACCGCGTGGTGCTGATGAGCGACGGCGGTCTGGTGGGCGAGATCCAGAAGCCCACAGCGGAATCTGTTTTGACGGCGCTCGGCAAGCTGGGGGCTTAAGGCATGCTGCGTGTAGCTCTCTCCCAATTGACGACCCACTTCCGACGATTCGTCGCAATCGGGCTCGCCGTGATGCTGTCCGTTATGTTCCTCTCAGCCACGCTTATGGTGGGCGCGAGCACCAATGCTTCACTTGGCGCCAGTATCGGCGAGGCCTACCGCAACGCGGACCTTATTGCTACATCCAAAAACGGTGAGGCCTTCAGCCAGGCAGCAGTGGATGCCGCGACGTCCGCGCCCGCCGTCAAGGACCATTACGCCGAACGCTCCACGTATGTGACGTTCGTGGCCGGTGGCGGTGAGCAGCAGGGCCGGCTCCGTAATACGGCACCATCACCCCTGGAGGGTGCGGTCTTGTCCTCCGGTTCCATGCCGTCGCAGCCCTTCGAAGCCGTGATCGACGTCAAGACAGCAGAGCATCTGGGACTCACCGTTGGAAGTACGCTCGAGCTGCACGGTGCAGGACCCGTCAAGAACGCCAAGGTAAAAGTTGCCGGCCTGATTCAGGCAACGAATGATCCTTTCTCATCCTCGGCGGCCCAGCTTGTCGCATCAGAGTCTGTCCTGAACGCGGTGCAGGACGCCGGAGCAGGATATTCGGGACTGCAATTCATTCTCCAACCCGGCGAAGACGTCTCCGCAGCGAAGGAGTATATCGCGCACCGCATGGAAGCGGCAGGCGCCGAAGCTCCCACCCTGGAAACCGCGCAGGAGAAGGTCACATCTACGGTCGCCATGCTGAGCGCCGGTCAGGACCAACTCACAGTGGTACTGCTCGCCTTTGCCGGCGTCGCTATCCTCGTCTCCATTCTGGTGGTGGCCAATACGTTCTCCGTGCTGGTGGCCCAGCGAACAAGGGAACTGGCGCTTCTTCGGTGCCTCGGCGCAGGACGGTCCCAAATCCGCGGATCCGTCATGCTGGAGGCCCTGGTGGTCGGATTCATTTCCGCCGTGCTGGGCGTGATTGCCGCAACCGCCCTCATGTACGTACTCATCGCCTGGGCGAAGACACAGCCTGAGCAGGCTTTTGCCACCCTGGCCGTACCGCCGTCGGCAATCATCGCCGGCCTTGTGGCCGGAACGCTGCTGACAGTCATTGCAGCCCTCGTACCCGCCAAAGCCGCTACCGCGGTCGCTCCTCTGGCTGCCCTAAGGCCTGCCGATGACGCTGCCGTTGGCAACCGGCGCGGCAAGGTCCGCCTGGCTCTGGGCCTGGTGGCGCTCCTCGGCGGGGCATCATTGCTGATTTTCGGAAGCACTACCGTCTCGCTGCTGATTGCGTTGTTCGGCGGAGCCCTCTCCTTTGTGGGGATCCTGTTGTGCTCAACCCTGTTCATTCCGACGGTAGTGGCCCTGGCTGGACGCGTGGCTGCACCTGTGGGTGTTCCCGGAAAGCTGGCTGCGGTTAACGCCACGCGCAATCCTGCCCGTACGTCGGCTGCTGCCGCTGCCTTGTTGATCGGCGTCACTCTGGTGTCGCTGATGATGACCGGCGCAGCCACGTCCCGGCAGGCCTTCAACGACACCCTTGCTGAGAATTATCCCGTGGACCTGGCAGCAATGACCGCGACTGGTGCCATCGGCTCCGGCGACGCCGCTGTTTCCCGTATCAAGGCAATCGACGGCGTCAGCACCGCAGTCCTGCTCCCGGCTGTCGGTACCCTTGCCGAGGCCACGCCTGATGGCGGGAATACCATCTATGGAATCTCCGCGGCCGATGCCTCGTCCGTGCTGAGGGATAGTGCTTTGCGGCCGAACCCCGGTACCGTCTACCTGCCCGAGGACTCCAAAGGCGGAGCCGCAACGATCTCGACGGCGGCCGGTCCCGTGTCGCTGGATGCCAAGGTCCTCCGCACCCGTCACATCCCACCTTTCGTTGAGATCTCCAGCCTCCCGTCCAGTGCGTTGCCGGAAACGCCCTCTATGGCGTGGGTGAAACTGGACGACTCCGTATCTGCTGACCGTGTCCAGGCCATTCAAAAGGAAGTGGCCGCGGCATTGGGCGTGCAGGAACGCACTGTTAGCGGCGCTGCAATCGAGCGCGTGACCTTTAACAGCATCATTGACGTCCTATTGCTGGTGGTCACAGGATTGCTGGGGGTGGCAGTGGTGATTGCCCTGATCGGTGTGGCGAACACGTTGTCCCTCTCCGTCCTTGAACGAACCCGGGAGAACTCCTTGCTGAGGGCACTGGGCCTGACGAAGGGTCAACTCCGGGGAATGCTCGCGATCGAGGCCGTACTCATAGCTGGTGTGGCCGCAGTCCTCGGTGCGGGCATGGGCATCGTCTACGGTTGGCTGGGCGCCCAGGCCGCTCTTGGCGGTGTGGCTGATGTTGTTCCGGCGGTTCCGTGGCTGCAGCTCGCAACGGTGTTCGGCGTCGCTGTGGTGGCCGGTTTGCTGGCCTCCGTGATACCTGCCCATCGTGCAGCGCGGCTGTCCCCTGTTGAGGGTCTGGCTACGGCCTAATCCTCTCCCACATCAAACGGGCCATATGAGAAATGCTCTCTCACTTCCTTCCCTTGAACGGGAGGATGTGAGAGAGCATTTCAGCTTTACGGCTGTTATGTGCGAGAGCGAATACTTACGCTTCCACGGGTTCCTCGTAGCGCGGGAAGATCGGCGTCGGGGCCGGAAGTTCAGTGCCCGGAACGATCGGCGTGGCGATGGCGGCGAACTGCCGGGCCTCGCCTTCGGGCTGTCCGAGCACTTCAAGGAGCTTGGCAGACGAGGAAGGCATGACCGGCTGGGCAAGGATCGCCACAATGCGGACAACTTCCAAGGTGACGTACAGCACCGTATTCATACGTTCGACGTCGGTCTTCCGCAGCACCCACGGGGCCTGCTCGGCGAAGTAGGCGTTGGTGTCGCCCAGCACTGTCCAGATAGCCTCCAGGGCGCGGCTGAACTCCTGCTTGTCAAAGGCGCCTCGGGCGGTAGCCAGCAATTCTCCGGCCTTCGCGAGCAATGCGTTGTCCTCAGCCGTGAACTCGCCGGGGACAGGAACCTTGCCTTCACAGTTCTTAGCGACCATGGACAACGAACGCTGGGCAAGGTTGCCGAAGTTGTTGGCCAGGTCCGAATTCATGCGGCCCACGATTGCCTCATGGTTGTAACTGCCATCGGCGCCAAACGGGACTTCCCGGAGGAAGAAGAAGCGGCACTGGTCCAGCCCGTACTGCGCCACGAAGTCCTGCGGGGCGACAACATTGCCCAGGGATTTGGACATCTTCACGCCGTTGTTGGTCAGGAACCCGTGGATCATGACGCGCTTGGGCAATTCCAGGCCTGCGCTCATGAGGAAGGCCGGCCAGTAGATTGCGTGGAAGCGGGAAATGTCCTTGCCGATGACATGGACATCGGCCGGCCAGAACTTCTTGAAGGACTCGGACTCGACATCCGGGTACCCGGCACCGGTGAGGTAATTCGTCAAGGCATCCACCCACACGTACATGACGTGCTTCTCATCGCCCGGAACAGGGACACCCCAGTCAAAGGTGGTGCGGCTGATGGAGAGATCCTCAAGCCCACGCTTCACAAAGCTGATGACCTCGTTGAACCGGGACTGCGGCGCACCAAACTCAGGCTGGGCCTCGTAAAGGGCCAGGAGCTTCTCCTGGTAGGCGGACAAGCGGAAGAAGTAGCTTTCCTCGGCAGTCCAAGTGACGAGCGTGTCCGTCTCCTTGGAATAACGGAGACCATCTTCCTTGACGATGGTGTCGTCTTCGACGTAATACGCTTCGTCGCGGACCGAGTACCAGCCCTCGTACTTTGACAAGTAGATGTCGCCGTTCGCTTCCATCTTTTTCCAGATGGCTTGCGACGCCGCGTAGTGGTCCGGGTCCGTGGTGCGGATGAAACGGTCATGGGAGATTCCCAGGTCCTGGCTCATCTGCTTGAACGCCGCAGAGTTACGATCCGCGAGCTGCTTGGCCGTAATGCCTTCCTTCTCAGCCGACTGCTGCATCTTGAGCCCGTGCTCGTCCGTGCCGGTCATGAAGAACACTTCATGACCGTCCAAGCGCTTGAACCGCGCCATGGCATCAGTCGCGATGACCTCGTAGGCGTGTCCGATGTGCGGCACGCCGTTGGGGTAGCTGATAGCGGTGGTGATGTAGAACGGGGATTTCTCTGCAGACGTCACTCTAAGAAGTTACCTTTTTTTCGAATGGAATGACTGGACCGGCCGCAAATGACGGCCGGTCCAGTCTGTGCCGGACATCCCGGCGAAGGAGCAGTCTTGCGGACTAGTTCAGTTCGGTCAGCGTATCGCTGAGGCGCACCAGTTCGTGGTCGTGCGAAGCGACGAGTACAGCAATGCCATCGCTGGTTGTGTCCTTCAAAATGCCGATGATGCGGTTGGCTGCAGCGCGGTCCAGGCTGGCAGTGGGCTCATCCACCACCAGTACGCGTGTGCCCAGGATCAGGGCCCTGGCGATAGCCACACGCTGGCGCTCACCGCCGGAAAGCTGTGCGGGACGGTGCCGCATGCGGCGTCCGAGGCCCACCAGGTCCAGAAGGTCCTTGGCCATCTCCGTGCGCTGTTCCACTTCTCCATCCGGCACGGCGGGCAGCAGCACGTTCTCGAGGGCGCTCATGCCGTCGATCAAGGCGCCGCCCTGATCGACGTAGCCGATCAAGGCACGACGCCGGTCAGCGATCTCGTCGTCGCCCATAGAGGCCAGGGAGTGTCCCTCCCAGAACACAGTGCCCGACGTCGGCAGGGTCAGCCCGGCGCTGACGGTCAGGATACTGGTCTTGCCCGAGCCGCTTCGGCCGGCGATGCAGTGCATCTCGCCTGCGTGCAGGGTGAGGTTGAAGTCGTCCACGACGTCGACTTCCTCGGCGCCGCCCTTGTCTCCGCCGTAGTGGATGGTGACGCGGCTGAGCTCCAAGGGTGTCGCGTGGTCCGAGGCCCGGACGATGGTGTTGGCGCGTGTCTGCAGCGACTCGTCCGTGGATTCCGGGGTCGCCGTCAGCTCGGGGTTGAGGTTGTCAGTCATTTGACTACTTTCGTTGCAATCGGAATCCAGCAAATTACGGCCAGCAGCCCGGCCAGTCCGGCCCAGAGTGCTGCGTACGGAGCAAGGAGCAGCCCCAGTCCAAGGGCACCAAGGACGCCCAAGGGAAGCGCCACAGTGCCAACAAGTGCATTTTCAAAGAAGCGGACCTGGCCCAGCATGTCCGGGTTCCAGCCCATGGCACGCAAAGTGCCCAGATACTCGCGCTTGGCGTGGAGCTCGAACCGTCCGGTCACGAGTGTGAGCAGCAGACCCACAACCACGCCAAACACAGCGAGGATCACGCTTGGCAAAGCAATGCTCGCGGCGGCCAGCCCACTCAAGGCACTTGCTCCTGCTGCCCGGGGGATGTCGATCAACAATGCGATCAAGGCCCCCACTGCGGCACCGAAGACGCCTACGGCCACGGCCAGCGAGACAGAGTTGAACCGGTTGGTAGTGAGCTGCCTGTTGGCGAACGTCAAGGGCGAATCAACAGTGACGAGGCGCTCATCATGCTGGGGTTCCTGGTCTACCACCACGCGATGACGCAGCTGCTGGGCAGCCAGCAAGGCAGCGCCACTGTAGATGATGAGCATGGTCACTGAGACGATCACAGTGGCAAGGTTCCAACTGAGCAGGCTCAAAATGATCCCTGCAGCGGCCAAGGCAGCCGCACCCACGGCGAACTCTTCGAGCACCCAGGACCTGACGCGCTTCTGGGTCCAGCCCATTGCCCTCAGGATGCCTGCTTCGCTCCGGCGCTGCCGGATGTAGCTGACGGTTGAGGCACCAGTCAGGAGCGTGGCGCCAAGGAGCGTCAGGAAGAGGAGGGTGATGTTTGTGCCTGTCAGCGAACCCGAAACGGCGTCAGCCGCGTCCTGCCGAACCCACGACTGCTGGACCGTGCCCAGCGGAGATTCCTTGCCGGCGTCGTCCTTGCTGTACCCGGGAACGAAGATATTGGCGTCTTCGCGGGCGGAACCGGCCACGACGGTCGCTTCCAGGCCCAGTTCACGGATCTGGGCGGCAAGCTTTTCGACGTCCGGTTGGGCCTGCTTCCACGTTCCAGTGGCGTTGGCGCGGACGCGGATGGCGTCGATGACGTTGGCGTTGGTGTCATAGCCACGGGCTGCGGCCAGGCCGTAATAGTCAGTGATGGCGCCGGCCGACTGGCTGACCAGACCTGTTGCGCTCAGTGATGGCTTCAGGACAGTGCCATTGGCGTCCTTGCCCTCGGCATCCTTGCTCAGTGTCAAGGGAGCCGGGTCATAGCCGCCCAAGGGGAGCTTGTTGACGTCACCGGCTGCAGCCTGAACGTCTGCCGGGTTAAAGGTGCCGTACACCATCGGCATGGGAGTCGCGGGCTTTTTTCCGGTTTCAAGATCTTCCCGGTAGGAGCGCTCATCCACAGGCTTGCGCTGGGTCTGGTCCACGGCTGCGCCGAAGGACGACTTTTCCGGAAGGCGGTTGACTGTGACCCAGTCCCCCGGCGTCGCTGTCTTGTCCGAAGCACCGTTGGCGGCTTCGTCGCCCTCCTTGTACTTCGGGGCTGCAGCAAAAGCAGTACTCCAGGTTGCCGGGTTGTAAAGCCCCTGGCTGAAGGAGGCAGTACTGCCAAGGAGCTGGCTGTGGTCAGTTGAACCCGGCCATTCAAGGGCAAACGGTGCCTTGGAAACGAACGGCAGGTAGTCCTTGTCCAGGGAGCGCGTTACAGTACCGACATCCTTGACTACTTTGCCGTTGTTGTCGATTTCCTCGATCTTGACCGAGTACTTCAAATCCAGGGACGTTCCCGAGCGAACAATCAGCGGAATCGCCTGGGAATCATCGGTCAGCAAGCCGTCGCGCTTTGCCTGCTGGTACTGCGTCATCAAGGGAGCCCAGTACTTCAGCTTCACACCGAGGAAGTCAGGACCTTCCTCAAGCTGGTCCATGCTGAGGCCGCTGGTGAAGAGACTTTCGAAATGCCGGCCAATGGCGCCTGCATTGCGGGCGTCCGCTGGCGGAGCCTTCTCCAAGGGTGCAAGGAAATCACCTGCGGAGCCCAACAGCGCCCTCTCTGAGGCAGGATCGACGGCGACGACGGACTCAGTCACCTCCGGCGCCAGTGGAAGCGCCACCGAAAGATTGAAGAGGTTGTGTTCGGAGCCGAGTGCTGGAGCGGGGAACTTAATCCCGGTCTCGCCGTCCGGCCCTGCAATCCGGACATTCGAACCACCGGCAGCCTGTTCCTGGATCAGGCGGCCCTTACCCAGGGTCCCTTCGGCGCTCGTCTTGAAAAGGGTTTGCTGGTTGACGCCATCGGAGCTTGTGGCGGAGGCTGTCAGCCGATACTTCTTGGGCGTGTCGGACAAAACGGATTCAGCTGCGGGCCACTTGCTGGCGTCCATGGCCGAGGGGTCCCCTGCCGTTATGCCACCGGCAAGGCCGGAGTTGTAGCCCAAGTAGTCCATGGCATTCAGGCGCGGAGCCTCGAGGTTCTGCGAAACCCGCGAAACGAGGCTGATGGGAGCAGCGACGGCCGTCTGGCCCATGGTGCGGATTTTATCCAACTGCTCAAAGCTGATGCCGCCCTGCCCATTGGCGATTTCCGGCTGGATCAGCGCACCGCCGTCCCCGTCCTGTGAGGGGTCCGGCTTTGCCTGGACCAGGATGTCGTAGAGTCCCCGCGAGTTCTCATCCACGGTCCTGTTCAGAGCGGCCTGTGACTGGCTCTGGACTAGGACGGACAAGCACATCGCGACGATCAAAATGGCCGCGGTCAGCAGCAGCACACGGCTTCTGATGAACCTTTGGACGGCGTTCATTGGGCTCCCTGAGACCTTGATTGCGGGCGCGCACACATGCTCCGTGAATCCTTGAAAAACACAAAGGAATCCGGGCTCTATGTGCAAAAAGTAGTGGCCGGCCTGCTGCCGGGTCCGAATCCCGGACCAAGCCATTGTAAGCAGACCGACCACCGTTGCGTGTCAGTGGTGTGTCCCCGGCACGCGAACTTGGCTGATGAGGAGCAAGTCCTAGTCCTCCAGGTCCACCTCGCGGACCATGTCGGCGCCAATGCCCGCCTTGATGGCTTCCAGTACCTGCTGCGGAACAGAACTGTCAATGGTCAAGAGCGCAAGCACTTGACCACCCTCGGTCTGGCGTGCAACCTGCATGCCGCCGATATTGATGTTGTTCATGCCCAGGATGTGGCCGATGGTGCCAATGACACCGGGACGGTCAGCGTAGGCCACAACCACCAAGTGTTCACTGATGGGGATTTCCACGTCATAGCCGTTGACGCCAACGAGCTTCTCCACTTGCTTGGGTCCCGTCAGGGTACCGGCAACGGAGATCTGGGAACCGTCGCTGAGCGCACCACGGATCGTGAGGACGTTGCGGTAATCCTCGGCGTCCGGGGTGGTGATCAGGCGGGTATTAATTCCGCGCTGTTCTGCGATGACAGGCGCGTTGACGTAAGAGACCTGCTCCGTGACGACATCGGCGAAGACGCCCTTCAAGGCAGCGAGCTCGAGCACCTTGACGTCCAGTGCGGCAATTTCGCCGGCAACCTCGACGTCGATCTGGGTCAGCGAGGCGTGGGTCAGCGCCGTGAAGATCCGGCCGAGCTTTTCGATCAGCGGGATGCCGGGACGGATGTCCGGAGCGATTACACCGCCTGCGACGTTCACAGCATCCGGCACGAGCTCTCCGGCGAGGGCAAGGCGTACGGACTTGGCCACCGAGACACCGGCCTTTTCCTGGGCCTCGTCCGTGGATGCGCCGAGGTGCGGGGTGACCACCACGTTGTCCAGTTCGAAGAACGGCAGATCCGTGCTGGGTTCCTTGACGAAGACATCCACGCCTGCTCCGGCGATCTGGCCTTCCTTCAGGGCGATGTAGAGGGCTTCCTCATCTACCAGGCCGCCCCGGGCCACGTTGATGACGTAGGCCGTTTCCTTCATCTTGCGGAAGGCGTCGGCGCCAAGCATGCCCACGGTCTCCGGCGTCTTTGGCATGTGGATGGTGATGAAGTCGGAGTTTTCCAGGAGTTCATCCAGGGTGACCAGCTTGACCCCGAGCTGTGCGGCACGAGCGGCCGTGATGTAGGGGTCGTACGCCAGGATCTCGGTTTCGAACCCCTGAAGGCGGGCTGCGACAAGGGCGCCGATACGGCCCAGGCCGATGATGCCGATCTTCTTCTCGAAGAGTTCAATGCCGGTGTACTTGGAACGCTTCCACTCACCGTTCTTCAGCGCGGAGCTCGCCTGGGGAATGTGGCGTGCAAGGCTCAGGATGTGGCCCACCGTCAACTCGGCTGCTGACACGATGTTGGACGTCGGTGCGTTGACGACCATGACACCGGCCTGCGTCGCGGACTTGATGTCCACGTTGTCCAGTCCCACGCCGGCCCGGGCGATGACCTTAAGGTTCTTCGCAGCGGCAATGGCTTCGGCATCAACCTGGGTAGCCGAACGAACCAGGATTGCGTCGACGTCGGCGATGGCGGACAGCAGCTGGGAACGGTCGGCGCCGTCGGTTTGGCGGATTTCAAAGTCCGGACCCAATGCCTCGACGGTGGCGGGTGAAAGTTCCTCAGCGAGGAGGACGACGGGTTTGGTGGCTGACACGGGGTGGCACCTTACTTTGGACAACTTTGGGACAGTACTGGACAAGGAGCGGATGCGGGGGCCCCGGACACGACGCCGGGACCAGCCCAGAATATCGAACCTGGACAAGGATTCCGGTGCCGGTGAACGATGTTACGGCCCGGTTGAGATTGTTGTGAAGAAATTCACAGGCCGCCGTGTTGGGAGGAACGGCTGCGGAACGGCGACGCCCGCCCGGCATTGTTTGCCGGACGGGCGTCGGTTTCAGGCTTTAGGCACTGGGAAAGATCAGCGGGCTGCCGAGCCTTCGACGTAGTCCTCGTCCTGCTGCTGCCAGGAGAACAGGGAGCGCAGCTCGCGGCCAACCTCTTCGATCGGGTGCTGCTCTGCCTTGGCACGCAGTTCCTTGAACTCGACGGCGCCGTTGTCCTGGTCGTCGATGAAGCGCTTGGCGAATGCCCCGCTCTGGATGTCCGCGAGGACAGCCTTCATGTTTTCCTTCACCTCGGGAGTGATGACGCGGGGACCGGAAACGTAGTCACCGTACTCCGCGGTGTCGGAGACGCTCCAGCGCTGCTTGGCGATGCCACCTTCCCACATGAGGTCAACGATGAGCTTGAGCTCGTGAAGGACCTCGAAGTAGGCGATCTGCGGTTGGTAGCCGGCTTCGGTGAGGGTTTCGAAGCCGTACTGGACCAGCTGGGAAACGCCACCGCAGAGGACGGACTGCTCGCCGAAGAGGTCCGTTTCGGTCTCTTCGGTGAAGGTGGTCTTGATGACACCGGCACGCGTGCCACCGATTGCCTTGGCGTAGGACTTGGCAAGGTCCCAAGCGGAACCGGAAGCGTCCTGCTCAACAGCGATGATGTCCGGGATGCCTCGGCCGGCTTCGAACTCGCGGCGCACGGTGTGACCCGGAGCCTTCGGAGCGATCAGGATGACGTCGACGCCGGCAGGGGCCTGGATGTAGCCGAAACGGATGTTGAAGCCGTGGGCGAAGGCCAGGGCCTTGCCTTCGGTCAGCTTGTCCTTGATGGAGTCGTTGAAGATCGCGCGCTGGTGCTGGTCCGGCGCAAGGATCATGATGACGTCAGCCCATTCGGCGGCGTCGGCAACGTTCTTGACCGTGAAGCCGGCGTCCTCGGCCTTGGCGGCGGACTTCGACCCTTCCTTAAGGGCGATGACAACCTCGACGCCGGAATCGCGCAGGTTCAGTGCGTGGGCGTGGCCCTGGGAACCGTAGCCGACAATGGCGACCTTGCGACCCTGGATGATCGACAGGTCTGCGTCGTCGTCGTAGAACATTTCAGTCACTTGCGTAACTCCTCTTGAGTGGTTTCTGGATATTGATGTGGTGCTGCGGTACTGGACGCAACGCTCGGCATGGCATGCTATCGCGGGCCTTTGCCTGTTTCTTACGCGGAGCGTAGCGCCCTGTCACTCATGGAGCGGGATCCCCGTCCAACGGCCAGGGTGCCGGACTGCACGATTTCACGGATGCCGAACGGCTCAAGCACTGAGAGCAGTGCTGCGAGCTTCTCGGGGGTACCGGTTGCCTCGATCACCAACGAGTCTGTAGACACGTCGACGACGGCGGCACGGAACAGGTCTGCAGCTTGGGTTACCTGCAGGCGTGTCGCGGCATCCGCACGTACCTTGACCAGGATGTGGTCTCGCTGTACGGAAGATTCGGAAGTCAGCTCAACGATCTTGATGACGTTAATCAGTTTGTTGAGCTGCTTGGTGACCTGCTCGATGAGGTCGCCGTCGGCATCGACGACAACCGTCATGCGGGACATGCCGGGAACCTCGGTGGGTCCCACAGCCAGTGAATTGATGTTGAATGCGCGCCGGGCGAAGAGGCTGGCTACGCGGGTCAGCACGCCGGGCTTGTCTTCGACCAGAACGGACAGTGTGTGGCGGCTCATGCCTAGTCCTCCTCTTCCCATTCCGGGGTCATGTTGCGGGCAACCTGGATCTGGTCATTGCTGACGCCTGCGGGCACCATCGGCCACACCATCGAGTTGGGGCTGACAACGAAGTCGATCACCACAGGGCGATCGTTGATTTCGAGTGCCTTCTGGATGGTGGCATCGATGTCTTCGTCCCGCTCACAACGCAGTGCGGCACAACCGTAGGCATCCGCCAGCTTGACGAAGTCCGGAATGCGGACGGTGTCGTGGCCGGTGTTCAGATCCGTGTTCGAGTAACGGCCTTCGTAGAACAGTGTCTGCCATTGGCGGACCATGCCCAGCGAGGAGTTGTTGATGATGGCGACCTTGATCGGGATGTTGTTGATGGCGCAGGTGGCCAATTCCTGATTGGTCATCTGGAAGCAGCCGTCACCGTCAATGGCCCAGACCACGCGATCCGGTTCGCCAACCTTGGCACCCATTGCTGCCGGAACCGAGTATCCCATGGTTCCAGCTCCACCGGAGTTCAGCCAGGCGTGGGGGCGCTCGTACTTGATGAACTGTGCAGCCCACATCTGGTGCTGGCCAACGCCGGCCACGTAGATACCTTCCGGACCTGTGAGCTCGCCGATGCGCTGGATCACGCGCTGCGGTGCCGTCAGTCCGTCCTCGGGCTCAGTCCAACCCAAGGGGTACGTGTCGCGCAGGTTCCCCAGGAACGCCCACCATGCGTCCAGGTCCGGCGCACCGCTCTGCTCGAACTGCGTCTTCACGGCCTCGGTCAGTTCCGGAATGATTTCCTTCACCGAACCGACAATCGGGACATCGGCAGTCCGGTTCTTGGAGATTTCCGCGGGATCAATGTCTGCGTGGATGACCTTGGCGAAAGGAGCGAACGTCTTCAACACACCAGTGACTCGGTCATCGAACCGGGCACCGAGGGTGATGAGGAGGTCAGCCTGCTGCAGGGCCGTAACCGCAGATACGGAACCGTGCATGCCGGGCATTCCAACATGGAGGGGATGCGAGTCCGGGAAGGCGCCGCGGGCCATCAGCGTAGTAACTACCGGCGCTCCTGTTGCCATTGCCAATTCCATGAGTTCGGCAGAGGCGTGGCCCTTGACCACACCGCCGCCCACATAGAGAACTGGCTTGCTGGAAGCGGCGATCAACTTGGCTGCTTCACGCACCTGCTTGCTGTGGCCACGCACCACAGGCCGGTAACCCGGCAGGTCAACCTTCGGAGGCCAGGAGAAAGTCATCTGGCCAACCTGGGCGTCCTTGGCAATGTCCACGAGGACGGGGCCGGGACGGCCGGTGGAAGCAAGATGGAAGGCTTCGGCCATCACATGCGGGATGTCGTTGGGGTCGGTCACCAGGAAGGAATGCTTGGTGATGGGCATCGTGATACCCACGATGTCCGCTTCCTGGAAAGCGTCCGTACCAATGACACCGCTGGCGACCTGGCCGGTAATGGCCACCATCGGCACGGAGTCCATGTGGGCGTCCATGATGGCGGTAACGAGGTTGGTGGCACCGGGTCCCGAGGTGGCGATGCAAACGCCAACCCGTCCGGTAACCATGGCGTAGCCTTGCGCGGCGTGGCCGGCTCCCTGTTCGTGACGGACCAGGATGTGATTCATGCTGGAGGCCATCAAGGGGTCGTAGGTGGGCAGGATCGCGCCACCGGGCAAACCGAAAATATCGTCCACGCCGAGTTCTTCGAGCGAACGGACAATTGCTTGCGAGCCGGTCATCACCGTTGGGGGTACAACGTTGTTCGGCCCAAGTACAGGAGAGAGAGGTGCAGCAGTGTCGACGACGACGGCTTCAGCCGTTCGGTCGACCTTTTCCGGAGCCTTTGGGGCTCCAGCGGACTTTGCAGCCATCAGCGAGGGGCTGATCGGCGATCCTTTGCTCATCGGACTCTTCCTTTGTGGATCTTCAGTTGATGGGTCTTGCTTCGGGGAATAAAAAAACCCCTCAGCCTTTCGGCTTTTCGAGGGGTTGCGCGTGACAGTTCGTTACCAGTCGGGCTAAGCCACGCGCTTGATAAGTACGACGACGCCGACGGTAACGAATGAGATCATGCGTTCAGTGTTCCCTCTAAGTGAGATACGTGTCAATTGACCACAAGCGTATCTCACCATATGGACAGCCGTGTCCGCCTGCCGGACTCCCCCGGCCCGAGGCAGACGGAGTCCGGACGAGGCATCAACCGCAGTAAGCGCCCGTCGAGGCGCTGTGGACCAACTTTGCGTACTTTGCCAGGACACCCTTCGTGAACTTCGCCGGCAGGGGCTCCCAGCCAACCTTGCGGGCTTCAAGCTCAGCTTCGTCCACCAGGAGATCGAATGAACGTGCCGCGATGTCCACACGAATGCGGTCGCCGTCCTGGACGAAGGCGATGGGTCCGCCGTCGACCGCTTCAGGCGCAACGTGGCCGATGCACAGACCGGTGGTACCGCCCGAGAAGCGGCCGTCGGTCAACAGAAGCACGTCCTTGCCCAGGCCAGCTCCCTTGATGGCGCCGGTGATGGCGAGCATTTCGCGCATACCAGGGCCACCCTTAGGTCCTTCATAGCGAATGACTACGACATCGCCCTTGTGGATCTCACCATTGTCCAGTGCGTTCAGGGCCCCTTGCTCGCGCTCGAAGACACGGGCTGTGCCCTCAAAGACGTCGGCGTCGAAGCCTGCGCTCTTTACCACAGCCCCTTCCGGAGCCATGGTGCCGTGGAGGATGGTGATTCCACCGGTCTTGTGGATGGGGTTGTCCAATGCCCGAAGGATCTTGCCGTCAAGGTCCGGCGGGTTGATGGAGGCGAGGTTCTCGGCAAGCGTCTTGCCTGTAACGGTGAGGCAGTCACCGTGCAGCAGCCCGGCGTCGAGAAGCGCTTTCATGATGACCGGCACGCCGCCGATCTTGTCCACATCAGTCATGACGTAGCGACCGAAGGGCTTCAGGTCGCCGAGGTGCGGGATTTTGTCGCCAATGCGGTTGAAGTCATCCAGTGTCAGTTCAACGTCGGCTTCGCGGGCAATGGCGAGCAAGTGCAGAACCGCGTTGGTGGATCCGCCGAACGCCATGGTGACCGCGATGGCATTTTCGAACGCCTTCTTGGTCATGATGTCGCGCGCAGTAATCCCTAGGCGAAGCAGGTTCACCACGGCTTCGCCGGACTTGCGTGCAAAGTCATCGCGACGGCGGTCGGCCGAGGGCGGCGCAGCCGAACCCGGGAGTGACATGCCCAGGGCCTCGCCAATGCAGGCCATTGTGTTGGCCGTGTACATACCGCCGCAGGCGCCTTCGCCCGGGCAGATTGCCTTTTCGATACGGTCAAGGTCTTCGCGGCTCATCTTGCCGGCAGCGCAGGCGCCAACGGCCTCGAAGGCATCAATGAGCGTGACTTCCTTCTCCGAGCCGTCCTCGAGCTTGACCCACCCGGGCATGATTGACCCGGCATAGAGGAAGACGGAGGCGAGGTCCAGCCGGGCAGCAGCCATGAGCATGCCGGGAAGGGACTTGTCACAACCAGCCAGGAGAACCGAGCCATCGATGCGCTCGGCTTGCATTACGGTTTCGACGGAATCGGCGATGACCTCACGGGAAACGAGCGAGAAGTGCATGCCCTCGTGACCCATGGAAATACCGTCCGAGACGGAGATGGTGCCGAACTGCATAGGGAATCCGCCACCGGCGTGGACGCCTTCCTTGGCGCCCTGCGCAAGACGGTTGAGGGAAAGGTTGCAGGGGGTAATTTCATTCCACGAACTGGCCACACCAATTTGCGGTTTGGCGAAGTCGTCATCCCCCATGCCCACTGCACGGAACATGCCACGCGCGGGCGCGGCGTGAATTCCGTCGGTTACGACCCTGCTGCGGGGCTTGATGTCCGGTTTGGTATCTGTCGCAATTTGGGTGGCATCGCTCATGGTCCAAAGTCTATGTGTCCAAGGAAGCGGCCCACGACGTAATCGACCCGGATTAAGCACCAAGAGAAGAATATTTCCTCGGCGCCGGCGGAAAACCCGCCATTTCGACGAAGTCGCCAACTGCATCACAACCGGGATTGGAAGGCCCCTAAACGCTGGACACCCCAATTGCGGCCACGTAACGTCGGAAATACCACTAACTGCACCCTGTGAGCAGAAGGGCCTCACCATGGACTGGTTGATTTGGGTCATTGTTATTGTGCTGATCGTCGCGATTGTTTGGTGGCTCCTGAGCCGCAACAACGCCAGGAATTCCTCAACTGCATCATCGGGCGCTGCACCTGGCACCGGGGCTCCCGGACGGCCGGGCACTGCCGCGCCAGCTGCCATGGAACCCAGCGACACGATGTCGATGCCCGATACCGCCGCGGCGGTGGCTGGGGTAGCGGGCCTGGCTGGCGTCACGAATATGGGGAAGGCAGCGGCTGAGGGCAGCGGCCCCGTCGAATCGAGTATGGAATCGCGAGTCGAAACCGAAGCTGGACCGCCGGTGGACGAACCTGTCGTGGAAATGCCCGAGGTCGACGAACCAGTGGTCGATGAACCAGTGGTGGACACGGATGCGGTGGACACGGAGGCACAGGTCACTGCCGGGGATGTGGATGACTGGGAGGCTACCGGAACGACGGCATCTCCACCCAGGGCGGCCGAGCCAGCAGTAGCGGCGCCAGTGGTTTCCGAGGCCGCAGTGGCGGAGCCCGTAGTTTCCGAACCAGCGGTTTCCGAACCAACGGTTTCCGAATCCACTGAGGGAGTGACCGCGGATGATGTAACGCGCGCCGATGACGCGCCCACGGCGGACGAGTCAGCTGCCAACGCCGCAGACGCCAACGCCGCAGATAAGGCTGAGTGGGAATCCTCGTGGACGGATGCAAGCGGCAGTGCGGTCCACCACCACGAATACACCGATCAACACTCGGCCACGCTGGCGGGAGCGGAAACCGCAGCTGCTGAAACGGAGGACGACGATTCAGCTGCACCCACGGGCCATCTCGCCGCCGAGCATCCTTATGGGGTTGGCTCAGCAGGAGCCGCAGCAGACGGCAGTAGCCCCGAGGGCTACCCAGTGAAGGCCGACGCTTCGACCATGACCTACCACGATGAAGATACCGCCGGCTACGCCGAAGCTACCGCGGATGTGTGGTTTGAGTCGGCCGCGCATGCGGAAGCGGCCGGGTTCCGCCCTCCTCCGCGGAACAGGCACTGACCGGAAGAGGTACATTACGGGACAGGTACGGAACCGAAATCGCATTGACCGGAAGCGGCATTGCCCCGCAGAAAAACTGACTCACTTCCGAGGATCGTTCGCAGGAGAGCGATATGGGCAGATTTGCAGTAAAGGCCGACGGCCCACCCGCCACCCCTTTCTGCTGGTTAGTGCCCACCCGGGCTGCGGTCCTCTTTCTTGCGGCTTTTCTGCTGGCAGCTTGCACGGGTAGTCCGTCGTCGCCCGGTTCCGCGGCCACCCCGGGCGGCTCCCTCAGCTCCAGCATCCCCGTGTCGCCAGGCGCCGGCACCACCTCGGGGTCGGTACCGCCTGCCGTTCCACAAAAACTGGAGATACAGCAAAAGCTCGACGCCGGCTTGCAGCTTCCGTGGTCCGTCGTCTTCCTGCCGGACGGCACAGCCATCGTGTCAGAACGCGATTCGGCCCAGGTCAAAAGCATCCGTGACGGCCGGACAACCACCATCGGGGAGGTTACCGGCGTCGTGCCTGGTGGTGAAGGTGGGCTTCTGGGCCTTGCCCTGTCTCCTGGCTTCGCCAGTGACCACTGGCTTTACGCCTACTTCACCTCGGCCACCGACAACCGGATCGCCAGAATGCGCTTGTCGGAAGAGCCAAGAGGCACTTTGAGGCTTGGCAGCCCTGAAGTGGTCTTTTCCGGCATATCAAAAGCTTCGACCCATAACGGCGGCCGTATCCGCTTTGGCCCTGACGGATTCCTGTATGTGGGCACCGGCGATTCGCAGCGCCGGGAACAGCCGCAGGATACACACGCCTTGGGCGGAAAGATCCTGCGGCTGACTCCTGAGGGACGCGCCGCTCCGGGCAACCCGTTCGGTGATAACCCTGTCTATAGCTATGGACACCGGAATGTTCAGGGCTTGGCGTGGGACAGCGAAGGAAGGTTGTGGGCCAGCGAGTTTGGTCCGGACGTGGACGACGAACTGAACCTGATTACCCCTGGCGGGAACTATGGTTGGCCCACAGTGACGGGAGCCCCGGGCCGCAGCGGGTTCATTGATGCCAAGGTTGTTTGGCCTTCAACCTCTGACGCGTCGCCCAGCGGATTGGAAATTGTCGACGGCGTGGCTTACACGGGCGCCCTTCGCGGCGAACGGCTTTGGGTCGTCCCGCTTAACGGCGAGAATGCGGGTTCGCCTGCGGCTTACTTCACAGGTGAGTATGGTCGACTAAGGGACGTCGCCAAGGCTCCCGACAGGACGCTGTGGGTCCTCAGCAACAACAGAAACCCTGATTTTGCGCTGATTTTGAGACCCTCATCGTGAATCAAGATCCCTTGGTACCGCCGATTTCCCTCATCCGCCGAAGTCGTGTAGAGTTACATGTCGTTGCGGAGATCGCCGAGGGAACAAAAGCCCCCGGGTTTGGTCGAATTCAACAGCTGCACCTCTAGCTCAACTGGCAGAGCAATTGACTCTTAATCAATGGGTTCCGGGTTCGAGTCCCGGGGGGTGCACCAAGGGAAGGCCTTGGAGTGATATTCACTCCAAGGCCTTTTTTCATTACTTCATTGCGCCCGGACACTACTCATCGTGGAATGCATCACGCCGGGATGATGCTGGTTAGCGGCGGTCAAAATGTGGTGTAGAGTTATCTGTCGTTGCGGACGTCAATGGAGAATATGACTCCTTCGTATTGACCGAAACAATAGCTGCACCTCTAGCTCAACTGGCAGAGCAATTGACTCTTAATCAATGGGTTCCGGGTTCGAGTCCCGGGGGGTGCACAGAATACTAAAGGCTCCGGATCGTTGCTACGATCCGGAGCCTTTACTGCTTCCTGTCGTCTTTTCTGCTTTCCCATGCCCGGAAATTTCTTTACCGGCGTGGGTCAGCGGATAAGTCACGTTCAATTGGCCTCGTTCGGGCGGGTCGGCCTCAAAGCTGTGGGTTGGCATCCCCCGCCGAGCCGTCAAGCGCGGGTATTCCGGCAAGGCCCCGGACGACGATCTTGAGTTCGTCGCGCAGCCGGGCGGTATCGACCTCAACCAAGGCGAGCACGTCCTGCTCAAGCCGCACCGCTTCGGCCAAAGCTGCAGAGCCGGCGTCGGTGAGCGTCACAACGTGACTGCGGCGATCCGAGTCGCTGCGCTGACGACTGACATGCCCGTGCAGCTCAAGCCTTGCAAGAGTAGTGCCCATGGTCTGCGCTTTGACCCTGGCAACTTCAGCCAAAGCAGCCTGCGTAATGGGCCCTTTCGCAGCAAGGACTTCCATGGCGATCACGCCGGCATGCGTCAGTCCGATGTTCTTCAATTTTTCATTCCATGAGATTTCCACGAGCCGCGCAGCCGTTGAAAGCAATCGCGTGGTGGGCCATCTCTCCATATCTGGCATGCCGACAGTATATGCGCGCGGAAGCTGCTGCCGTTGCTTCTGGCCACTAAGCTGGGGAGTCGCGAACGTTAGCAAGGAGCAAATTATGGCGGAACGTCTTATTCCCGGCGATGTAGCCCCGGACTTCACACTTCAAGACCAAGATGGCAACGACGTCAGTCTTTCCGACTTCCGTGGACGGAAGGTCATTGTCTACTTTTATCCGGCAGCATCTACGCCCGGCTGCACCAAGGAGGCCTGTGATTTCAGGGACAACCTCGCATCCCTCCAGACTTCTGGTTATGAAGTTGTGGGAGTCTCTCCAGATTCCGTGAAAGCACTTGCCAGGTTCGCGGGGGAAGAACAGCTGACGTTCCGCATACTCTCGGACGCAGAGCATTCGGTGGCCGATGCCTATGGCGCTTGGGGCGAGAAAAAGAATTATGGCCGCACCTACATGGGCCTCATCCGTTCCACCATCGTGGTGGATCCGGACGGAAAGGTCGGCTTGGCCCAGTACAACGTCCGAGCCACGGGGCACGTCGCCAAGCTTCGTCGCGACCTCAAACTCGACAAGTAGCGGGTACACTGGAGGCCGGAAGAAGGCTCCGGTCAGCCCATTGGGCAGTCCAGTGGCCGGCCAGCGCGAGTGGTGAAATTGGCAGACACGCAGGATTTAGGTTCCTGTGCCTTCGGGCGTGGGGGTTCAAGTCCCCCCTTGCGCACACAGTTACCCCCGGTTCGATGAGCATTTCATTCGGACCGGGGGTGTTCTTTCCTCAAGCAGACGGGGACCATGCCCGCAACGCGCCTGAACCGGCACCGGGGGCGTTCAACTAGACTGGAATGCGGTCTGGCCGAAGCCGGCCACAGCACTTCCGACCGGCTTGAGGGGACAAGAGTGGCAAGCAGCATGATACGGCGGCTGGGAATACTGTTCACGGCAGTCTTCGTGATTTTGGGACTGGCATCATGTACCGGAACGCCGGGACCCGCGGCCTCATCGTCGGCAAGCAGCACGGCAGTCGCGGAGCCGACGGCTACCTTTAATTTCGGTACAGCATCCATGCCGTTGGGCCTCGACCCTGCAATGACAGCAGATTCGGAGTCATATCGCGTGACCCGCCAGGTCCTTGAGGGACTTGTAGGCGTCGACGGCACCACCGGGCAGACTACCCCCCTGCTCGCCACGGAATGGAAAGACAGCAACAACGGGCTGAGCTACGACTTCAAGCTCCGTGAAAAAGTAACCTTCCATGATGGAACGCCGTTCGATGCCGCCGCCGTTTGCGCCAACTTCAACCGCTGGTTCACGTTCCCCGCCGACCTGAGGAAACAAGCGCCAGGAATCTCGTTCCAAAGCGTCTTCAAGGCATATTCAGACGAGCCAGTGTTTTCGATCTTCAAGGACTGCAAGGTTGTTTCCGCCAGCAACGTCCAGATCAACCTCACCCGGCCCTTCACAGGTTTCCTGCAGGCCCTGACGCTGCCGGCCTTTGCGATCTCCTCCCCCACCGCCTTGGAAGGGCAGAAGGCCAACGTCCTGGACAAGGTGCAAAATGGCCAGGCAGTGTCCGCATACGCCGGCCATCCGGTGGGGACAGGTCCTTACGTATTCACTGCCTGGGACGAACACAAGATCACGCTGACCAGTTACAAGGGCTACTGGGGCAACAGGGGCCAAATCGGCGTTATCAACTTCATTCCTTACGACCACGCCGAAACGCGACAGCAAGCGCTCCTGGACGGCAAGATCGACGCCTACGATCTAGTGACGTCCGGAACCTTCGATCAACTGGTCAAAAAGGGTGTCCAGATCATCCAGCGTGACCCGTTCTCGGTGATGTACCTCGGCATGAACCAAGCGGTTGCACCTTTGGACAAGCTGGAAGTCCGCCAGGCCATCGAGATGGCTATTGACAAAGAATCGCTTATCCGCAGGTTCTTCATAGACAACACGGCGCAAGCTTCACAATTTGTTCCCCCGAAGCTCAGTGGTTTCAACAACAATGCCCCATCTTTGGGATACAACCCTGAGAAGGCGAAGGAGCTTCTGGAGAAGGCCGGCTACAAAGGCGAGGAACTGAAGTTCTACTATCCGCTGAACGCCACGCGGGCCTACATGCCCACGCCAGAGAAGATCTATGCCGAGATCAGCCGACAGCTGGTAGCCGTCGGCATCAATATCAAGCCGGTTCCCGTGGACTGGGAGGACGGCTATCTCCAAAAGGTGCAGTCCCCTGGCGATCACGCCCTGCACCTCCTGGGATGGAATGGCTCCTATGCGGATGCTGACAACTTCCTGGGCCCGCTTTTCGGCGAGGCCAGGGGTGAGTTCGGATATACGGATTCGGAAGTTTTCCACAAGATCGAGCGGGCCCGCGCCCTGCCCGACGGCGATGACCGCAACACCCAGTACCAGGCCATCAATGCCGAGATAGCGGCGTCAGTACCGGCCGTGCCCATAGCCTTCCCTATCTCTGCGCTTGCCCTGTCCGACAAGGTGGAAAGCTATCCCGCTTCACCTGTCCTCAACGAAGTTTTCACAAACGTCCGCTTAAAGCCTTGACGATTCCCTGTAATTTCAGTATTGCGTCTGCCCGGGGATATTCTGTGACAGCCAGTGCCGCCGCTAACGGAGATTGATCGTGACCTTCATTTCCAAGACTCAACATGCCGACGTCGTCCTTATTGGCGGCGGAATCATGAGTGCCACCCTTGGTGCGTTCATCAAGCAACTCGAACCCACCTGGACCATCTCCCTCTTTGAACGACTCGATGAAGCGGGACTCGAAAGCTCCGGACCATGGAACAACGCCGGCACCGGACATGCTGCGCTGTGTGAGCTTAACTACTCCCCCGCGGCCAAGGACGGCTCCGTGGATCCTTCCAAGGCCATCCACATCAATGAGCAGTTCCAACTTTCGCGCCAGTTCTGGTCCCATCTAGTGGACAGCAATGTCATTGGCTCCCCCAAGGGCTTCATCAACACTGTTCCGCACATGAGCTTTGTCATCGGCGAGGACCACGCGAACTTCCTGAAGACCAGGTACGAGGCCCTCAAGCCCAACACGCTGTTCCGCAGCATGGAATACACCGAGGACCAGGACAAGATCGCCAAGTGGGCGCCCCTTATCGTCAAGGGCCGGGACCGCAAGCAGCGCGTTGCCGCTACCCGTGCGGCGGAAGGCACCGACGTCGATTTCGGCGCACTGACCCGTGAACTGACCGGCTACCTGCGGAACACCGGCGCCGAAGTCAACTTTGGTCACGACGTCACCAACATCCATCGTGCATCAGGTGGCGGTTGGGATCTTTCCCTCAAACACCCAAAATCAGGTGAACACGGCCGCATCCACGCCAAGTTCGTCTTCGTGGGCGCCGGTGGTGGCGCGCTCCACCTGCTTCAGGCCTCAGGCATCCCGGAAAGCAAGGGCTATGGCGGATTCCCCGTCTCCGGCCAGTTCTTCCGCTGCACAGACCAGTCCATCACCTCGCAGCACAGCGCCAAGGTCTATGGCCAGGCGTCCGTTGGCGCCCCACCCATGTCCGTCCCCCACTTGGATACCCGGTTCGTTGATGGCAAGCGTTCCCTCCTCTTTGGGCCGTACGCTGGTTTCTCCACGAACTTCCTGAAGACCTCCAGCTACCTGGACCTCCCGCTGTCCATCCGCCCGGGGAATATTATTCCGATGCTGGCAGTGGCCAAGGACAATATGGACCTCACTGCGTACCTCATTAAAGAGGTGGCCAAGCGCCACGAGGCCAAGGTGGAATCCCTGCGTGAGTACTATCCCGAGGCGGTCGGCGGTGATTGGGAGCTGATCACTGCAGGCCAACGCGTCCAGATCATCAAGAAGCACCCACAAAAGGGCGGCGTCCTGCAGTTCGGCACCGAAGTCATTGCCTCCCGCGATGGATCCATCGGTGCGCTGCTGGGCGCATCTCCGGGAGCCTCCACTGCTGTTCCGATCATGATTGAACTGCTGCAGAAGACGTTCCCCAAGAACTTCAAGGGTTGGCAGTCCAAGCTCAAAGACATGATGCCCGGCTACGGCGTGAAGCTTAACGAGAACCCTGAGCTTGCCGCCGAGCTTGAAGCGAGCACTGCACGGTCGCTGCAACTGGAAGTGGCCAACGCCCTCCAAAGCTAGGCCATCCGGAGCTGCGGCCGGTTACCGTCAGCCGAATTATTCCGTAGATCCCAGGAGACTATGCAATGTTCCGCCTGGCCACGCTGTCCCTGGGAAACCGGGCCCTGATCGCGCTGATCACCGTCTTTGCGGCGGTGTTCGGCGTGATCACCATGGGCTCGCTCAAGCAGGAACTCATTCCGTCCATCGAGTTCCCGCAGATCACGGTCATTACCTCGATGCCCGGCGCTTCTCCCGAAGTGGTGGACAAACAACTGAGCAGGCCCCTTGAGACGGCCCTGAACAGCGTCGAGGGACTCGAGTCCACCACCTCCACGTCCCGCAATGGTGTTTCGCAGATCACCATGGTGTTCACGTACGGCTCGAACCTTGACCGTGCACGGAATCAGATCGACCGCGCGATTTCCAACGCCAAACGCGTTCTTCCGGCCGACGTCGAACCTCAATCCATTGCCGGCAACATCAGTGACTTCCCCATCGTGTTCCTGGCTGTCTCCTCGGACAAACCGCTCAGCGAACTCAATGCCGACCTCCAGCGCTTGAGCGTTCCCCGACTGCAAAAGATCGACGGCGTGCGTGGCGCCGATCTGACTGGCGGCTCCAAGCAGCACATCCTGATCCAGCCCCGCACTGCCGATCTTATGGCGAAGGGTGCGTCCATCCAGTCGATCAGCAGCGCACTGAAGAACAACGGCACGCTGGTTCCTGTGGGAACCATAGAGGACCAGGGCAAAACCCTGTCCCTGCAACTCGGCAGCCCGGTTGATTCCCTCGACGTCATTAAGGGCTTGCCGATATCGGGTGCCAAGGATGCCGCCACCATCGGAACTGTGGCTGACGTCAGCATCGAGGACGACCCCGCCACGTCCATCACGCGCACAAATGGCAAGCCAACGCTGGCGCTGTCAGTCACCAAGAAGCCCGAAGGTGACACCGTGGCGATTTCGCACGCGGTGCGGGATGCACTTGCGCCGATGGAAGCAGAGTTGGGGAACAACGCTGCGTTCACGCCCGTCTTCGACCAAGCTCCCTTCATAGAGAAGTCCATCAAGGACCTCACTACCGAAGGGCTCCTTGGCCTGGGCTTTGCTGTCGCTGTCATCCTCGTCTTCCTTATGTCCGTTCGGTCCACGTTGGTTACCGCGGTATCGATCCCGCTTTCCCTCTTGATCACGTTCATTGGCATTTCCGCCACGGGCTACTCGCTGAACATCCTCACTCTCGGTGCGCTCACCATCGCAATCGGCCGCGTCGTTGATGATTCGATCGTGGTGATTGAGAACATCAAGCGGCACTTGAGTTATGGCGAGCACAAGCTGGCTGCCATCCTGACCTCCATCCGGGAAGTTGCCGGCGCTATCACTGCATCCACCCTGACCACAGTGGCTGTCTTCCTGCCCATCGCGTTTGTGGGTGACCTGGCAGGCGAGTTGTTCCGGCCCTTTGCCCTGACGGTAACCATCGCCCTGTTGTCATCGTTGCTTGTTTCCCTCACGATCGTTCCCGTCCTGGCTTACTGGTTCCTTCCCTCGCCGCGCAAAGATGCCGAAGCGTCAATGACGCGCAACGAGGCTGCGGCGAAGGCCCGGGAGGCCGAGCAGCGTAGCCGGCTCCAGCGAGGTTATTTGCCTATCCTCGCGAAGACGCAGAAGCACCCTGTCCTTACCCTGTCTGCGGCGGCCTTGGTGCTGGTGGCGACGGTCGCGGTATCGCCGCTACTTGCCACGGACCTGCTGGGGAGATCCGGCGAGAACAGCATGACAGTGCGCCAGGTTCTTCCGGCCGGAACGAGCCTGGAGGCCACCAGCGATGAAGCCACCAAGGTGGAGGACATGCTTCGTGGCATGGATGGCATCAAAGACGTCCAAGTGACGTCCGGTAACGCCCAGTCCGGTTTCGCCGCGCTAACGTCCACTGGCTCCTCCAACTCGACCTTCACAATCGTTACGGACGAGAAAGCGAACCAGAAGAAGCTTCAGGATGATGTCCGCTCCAAGCTCCAGGGTGCGGCGGGCAAGATCAGTGTGGGTTCCCAGCAGGGCGGATTTGGCACATCATCCACGGTGGACATCACCATCAAAGCCGCCAATGCCGCTGATCTCCAGTCTGCAAGTGACGCCATGGTCAAGGCGATGCAGGACGTACCCGGCAGCACCGAGGTGTCCACCAACCTTTCGGCGAACCAGTCCGTGGTCCAAGTGCGCGTGGATCGCGCGAAGGCAGTGGCCGCCGGACTGACGGAGGAGCAAGTGGGGGCTTTCCTGGCGTCGACCGTCAGCCCGGTCCCCGCAGGTACGGTACGCATCGAGACCAACGACTACCCCGTCCAGATTGGAAAGGGAACACGCTTCACCAGCATCACCGCGGTGCGTGCACTGCCACTCCCGACGGCGCGTGGTCCTGTGACGCTGGAGAGTATCGCCACCGTCGAACAAGTCGACACGCCTGTGTCCATCACGAGCAGCAACGGCCAGCGGACCGCGAAGGTAACAGTGACGCCGTCGGGGTCCAACTTGGGCAGCGTCAGCACGGAGGTGCAGAAGCGGTTGGCGTCCGTTGAGTTGCCTGCTGGCGTAACAGCTGCCATTGGTGGTGCCACGACGCAGCAAGCCGAGTCCTTCCGTCAGCTTGGCTTGGCGCTTCTGGCCGCGATCGCGATCGTCTACGTGATTATGGTGGCTGCCTTCAAATCGTTGGTGCAGCCGTTGATCCTCCTGGTTTCTGTTCCCTTCGCCGCGACAGGCGCTGTGGGCTTGCTCTTGGCTACGGGCGTTCCTCTGGGGCTGCCATCGCTCATTGGCATGCTGATGCTGGTTGGCATCGTGGTCACTAACGCAATCGTGCTGATCGACCTCATCAACCAGTACCGCAAACCCCACAACGGCACGCCGGGTATGAGCGTGGCCGATGCCATTACCCACGGCGCCCGTCAGCGCCTGCGGCCCATCCTGATGACGGCATTGGCAACAGTGTTCGCGCTGACTCCCATGGCCCTGGGCCTCACTGGTGGCGGTGGTTTCATTTCGCAACCGCTGGCAATCGTCGTGATCGGCGGCCTGGTGTCCTCGACGGCGCTGACACTCATCCTGGTCCCCGTCCTATACAAGTTGGTAGAGGGACGCCGAGAGAAAAAGCAACTCCTGAAGGAATTGCAACACCGTCCCGAAGTCACACCCGGTATGGGAAATGGCGGGAACAGCAACGACGACTTCGCCGATTGGACCACCGGCATGGTGCCCCGGATTACGGGACGCCGGGCGGCTAACAACCCCGCGGAGTAGAGCCGCATCAGCAGCCAACGGGGCCGGGAACAATTCGCGGCCCTGCCCTGTTACAGGCAGTGATACATGCAAATGCATCTAGTTTGAGATACACTGCTTACAGAGCCCGGGACCACGGGCAGGGAGAAAGGCACATCATGCAGATCGGCGTATTCAGCGTCAGTGACATCACCACTGACCCCACCACGGGCCGCACGCCCACGGAGAACGAACGCATCAAGGCTTCCGTTGCCATCGCCAAAAAGGTCGAAGAAATCGGCATGGATGTCTACGCCATTGGCGAGCACCACAACCGGCCGTTCTTCTCATCCTCCCCCACCACCACCCTGGCCTACATCGCAGCCCAGACCGAACGCATCACGTTGTCCACGGCCACAACCCTGATCACCACCAATGATCCGGTCAAGATCGCCGAGGACTTCGCGATGCTGCAGCATCTCTCCGATGGCAGGGTTGACTTGGTGCTTGGGCGCGGGAACACAGCGCCTGTGTACCCCTGGTTCGGAAAGAACATCCAGGACGGGATCGAGCTCGCGATCGAAAACTACAGCCTGCTCCGCAAGCTGTGGGACGAAGATACGGTCAATTGGTCGGGCAAGTTCCGCACACCCCTGCAGAACTTCACGTCTACACCGCGTCCCTTGGACGGCGTTGCCCCGTTCGTCTGGCACGGGTCCATCCGCACGCCGCAGATCGCCGAAGTAGCTGCCTACTACGGCGACGGTTTCTTCGCCAACAACATCTTCTGGCCCAAGGAGCACTACCAGCAGTTGATCGGCCTTTACCGCGAGCGCTACGAGCACTATGGGCACGGCACGGCCGACCAGGCAATCGTGGGCTTGGGTGGCCAGTTCTTCATGAGGAAGAACTCCCAGGACGCCGTCAAGGAGTTCCGCCCGTACTTCGACAACGCACCGGTGTACGGTCACGGTCCTTCCTTGGAGGACTTCACCTCCCAGACACCCCTGACCGTGGGCAGTCCGCAGGAAGTCATCGAGAAGACGCTCACCTTCCGTGAGTTCTTTGGCGACTACCAGCGGCAGTTGTTCCTGATCGATCACGCAGGCTTGCCCCTGAAGACCGTACTGGAGCAGCTTGACCTCTTCGGCGAGGAAGTCCTTCCCGTGCTTCGCAAGGAATATGCTGCCTTGAAGCCGGCCAACGTGCCGGACGCGCCTACCCACGCTTCCCGCGTTGCTGCGGCCATGGAGGCAAGCGTCAACGAGTCCGCTCCAGCTGGAGCCCAGGGTCAGGAGGCCTGATGTCCAGACCTTCGGCGTCCTCCGCCGTTCGCCTCGCCGCCGAGACCTGGGAGTCGCTCTTCCGCTCCCAGGTGGCGGTGATGCGGAAACTTCAATCAGGTCCGGCGTTCAAGTCCCTGCCCGTCAAGGAGTATGACGTCCTGTTCACGCTCTCGCGATGCCCTTCCGGACAGCTGCGGTTGAACGAGATCAATGACAAAGTGCTGTTGAGCCAGTCCAGCCTGAGCCGTTTGGTGGACCGTCTGGAGAAGCGCGGTTTGGTGGAACGGACAACAGCGCCCGACGACGGCCGTGGAGTGCTGCTGTCCCTGACCGAATCAGGCAGCGAGTTGCAGAAAACGATTGGTCGGGAACACGTGCGTGACATTGCCCAACTCGTCGGGCCGGCGCTTACTGTGGAGGAGCAGCGCGAGCTGTTGCGGCTTACGGAAAAGCTGCGGGCCTCGGTGGCAGGACACCAGGCAACGCACGGTTAGGCCTGCCGCTCTCCGCGATCTCAGCGCAGGCGTACGAGCTGCCGTGGATCCTCCATTGGGAGCTCACCGTTGACTGATGCGCTGACTTTGAGGGTCTTCAGCGACAGGCTGCCACCCACCGTGGACAAGAAGGCTGTATCTGAAGAATCCCTTCCTGCCGTGATGCGAAGCATGGACTCGCGGGGCGCCAGCCCAGTGGGATCGATGATGTGCCATTCACCTTCGATGTACGCCTCTGCCACAGCGTGGAAGTCCATGGGGCTCAGACCTGGTGCGTACACGGCCGCGAGGCGGGCGGGGACATCCTTGGACCTGAGCAGGGCAATGGCCAAATGGGCGAAGTCACGGCATACACCGCGGCGGTGGAGAAGCGTCTCCACCGCCCCGTCGGTTCCCCGCGAGGATCCACTGACGTAGCGCAGCTCTCCATTGACCCAATCGCGGACAGCGTGGAGCAGTTCGGCCCCGCCAAGGCTGCCGAACTCGGCGTAAGAGGTGGGCAGCAACCGATCAGATTCGGCGTAGCGGCTAGGCCGGACGTACCGGATGAGTTCCATTGGAGAGGGTGTGTCCCGGTCTGCGAAGCCATGGACACTTGCTTGGTAGTCAACCGTCACTTCGCTGGGCTCCGCGAATTCCATGTATTGGAAGCGGCCCCCGTGATTGTCGCTGAGTTCAGCAAAGGGAATCTCGTTCCCATCCACAGTGATGGAGAGTGTTTCCGTCACTGACTCGTACCCCGGATTGTTGGCCACGGCGATGGCCATGGCCACTTTCGTGTTGGCTACAGTCTTGAAAACGAGCTTGGCAGCAACGTTGCGTTCCATTGATCTCCGGGGTGGGTTGCGGCGGGACAGCCCCCGATGCCACCGTTGTATGGATCAGCCAACCGCAGGACTACAGATTGACCTTCAGAGACAGTAGCATCCGTTGGACGTTGGCGAATTCAGAATCATGGGCGACGTACTTCGCGGCCAGGTCCAACGTGTCAAAAGTCTTTGCCGGGGCTACTTTTTCATCGGCGGCGAAGGCATGGACCGCTGCGACATCCCCGAAAGAGTAGTCGCCCTTGCCGGAAGGTCCCTGAACACGGTTCCTCAGTTCGCAGGCCTGGCCGTCGGCGCCAGCCACCATGTTGGTTATGCCATAGGATCCGAAGAATTTGTAGCCTTGGATCACGCGGAAAACGACGCGGGGATCGATGGTGTCCGGACCATCGGAGTGTGGAACATCCAGTGGCACGCTGCTGATAACAATGTAGGGATGGCTTTGGCCAGTGGGGCAAGCGATTGGCCCTGCAGGTGGCAGGCCTGTCTGCAGTGTCGCGATGTATCGGCCCCCGCCATCTTTCACTTCGACCTTCAGGGCACCTGGCAGTGAACCAGATTCAGCCGTGACCGACTGGGCAATCCAATCGCCAGGGAGTTCGAAACTGACCTTTTTGGCGGGGTCCGTGTAAGTCTTCCAGGTCAATGCCGTGGCTGCCGGGCTCGGGTCAGAGCTGGCTGCAGCACTTGAGCCGGGTGTGGCGGACGGTGAGCTGGAGACGGCGTCTCCTGACGGCGTCGTACTCTTCGACCCGGCGTCCGGGGACGAGAGGCCCGACTCTGAACTGTTGGGATGGGAGTCGGAGGTCTGGGAAACCTGTGGCCCCTTGTTTTCAGTGGAACAGGCCGCTGTAGTCGCAAGCAGGACCGCACCCAGTACCAATGCGCCTAGCCGAAGCTTCGCCGTCCTGCTGTTCGGGTGGACAGTGCCGTTCGGGTGGACAGTGCCGTTCATGCGCACAGCTTATCGGCGGGTAAGGTCCGACACGGGATTTGACGGCGTACTAGGCTGAAGACATGGCTCCCGATCAGCATGACGCATTCGAGGACAACATGCCCACCATGTCCGCCGTTGACGTTGCGGATTGGCGGCTTCGGACCTTCGCCCTCTATGACCAAGTACGGCAGCTGGCGGCCACGGATCCGTTCGATGCACACAACTATTGGCGCCAGGAGCGCGACCGGATGTTTGCTACCCATCCCGCGTCCGCCCTGACAGCAGAGATGAAAGCATCCTTCTCCGGGTTGCGCACGGCCGACTACGATCCCGCCTTCCGGATGTACGTTCCGTTGTCACCGGAGGGCACTGGACAGGAAATGAATGTTGAAACAGGGACCGACGGCGTAGTTCCGTTCGTGCGGATTGGAACCTTTGAGTTGCCGGGACTCGGATCCCTGGCCGTTTGGCGGCTGCGAAGCTACGGCGGCGGCATCTTTGTGCCTTTACGCGACGCTACCGCCGGCAAAGAGGGTGGAAGCTACGGCGCCGGAAGATACCTTTTGGACACAGTGAAGGGCGCTTACCACGGCGTTCGCCGCATCGATGAACAGGAGGAGTTCATCGTGGACTTAAACTTCGCGTACAACCCGTCCTGCGCGTACAACGAAGCCTGGGCGTGCCCCCTTGCCGGACCGCCCAACCGGCTCGCAGCCGAGGTACCAGTGGGTGAGCTGTATTTGGGAGAAGGCTAACGCCACCTGAAGCCAGGCGCCCTGCCGTGTCCAACGGCGGCACAGCGTCACGGAACCGTAAGTTCCGGAACCCCCGCGACAGACCGTAAAAGCCTAGCCTTGGAGCATGAACAGAATCGGGCGGATGATCCGTGCCCACAAGATCCTTGCCACCACAGTGGGCGTGGCGGTCGTGGTCCTGGTCATCGCAGGGGCCGCGCTGTTCCAGCCCTGGCGGCTGTTCACGAGCAGTAGCGTGAACGAGGCCCTGCCGTTCGCTCCTCCCGCCTCAACATCGGCGTTCCCTTCCACTGCACCGACTTCCGATGCACAGACTTCTGATGCGCCAACTTCTGATGCACAGGCCAGCGTCTCGCCAGCCCCCACCACGTCTGCCTCAACCCCGGCAGCCAAGACCGATCCTGTGGTGCTGGGCTTCGGCAATTTCCAATCCCAGGAGCATCAGACTTCTGGTACTGCACAGCTCTTGAAACTGCCCGATGGCTCCCGTGTGCTGAGGTTGGAAAACCTGGCCAGCAGCGATGGCCCGGACGTCAAGGTCTGGCTCAGCAGCCTTGAAGCAGGTGGCGATTGGTACAAGTACCGCTCGGGTCGGTATGTGGACCTCGGCCCGATCAAGGCCACGCACGGCAACCAGAACTATGTCATCCCCTCTGGAGTGGACCTCTCCGGCCTGTCAACGGTAGTGCTCTGGTGTGACCGTTTCAGCGTCGCTTTCGGATCGGCGCAGCTTGCCTGACGCCATGCGGGGCCACGTCTGCGCACTTACGTGGGGTCTTAGGGCGTAAAGCGGGCCCCACAACCTGTTGCAGGACGTAGGATGTCATCATGACTTTTCCCCTTCCCCGTCGTATCGCCCGCGTCCGGCCCTTGGATACACAGGATCCCAACGAGCAATTCTTCGTTGCCAACGACGCCCTGGACTTCGACTCCGCGGCCGGGCAGCAGTGGATTGTTATCGATTCGCCCTTCGGGGCATCAAGGGCAAACGCGAGTAGCCCCTCGCGGCACGGTTGGGAAAAAGGGGCTGGGGTGAGCGAGGGTTCTTTCACTTTCCTCGCACCTTCAGTGCCGGCCAACGTCCTTGGTATGGCCCACAACACCGGGCAAGCTGGCAGGGACCTTCCACCACAGGCATTTCACAAGGCCGCATCCAGCGTGATCGGCTCCGGCGAAGCGATCCAGCTGAGTTCGAACGTTGGTCATGTTGACCCGGAAGCCGAACTGACGGTCGTCGTCGGACGTACAGCGAGGGGCCTGACGCTGGAAACGGCGGGTTCGGCAATCCTCGGCTACACCATCGGGAACGATGTCTCTGCACGCGACCTCCAAAAGACCGACGAACTCTGGATCAGCGCGAAGAGCCAGGACACTTTCACACCTGCAGGTCCGTGGATCGTCACCGACCTGGACGCCGCAGATCTTTCCATCGGGATCGTCCACAACGGCACTGGCCTCACACCCGCCAGCACGGCGGACCTCGGCTGGAAAGTGGACGAGATCATGGTCTACCTGACCTCGTTCATGACCCTCCACCCCGGCGACCTGGTCCTGACTGGCTTCCCCGCCGAATGCGCGCGCATTCAGCCAGGTGACACCGTTGTGTGCCGCGTGGAAGGAATCGGGGAGCTCTCCAACCCCGTCACTACGGCTTCCTGGGAGGACGTGCCCGCATAGTGTGTCAGGCTTAACCTCATGGAGACAGCCGCAGACGCCGCCGAACTGCGGCCGCCTCCCTTACAGAAGCCTGCCAGGAAGAGGCATCGCGGCCTTCTCAAGTACCCTGTGGTGCGGCAACTGCTTCGCTTCACCGGCGTCGGTATTCTCTGCACTGCGAGTTCGCTTGCCCTCTATGCGCTGCTGCGTCCCTGGATTGACCCGCAGCTTGCCAACGCCGTGGCGTTGATCGTCACGTCCTTCATGAATACAGCGCTGAACCGCAGGTTGACCTTCAAGATCAGAGGTAGCAGGAAACGCGGCCAGGACCACATGCATGGGCTGATCGTCATAGGCATTGCCTTGGTCATCACTGGCGGGAGCCTGGGCATCCTGCATCTCATCCACCCCGAGGCTACTGTCAGTGAAGAACTCTGGACCACGACGCTCTCCGGCTTCGTCGCCACGGGCGTCCGGTTCACCCTCTTGAGGCACTGGATTTTCCGCCGCGCCCGCCACGTGTGACTAGTTGTGTTGGGGAGACGCCAGGTTCCGGACACGCCCGACGGCGGCTTCCACGGCTCCGGCAGCTTGCTCGAGTTCGGCTTCGGTAACAGTTGAGGCGAAGCTGAACCGCACGGCTGTTTGCGCTATCTCCGGGACAATGCCCAAAGCCAGCAGCACCGGTGACGGCGCGTCAGATCCGGCAGCACATGCCGAGCCGCTGGAGCAGACCACGCCCAGGCGTTCCAGCTCAAGCAGGACTGATTCGCCGCTGGTTCCAGGGAAGCAGAACGATGCGATCGATGGCAGCCGCTGGCTTCGATGCCCTGTCAGAATGGCACCCGGGACGGTTTGAAGGATGTGCGAGACGAACCGCTCCCGCAGCCCGGAAACCCGCGAGGCCAGCTCCGGCTGCTCGCCAAGGCTCAAAGTCAGGGCGGTGGACAACGCCACGGCCCCGGCCACGTTCTCTGTTCCGGACCTCTTTCCCCGTTCCTGGCCTCCACCATGAACCAACGGCTCCACGCGCGTCCGGCCCTTTGTAAACAGGACACCGGACCCCTTGGGCGCGCCCAGCTTGTGGCCGGAAATGCTCAGGGCATCTACGCCCAGGGCCTTGACGTCCAAGCTCAGCCAGCCAGCCGCCTGGACGGCGTCAGTGTGGAAGGGGATGCCAAACCCGTGGGCTACGGCAGCAAGGTCCGCGACGGGCTGGACCGTACCAATCTCGTTGTTCGCATACATGATGCTCACCATGGCCGTTTCCGGCCGAAGGACGGCGCGTAGCGCGTCCACCGTGACCAGTCCATCCCGGTCCACCGGCACCACGTCCACCGTGAAGCCATGCACGCGTTCGAGGTAGCGGGCGGATTCTTCCACCGCAGGATGCTCGATGGCGCTTATCACTACCCGATTCAGCGAGGGATCAACCGCATGCCGGGCCAGTGCGATTCCCTTGACGGCCAGGTTGTCAGCCTCCGTGCCGCCCGAGGTAAAGGTCACCTCGCCAGCGCGGCAATTGAGCACCTTCGCGACGGCGGATCTCGCCTCTGCGAGCGCCGTGGCCGCCGCTTCACCCAGGCTGTGGTGGCTGGATGGGTTGCCAAACTCGCCGCTGAGGTACGGCCACATGGCTTCGAGCACCTCGCGCCGGACAGGTGTGGTGGCTGCAGCGTCCAGGAAGATCATGGAACTCAGACTGCTTCCAGCTCTGCATCAGCTCGCAGTTCGATATCCAGCCCGAGGTCCAGTGCCGAAACACTGTGCGTCAGCCCGCCGATGGAGATGACGTCTACGCCCGTTGCCGCGATCTCTGCCACTGTGTTGAGGTTGACGTTTCCGCTGGCCTCCACATTTGCCCGTCCATCTACCTGCTTGACGCCTGCCCTGAGTTCATCGATGGAAAAGTTGTCCAGCATGATGGTGTCCACTCCAGCGGCCAGAACGGGTTCAATCTGATCTGCCCGGTCAACCTCAACTTCAAAGTGAGTGGTGTGTCCCAGCTGGGCCTTGGCGGCCACGAGCAGTTCAGTCAGTCTTGCGGGGTCGCCGCCGGTCATGACAGCCAAGTGGTTGTCCTTTGCCAGGACGGCATCCGACAGGCTGTAGCGGTGGTTCGCTCCCCCACCGCAGCGCACGGCATAGCGTTCCAGGACACGCAAGCCAGGTGTCGTTTTGCGTGTGTCCGTGATCCGGGCGCGCGTTCCCTCAACAAGCCTGACGAATTCTGCGGTCTTTGTGGCAATGGCGCTCATCCGCTGCACCAGGTTGAGTCCGACCCGTTCCGCCAACAGTACCGAGCGTGCACTGCCGGTGACGCGGGCGAGGTGGGTACCGGCGTCGAACGCTTCACCGTCGGCCAGCAGCAACTGGACGTCCGTATCCGGGTCGACGAGCTTCATGGCGTCGCGGAACACCGTTCCACCGCTGAACACGCCCGGGACTCGGGCGTTCAGTACCGCAGTGGCACGTGCCCCGGCGGGGATGAGCAGCTGTGAGGTGATGTCACCGCTGGGCGCATCCTCCGCGAAGGCCCTTTCCAGGATGTCCCGGACGGGTGCCGTGGGAAGGGTCAGGTTGGTGGTGGAGGTCAGGTCAGTCATTGACGAGGCTCGCTTTCCGGCTCATGGTGTAACGCTTGTCAAAATCGTCGACGGCGGCTGGTTCCGCCACGCCATCGCTGCGGTAGTGGGCCCCAAGCGACTCCCGCCGCTCCCGCGCAGCACGCACCAGCAACTGCGCCGCGAGCAACAAATTAGCGTCCTCATGCACCCTGGGGTCCAAGGAGACCGGCGCGCTCAGGGGCAGGACGGCCTCGGCCCAGGAATCCAGCCCGGCTTCGGCCTCCGCCAGCAGGACCCCGTTGCGGAGCACGCCTGCCTTGGCAGTCATCAACCGGCGCAGCGCGTTCCGGGAGAACCCCGCCGACGGCACGAAATCGAAACCGGCGGAGGCGCCTTCCATTCTGAGCGGCGCCGGAGACCCCGACAGCGCCGTTGTTGCGTCGCGGTCCCTCAGGAACGCACTCACAGCCCGCCGCCCGAAAACGAGCCCTTCAAGCAGCGAATTGCTGGCCAGCCGATTAGCGCCTTGGACTCCGGTGCAGGCAACCTCACCAGCGGCCAGCAGCCCAGGAACAGATGTGCGGCCGTAAAGGTCCGTCACCACCCCACCCATCCAGTAATGCGCCGCTGGAGCGACGGGGACGGGCTCACGGCTCCAGTCCAAGCCGGCTTGGCGTGTGCGTTCGCTGATGGTGGGGAAGCGCTTCTCAAGGAAGCCTTCCCCCCGCTGTTCCTCGATCACGGTTGCATCGAGGAACACGTGACCGTTGGGGTCACCGAGCGCCGCAAGGTGCAGGGCTATGCTCCGGGAGACGACGTCCCTTGGGGCAAGCTCGCCGTCCGGGTGGTAATCGGCCATGAACCGGCGTCCGGTGGCGTCCACGAGGATGGCACCCTCGCCGCGGACAGCTTCGGAGATGAGCAGAGGGTCAGTGTTTTCTTCTGCCTCAAGGGCATCCCCAGCACGGACCATGCACGTGGGATGGAACTGGAAGAATTCGAGGTCGGACACCTCGGCTCCGACCCTCCAGGCCAACGCGAGCCCGTCGGCTGTGGCTACGGACGGGTTGGTTGTTTGTGCGAACAGTTGACCGGCGCCCCCGGTGGCCAAAAGCACGGCATCGGCGTAGCGGGCCATTTCCCTGCCTTCATGGAGGAAGTTCACCCCCATCACGCGGCCGCGTCCCGGCACGTCCTGGTACAGCTCGCCATCCTGGATCAGTGAGGTTACCTGCGCATGCCCGATCACCTGGATTCTTCCAGCCGTCTGGAAGTCCAACACCGTCTTGATCAGGGCAGCTGCAACGCGGGCACCTGTGGCGTCCCCCCCGGCGTGGAGGATACGCGGGGCAGAGTGGGCGGCTTCGAGTCCAAGGGAGGGATCGCCGTCGTCGTCGAGGTCGAAACGGACGCCGAAGCGTCCAAGCCCGGCAATGTCCATCCGGGCCTCGGTACACAGGACCCGCACGGCTTCCTCATCGCAATGGCCCGCGCCGGCATTGAGGGTATCGGCGATGTGGGCAGCAACGGTATCCCCGGGGGCCGGCTCATCCAGGACAGCCGAGATGCCACCCTGGGCCAAGTACGTATTGCTGTCCGCGAGCGCGCCTTTAGTGAGCAGCACCACTTCGGCTCCGGCTTCGGCGGCAAGCAGGGCTGAGTAGAGCCCCGCAATGCCGCTTCCGACGACGATCAGCCGCTTGGGCTGGTGCCCTCCAGCGAGGCTTCCTGAGGTCATGTGAGGCTCGATTCGGATCGTCCGGAAGACCGGTGTTGGTAGCGGTTAGGCAGGCTTGGCCGCCAGCATGCGCTCCAGCGCAATTTTGGCGTTGTCCTGCACGGTGTCATCCACGGTGATGCGGTTGACGATGCGTCCTTCGACGAGTTCCTCAAGCACCCAGGCGAGGTAACCAGGGTGGATGCGGTACATGGTGGAGCAGGGGCAGATAACGGGATCCAGGCAGAAGATCGTGTGCTGTGGGTTTTCCGCGGCGAGCCGGTTCACCATGTTGATCTCTGTACCGATGGCGAAGGTGGTGGGTTCGGTAGCTGCAGCGATCGCCTTCTTGATGAAGTCGGTGGACCCTGCGGAATCGGCAGCATCCACAACTTCCATGGGGCATTCGGGGTGCACGATCACGTTGACGCCGGGGAAGTCGAGGCGGGCTTTTTCGATCTGGCCCACGTTGAAGCGCTTGTGCACCGAGCAGAAGCCGTGCCAGAGGATGACGCGGGAGTCCAACAATGTTTGTTCGTCATTGCCGCCCAGTTCCTTGCGGGGGTTCCACATCGGCATCTGCTCCAAGGGGACGCCCAGGGCCTTTGCGGTGTTGCGGCCCAGGTGCTGGTCGGGGAAGAACAGGACGCGCTGCCCACGCTCGAAGGCCCATTCCAGGACCACCTTGGCGTTGGAGGAAGTGCAGACAATTCCGCCGTTGCGGCCACAGAAGGCCTTCAGTGCAGCAGAGGAGTTCATGTAGGTGACGGGGATGACCGGAACGCGGCCCTGGGCGTCGGTGTCCGTGCCGAAGATTTCTTCGAGCTGTTCCCAGCATTCCTCTACGGAGTCCTCATCAGCCATGTCTGCCATGGAGCAGCCTGCCGCCAGGTTGGGCAGGATGACTGCCTGTTCGGGCGTGGAAAGGATATCCGCAGTCTCTGCCATGAAGTGGACGCCGCAGAAGATGATGGCTTCGGCGTCGGGCTTGGTCAGCGCAGCATTGGCGAGCTGGAAAGAGTCACCCACGAAGTCGGCATACTGGATGACTTCGTCACGCTGGTAGAAGTGGCCCAGGATCACGGCACGGTCCCCGAGCGTCTTTTTGGCAGCCCGGATACGGGCATCAAGTTCAGCGTCCGTCGCCCGCTTGTACTCCTCCGGGAGCTGTCCCTGCCGCGGCGTCTCCTTGGGAGCGACGTCGCTGCTGGAGGCTCCCGGTCCGTAAGCGGGGGCACCGGCAAGAGCCTCGGCAAGGTCATACTCCCAGGGCCCTTTGGCCAGGGCCGGGCTGCAGGTGGATCCTGCCCGGGAAAGGCCCTTCTCGGCTTCCTCTCGGGTGATCAGCTGGACGGCAGTATTGACGCTGCTCATGGTGTACTCCTGTTATCTGGCCCGAGACCGGGCGTGCCGGTGAAGCGGTAGAGGCGTGGCGGACGGTGTTTTCCGCCCTGCAGGTATTCACCGGTTTCTTCAATGTCCGGTGTGGCTTTGATATGACGGCGGAAGTTTGCCGGATCCAGCTGGCGGTCCAGCACGGCTTCGTAGACTTCACGGACCTGCGCGAGAGTGAAGAACTCTCCCAGCAGGTGGTAGGCGATGGACCCGTAGGCCATCTTGTTGCGGAGGCGCCAGAGCGCGTAATCCACAATCGCATTGTGGTCGAAGGCGAGTTCGCCGAGCCTGTCAGCCCGGAACCACCGCACATTTTCCGATTCGTCTGCGAGGGCCGCTTCGGTTGGCTGGACGAGTGCCCAGTAAACGATGGATACCACTCGCTGGCTGGGCGAGCGATGCAGGCCGCCGAAGGCGTAGAGCTGTTCAAGGTATTGCGGCACCAGGCCCGTGGTGTCGCGAAGGTTGCGCGATGCTGCATCCTGGAGAGATTCATCGTGCGCCAAGGGTCCGCCTGGCAGCGCCCACATGTCTTTATATGGTTCACGGATTCTGCGGACCAGTGGCAGCCATAGGGTGGGACGGCCGGATGTTTCGCTGGGGCGGAGGGCGAAAATCACCGTTGAGATTGCCAACGACGGCGGCGCCAGGCGGCGTTCAGCAACGTTCGCCGATATCGGATTCACGGCGTTCACCTCGCTTCATCGCCGTCTGGAGATCTTCTCTCCACCCTGGAATCTTAGTTAAAGTCATCTTGACTAGAACTAATGGTACGACTCTGCAGCCCCTTGGCAAAATGCCCTGCGTCACACTGACTTGGCGGCGGCTTCCATCAGTGGCAGAGTCCGGCCCTGGATGTGGCTGTTGAGCACTATGACGGACGAACAACGGACCACGGATTTGGTGGCGATCATCGCGTCCAGCACCCGCTGCATATCAGGATTTGAGCGTGCTGCAATGCGAACCATCAAATCGGAATTTCCCGTCACGGTGTGCACTTCAATGATCTCCGGGATGGCGCTAAGGCTCTGGATAATGGCGTCGTGACCGATCTCCTGGGTAATGGTGACCGAACAGAACGCCACCACGGGGAAGCCGAAGTTGGCCGGATCAGGCTGGGGAACCCAGGACCCGATCACTCCGTTCTCGATCATTCGGTCAATCCGGGACTGCACCGTAGCCCTGGCAACCCTCAGCACCCGGGATGCTTCCAACACAGAGGACCTCGGCGAATCCGTGAAGAAACGTACAATTTTTGCATCAAGTGCATCGACCAACATCAAAGTTCCTGTCCCCGGGGATTCTTACCCATCACATCGCCACAGCAAAAAGTGATGTATCTTACAAACTGCGAGAATTATTCCACGGCTCTTGCTGCGTCGTCGACGCCCAGCTTGCTCAGCCCAAGAGGCCGGCTCGCTACACCGAGTATGAAATCCATAGAAGGTAGACACGTATGACAACGAAGTCCATCGCGGCTCCTGCGCCAACTTCCGGCCTTGGCCATTCACTTAAGCCACGCCAACTCACCATGATGGGGCTCGGAAGCGCCATCGGAGCAGGCCTCTTCCTCGGCTCCGGCGCAGGCATCCAGGCTGCCGGCCCGGCGGTCCTGATCTCCTACCTCGTGGCGGGAACCCTGATCATCCTGGTCATGTGGGCCCTGGGCGAGATGGCTGCCGCAAACCCCAACAGCGGAGCATTCTCCGTCTACGCCGAAAAAGCCATGGGCAAGACCGCTGGCGGCACCATTGGCTGGCTCTGGTGGCTACAGCTGGTGGTGGTCATCGCGGCCGAAGCCCTTGGCGCGGCAGGCCTGCTCTTCACCGTGTGGCCGGTGGTTCCAGTGTGGGTGCTCGCCCTGGTGTTCATGGTGGCGTTCACCGGCATCAACCTCGTGGGCGTCCGGAATTTTGGCGAGTTCGAATTCTGGTTCGCCATCCTTAAGGTTGCGGCAATCGTCATCTTCCTCCTCATCGGCGCCGCCCTACTGTTCGGCTGGCTGCCCAACGTTGCCTCACCCGGCCTGTCCACCTTCGGGGACTTCGCCCCCAACGGAATCGGCGGCATCGCAGCTGCTCTGTTCGTGGTGATCTTCGCCTTCGGTGGAACGGAAATCGTCAGCGTCGCCGCCGCTGAAACCGAGAACCCCGCGCACAGCGTCGGCAAGGCCATCCGCACTGTTGTCTGGCGAATCCTGGTCTTCTACATCGGCTCGGTATTCGTCATTGCGGCGGCTCTTCCCGTTGGCTCCGAAGGACTGAAGTCCCCGTTCGCGGGCGTACTGGACCTCGCAGGAATTCCTGGGGCCGGTGCCGCCATTACGCTGGTGGCCGTCGTTGCCCTGCTTTCGGCCTTGAACGCCAACCTGTACGGCGCCTCAAGAATGATCTTCTCCCTGTCGGAGCGCGGCGAGGCCCCGGGCTTCCTGTCCAAGCTGAACGGCTCCAAGGTGCCTGTGGCCGCCGTCGGAATTTCGGTTGCGTTCGGCTTCATCGCAACCGTCCTGGAACTGCTCTTCCCCGAGCACGTACTGCCGGCGCTCCTGAACCTTGTGGGGTCCACCTGCCTGGTGGTGTGGGGCACTGCTTTGGTCTCGCAGTTCATCCTGCGCCGCAGGGCCGACCGCGAAGGCACCGAGCTGCCGCTGCGGATGAAGGGTTTCCCGGTCCTTACGGTCGTCGGGATCGTCCTGTTGGCCATCATCCTCTTGGTGGGCTTTGCCAACCCTGAGAGCGCCGGCCAGCTGATCGGTACGTTCATCCTGATCCTGGTTATCGCCGCTGGATGCTTCCTCAACGCCAAGGCGAAGGCCGGCAAGCAGCCACTACAGACCAAGTAGCCGCCTGCTCATTGAAACCAAGAGGCCCTGTGCAATTTGTTTTGCACAGGGCCTCTTTGCGTATCCAAATTGTACAAAGTGTTTCGTTGAAACTGAGCTGATTGCGCACCCCGATTGTTGGTGACTAGTGTCACAGCCATGACAACGAAACCCGTGCTCGCCGCCGTCGATGAGGATGCGGCGCCGCTTACGCACGAACAGCTGCGTGAGCTCTATTCCCTGATGGCTTCCGTCCGCCACCTGGACTCCGCAGCCGTCGCCTGGCAACGTCAGGGCATCATTCCCGGCTACGCGCCCCAGCTGGGCCAGGAAGCCGCGCAGGTAGGCAGCGGATATGCCGTTGACCGGACCCGCGACTTCGTGTTCCCCACCTATCGCGAGATGGGCGTAGCCCGGGCAATGGGGCTGGACATGGTGGGCTACATGTCCACACACAAAGCCACGTGGCACGGCGGGATGTACAACCCGCTGGAATCCCGCTTCGCTCCCATCCAGGCCGTAGTAGCGGGATCGGTATTGCATGCTGTTGGCTGGGCCCACGGCCAGACCCTCTCCGGAAAGCCCGACGGCGAACGCGGCGTTGCCATGACGTACTTCGGCGATGGCGCATCCTCCCAGGGCGATGTCCACGAGGCCATGAACTTTGCCGCTGTGATGAAGGCGCCAGTGGTCTTCTTCATCCAGAACAACGGCTGGGCAATCTCCGTCCCTACGGAGCGCCAGGTTGCCGGCGGCTCAGTCGCTGCACGCGCCGCCGGATACGGAATTCCTTCCCTGCAGGTGGACGGGAACGACGTCGTCGCTGTCCATGAGGCAACGCGCTCGGCTTTCGCGCATTGCCGTGCCGGTAACGGGCCTGTCGTGATCGAAGCCATGACCTACCGCCGCGGACCCCACTCCACGGCGGACGACCCAGGACGATACCGCACCCTGGAAGAGGAACGCCTGAGCGCGGGTGAGGATCCCCTTGAACGCTTCAAGCAGCGCCTGCTCTCCGAGGGCGTTGCGGATACCGCATTCTTCGCCCGCGCACAGCAGCAGGCCCAGGACGAAGAGGAAGCCGTTCGCACGGGTATCGAAGCACTTGGGCCCCGTCCCGGTGCAGAGATGTTCAGCCTCGTTTTCCAGGAACCAACGCCCACCCTTCAATCCCAGGCCACTGCGTGGCGCAAGGAGTCCGAACATGTCTGAGGCAGCCACAGCACTATCGTTCGCTCCCGGGCCGGTCACGATGGAGACTGAACCCGTTCTGCACCTTTCCATGCAGCAGGCACTGAACCGCGCGCTTGACGAGATCCTGGCCGACCATCCCAAAACGGTCATCTTTGGCGAGGACTGCGGCCGCTTGGGCGGCGTTTTCCGGATTACCGACGGCCTTCAGGCCAAGCATGGCGAAGAACGGGTCTTCGACACCCCACTAGCTGAGTCCGCCATCCTGGGCATGTCGGTAGGACTGGCCATGGCGGGCTTCCACCCCATTCCCGAAGTACAGTTCGACGGCTTCGCCTACCCGGCCATCAACCAGATCGTGTGCCAAATCGCCCGGATGAACTACCGCAGCCGCGGCACGCTCCCGATGCCCATCACACTCAGGGTTCCAAGCTTCGGCGGAATCCGCGCTCCGGAACACCACGGTGAAAGCCTTGAAGCTCTGTTTGCGCACGTTCCCGGCCTCAAAGTGGTTTCGCCCTCCACCCCACACGACGCTTATCACCTCCTCAAGTACGCAGCCACGAGGCCGGATCCCGTCATCTTCATGGAGCCCAAGTCCCGCTACTGGCAGAAAGGTCCGGTAGTCGTCAGCACTGCGACTCCCGGTCAGGCAATGCTCGACGCCGGCATGGACGACGGCGGCAGCCTCACCGGCGCACGCGTTGCGCGGGAAGGTCGTCACCTGACCCTCGTCGCTTGGGGCGCCATGGTGGCACGGTGCCTCCAGGTTGCCGAACTGGCAGCAGAAGACGGCATCGACGTCGAAGTCCTGGACCTGCGCTGGCTGAAACCAATCGACGCCGAAGCCCTGGCGAGGTCCGTCGGGAAGACGCGGCGCGCCGTCGTCGTCCACGAAGCCCCCTTGACCTCAGGCCTTGGCGCCGAAGTCGCCCAACTCATCACGCAGAGCTGTTTCTCAACGCTCAAGGCGCCGGTGGAACGGGTGACCGGATTCGACGTGCCTTATCCCTCCGGTGACCTGGAGGACGAATACATTCCCAACATCGACCGCATCCTCTTTGGGATCCAACGCGTACTGGAGTACCGCCGTGGCTGAACTTTCCTTCCCGCTCCCCGATCTGGGCGAAGGCCTCATCGAAGCGACCGTCCTGGATTGGCTCGTATCCCCGGGCCAGCAGGTGGAACGCAACCAGCCCATTGTGGAGCTGGAAACCAGCAAGTCAGCGCTCGAATTGCCCAGCCCCCAGGCGGGTAAAGTGGTGCGTATTCACGGGGCGCCGGGCCAGACCATCAACGTCGGCGAACCGTTGATCGTGTTCGAGGTACCGGACGACACCGCCGGAATCGTGGGCACTGTTCCAAAGGACGAAGCACCCAAGCGCCGGGTTCGCCTGAGCGCCGTACTCGATGAGGACTGACATGATGACCGGCAGGCACACCGTGGAACAGCAAAGGCACACCGTGGAGGGAACAGACCCTGGTTTGTTTGTGGAAGTCCATGAGCCAGCCACCGACGCAGGCCTCCGCCCGGTTCTGCTGATCCACGGTTTTTCCTCATCCAGCAAGCTAAATTGGGCCGACAGCGGCTGGATCACGGCCCTCCAGGACGCCGGACGCCGGGTCATTACCGTGGACTTGCCAGGCCACGGCAGGAGCCACTCCCCCGAAGACCTGGACTCGTACACGCCCAGCCGGATCCGTGCGGACCTCCTCCAGATCTCCACGGACGCTGGAGCGCGGCCGTTGCGCGACGGCGATCCTTCCACAGGACTGGACATTGTGGGCTACTCCTTGGGATCCCGGCTGGCCTGGGAGTTCGGCGCAACCCAGCCGGACCTGGTTCACCGGATCGTCCTGGGCGGACCCAGCTCAGCGGATCCGTTGGCAGCTTTCGACCTCGTTGCCGCACAGCGGTACTTGGCTGATGGCACACCCATTGGGGACGAGTCCACCGCCGGGCTGCTGAAGATGGCACAACTATTGCCCAGCAATGACCTGTTCGCGTTGCTTTCGCTCATCGAGGCAATCAAGGGTGAGCCGTTCGACCCCGATGAAGCTGCACCGCACGTGCCCATCCTTTTGGTTGCCGGCGAAAAGGACGATCGGGCAGCCACCATGCCCGAACTCGCGCACCTCGCCGGCAAGCGGGGGGCCTTGGTGGAGACTCTTGTAGTCCCGGGACGCACCCACACGAACGTGATCACTAGCAGGGCTTTTAAGGAGGCTGCCATCGAATTCCTTGGCGTGTAGCGATGGCTCCGGCTGGCGCTAGCGGATCAACCGTTCCGCGTTAAGGCTCATTCGTTCCAGGACGCTCAACGCCATGGCATATTCATCGATCCCTATGCCCATGGATAGGTCCTGGCGGGCGGCTTCCACATAGCGGAGGGCCTCGTGGTATTTTTCCCGGCCGAGTTCGCTGAGTGCCAGGCGGTCATCAATCATGGTGATCATGCCCCTGCCCACCAACGAGGCAAGCTCCCGCTCCCGCAGACGCGTGTCATTGCCCCAGAATGGGCGCAGGATCTCATCCAGCTCATCCGGACGGACCGTTCCCTCTGCCAAAGTGGCCAGGGTCTGCCACTGCCGCCGGCTCAGCTTGACCCGGGCCAGCGTGGCATCGAGTTGGAGTTCCAGCGCGGCGTCGAGCCTCTTGATCCAATATCCAATGGGCTTGTTCACAAGCCCATGCTTCCAGCGGATGCCTCACCCGGCAAGCATTGAACGGTAGGCTGGAAGCAGCCAAATTACGTGGAAGTGGGGCAAATGGGCATGCGTTTCAAGGACCGGGCGGAAGCCGGCCGGCACCTGGCCGAAGGACTCCCCCAGTTCAGGGAACGGCCAGACACGATCGTCCTTGGCCTGGCCCGCGGAGGTGTCCCCCTGGCCGTTGCGGCCGCCTCCGCGTTGTACCTGCCCTTCGGTACCATTTTGGTCCGCAAACTGGGGATACCTGGCCGCGAGGAGACTGCCTACGGCGCACTTGCGTGGTGCCAGGGCGACGTCGTCCGCATCGTCAACAAGCCGCTCAAGGAACACGTCCTGGCCCATGGCATCAGTCAAGCCGCATTGGATGCAGTAGAGGCACATGAACGCGCCGAACTACTTAGGCGCGCCAGGCAATACCCGGGAATCGAGAACGACCTTCGAGGTAAGACCGTCATTCTGGTGGACGATGGCCTGGCCACCGGCGCCACCATGCGTGCTGCCGTGGAGGCCGTGCGGGCATCAGGTGCTCGCACGGTGATCGCCGCCGTTCCCGTGGCTTCGCTGGAAGCCGCAACGTCCTTGGCAAGGGTCTGCGACTTCATGATGGCACTGCACACGCCCGGCAAATTCCATGCTGTTGGCGCGTTTTATGACCGTTTTGAACAGTTGACGGACGACGACGTCGTGGAGCAACTGGAAGGCGCAGGCGCCCCAAGGGCGAAATAGCTGCTTACGCTCCAGGTGGGCCCGGTTTCACAACCGCGCCCACCTGGAGACCTAATTCGTTGCTGACTGGATCTGTTGTTGGCCTAGTGATGAACGCTGAAGCCGAGGGGACGGCCCTTGGTTTCCTTTGCAAGAATCACGCCCACCGCTGAGATGATGCACAGGCCCATGATGTACAGGCCCACTGATCCGGACCACTTGGTGGCATCCAACAAAGCCTGGGCGATCAAAGGAGCGAAGGCACCGCCGAGAATGGCGCCCAGGGCGTAGCCGATGGAGATTCCCGAGTAGCGGACGTGTGCAGGGAACATCTCGGCATACATGGCTGACATGGGCCCATAGGACAAGCCAAGCCCAATGGTGAGGACGAACAAAGCTGTTCCGTACAGCAGGATGTCCTTGGAATCGATTAAGGCAAACATGGGGATCATCCACGCGAACACCAGGCCGTAACCGAGCAGGAACGTCCTTACGCGGCCAATCTTGTCCGAAAGCCAGCCTCCCACCATGGTGAAGATGAGCCACCCGAACGAGGCAACCGTGGTGGCGAGGAGGACCTGCGGCGCTGGCATCTTCAGTGCTTTGGTGGCGTAGGAGATAAAGAAGGCGATCAACAGGTAGCCTGCGGCGTTGTTGGCGATGAAGATCAGTGCCGCGAGGATGACCTCCTTCTTGTTATTCCGGAACAGCTCGCTCAGAGGCGCCTTGCTTTCCGCCTTGCGCTGCGCGATTTCCTTAAAGACGGGGCTTTCCCCGACCGCGCGACGAATGAGGTAGCCCACCACGATCAGAACCACGGAGAGCAGGAACGGTACGCGCCAACCCCAGGCGGCAAAGTCTTCCTTTGACATGCCCGACTGCAGGAAGAACAGGAGGCCGGTTGCCAGGATCATGCCAATGGGCACACCGATCTGCGGGTAAGCACCGAAGAGTCCGCGCTTGGTGATCGGAGCGTGCTCCACAGCCATCAGGGCGGCGCCGCCCCACTCGCCACCGGCAGAGAAGCCCTGGACCACCCGCAGGGTGATCAGCAGAATCGGGGCCCAAAGGCCGATTGTCCCGTAGGTAGGCAGCAGGCCGATCAGGGCCGTCGCCGCGCCCATCATGACAAGCGTCATGACCAGGACTGCCTTGCGTCCCAGCCTGTCGCCGAGGTGTCCGGCAACGAAGGCCCCCAATGGCCGGAAGAGAAAGCTGATGCCGATGGTGGCGAAGGACAGAATTTGCGCCACGCCAGGGTTCGATTTTTCCAGCGGAGTCAGGAACAGCGGCGACAACAGCGTTGCCGTGAGCTGGGCAAAGATAAAGAAGTCGTACCACTCGATGGTGGTGCCGACCAAAGTCCCGGCCAGGACCCGGCGCTCTTCGCGCTTACTGCTTGGGCCCGACGCGGAGTCGACAGTGGAAGGTGCGGTCATTGGAACTCCAGGGGTGAGAGTGACTGGTCGGCGCGTGACTTGCATTAACCGACAGAACGGTCAGTTAGGAAAGACTACTACATACCGTGACCCAGCGCACAGCATTTATCTCGGCATGACGAGAATGTGGGGCTCATGAGCAGCATTGTTCTATAGTTGAATAGTCTATTCGTATATGGAACGATAGCCCGATGTGGTGTGCAACACAAGAGTTGACCGCCGCATGCCGTCACCCGCCAACATAGGATGGTTCGCATGAGTCCCCGCAGCGACGTCAAAAGTCCGCAGGAAGCAGCAACCCAGGCCCCGCCGTCGCAAACCCTCTCGCGGGGAATCCGCGCACTGGAAATCCTTGCCGAAGCCGAACGCCCGCTCAGCATCGCCGAACTCGCAGAAGCCCTAGGGGTGCACCGCTCTGTTGCCTACCGCATCCTCCGTACGTTGGAGGACCATTCGCTGTTGATCAGGGACGATTCAGGCCGCGTCCAGCCGGGCCCCGGACTGGCCGTGCTGGCACGTGGCGTCTCGCGCAACCTGCAAACAGCTGCCCTGCCAGAGCTCACCCAGCTGGCGAATACCCTGCACATGACCGCCTTCCTGACTGTTTGGGACCACCAGGAATGCGTCACCCTGGTCACCGTGGAACCCCGGCATTCAGGCGCCGCACTCGCCCAACATCCGGGAAGCCGCCACCCCATCGGTATTGGCGCACCCGGTATCGCCATCCAGTCGACCATGACCGAGGACCGTTGGCGCCAAGTAGGAGCAGGTATCCCCTACCGCCCCGAAGCGCACGAAGCCCGACGGATCGGCTACGCCACCAGCCACGACGAAGTGATCGCTGGGTTGTCATCAATCGCCGCTCCCATCCACGTCCCAGGCGGACGGCCGGCCGCCATCGCCGTCGTCTATATCCGCCTGGACCAGGACGCCGACGCCGTGGGTAAGGAGTTGGCTGCCAGCGCCATGCGGATCGAGGGCCAGCTGGCCTGAACCGCTCCTCCACAGGGCAAGCATTCTTTCTGGGTCAATAGCCCTGCCTCACGGCACAAGACGCGCAGCCAGGGGAAGCCAATACTCGAAGAACGACAGGAATCTCCTGTCGTTCTTGTTCTCGAGCACTGAGAAGGAACCCATGAGCCTGAATCTTCTTGATACCTCCAACTGGCTGCCCCTGGACGGTTTGGCGCCCGGCTTCGATGCCAACAAAGCCCCCACCGTCCAGGACCTTGCGGGACGGGAATTTACTGTCCGCAGCGATGGCGTGCCCATGAATTTCAACTTCGATGACGAAGAAGTGCAGTGGGCTGCGGCGGGACGCAACGGGACGGCACCCTATGAGGCGTTCCTCGTAACCGAGGAACTCTACTACGCCCAATGGCAGAGTCCGGTGGAGCCGGGCTTCGCCGTATCCCTGATCCTCGATCTCTCCAACGGCCGTGCACTCTACATCGGCGCTTTGCTGGGCGGCGGCTCCCGAGGATCAACCGCAGTCCACCACGATTTCCGCGCAGGGACCCTCGATGGCTTCACCGTCAAAGGAGCAGCAATCGCTGAAAGCACGGCCCTGATCGGCCGGCGCGTCGAATGGGTGTACAGCGATGCCCACGCCTACGAACACATTTATCTCAGCCCTACCTGGTACGCCTGGCAGTGCCTCGCCGGACCGGAGCGCGGCCTCGCAGACACCGATTCCAATACCGTCTTCGAAATCCGGCCCGGTATTTTCGTCTTTACCTGGCGCGAAAAGGTCATCCCGTGCGGCTCTGTGACCATAGCCGATCATCGGAGCCCCAAAGCAATCCGCTCACATGGCAGCCTTTTCGGTTGGGATGAGGCTGGCACCAAGCCCGTGCATTTCACGTTCGGCGCCCACGGCCGGTTGATCAGCATCACCCACCACACTCCGGAACTCGACCCCTCGCTCTAACTGGTCGGCTGGATATACAGCCGCAGCGGAAAGGAGAGGAAGCCCCCGGCAGTTGCCGGGGGCTTCCTCTCCTTTCCTGCGGTTTCGGTGTTCGAAGCAGTTTCAGTCTTCCGAGCCGTGGCCGATCCGGGCATAAAGCCCAGGCTGCGAGCGCCGCAGGCGCAGCCCCCACACGATCCCCAGCAGACCCGGCAGCAGCACCACCAGCGGTAGGACAAATGTTGCCGCCGTCGATTCCTTCTGACCGAGCAGGACGTTGAAGTTGGCAAGGATGAGGACAAACACTATCGCCAGGAGTACAAAGCCAAGGCCAGGCGCAACAACCCGTACCCACAGGCTGGCCCCGTGCGGCTTCCGGTGGAAGAAGCCGATCACGGCAACGGACACTACGGTCATGAGCAGGACCAGCCCCATGGCGCCGCTGTTGGTCAGCCAGGTAAACATGGTCAGTACGGGGTACAGTTCACCGAGTTCCGAACCCGATCCCGCGATTGCGAAGGCAAGGGTCACGACGACGGCAATCGCCGATTGCGCCAGCGACCCCGCGAAAGGTGCTCCGCTCCCTGTGCGGACAGCTGCGAAGAACGGCGGGATGACGCGCTCCCGGCCGAGCGAAAAGAAGTATCGGGCAACAGCGTTGTGGAAGCTGACCAGTGCTGCGAAAAGGCTGGTCACGAAAAGGATCTGCGCTATATCGCTCAAGAGCACGCCCCCGTTGGTACCCAGGAAAGCGAAGATCATGTCCGGGCCACTGCTAGTGGCTGTTTCAATGACTGCGGATGGGCCCGCGCCCACGGTCATTGCCCAAGCCGAGGCAGCATAGAACAAGGCGATGATTGCGACAGCCGCGAAGGTGGCCCTGGCAACGGTCCGCTTGGGATCCTTGGACTCCTCGCCATAGATGGCGGCCGATTCGAAGCCCATGAAGGCAGCGATTCCAAAGGAAAGGACTGCGCCAATGCCGGGCACGAACAGGCTCTCCGGGCTGAACGATGCTGCAGTGACTCCTTCAGGTGCCACGGCCAGGCTGATGACGTCGTAAACGATGACCACCAGGAACTCCAGAGCCACCAGGACGCCCAGCACCTTTGCCGAGAGGTCAACCCGGTTGACGCCCAACCAACCAACAATTGCGATGCACACCAGCACTGGGATCCACCACGGAACGCTGATGCCCAGCCTTGCCGAGAGCAGTGAGGAAACGGTGAAGCCGAAGAGCCCATAAATGCCCACCTGCATCAGGTTGTAGGCCATCAACGCGACCAGCGATGCTCCCACACCGGCCGGCCTGGAAATGCCTTGGGCAATGTAGGCGTAGAAGGCGCCCGCGTTGGTGACGTAACGGCTCATGGCCGCATAGCCGACCGCGAAGAGACCCAGGATGCCGCCGAGAATCAAGAACGAAAGCGGAACGCCGGTTACCCCAGTGACGGCGAAAGTGGTGGTTACTCCACCTGCAAGGACTGTCAGCGGCGCCGAGGCCGCAATAATCATAAAGGTCACGGCTGGTACCCCAAGACGCCTCTTGTTGTCTGCGGCTCCAGCGATCATGCCCTTGACGGGGTTATCCACGCTCATAGTGTGCTCCTGCCTCGGTGCCGGACGGAGATTGCGCGGCACGGTGTCGGTCATTCCGCAATCCTCCTCCGCCAAGGCATCGCGTGACTTGTCTCACACGGCAAGGTGTTTGTCGGTGCACGCAAGCACAGCCCCGCAAAGTCCACCGGTGTAGAATCGTGGGCAAGCTCACGTCCGCGCCGGTGGCATTCTGTACCGGCGCCATCAGGTACGGCGGGCATTGAAAGGGACCTTGATGACCGTCGCGGCTGATACCGGCCCCGCAACCGTGCACACAGTTGTGGCGGATTCGTTCCAGGAATGGAGCCGGGCCATCTCAGCATCCTTCGTGCCGTTGCTGGCCAAGGGCCCTAAAGAGCTCGCCTTCCACGGGACAATGCGAGCCCGTGTCCTGGGTCAAATTTCCGTGGTCGAAGTAACAGCTGGTCCCCATACGGTCCTGCGAACGCCTGAGTTGATCGCCAAGTCCACTGGACGCTTCTTCAAGCTCAGCATCCAGCTCTCCGGGACTGGCCGACTGGTTCAGGACGAACGCGAAGCGGTGCTCGGTCCCGGGGACCTCTCCATCTACGACACTTCCCGCCCTTACCAACTAACGTTCGACGACGACTTCCGCACTTTGGTGCTGATGTTCCCGCACGTCCTGCTCGACTTGCCGGCCGAAGCCATGGGCCACGTAACGGCCCTGCGGATTCCCGGGGACGAGGGCCTCGGCGAACTCATCAGCCCCTTCCTGGTAAGGCTCGCCGATAACCTCGAAGCCCTTTCAGGGGCAAATGGCCTGCGTCTGGTCCATAACGCACTGGACCTGGTCACTACCCTGTTCAACGGGGAACTCGACCAACTCATCGAGACAGGCCGCGACCCCCACCTTCTCTTGCTGGGCCGTATCCACGACTACATCGAAGCCAATCTGGGCGACCCCGAACTTTCCCCGGGAACCATAGCCGCCGCCCACTACATCTCCACCCGGCACTTGCACGATCTTTTCCAGGAGATCGGGACCACCGTGGCCGCATCCATCCGGCAGCGCAGGCTTGAACGCTGCAGGCGCGACCTCCTGGACCCGGTCCTGGCAGACCGGCCCGTCACGGCCATTGCGGCGCGGTGGGGATTCACTGACGCAGCCCACTTCAGCCGGATCTTCAGGGCCGCCTTCGGGAACTCCCCCACCGGCTATCGCAACAGCCACTGACCGGGGGCCGGGCCGCGGAACCTAGCTGCCGCCGGGATGATTGTCCGCATCTGGACTACGACTGAGGCCGACGCTTCATGACCAGATAAGTCAGAACTCCCAGTACCAACAAGCCTGCTGCCGCAGCCATGGATACAACGAAGGCTGCACCGGGACCCTGGGTCTGTGCCAACTGCCCGGCAAGGTAGGAACCAAGCGCAGTACCGGCCACGATCCCGCTGGCCAGGGCCGTCATCACGGTAGCAATACGGCCGGTGGGGGCAACCACGCCACCGATGCTGAACACCGTGACCATGACTGGTCCCACGGGGATTCCCAGCAGCAGCAGAACCAACACCATGGGCCAGATTCCGGCGGGAACCAGTAACAGGAGCGCGAACAACGACATCGCCAGGGCAGCGGCAACCCACCTGGCCGCAAGGCTAAAGCGCTGCGGCCAGAAAGCAACGGACAACGCCGCCACGGCAGAGCTCAAACCCATCACGGAGTAAAGGAGCCCGGCGATTTCCGCGGTTGCGTACTGGGCAGAAAAGGCGCTCAGGGCATTCTGCGTCGCACCAAAAAAGGTGCCCATGCACACCATGGCCACCACCGGAACGGCCACTACGGCGCCCGCCCAGCGGTTCCGTCGTCGGGCTGTGTGTTCACCCGCGCTTCCCACGACGACGGCCGTGGCCTTCCGCAGTGCCGGCACCACGGCTTGCTGGCTGGGGTGCACCGCGAAGGCCGGTACAAGCGTAATGGTCATGACCGCCGCCATGGCCAGAGGCAGCCACGGAGCAACCAAGCTGGCAAGAATACCCACAAGGGCCGGTCCTAACACGAAAGTGATCTCGTCAGCGGTGCTTTCATAGGACAGCGCGGTGTCCAGATCCGCGCGACTGGCAGCGACGCTCCGGCTACCGCTCGCGGGCGCACTGGCTGCGGCAGCGTCTCCGGCGGAACCACTGGCCTTGCGTGCTGTCGACAAATTCCGGGTGGTCAGCGCCATCCAGCGAACACGGGCCATGGGGCCAACCTGCGGGCAGCTCGCACCAGCCACGAAACCTGCAACGAGCACCCCTGTCGCGTCCAGCGCAGAGGCATAGCTTGGGCTCAGGTAGGCGGTGGCAAGGAGGCCGGCAACGGCCAGGGTATTGACCACTGCCGCTACGAGCAACACGACACGTTGGCCGGCGCGATCGGCCAACGAGCCGAGGACAGGGGCTCCAGCGGCTGAACCGATACCTACTGCCCCGGCAGCCATGCCACCGATTGCGTAAGAATGACTCACTGCTGTAACCAAGGTCAGTGTTCCCACGGTGAGCATTGCCAAAGGGAGTCTTGCGAAGAGGCCGAGGGGCAGGAACCCCGGCCCGGCGAGCTCAGGCAGCCGTGCGAACCTCCCGGGCAGGCGGGATCGATGCGAGGACGAGGTTGTGGTCAGTTGCGAAGGCATTGACCTTGAGGCCAGTGAAGATTTTTCCATGATTCCGGGTTCGCTAAAGTCTGCGCATCGTCCCTCCTCCCGATGCGCGCGACCCGGTGTAACGGATCAAGTCTATCGGATGCGGCTCAGGCAGGCATTGCTTCGGCAACAACCACCGTGGAACCATGGCGGCCCTTGACCACGTGCAACTGGCTGCTGATGCGTTGCTTCATTTCTGCCACGTGGCTGACCAGCCCGACGACCCGGCCGCCGTCGCGCAAACCCTCCAAGGCATCCATAACCTGTTCCAAGGCTTGCTCGTCCAGGCTTCCGAAGCCTTCGTCGACAAACAGCGTTTCAATGTCCACTCCGCCGGCCTCCTGCTGTACAACATCCGCAAGGCCAAGGGCCAGCGACAAGGACGCCATGAAGGACTCTCCGCCGGAGAGCGTGGATGTGTCACGTCGCTGGCCCGTCCATTCATCCACCACTTCCAGTCCGAGACCGGATTTCTGGTTCCGTGCAGCCCGGGCGTCAGAGTGCTGCAAGGTGTAGCGTCCGTCGCTCATGGCAACGAGTCTCTCCGAGGCCGCGATCGCGACTTGCTCCAGCCTTGCAGCCAACACGTAGCTGTTAAGGCTCATTCGGTAGCTGTTGTCTCCTGCGCCGCGAAGGGTGTCCGCCAGACCACCCAACAGGTTGGCATGCTCGCGCGGTTCCCTTCCTGCCGCGGCAAGGTTTTGATACTCCGCGCGGATCCTCTGCACAGACCGCACAGCTTTGCTTGCGAGCCCCGCCGAAAGCGCCAGTGCCTTTGCAGCTTCCATGGCGTGGGCAGCCTCAGTCTTGGCGACCCTGAGTTCGTCCTCCGACAGAGGCAGTTCGCCTATGCTGACTTCCTTCGCTGCCATGACCAGTTCCTCGCCGGCAAACAGTTCATCCAGGCGGGCAGCTTCGGCCTCGAAATCTGCGAGTGCATTCTCCAATGCCACAACATCCGAGGGTGACATGAGCTCGCGACGCACATCCTCGACCGATGAAAATCCGGACCCGGGCAGTGCCCTTTCCAGGGCCGCGAGCGCCTCCAGGCGCGCAGCCCCGGCACGTTCGAGTTCGTTCGCGGCATCCACGGCAGCCTGAAGCAGCAAACGCTGGGAGGTGAGGGCTTCTGCCCGCGCATGAAGGCTGGCGAAGCCCTGCCTCAGGCCGGCTAGCTCCTGTTCAATCACAAGGTACTGTTCCTGAAGCAACTCGACAGCAGAGCTTGCTTGCGAGGCGGCATTCGTTGACCCGGCATGCTCCTCCTGCACGAGGGCAATGCGTTTAATGAGATCCTCATGCTTTTTGCGGAGCTTCTCCAACGCACCAGAAGCCTTTCGGGCTTCGATCGCCGCAGCTTCGGATGCGGCCAAACGGGCGGCCGATTCCTCTGCATCTGCGGAGCCGCCCTGGGCAGCAAGGCCCGCCAGCAACTGTGCGGCTGCTGATACCTCTTCCGCGCTGCGTCCCAGAGCCTTCTCGCTGGCTTCAAATAGTTTGCTGGCCTCTTCCTCTTCCTGGGCGATGGAAAGAGCAGAGCGGGCTGCGGCGGCGGGGTTCGGGTGCTCGTTGCTGCCACAAACGGCGCAAGGCTGCCCAGGCGCTAGGGCTGCCGCGAGCTCACCGGCGGCATTGGCCAAGCGTGCCTCCCTCACGTCAAGCCATGCTTGCCTGAGGTCCTGCGTTTTGTTGCGGGCGCGGGCGTGGCGCTCAGTGACGTCCTTCAACTTGGCGGCTGCAGCTTTATGACGGGACACAATCGACACTAGTTCGGCGGCGGCGGCTGCCTCGCGCTCCAGGTGTTCGACGCGGGCAGCCGAGGGTTCCAGTGCTTCCGTCCCGGCCTCTACCGCTGATTCCTCGGCTCGAAGGTGGTGCAGGGACTCTTCTGCTGCTTGGGCGGCCGTCAGGTGGCTGGAGTGTTCTGTTCGTTTGGTTGAGAGTCGTGTGGCAACGTCCTCCATGCGCCGCTCATCTGGAAGCCGGGCTTCGAGGACGGCAAGGGTGGTCTTTACTGTCTCAAGCGCAACCACAGGATGTGCCGCATCCATGCCCTTGGATTCAAGCTGCTCCCGGGATCTGTCCCTCTCCACCAAGGCAGACCGGAACTTACGGTCCGCAGCGTCCAAGGCGTCCAGTTGTCCCCCAAGGACGGCGGCACGGCGATGTCCTCCCAGCTTTTCCTTATTTTCCAGTGCCCGCGCAGCAGCCATTTCATGCAGAACCCGCCGCTGCATCCCCGCAGCGAGCCTGGCATGCCGCTGCGCCTTCTCCTGGTCCTCCTGAAGTTGTTCGGCAAGCCTTGTGGCCTGGGCATCAGCTGCGGTGGCCTCGTCTTTACGTCGCCCACCTTCTTCCAGCAGCTCCATCTCCAGGGCCGCGAGCCATGCCTCTGGCCCCTCGGCAGCTGTCTCTACATTTGCCAGCGCATCGGAAAGGCCAAGCTGCTCCCGTTCTGCGGCCGCCCTGCCAAGCAACATCTTCAGTTCAGCCGCATTGTCCTGGACGGCGCGCGCAGCTTCGGCTGCCTGCCGCGCAATTTGCTTCTCCACAGACTCGAATCGCTGCGTCCCAAAGAGTTTTTGGAGGAGCTCGAGCCGATCATTGGCTTTGGAGCGCAGGAACGCCGCAAAGTCACCTTGGGGAAGCATCACGACGCGCGTGAACTGGTCCCGGTCCATGCCCAAAAGCTCGGAGAGCTCGGCGCCGACTTCGTCATTCCGCGAAGATTTTTCCTCCCAGACTCCGGAAACCGACTCGCGGAGCAGCGTCTTGGCTTGTTGGGTGGTGAAACCGTTCCGGCCACGCGCGCTGGGGCGTTCCCAAGCCGGGGAACGCCTGACTTCGAAGCGCCTGCCACGGGCCGAGAATTCACACACCACACGTGGTTCGGCACCCGGCGCTGCATGATCGCTGCGAAGGCGCTTACCTTCCTGGCGCGCACCCGGAACGGAGCCATAGAGGGCGAAACAGATGGCATCGAGGATGCTGGTCTTGCCTGCCCCGGTGGCGCCATTAAGCAAAAACAAACCCTGCGCACTGAGTTGATCAAAATCAATGTGCTGCGCAGTGGCAAAAGGCCCGAAAGCCTCAATTTCCAGTCGATGAATTCTCATAGCTCAGCCTCCTCCAGGCGCACGGCCTCGAGGGCAGCACGAAGGGCAGCTTCTTCCGCAGACCCGGGACTGCGCTCACGAACGTGTTCCAGGAATCCACAGCAGACTTCGAGGTCGTCCTGGGCGGCTGCAAGCCTGCTGCTGTAACTGACCTTGTCTTTGGGACCAGCACCCTCGGGGTCGAAGGACAGGACCAAGGTGTCAGGAAAGCGGGTCCGGAGCTGCTCCATAGCCTGGGCGGGCCGTTCGGCGTCCGTGAGGGTGATTTGGCAATAGGCAGCTTCAGCCCAGGAGTGCTCGCCTGATTCAAGGAGATCGTTCAGCTTGCCTCGCAACACGGCCAGGCTCTTGGCTGCTTCCCAAAGAACTTCCTGGACACCTGCGCTTCCATCGGCATCGATGTCGATCAACCACGCGCCCTTGCAATGTTTGGCTTCGGAGAACGAATACGCCAGCGGGGAGCCGGAGTAGCGGACATTCGGGGCCAGTTCCTGCCGGCCATGCAAGTGACCGAGTGCCGTGTACGCAAAATCCTCGAAGAGATCCAAGGGCACCGCACCCAACCCTCCGATGCTCAAGTCCCGTTCACTGTCAGAAGTGATACCCCCACTGGCAAAAGTGTGTGCAAGGACCACTGGATGCACTGCGCCTGATTTGCGGCGGTCCTGGAGGTCGCGCCGAATCCGCTCGGTTGCTTCATGGGTGACCTCGAAATGACTCGCGGTCTCCACTTCCAGCCGGTCCGCGACAAGCCGCGGTTCCAAATAGGGAATCCCATAGATCGCAAGTGTGGCGCTGCTCTCCCCATCTTTTCCGAAGGGAACAAGCACGGGAACGTCCAGGTCCTCCACCCTTGTCCTGAGGTGAACACCGCCGCGTTCGAGCAAGCGGGACGCGAATCCGAGCCGAATGGCCGAATCGTGGTTGCCGCTGGTGAGCACTACGGTGGCCCCGGCTTGGGTAATACGCACCAAGGCGTCGTCGAGAAGTTTGACGACGTCGAGTCCAGGCAGGGCGCGATCATAGACGTCACCCGCAATGAGGACGACGTCTACAGACTTCGCTTCCACGAAGGACACGAGCTGGTCCACGAAACCGCGCTGGGCTTCAAGCATGCCAACGCCGTGGAATGACCGGCCGAGATGCCAATCGGAGGTATGGAGTAACCGCATATTTTCAAGCTAACTGTGGGCACCGACAAAAAAGCGCAGACAGGCCGTCCGGCGTCGATCCTGTCCGGCTGCTAGCCCTTCTTTCCGTCAAAGAAGTTGCGTGCGTCATCTGCGGCAGCTTCTTTCCGAACAGTCCCGGTCTCCACTGCCACTGCCTCTGCCTCTGCCTGTGCCTGTGCCTGTGCCTGGAAATCGTCAGTGTCATCGGCATCCAGGTGCTCGCCTTCAATGGTTCCGGCCGTCGCTGACGCCGAGTCATCTCCAAGGCTGGTGGCCGCGGAGGCGTAGGCAAAGCCGCGGAAAGCCAGTCCGGCCAGTGCAGCCCCCATCAGCGGCGCCACCCAGAAGAGCCACAGTCCTTCCACCGCCCACGAGGGGCTGAAGAAAGCCAGGGCAGTTGCGCGTGCCGGATTGAAGGGAAGGTTGCCCAAAACCTGGCCAAACTGCAGCAACACGGCGACGCAAAGGCCTACAGCAAAGGGAGCCACGGCAGGAAAGGCGCGGCGTCCGGCAGTCGCTCCAAGGAACACTGCAACCAGCAAAGCGGAGCCAACAACTTCAACGATCAAGACCCCTGCCATCTGGGTTTGGGCAGCAGCATGCTCTCCATAACCGGCCGCCACAGAGCCAAAGGCCGCCCGCGCATCCGTCAGGACCGGAACTGTCAGAACCACAACGAAGGCGAGAGCTGCGCCGATGACGCTGCCGATGATTTGGGCCGCAAGGTACGCCACGGCTGCCAGCGCACGGATACGGCCGGCAATCAGGTTGCCCAGAGTGATTATCGGGTTGAAGTGACCGCCGGAAACATGGCCGAAGGCCAGCATGGCCACTGTCACCGTCAGGCCGGTCGCAAGGGCGGCGGGTAGGGGCGCTGATGAAGGGTTCGAGAAGATCGACACACCCACGGCCACGAGGACGACAAACATCGAACCGACGGCTTCAGCTGACAGCCGCGCGAACAGCACCGGTTCGTGGTCGGTCGTGGCTTGCACAGGAGAGGTCATGTCGAATGATTCCTTACGATTGGTGGTGTTGGACCAGCTGACAGGCTTCGTTGCGCGCTGGGCGAGGGAAAGCCCTTGAGCATCCTGCCAGTTGAGTCTGAACAGTTGCTGAGTCCCTGCTGACTCCCGATCCGAGCTTAGCCGCCCAAGGCGATGGCCGCGATCGCGGTTCCGCCCAGCCCTATCACGGCAAGGGTGCTGACAAAGATGAGTCGTGCCGAAGCTGCTTCGTTTCCAGCATGAAGCTGCCGTGAGCGGACCCACACCACACAAGCCAGGACAATGGTGGCGGCAGCAGCCATGAGAGCGCAGATACCTTGGTAATCCAGCCCGGGAAGGCCCGGAATGAGACGGCCCGTCGAGGGCTCTGAGGTAAGCCAACTGCGCCAGATGAACAGATCCACCACCACAAGCGAAATGAGGGTGCGGCGCCAGGCCAGTGTGGTTCGTTCCGGCTGCAGACCGGGATCACGGAGGTCCATGCTCAACTCGCAAGCCTCGTCATCACGCAAACCGGGTCATCGCGCCACCAAAATCAGTACGGCGAAAGCGAATGCTGCCACTGCCACCACGATCGTCATGAGCAGCATGACCCAGGAGAACGGCAAGGCTTCATCGTTGCGCATGGCAGCTTCCATTTGCCCCCACCTGCGGTATGACAGTGCGGCCAGGCCGGCGCCGATGAGGGACAGAAGCACACAGAGGACGATCCTGACTGGCTGGGGGGCAATGTTCGGAGCCAGCTGATCAATGGCAATCGACCCAGCCAGCAATGCCAGCGAGGTACGGATCCAGGCAAGGAAGGTGCGTTCGTTCGCCAGGGAGAACCTGTAGTCAGGTGTCTTGCCTGTACGTCGCCAAGCCGGTTCACGCACGTCGTCTCTCCAAATTTTCCTAGTGCTGGGCAGCCTCCCAACCATATCAGCGGTGTTCCCCGGCACGGTAAGTTGATGGCATGAGTCTTGAAGCGTCCTCCCTCGCCGTCCCGTCGTTTGAATCCCGCGTCCACGGGACACTCCTGGGAGGGGCATTGGGTGATGCCCTTGGCTACGCAGTGGAGTTCGACCGCCTTGATGCCATTCGTGCCCGTTACGGTTCCGCCGGGCTCGCCTCCTTTGACCAGCTCGACGATGTCGGCCAGTTTTCGGACGACACGCAAATGACGCTGTACACAGTGGATGGCCTGGTGGACGCCCTCGAATGGGCCAATGATGGGGTGGCAGCAGATGAGATCGCCTGCCTTTGGCTGGCCTACCTTCGCTGGCTGGCAACCCAAGATGTTGCGGTTTCCCCTTCTGCCCCGGTTCCGCAACCGCGGTGGATAGACGGCCAGGAAGTACTCCGGCGTCGTCGGGCCCCGGGGAACACATGCCTCAGCGGATTGGCTTCAGGAGACATGGGCACTGTGGCCAGGCCAGTCAATCCAGATTCCAAGGGTTGCGGCACGGTCATGCGTTCAGCACCCTTTGGACTCGTGCCCCATATCTCGCGTGAAGCCGTGTACAAACTCAGTTCGGATGCCGCGTCCTTGACTCACGGACACCCGTCAGCGCGGCTGAGCGCTGCTGCCTTCAGCTTGATGATCCAGAATATTGTGGCCGGCAGTGACGTCCGCACCGCAGCTATTGATGCCCTGGATTACGTTAACGGCCTCCCGACCAAGGCTCCCGAATTAGGTGACCGTTTGGAAGCAGCGTTGAGGTTGTCGTCGGAGCCCGCTCCCCTCAGTCCTGAAACGCTGGTAACCGCACTGGGTGAGGGCTGGGTCGCTGAGGAAGCACTCGCCGTCGGGCTCTATGCCGTCCTGGCCACGCAATGCAGTGAGCCGACGGAACACTTCCGCAAAGCTATCGCGGTTGCCATCAACCACAGCGGCGACAGCGATTCCACCGGTTCCATCGCGGGAAACATCCTGGGCGCCTACTATGGCGAACCAGCACTTCCTGCCGAGTGGCTCGGGGCACTGGAAGGCACGGAGGTCATTCGTGGCATGGCGGACCGGTTGCTCGCTGTCACTACAGGGTGATCAGCTGCCCTCCGGACGCGCGTGTTAGTTTCCGCCCACCATTTGCAGGAATTCCCCTTCCGAGACAACCTCGATCTGCTGTCCTTTCGCATGGAGTTCCAAAACCCGCTTCGCCTTTCCTGTCAGCCGTCCAGCGCGCAGGTCTCCGGCCACGAACCCGTCGCCCACCACAAGGACGGTGGTGCGTGCGGTCACCCTGCTTTCTGGTCGTGCACCCATCTCTGCAGCACGGGACTTTGCCTCCGGACGCGTCATGATGAGATCGCCCGTGAAGACCACCGTCTGGCCGAACAGTGGGTGCCCCGGTTCGGCTGTGGGATTCGGCAACGGATTGGGGCCTTCCTCGGGCCACGCCGAGAATGGACGACCCGTACCGTTCAGGGCGCCTTCCAGGGTTTGCTCCGCAAGGCTTCCTGCCTTCTTACCTCTGGACCCCGCCCCTGCGAGAGCGGCAAGGGTGGGCTTGGAGAGGCCATGCATGGGATCGAAGGCAGGTTGCCTGGGCAAGGTGAGGCCCAGCGAAAGATAGAGTTCCGCGATGCTGTTGGCGTTGTTCCGACGGGCGATGTCCACCAGGATTCCTGCACAGGCGCGTGCGTCCTCGGCGGCATCGTGGTGGTTGACCAGGGGTACTCCCGCTTCCTCCGCTGCATACGGCAGGGAGTTGGACACCAATGAGTAGCAGCGGCGGGACAGCATCACCGTGCAAACGTACTCGTAGGCTGGGCCCGCAAGCCCCGAGACTTCCAAACCGGATCGGATAACGCCCAGATCAAAGGCTGCGTTGTGTGCTGCAAGTACGTCGTTGCCGATGAAGGCGCCAATTTCAGGGAAGAGGTCTCCGAATCTGGGACGGCCGGCAACGTCTTCGGCACGGATGCCGTGGATGCGGGTGTTGTGAAACTCGAAGTGGTCATGGTTCTCCGGCGGGCGCATGAGCCAGGAGGCTTCTTCCACCACCACACCGCCGCGGACTTTGCTGAGGCCGACCGAACACGGCGACCCCCTGAAGCCGTTGGCTGTTTCAAAGTCGATCGCCGTAAAGTCCAATGCCACTGGACAAGGTTACAGGCGGAAAGGGTGGGCTCTTGCCGATTTCCGCGGCGGGGCGGCGTTTCCGGGCAGCTTTGTGGCGAGGGTTACGTCACCGCCCGACGACGGCGGTCCAGTAGGCTTGATAGGTGATCTTTACTGCGATGAGCGACTTAGCCGTATCCACTTTCGGGGGCGCGGGACCGGTGCGTCCACCCATGGCCTCGTTCCTGCCGGACTGGCTGAACCCCCAGGTCTTCCTGGCTGATCCAGCCTTGGCGCCGTGGGTCGTGCTGTTGGTTTGCGGCATTGTCTTTGCCGAAACCGGCCTGCTGGTGGGCTTCTTCCTGCCCGGTGATTCCATGCTGTTCACCGCTGGCCTTCTTGTGGCCACAGACACCATCAAGTTCAATGTCTGGGGCTTGGCCGCCCTCATCATCGTTTCTGCGATCATTGGCAACCAGACCGGCTACCTCATTGGTTCAAAGGCCGGTCCCGCAATCTTCAACCGCCCCGACTCCAGGCTGTTCAAGAAAGAAAACGTCGAAAGCGCCCACGCTTTCTTTGAGAAGCATGGTGGCAAGGCCCTGATTTTGGCCCGGTTTGTCCCCATTATCCGTACGTTCGTTCCGGTGATCGTCGGCGTGGCGCAGATGGACAAACGCAAGTTCTTCCTCTTCAACGTCATCGGCGCCACACTCTGGGGCGGCGGCGTCACCTTGCTGGGATACCTCTTGGGTGACCGCATTCCGTGGGTCAGCAGCAACCTGGACATCATCTTCATCGTCATTGTCCTGATCTCGGTCATCCCCATCATCATCGAGGTAACCCGCGGCGTCGTGGCCAAGCGCAAGGCTGCCGCGGAAGGCAGCAATCCCGTGGAGGAATTCATCGAGGAGCACGAAAGCGGAAAGCACCGCGAGAAGTAGGCCTCACCGCACTCAAATGCCATACAGGAGAAGGCACCCCGCAAAGGCGGGGTGCCTTCTCCTGTATGTCTCAAGCCGGGCTTCCAAAAGCCGGTTTCCAGTGTTGGTTGGAATTGTTAGCTGGAATGAACACCCGAGAGTGCAGCAACGATCGCGGGGAGCAAAGCCCGGAACGCCTGGCCGCGATGGCTGATGGCGTTCTTTTCCTCGGATGTCAGCTCCGCGCAACTCCGGTCCATGCCCACGGGCTGGAGCACAGGGTCATACCCGAACCCACCCTCACCCCGCGGCTCGCGCAGCAGCGTACCTTCAAGCTGCCCGTACTCAACCGTTTCGTGCGTAATTCCATCTGCTCCGGGCACTGCCAAGGCTGCCGCGCAGACAAAAGCTGCCCCGCGGAAGGCGTCCGGCACATCGGAGAGTTGAGCGAGCAGCAACCGCAGGTTCGCTGCGTCGTCCCCGTGCTTTCCCGACCACCGGGCTGAGAAGATGCCCGGCGCACCGCCCAGGACATCAACGGAAAGTCCTGAGTCGTCGGCGATGGCCACCAAACCCGTTGCCTCAGCCACGGCACGCGCTTTCAGGAGTGAGTTCTCAGCAAAAGTGACCCCGGTTTCCGCAACGTCCGGTGCACCAACGGCAGCTGCATCCACCACTTGGGTATCGACGTCGAGCCCTGGAACCTGCCCACGAAGCAGCTCACGGAGTTCCTTCAACTTTCCCTGGTTGTGCGTTGCCAGGACGAGCCGCGGAGCACCGGAGGAACCGTCGCCGCTCACGGAGCTTCCGCCAGCGTCTCGCGCTGGATAGCCGCAAGCTGGCCCGTGCCGATCAGGGCGAGGTCCAACAGGGCGTTGAGTTCATCGCGGTCGAACGGAGCGCCCTCAGCGGTGCCCTGGACCTCCACGAACTTGCCGGATCCAGTGACCACCACGTTCATGTCTGTTTCGGCCCGGACATCTTCGACGTACGGCAGGTCCAGCATCGGCACGCCATCGATGATGCCCACCGAAACGGCAGCAATCGTGTCCACCAGCGGCTCAGCATTACGGGCGATGAGCTTGTTTTCACGGGCAAACCGAATCGCTTCGGCAAGCGCCACATAGGCGCCGGTGATGGCCGCGGTGCGGGTACCGCCGTCGGCCTGCAGGACATCGCAGTCAAGGACGATCGTGTTCTCGCCCAGCGCTTTGGTATCGATGATGGAGCGCAGCGAACGGCCAATGAGTCGGGAGATCTCGTGCGTACGTCCGCCGATCTTGCCCTTCACTGACTCACGATCGGATCGGGTGTTCGTTGCCCGGGGCAGCATGGCGTATTCGGCGGTAACCCAGCCACGGCCCTCGCCCTTGAGCCAGCGTGGAACGCCTTCGGTCAGGGAAGCCGTGCACAGTACCCGGGTGTTTCCGAACTCGATGAGCGCCGAGCCCTCGGCCTGCTTGGACCAGCCGCGGGTAATGCTGATGGGACGCAGTTGATCGGGGGTCCGGCCGTCGGCGCGGATAACGGGTGTGGCTGTAGCTTCAGAAGTCATGGTTCAAGCTTAGCGACGATGGGACAACGCCCGACGCCGTCCATTGGGTGAGGCGTACATGCCACCTCTGGAGGGGGCTAGATCGTGTAATGGACCCCGGCAACGGCAACAGCGACGTCCCCGGAAAACACCGGCTTGGCCTCGGACATGACCTTGGTCTGCGAAGTCCACACCGGAATGTGCGTCAGAAGCAAGCGCTTGGCTCCGGCGTTCATGGCGGCTTCCCCAGCGCGCTTACCGGTCAGGTGCACGTCCTTGATGCCGTCATCGCGGCCTTCCTCGAATGCAGCCTCGCAAAGGAACAAGTCAGCGCCATTGGCTGCATCCTCCAGCCCCTGGCACGAATCGGTGTCCCCCGAATACGTCAGTACCCGGGTTACGGTGGTTCCGTCTTTGCCTGGTTCCGTTGCGGTCACACGCAATGCATATGCCTCTTCCACGGGATGGTTGACGCCGTAGGGCGTCACCGTGAAGGGGCCGACGGTAACGGGCTTCTGTTCGGCCCAATGAGTGAAGTCGAACTCCTCGTGCATGCCTGGATCCAGGTCCAGCCCGTAGGCTGTTGCCATCCTGTCCGCAGTTGCTGCCGGCCCCCACACGGGAATCCGGTCCCGCCCCCAACCGCCGGGCTTCCAGCGGACCGCTACGTGGAGGCCACACAAGTCCATGCAATGGTCCGGGTGCAGGTGCGTGAGAAATATGGCGTCGATGTCCTCAAGATCCGTGTAACGCTGGATGGCACCCAACGCTCCGCTCCCAAGGTCCATCACGATCTTCCATTCCCGCTCACCGTCATGCGCAGTCACCAGATAGCACGACGCCGGCGAGCCGGGACCCGGAAACGAACCAGTACAGCCCACGATGGTCAGTTTCACAGGCCACGTCCTGGGATCGCACTGGAATCAGGGGTGACTCCGTTGTCCGGCTGCACGAAGTAGGAGCGGCGCGACAGTCCGCCGCCGCTCCTGGCTGCTTCCAGCATTTCCGGGGTGATGCGCGCCAGGCTTCCGGTGGGGTATTGCGCAGCCACGTGATCAACGTGTTTGACGGACAAGACCTCGGGGCCCAGGAAACGGCGGGCCAACGCTTCAAATTGGACGGCATCGCCCGTCGCGATGAACTCATGGTTGGGGGCACTTGAATCGGTTCGCTGGATACCGTGTGTGGCCAAGGCACGGTAGACGTCCTTTGCAGTTTCCTCCGCACTGGACACCAGGGTCACGTCCTCGCCCATGACAAAAGAGATCACCCCCGTCAAGAGCGGGTAGTGCGTGCATCCGAGCACCACGGTGTCCACACCAGCGTGTCTCAGCGGTTCCAGATACTCATTCGCCGCTGCCAGGAGGTCCGGTCCGGTCGTGATGCCCGCTTCGACGAAGCTCACGAAGGCCGGGCAAGCCACAGAGGTAATGGCAAGATCAGGGGCTGCCGCGAACGTGTCCTCATAGGCGCGCGAGCCAACCGTGGCGGAGGTCCCTATAACGCCGATCCTGCCGGAACGGGTGGCCGCCACCGCTCTACGCACAGCGGGTTGGATGACCTCAATAACGGGGATCCCATACCGCGCTGTATAGCGTTCACGCGCATCCCGGAGAACTGCAGCCGAAGCAGAGTTGCAGGCAATGGTCAGCAGCTTTACACCCGAATCCACGAGCTCGTCCATCACACCTAGGGCGTTGGCCCGGACTTCGGCGATGGGCAGCGGCCCATAGGGCCCATTGGCGGTATCCCCCACGTACAGGATGGATTCGTTGGGGAGCTGATCGATGATGGAGCGGGCCACCGTCAATCCACCCACGCCGGAATCAAAGACACCAATCGGGCGGGATCCCATGAGCTCATTGGGGACCCCCAGGTCACCGGGCGAGGCAACAACCGGGACCCCTGCGGCGCTTGGTGATCCGGCGCCTGTTGAACTGTCGCCCCTTGAACTGCCGCCCGTTGAACTGCCAGATGCTGAAGTCATGATTATTCGAGAATAAGGCTTCCCCTGTGCTGCGGCCATTACCTGTGGCCTCCGCCTCGTGTCTGATGTGTCACATAGGCGTGCCCGGCGGTGGCCCTCCTGATCAGGATTTTGCCTGCCTGGCCGCCATCATCGATTGCACCAGCGACTCCTGGAGCCAGGTGGTGAAGTTGTAGACCAATGCCAGGTAACTCTCCACGTCCTCCGCCTGGCTCCAGTCCTGCATGCTGTGGATGTGCTCGGCGTCCGCCTCGTCACGGATGTCCAGGCGTTCCGCCAAAACCAGGCGAACATCGTTCAAGGCCATGGACCAGCAGATTGCGTCCTCCGGGGTCAGTACAAGATTGTCCTTGTCCAGGCCCATCGCTGTGGCCTTCAACGCGCCAATCTTGTTTTCCCGCACCGAGCGTTCGGTCAATTGCCGGAACTCAAGCGAGCCGCCGTCGTCGTCCTTCATGACGTTGGGCAAAAGCCGCAGCAAGGCGCGATCGCTCGGTTGCTTCACGTCCATGTCCAAGCCGATCAAGGCGGCCAGCGGGTCCTCGTTCTCCCTGGCATCGGACTCCAACATCGAGATGACGTCGTCCAGCAGCCCCCGTAAAAGATCCCGTTCGGCAGGCTCGAGGTAGCCGGTGATTCCCTTGAGTCCGTACTTGAATGCCTTAGCCACGCTGGCGGCCGCCCTTCCCGGGTGCTTCGTTTCCGCTTGCAGCTTTTTCGACGGTGGCCCATAGACCGAAGCCGTGCATGGCTACCGCGTGCTGCTCAACCTGCTCCTTGCTGCCGTGCGCAACGATGGAGCGGCCCTTCCTGTGGACCTCCATCATGAGCTTGTGCGCTTTGGACTCGGAGTAGCCGAAGTAACTCTGGAACACATAGCTGACGTAACTCATGAGGTTGACGGGATCATTCCAGATCACCAGGTTCCAGGGGATGTCCGGGGCTGTCAGGACATCGGTGGACGTCTGCTCTACAGCTTCCGTCCGCTCATCAATGTCCGTGCCAAATGCAACGCTAGGGGTCATCTGTCCATTCTATGGCGGCTCGCACTAGAGTGAATTCGTGAGTAGAGCCACGTCTTGGGACCATCCCGCCACTTCCTTGTACACCGACCACTACGAGTTGACGATGCTTCAGGCCGCCCTGCACTCCGGGGCTGCCCATCGCCGTTCAGTGTTTGAAGCGTTCGCCCGGCGCCTGCCTGATGGCCGCCGTTACGGCGTGGTAGGCGGAACCGGACGCCTCCTGGAAGGGATCGCAGACTTCAGCTTCGGCGAAGCCGAACTCGCATTCCTTGAGCAGAACAAGGTGGTCAACCAGGAGACCCTGGACTACCTCGCGAACTACAAATTCAACGGAGACATCTGGGGCTACGCGGAAGGCGATGCGTACTTTCCCAACTCCCCCATCCTCATCGTTGAATCCACTTTTGCCGAAGCCTGCATCCTGGAGACCTACATCCTCTCCGTCCTGAACCACGACAGCGCTATCGCCTCCGCTGCATCAAGGATGACGTCGGCGGCCGGTAGCCGGCCATGCATCGAAATGGGTTCCCGGCGCACCCAGGAAGAATCCGCGACGGCGGCTGCCCGCGCCGCAGTGATCGCCGGCTTCGCCAGCACCTCCAACCTTGAGGCCGGACGACGCTACGGCATCAAAACCGTTGGCACTGCGGCCCACTCCTTCACGCTCCTCCACGACACCGAACGTGAGGCCTTCGAAGCGCAAATCGCCGCATTCGGCCCGGGAACCTCCCTGCTCGTGGACACGTACGACGTCGAGACGGCCGTGCGCACCGCCGTCGAGCTCGCAGGGGACAAACTGGGCGCCGTCCGCTTGGACTCGGGCGACCTGATTGCCCAGGCGCAGTGGGTCCGGCAACTCTTGGATGACCTTGGAAACGTGAACACCCGGATAGTAGTTACCTCGGACCTCGACGAATACGCCATAGCCGCCCTCCAGTCCGCCCCGGTGGACTCCTACGGGGTTGGTACGTCCTTGGTGACGGGCTCCGGCGCTCCCACCGCCAGCATGGTGTACAAGCTGGTCAGCAGGACAAACGACGCCGGCGAGTTCATCTCCGTTGCGAAAGCGGCAAAGAACAAGGCCAGCGTGGGTGGACGCAAGTACGCCCTGCGCAAGCTCAACGAACACGGAAGGGCCACGCAGGAGATCGTTGGAATAGGCCGCCGGCCGGAGGACGACGGAAACGACCGTTCGTTGTTGCACCAGTTCATCAAGAATGGTGAACTCCTGCCCGGCTGGACGGGCCCCGAAGGCGTGATCCGCGCCAAAGAACGGCACGCCGCCAGCATGGCCGAATTGCCTGCCGTAGTGAACCGCCTGCAGCGCGGCGAGGCCGCCATCCCCACCATCTACGAGGAGAACTGATGTCCAGGGCCCTGATCATCGTCGATGTCCAGAATGACTTCTGCGAAGGCGGTAGCCTCGCCGTCGAAGGAGGCGCTGCAGTTGCCGGCGCCATAACCGAGTACGTGGATGCAAACCAACAGCATTTCGACCACATCGTGGCCACCCAGGATTGGCACATCGAACCGGGAAGCCATTTCTCCGATGATCCGGACATGGTGGATTCCTGGCCGCCGCACTGCCGGGCCCGGACCAAAGGAGCTGAACTCCACGAAGACCTGGACCCGGAATACATCCAGGCCTACTTCCGTAAAGGACAGTACACGGCGGCCTACTCCGGCTTTGAGGGCGTCCTTGCCCCGGAAGACGACGTCCCTTCCGGGGATCTCAAGGCCGGTGCGGCCGTGTCCGAGGCCGTGGAAGAAGATGCCATCGGGCTCGATGACTGGCTGCAAAGCCACGACGTCGAAGAGGTTGTGGTCGTAGGCATCGCCACGGACTACTGCGTCAAGGCAACGGCCCTTGACGCAGTGCAGGCCGGATACGCCACTACGGTCATCGCGGAACTCACGGCGGGAATCGCCGAGGACCTCACCGAAACCTTCGCCGAAATGGAAGACGCCGGCGTCGAGGTGGAACGCGCCTGACGCTGGCTACTTTCGGCCGATGAACCAATCCTGCAACTTACGCAACCGCGCCTGAAGTTGTTCCTCGTTCGCCTGGGCTACGGCAGGTCCACCGCATAGTTCACGCAGTTTGGTGTGGACCACTCCGTGCGGTGTACCTGTCCGGGCGGACCAAGCGGCTACGTTCTTGGCCAGTTCGTTGCGCAAGTCCATGAGCATGCGGTGATCGGGTACAGCAGGAGAAGCTGCGGCAGCCAAAGGCGACTGGCGCTTTTTGCGGGATTGCTGTTCGTGCTGCCGCTGACGCAGCAACGTCCCTACCTGCTCGGCGTCGAGAAGCCCGGGAATGCCGAGGAAGTCCAACTCCTCATCAGAGCCGATGTCCGCCCCTGTACCGAATTCACCGCCGTCGAAAAGGACGCGGTCAAAAGAAGCCTGCGAATCGAGAGCTTCGAACTTGCCCTTGGTGAGCTCGTCCGAAGCCTTGTCCTCGCGGTTGGCCTCGGCCATGAGGTTCTCTTCAGGGCTGAAAAGTCCGTCCTCATCCTTTTCCGGGCGGTCAAGGGCGTGGTCGCGCTCGGCTTCCATGGTGTTGGCCAGCACCATCAGGGGTGGCACTGACGGCAGGAAGACCGACGCCGTCTCGCCCCTTTTGCGGGCACGCACAAAACGTCCAACGGCCTGGGCAAAGAACAGCGGCGTAGAGGTGGACGTAGCGTAGACGCCCACCGAGAGGCGAGGAACGTCCACGCCCTCGGACACCATTCGGACGGCGACCATCCACCGCTTATCTCCCGAGGAGAATTCCTCGATCTTGCTGGAAGCCTTCGAGTCGTCAGAAAGAATTACCGTGGGCGATTGCCCGGTGATCTTCTTAAGCTGCCCTGCGTAGGCACGGGCGTCGTCGTGGTCCGTGGCGATAACCAGTCCACCGGCGTCCGGGACCGTCCGGCGAACTTCGCTAAGGCGTTTATCCGCGGCGGCAAGGACAGCCGGGATCCATTCGCCGGTCGGGTTCAACGCCGTACGCCACGCCTGTGACGTGATGTCCTTGGTGACAGCCGCTTCCCCGAGGGAGGCCGCCATTTCGTCACCTGCACTGGTCCTCCAGCGCATCTGGCCTGAGTAGGCCATGAAAAGCACGGGACGCACCACGTGGTCCCGGAGGGCATTGCCGTAGCCATATGTGTAATCGGCTTTGGAGCGTCGAATGCCGTCGCGGTCCTCGGCGTACTCCACGAACGGGATGGGTGAAGTATCGGAACGGAACGGCGTACCGGTGAGGGAAAGGCGCCTTGCCGCTGGATCAAAGGCCTCGCGCAAGCCATCTCCCCAAGAAAGGGCCTCTCCACCGTGGTGGATTTCGTCCAGGATGACCAGCGTCCGGGCGGCTTCTGTTTTTGCGCGGTGCAGCATTGGCTTGCTCGCCACCTGTGCATATGTCACGGCGACACCAACGAATCCACGGCCATGCTGGCCATCGGAATTCTTGAAGTTGGGATCAATGGCAACGCCCACCCGGGCAGCGGCGTCGGCCCACTGCCGCTTCAGGTGATCCGTGGGCGCCACGATAGTGATCCTGTTAACAACGCCGCTGTCCAGCAGCGTGGTGGCGATCCGCAAGGCAAAGGTAGTCTTACCGGCTCCAGGCGTAGCCACGGCCAGGAAATCCTTTGGATGCCTGGCCATGTAGAGGTCCAGGGCTTCCTGCTGCCAGGCACGCAGCTTGGGGGCTGTGCCCCATGCGGCGCGTTCAGGGTACGCGGGAGGCAGGGATGGACCACCAAATAGTGTTTCTGTCATGCGGACTCCCCCGGCCTGATGGCAGCGAAAATTAGCCCCGGTTCTCCGGGCACGCGGCAACGGACCGCATTGCGGTCACTACGGGAAGGGGCCTGTGTTCTTTCCCTACCCACTACTTGGAGTTGCCCGGGCCGCTGTCTCCACCGTCATTGCCGGGACGGAGGCCCTCATAGATCTCCTTGCACTCCGGGCAGACCGGGAACTTCTGGGGATCGCGCCCCGGCGTCCAGACTTTGCCGCAGAGGGCAATGACGGGCTCGCCGGTCATGGCCGACTCCATGATCTTTTCCTTGCGGACATAGTGGGCGAACCGCTCGCGGTCGCCGGGCTCCACTTCCTGGCGCGTTTCCTCGCGCTCAATGGTGGATGTGGACGTTCCGGCTCCGGAAAGCTCGCGCATGGGGTCGTTTTCGAATGGATCCGGAGGAAGCGTAGTCATGGCATCCATCCTACCGTCTACAGACCCTGCCACTCCGGCTTGTTGTCATAGGTGTGGCGATAGTAATCGGCCAATTTCAGCGACGACGCTGCGGCTTCGTCCACCAATATTGTGGCGTGAGGATGCATCTGGAGGACGGATGCAGCGCAAATCGCGGCTACCGGGCCCTCGACGAAATCACGCACTGCCTGGGCTTTTTGTGCACCTGTAGCCACCAGGATAACGTGGCGGGCATCCATGATGGTGCCCAACCCCTGGGTGACTACATGGTGCGGGACGTCGTCGATGCTGTTGAAAAAGCGGGCGTTGTCCTTGCGTGTCTGCTCGATCAGGGTTTTGATCCGGGTGCGGGACGCCAGCGATGAGCCGGGTTCATTGAATCCAATGTGGCCGTCCGTGCCCACGCCCAGAATCTGGAGGTCCACGCCGCCGGCATCCTTAATTGCATCCTCGTAGGCCTGGCAGGCTGCTTCCAGATCCTCGGCGGCACCGTCCGGGCCGTGCACGTTCTCAGGCTTGATATTCACCCGGTTGGTAAACTCGCGCCGGATCACCTCGCGGTAGGACTCCGGATGACCGGCCTCAAGACCGACATATTCATCCAAGGCAAATCCATGTGCCTCGCTGAAGTCCACGCTCCCGGCTTCGTAGCGCCGGGCCAATTCGTCGTAGATCGGCAGCGGAGACGAGCCCGTGGCCAAGCCCAGGACCGCGTTCGGCTTGCGGCGCACAAGGGCTTCGATGGCATCTGCCGCCAGTGCGCCAATCTGTTTGGTGCCAGGGAGAATGACAACTTCCATCGTCACTGCCTTTCTTGTGTAAAAACGCGCGGTATTGAGACGAGGTTATCCCATGTCCCATGAGCTTGCCATGGTTGTTACGGGGTTAGCGGTTCACACTGAGCTGGGCGAACATCTCCGGGCCCCGTGCATCCAGCCACTTACCGCCCAGGCGCACTCCGCCAATGAACAGAGCCAGGCCCACAAGTGGGCCCACCCCAAGGTTAATCCAGCCGGGCACGATGCTGCCGGTAAACAGCTGGGCTCCCATCAACGCAAGCTGCGGGAGGAGCAAAAGAACCAGGGCCCCCATGCCTATCATCTGCACGGCCAGTGTCTGGGCAACATTCCCCGGCGGTTTCTTGAACGGGCTGTCACCGGGCAAAGGCACGGCGATGTTGTACCGTGCGGAGATCACCGAGGACAACCCCAAGCCAGTGAACAACGTACCCAGCGACAGGCCGATCAGGTTCGGAGCCCACACCCAGGAACCAGTAAAGAAGAACGGACCTATGGAAAAGAGAAGCACAAGAGGCAGGGAAATGGTCAGGCAGGCGATGGCACGCCCCAGGCGGTCATCCACGCCCCTGACACCAGATGCCAGGTGGAGGGCAAAAGCAGTGTTGTCATAGGAAACATCAGCGCAGATGGACCACGCCATGACAAACGCCGTCAGCGGTCCAAGAAGCATAAGCATGCCGTAATCGCCGCTTTGGCTCCCGCTGAAGAAGAAGATCACAGGGAACAGTGGAACCACCACCAACGAGCCCGCGTAACGAGGATCTTTCATCCAATAGATCAAGGCGCGCGCAGCAACCGCGCCAGCCGGGGTTCCGGGCAAGACATCGAACAGACCACGCTTACCGCCCTTCTTGGCCGAACCTCCGGCGTACGGCGGCGTCACCAAAGCATGTTGCAGCAATACGTGCCAGCAAAGCAGCAATCCGGAAACAGTTGCCACAGCAATGAGGAGTTTCAGTCCGGCAGAAACAACGTCTCCAGCCTCAAGGTCACCACCCAGGGACCAGGCCGCGCCAAGAGGGGTCCAAGAGACTGTACGCGCAAGCGCAGGGAGATAATCCGCCGTGCCTCGAACGCCGTCGACGATACCCACGACGATGGGACCCATCAGCATGAGCGGGATGAAAAAGACGAGACTGCTGACGTCCTTGAAACGGCGGGACGACGCCAGGCCGGCAGTCGCCGTCGTCACTACTTTGGACAACACGATGCAGGTCAGGGCCCCCAAAATCGCGCCCAGCAACGCACCCGCCACCGCTGGAAAACTGCGCCACCAGGTGCCCACTGTGGCAAGCGCGGTAAGTCCTGTGGCGAGGCCCGGGATCCCGATGAAACCCGCCAAGGCAAGGCCGGTGAGAAGCTGGCCGGGTGGGATCGCAGACGTGGTGAACCGGGAGGGATCCAGCGTCATGTCTGCTGCGGATGCAAGAAGGGGAACCACTGCCCAGCCAAGCAGGGCCGCGGCACCACCCAACACCACCACTGTATGGGCGATTTCAGCGTCCGCCCAACGCAGGGCAATCAAGGCTCCAATCAACAGGACCAGGATTCCCAGCGCGTACAACAACCCGATGCCCATGCCAATGAGCTGCGCAGGGCTGCGCTTGAAGCCATTGAGGAGCAACCGCCATTTAAGGCTCAGAAGGTGCGCAACCACTCCAGCCCCTCCGTCCGGTGCCCGCCGCCTACCAATTGCACAAAACGTTCCTCCAGCGTGGAACCGTTCCGGACTTCATCCACGGACCCCGCTGCGAGGACGCGTCCTGCTGCCACAACTGCCACATGGCTGCACATGCGCTGCACGAGGTCCATGACGTGGCTGGAGACGATGACCGTACCTCCGGAAGATACATAGCTCTCAAGGATGCCCCTGATATTGGCCGCCGATACAGGGTCCACCGATTCAAAGGGCTCATCCAATACCAGGAGCCGGGGAGCATGGATCAAGGCCGAAGCCAGCGCAATCTTCTTGGTCATACCTGCCGAATAGTCAACCACCAGGGATCCGGCATCGGCTTCAAGGTCCAAGGCGGCCAATAGTTCGGTTACCCGGGGGCGGACCACGTCCCGGTCCATGCCACGGAGCAGGCCCGCGTAGGTGACCAGCTGTTCCCCTGTCAGCCGGTCAAACAACCGGACACCATCCGGCAGGACGCCCATAAGCTTCTTGGCTTCCAGCGGCCGGGCCCAAACATCCACCCCGTGGACCAACGCCGTGCCAAAGTCCGGCCGCAGCAGCCCAGTGGCCATCGACAACGTGGTGGTCTTGCCCGCACCGTTCGGGCCCACCATTCCATAGAAAGAACCCACCGGAACCTCCAGGCTCACGCCATCGACGGCGATCTTTCCACCGAACCTCTTGGCCAGGCCGCGGATGGAGAGAGCCGATACCGGCAGGTCCGTGTGCGGCTCTGCCGACAGCCCGGGTTCAACCGCAGATTCTAGCGGTGCCGACTGGCCTATGTGGGATGGCTGGGAGAATGGTTCATGGCGCGGTTCCGTCATGGCTCCAGCCTAGCCCCGGCTTCCAGTGGTGCAGGGACGTGCTAGAAGCCGTGGCGGGGTATGGCTCTCTGGTACTGCGGAACCCAGGAAATTTCGTGGCCGAGCTCATAAGCAGCCCTGAGCCACCAGTGCGGATCGCGTAGCGCTGCCCGGGCCATGAAGACCGCATCCGCACGTCCATTCGCCACGATATCTTCGGCCTGGGTGGCACTTGTGAGCAGGCCCACCGCACCGGTGAGTACACCGGCGTCGCGTTTTACCTGCTCGGCGAACCCTGCTTGGTAACCGGGAGCCGGCTTGATTTGTTGATGGGCGACCGCCCCGCCGCTGGAGACGTCCACGAGGTCGACACCGCGTTCGGACGCGGCCTTGGCCAGGCGGACAGAGGCATCAACATCCACTCCCCCTTCAGCCCAATCAGTTGCGGAAATCCGCAACAACAGTGGCATGGAATCGGGAATGACCCCCCTCACGGCGTCCACGACCGCGAGCATCAACCGATTCCGCCCATTCTCCGTGCCACCCCACTTGTCTGTACGCGTGTTGATAAGGGGGCTTTGGAACTGGTGAAGCAGATACCCATGTGCGCCGTGGATTTCCACAGTGTCAAAACCTACGGCCACAGCCCGGGCGGCCGCAGCCGCAAAGTCGGCAATGACTCCATGGATGTCTTCTTCGCTCATGGCTTCCGGCGCTGCATAACCGTCGTAGGGCTGTTGGGCAGGACCAAAGGTGACCCAGCCGCCGTCGGATGCTGGAACGGAACCGGTCCGGTCCGAAAACGGCCAGTAAGTCGACGCCTTTCGCCCGGCGTGTGCGAGCTGGGCACCGATTTTGCAGTCGACGGCGCCGTGCTGGTGAACGAAGTGGACAATCCGCTCCCAGCCAGCTGCCTGCTCATCGGAGTACAGTCCAGCGTCCCTGGGGCTGATCCGCCCGGAGGCATTCACGGCAGCAGCTTCACTCAGGATCAATGCAGCACCACCGGCGGCAAAGGATCCGAGGTGCATCAAGTGCCAGTCGTTGGGTACGCCTTCACCCGTTTCCGGGGTGCAAGTGTACTGGCACATGGGTGAAACCCACCCACGATGCGCAATGCGGAGCGAACGGAGCTGCAGGGGCGTAAACAGTGCCGAGGGCACTAGAACAGAACCCTCGCAAGTCCTTGACGGGCTTTGGCCACCCGCTCATCCGATGTGCCCACTACCTCGAAAAGTTCAAGCAGGCGTAGACGTGCGGTCTCGCGCTCCGGACCGAAGTTCCGACCGATGAATGCAATGATGCGGTTGAATCCATCCTCGATGTGCCCACCGGAGATGTCGAGGTCGGCTACGCCCAACTGGGCCTGCACATTATCGGGCTCCTGTGCGGCCAATTGGCGGAGGTTTTCAGCTTCGGCAGCTGAGATCGTCTCAAGCCGGGCCATCAGCTCCACCTGCGCCAAGCCTGCCTTGGCGTCGGCGTCGGCGGGCATTTCCAACAGTGCTTGCTTATAGGCTGCCGCCGCTCCGGCGTAGTCTCCAGCCTCGATGGCATCAATCGCGGCCTGGTGGAGCGGAGGCAGCGGTGCTGGTTCGGCCTCGCCCTCCTGCGCAGCGTCACCGATGCTGCCCGTAACGCCATTGGCAGCCGCTACCTTGAGCAGTTCATCAACAAGGCTGCGGATCTGCTCGTCATCGGCAGGACCCTGGAAAAGCGGAACCGGCTGGCCTTTGACGACGGCAACAGCCGTGGGTACTGCCTGGACCTGGAAAGCCTGTGCGAGTTGAGGGAACGCATCAACGTCAGCAGCAGCAAGGACCAAGCGTCCGCCGTAGCTTTCAACGACGCGCTGCGCGGCGTCCAGAACAGCGGGAGATTCGGCTGCGTAGCGTGACCAGAGAAGGAAGAGGACAGGAATCTGGGCGGATAGCTGTACCAGATCCTGGAAATTGGTTTCGGTTGCGTCTACACGAAGGGACGCACGTCCCGATTCAGCTCCGCCTGGTCCACCGGAGTCCGGCGTACCGGAATCGGCAGCTCCGCTTGCGGGCGGTGCCTGGGGTGGGGCGGGCGGCCGGCGCAACGACGAGAGGTCGACGGCGCCGCGCAGGTTGAGCTGGCTGGCAGCGGCTGGAGTGGGTCGGTATCCGGGCGAACTCATACCGTCCACTCTAGCCGCTGCCAAGGCATGCCCTACTTGAAGCTGGCGCCCACGAGTCCGCGGGTAGCAGCTACGAGCTTCATGGGATCGGCAGAACCTGCCGGCGGAATGTAAACCGCCACCGATTCGGCGAAGTTCAGGACCATACCGGTGGTTGTTTCCTTGCCGCCGGCGAAAACAGCGGAGTCGTCCTCAAGAATGAGTTTGTCCCCTGCCGCTTTCGGCGTTCCTTCAAAAGCGAAGTCCAAGCGACCCACTACAAGGGCGCCGCCATCTGCCGTGCGCAGAACAACAGTCTGGTTGTTCACCGGTGTATGGGAGAACTTGAAGTTGGCACTGGTTCCGTTCTTCACGGTGTCCGCCTGGTAAGCAAGGGCGCCGGCGATGTAGGGCGAGGACTGACCGTCAGCCAACTTGCTCCTGTTGGGCGAATCGGGGGTAGTCAGCATCTCCCCGAGGATTCCGAGGGCTTCGTTACCGCTGTATGCCAGGCCGGTCTTGTCATCGGCGGCGGCGGGGGCGGTTCCATCGCGGGGAACGGGGAACGACGGGAAGTTGGTGCCCGGTTGCAGCGGAGCGCTGCCCCAGAGCTTGTAGTTTTCCCGCGGTGAGAGCTGCACCAGTGTCAGGACCTGGGGCACGACGTTGCCATCGCCCTGGGTCAGGGCAAAGACCGTACGCGGCCAGTCGCGCTTGGTACTGATCACGCTGCTCTGGAGCTTGGTGGCACGAACCGGCATGCGGGGCTCGTAGGCGGAAACCGTTGAGCGGATCTTGTAGTTCTGGGTGCGGACCTGAAGTTCCATTTTGTCCACGCGCGGTGCAAGCTTGGCAGCGTCCTTGGCGGCGTCGGCTGCGTCAACAGTGCTGGCAACCTGCTCAAGGATTCGCTGCAGTTGCGATTCGAGCATCACAGGTGCTGCCTTGCCTTCCGCGGAGGCGGAAGAAGAAGAGCTGGAAGTGTCCGTCGCTCCGGGTGTGGACGTGGCCTGGGCTGCTACCGCCGTACCACCCACGAGGGCGGCAGCGAGCGCTGCAGCCACAGCACTAATGCGAAGGCTCGGACCTTCTGCACCGGCACCCCGGCGGCCCTCGGTCTTACCTGGCGGCGTCTGGACCGGAAGCGTGGTGGTTTCCCCACCACCATGCGGTCCGCCGAAGCCGTCTCCGTTGCGGTGCCCGTCGCCCTTGCGGCGGTTGTTGATGGCCTTGGTTATGAACGGCAGGGCCGCTCCGGCAAGAATGATGATGATGCCGAGCACGATGAGCGGAACGGCCCACGGCGTGGTTGCGTTGTTCGGGAAGGTCATGGAGATCGACGACGGCGCAGGCTTGGTTCCGTCGCTGGCGACCAGGAGTGACCACTCGCCTCCTGCAGGCGGGTTCCAGGTGTAGTCCAGGTCTCCGCTGGCGTCTTCCGTGTTAACCCAGAGGTCCGAGCCAACGGGAGAAGGGGCTGTTGCCTCGCCATCCGTGGAGGCTACTTCCAAGGACTTCTGGTCCTGGGAGACACCAGTCAGGGTGTTGTGGGCCGTTTTGCCCACCCAGGCGTCGACGTCGTCCGGGCGGCCCGTAGCGACGATGAAGTTGCCTTCACCCTGGATCTTGATCTTCACCGGCCCGTCATGGAGGGCGATCAACTTTTGGTCGATCACGGTCAGCGGGGCAGCTTTTGTGTCACTGGGAACCGAGGCCGTCACGGTCTCGGCGGGGGCCCAGAAGGTTAGCTGGCCAATGCCGGCCAGCATCGTCAGCAGGCCCAGCAGCACCAGCAAGGCTGCAGTCTTCAAACGCACAGGATCACCTATCATCAGCGGTCGTTGAACTTCAAGGGTAACCGTTTTGTTATCAAAGAGTCAGATCGGCCCATCCCGCCAAGGACGCCTGGTTCCCTGCAATGACGCCGCTAAGGCCGGATTCCGGGCTCCTGATAGTGTGGCGATGATCATGATATCCGGGCGACCAACGCCTGTAATCGCAGCGTCACCACCGCATTTAGCTAATAACGTAGACAATAAGTACAAACAACGTAGAAAAGGCAGCAGAACCGCGTGAAAGACCACTTGGAGCCCCGTCCCATCGATGAGTCAGGGTCAACTGTGGTGGACGCCCCTGCGGATGGGACCTCCGCTACTGTTCCGGTCCGCACCGGACGCCTGGCCGCAATAGCCCGCAAGCTGAGGCAACCCATCCCGGGTGCCCGCACCCGGGTCCGGTTCGAGATGCCTCCCGAAGACGAGGCCGTTGCCGTTGCGGAAGGCATCAAGGCCGACGAGGACAACGATTTCGGTGCCCCTGGTCCCCGCATGTCATCCCAGCACCCGTTGTATGTGGGCTTCATGGGCACTGCCGGGGTCGGCGTGGCCCTGCTGGTCTTTTATATCGCAAGCAATACCACCCAGCTGATCCTTTGGATCGTTGCCGCGCTCTTCATCGCCCTCGGGCTGGATCCGGTAGTCCGATGGCTTGAGACCCGAAAGGTCCCGCGCCCTGGCGGCATCCTGATATCTGTCTCTGTCCTGGTCCTTGCGGTTGCCGGGTTCTTTGCAACGTTGATTCCCACCATCGTGGAACAGGTTTCCGAGATCGTCCGGCAGGCGCCGGATTGGATACGGGGCTTCCTCGACTCGGATTTCTTCCGCACCGTGGACAGCCAGTTCGGCATTCGCGACCGCATTACTACCGAACTGGATAAGTTCGTCAAGGATCCCGAAGCCATGGGTGGCATCTTCGGCGGCGTGGTGGGCTTCGGTTCCACTGTGGCCAACGGATTGTTCGGCACGCTGATTGTCCTGGTGCTTAGCCTGTACTTCCTGGCCGCCCTGCCGTCCATGAAGAAATGGGCCTACCGCCTGGCGCCGAGGTCGCGCCGCCCCCGCGTCGAGGCACTTTCGGAAGCGATTACCGACTCAGTAGGCAACTACGTGATCGGCCAGGCCTGCGTCGCCCTGTTGAACGCATTCTTTGCCTTCATCGTCATGAGCATCCTGGGCATTCCCTTCAGCGTCCTGCTTGCCTTCGTCGTGGCGCTCTTGGCCTTCATCCCGCTGGTGGGCGGCCTGATCGCCGCAGTCGTCGTTATCCTCGTGGCCCTCACAGCCGGCTGGCAAACGGCCGTTATCTATGCGATCGCCTACTTTGCCTACCTGCAGTTCGAGGCCTATTTCATCTCTCCGCGCATCATGCAGCGGGCAGTGGCCGTTCCGGGCGCAGTGGCCGTGATCTCAGTGATCGCCGGGGGAAGCCTGCTGGGTGTCCTGGGTGCATTGATCGCCATTCCGACAGCGGCGGCCATCATGCTGCTGATCAAGGAAGTCTTCATCATGCGCCAAGACAGGCACTGACTTTCCCTGTCTACTCATGACGCGTTGGCGACCGGGCCCGCCCACTCACGTGGCAGACCGTCCACGCCGGCACCTGCCGGAGTGACGTCGTCGACGATTTCGTCCAGGACACGCGCTGCGTACTTCTCCCCCACCCACAGGTGCTTGGCACCGTCGACGCCCACCAGCCGGGTCTGCGGTACCAGGCTGAAGCGTTGGGCTGCCTCCGCGGGCCGAAGGTAATCGTCGTGTTCCGGAACCAACACGGTCAGCGGCTTGCCGGAGGCTGCCCACTCCTTGAGGTGCACGTCCGTTGCCCGGTGGAGTGGAGGAGACAGGAGGACCGCGCCCTCGATCTGCGAGGCCACAGGTTCAACTGCGCCGTACATCAGTGCAAGTTCCGTCCCGAACGACCAACCCACCAACCACCGGTTCGGCAGGCCGCGCTCAACGGCGAAACGGACAGCTGCTTCGACGTCGTAGCGCTCACCGATGCCCTCTTCAAACTGGCCCTGGCTGGTGCCGCGCGGCGAGTGTGTACCGCGGGTATTGAACCTCAGGACCGCCACACCTGCCAACGACGGCAGCCTATAGGAAGCCTTGCGGTAGACATGGGAGTCCATGAAGCCACCATGGGTCGGCAGCGGATGGAGGGTGATCAACGTTGCGGTGATCTCCCCGGACTCCGGCACTGCGAGCTCGCCCAGCAGGAGTTTTCCATCATCGGTGGTGAATTCCACATTCTCCCGACGCGCGGGAAGGACGGTGGAGGCCCTGATCGCCGAGGGAGCATCCTGCGCAGTAAAAACGAACGAGGCGGGGTCGAAAGTCATGCCTCCAAGCCTAAGGGAACCAGCGGGACCTGGTCAGCGATACCTGTAGGTTCTGGTCGTCCAGCAGTTGGTGTGCCAGTGCCTGCGCTCAGCCAGTCCGGCGGCTTCGCCAAAAAGGTGATTGTCCGACCACACCACCAGATGTGCGATACCAGGGAGGATAGCTGTCGAGCAGCCCGGGCAGATGTATTGCTTCTCCGCCTTCCGCGCCGTCATGGTACGGACCATCCAGTCGCCATCAGGGGCGCTTTCCCTGCGCGCAATCCCCGCCCTTGCCCGTTCCAGATCCAGTTCCGGGGCTTCGTCCGCCCACTTGCCGGCAGCTTTGTTCGAACGTGTGCTGGCGGCGTTGCGACGAGGGCGGTTGGAACGGGGCATGATTCCATTCTGCCCCAGCGACCGGCCGCCACCGGGTAAGGTAAGGCTGGTGCGACTCGTCATAGCCCGTTGTTCTGTTGATTATGTTGGCCGCCTCAAGGCCCACCTCCCACTCGCCACCAGGCTCCTGTTGGTCAAGGCCGACGGCTCGGTGCTGGTGCACTCCGACGGCGGCTCGTACAAGCCGCTGAACTGGATGAGCCCACCGGCCACGCTGCGCGTAACTTCCCCCGAGGAAACCGAAGTGGAAGAGGGCGTGGTTGAGCAGTGGACCGTGCAGTCGGCCAAGACCGATGACCGGCTCATCATCAACATCTACGAGCAATTGCATGACACTTCACATGACCTGGGTGTTGATCCTGGACTGATCAAGGACGGCGTGGAAGCTGACCTGCAACGCCTCCTGGCAGAACAGATCGAGACGCTCGGAACCGGATACTCACTCATCCGGCGGGAATACTTCACCGCCATCGGACCCGTAGACATCCTTGCCCGGGACGCAACCGGCGCCACGGTGGCGATTGAGCTGAAGCGGCGCGGCGACATCGACGGCGTCGAGCAGCTGACCCGGTATCTGGAGCTGCTGAACCGGGATCCCCTACTGGCGCCGGTCCGTGGGATTTTTGCAGCCCAGCAGATCAAGCCTCAAGCCAAAGTCCTGGCCAACGACCGCGGAATCGACTGCATAACGCTGGACTATGACGCCATGCGCGGTGTGGACGACAGCGAATCCCGACTCTTCTGACTCTTCCCTACAGGGCGTGTGCGGCAGGCCACTAGAATCAGAGTCATGACTGCCGCAGACCAATTCGTCCATTCCTCCGCGCCCAGCCACCAAATTCTCACGGGAACGCTCGTAAGTGACGGCGTGGTGGTGGAAGACGGCCTCGTGGCCATCGACGGCGACCGCATCGCCTATGCAGGCCCGGCGGATGGCTTTGACGCGGACGAGTTTGAAGGCTTCGGGCACGCTATACGCATCGGTGCACCCAGCGGCCACTTCATCTTCCCTGGCTTGGTAGACGTCCACTGCCACGGCGGGAATGGTGGTGACTTTCCAGGCGGGGAGGAGGCCTCGGCCCGTAAGGCAGTGGATTTCCTGCACCGCTCCGGCACCACAACTTTCCTCGCAAGCATGGTTACGGCGCCGCGGGAGGACCTCCTTCGCGGGATTGAACTCTATGTGAAGCTCGTCGACGAAGGTCTTGTGGCCGGCATCCATTTGGAGGGACCTTTCCTCTCCCATGCACGATGCGGCGCCCAGAACCCGGACTACCTGCTGGAGCCGGACCTGGACCTCATGAACGAACTCGTGGGCGCTGCCGCCGGCAAACTTGCCACTATGACGTATGCCCCGGAATTGCCAGGGGCCGCTGCACTGGTGGACTTAATGACCTTCCACGGCGTGACGCCGTCTCTGGGTCACACCGATTGCGACGACGCCACCGCCGCAGCGTCGTTGGCTGCGGCCCGCGAGGGACTGGAATCGGCAGGGTTCGACGGCGTCAGCTCGCTACCGACAGTGACGCACCTTTTCAACGGGATGCCACCAATGCACCACCGCGCGCCAGGCCCCGTTGCCGCCTGCTTGCGGGCCGCCCAGGCGGGAAAAGCCGTGGTGGAACTCATCGCCGACGACACCCACCTGGACCCCAGTATCGTCGCTACCGTATTTCAGTTGGTGGGCGCCGGCAACATTCTCCTGGTGACTGATTCAATGGCCGCTGCGGGGCTTTCGGACGGAAACTACATGCTCGGACCGTCACCGGTGACCGTCAGCAATGGCGTGGCAACCCTGGATGCCACTGGCTCCATCGCAGGGGGCACCGCCACGCTCCTGGAAGTGGTCCGCAAGACCGTGGACGCCGGCGTCGCCCTTCCGGACGCCATCTGCTCAGCGACTGCAGTACCTGCTGCCATTCTTGGGCTCTCTGACGAGGTGGGTGGATTGCGTCGCGGCCTTCGCGCTGACGTTGTTACTACCGATCAGGAACTCGGCCTTACTGCCGTCATGCGCAACGGACAGTGGCTGGCTTAGGACAATCAGACCACGGTGAATTGGGGTTGTCCGCGTTACCTTCTTTTTACCGAAAATTTTCCCGAATTGCCTTAAAGACCGTTGACCTCCGGCACGGCACATGAAAGTGTTGTAGCAGTCTTTGTGTAGGTGGTTTTCATGCTCGCAAGACGAGTTGCGAGCGTGAAGCTCCTGCGAAACCGGACAGGCCAAGCCTGGACGGAATCCGGATCTTCTCGCGGAGTAACAAGGGCCGGTACGAGGTGTATCGGACTGCTGTTCCATAATGAGGAGAAATACATGGCACTGGGAACCGTCAAGTGGTTCAACGCTGAAAAGGGCTTCGGCTTCATCACCCCGGATGACTCGGATGGGGATGTTTTCGTTCACTACTCTGAGATCCAGACCGGTGGTTTCAAGACCCTCGATGAGAACCAGCGCGTTCAGTTCGAGATCGGTCAGGGCGCCAAGGGCCCGCAGGCAACCGGCGTTACGGTCGTCTAGTCTTACTTGTTGATTTTGTTTGTTGCAGTTTCAACAAACGCGTTGGTCCCGGCTTTCCAGTCGGGACCAACGTGTTTAACAGTCAGAATGTCCGGTGAAATGTCTGATATTTCGACAACTCTTGTTACAAACCACGAAGAAATGCTAAACGGCTTCGAAGAATAGGCGTCGTCAATTCAAGCAACCAGCGTTCGCAGTAGTCTGGCGGATTGTCGCACAGACAATCCCGGAAGGTATGCGCGGCTCAGCGCCCGGCCTATTGCGGGCAGGTGCAACGGCTCTTGGTAATACATGTACAAAGTTCGGTAGTCGGGTTGGAAACGTGACTTAAAGGAAGCCAGGGATCGGAAACCGTAGACAGGTTCCAGGGCCTGGCCAACCAGGTCCAACATGCCTGCAAGTCCCTCGGCCCGCTGATCAATCTCGTCCTTCTCCCGTGCCAAGGGCGAACCGGAGAGCGAGATAACCTCCACCGATTCCCTGAGATGGAGGATGGCGGCGGCAATCAGGAATTCCATCACTCCCGGGAAGGCATCGCCGCGGCGACGCATAAAGTCCAAGGTCCAGCTGACAACAGTGCCGTTCCGGTAGACAGGAAGCCAGCTGGTGACTCCATAAACGAACCCGTCTGTATCAGTGGCCACGCAGCACAACACATCAGGGTCCTCAAGCTCATCCAGGCCGCCCAACGTGAATCCCATTTCAGGTACGCGTTTTTGTGCAGCCCACTCTTCGGACACCTCGCCCACTTGTGCGCGCAGAGCATGGGGCAGTGCGTCATACCGGCCCCATGTGGCCGTGATCCCCATCTTTGCCGCCCGGTTGAGGGATGTCCTGACGTTCTGCCACTCCTTGCCGCGGAACTCCAAACCCCTGATCCTCAGCCGGGTTTCCTGCGCGACTGCAACCCTTCGAAAACCGCGGGCCTGAAGCATGGGCCACAACTCATCTGTACACGAGTAGAGGCAAGGTATCAGGGCATGCTGGGAGCAGAAATCAAGGAATCCTGCAGCAGTCTCTACATGGTGCTCCCCGGCTCCTAGAGGACCGGCCAGTGTCAGGGCCACATGTCCATGCTGCTGGTACGCCACTCCTCCCGTACCGTCAGGATTGAACCAATATTTGTTCGGCTCCCAGAGCGACATCCACGACAACGAATCGCCACCGGCTTTCGCCAGCTCGCGTGCGCGGTCCCGCCCTTGATGGTCCAGGCCAGCGGCATGATGGCCCCGGATGAGGAGTATCCAGACGCCAATCAACGCCACAAGCCAGAAGACCGTCCCGGAGTAGGAGAACAGGAAGACTTCCAAAGCGTCACGCTCGGCAAAGACCTTGCGGTACACGCTGGGCAACGGAACCGGCAGGTACTGGCGGGCGAGCTCTGCACCCAAACCCAGCAGGCCGCCGTCGCGCGTCATGCCGCCCGAAGCCAGCCACACGGCAGTGTATGCAAGCGCAAGGGTCGCGCCCGTGAGGCCAACCAGCCAAAAGACACGCCGCCGCAACCGGGCAGAGGATTCCACACGGAAGTGCCCACGATAGGCGAACAAGAGGACCGCCAGGGTCAGCGGAACCAGGACCAAGGGGATCAGATGCACAACTGCAGGGTTCAGCATCGCGGCTTGACGTCCCGGGGGCATAGGAATGCCCGCGAAAAGGCTCAAGTAGACAGTCGAAAGGGCTACGACAACCAACTGGACACCGATCGCTATCCCCAGTGCCAGGCGCCGCCCACGTCGCATGCCGTCAGCACAAATCAGCAACAACACCACGGGCACAACAGCAAGTGCCAGGCCAAAGGGGCCCGTGTAGCCCTGACGGCTAAGCTCGAGGCAAGCCACGTCAATGGTCCCGCCGCAATTACTTTCCAGTTGACTCAGAGTGGGAAGCGGGTTCAGGATGACATCCCGCAGCAGGGCGAGAGGTCCCGAAGGGCTCTTGGCTGCAGCGGTCAGTATGGGGCCGGCAGCGAAAATGGCCATGGTGAGGGCCAGCAGGTTCCGGACTTCACGGCCCGTGGACCGGTGCAGGTGAAGGTGTCCTTGGCTGCTCTGGGTCCACCACGCAGCCCCCAGGCCCAACAAAGCTCCCACAAGCCCCATGACGGTCTCGGCGTGTCCGATGTACAACACCAGCAGCAGGGAAAGGGAAAGGACCACGGTCCTCAATCGTCGTTGCCAAAGCGTTGGCAGCATTGCACTGGCTGCAAGGGCTGTGGCAACCAAAGCACCGTACGGCCCTATCAGCCGGGTATCCACCATCCTGGAGATCCAACCATCATCCATGTACCGCGCCACCTGGGTGACCAGCAGGAATGCCGCAACGCATGCAAACTGGCTGCCGAGGAAGACTCCGGCCGTCCGGAAGAAGCCGAATCGCCGCTCTGCAAGCCCCAGCAGGAACAGGATCATGAGCGCTGCGGTGACAAACGCCAGCAGGTTGGTAGTGAAGAACAATGACGTCCAGATAGACCACCACTCCCCCGACCGCAGCCCCGCCAAGGTCACGCCCGCCACAGGCAGCAATGATTCTGCCGGACCGCCAACGATGCTTCCAGACACGACGGACACCGCCACGAACAACGCAAGCACGAGCGTGGTGAAGGGAGTAGCACGGAGATGTTTGGCCGTTTGCCTCAAGACGGGCTGCACGACGCCTTTCAGGGCGAGGCTCACTGGACTATTCCCCATCGGGCAGACAAGAAATCCAGAGCATCAGGCATACCCCGGACCACAGCATCCCACGAGTGGCCAGCGTGCTGGATGGAGTGTGCTTGGATGGTGAAACCCGCCGCTTTTCCAGCGTCAGCAAGAACGTGCATGTAGTCCGTAAACTCTGTGTCCGTGGCGCCTGCCGCCAAGTACAGGCCGCTGCCTGCGTAATCCCGTTGTTGCATCAAAAACAAGGGGGTCCTTGACTCGAAAGCGGCCACGTCGCCGTCGAACGAGTCTGCGATGGTCTTATTCCGGTCCTTCGCAAGCGATGGCTCCCGCTCAGCGGAAAAGCCCACTATCGAAGTGAACAATTCGGGATGCATTGTCCCCATCTGAACCGCACACGTGCCGCCGAACGAGAAGCCACCCACTGCCCACAGCCGGTGATCATTCGATACTTCCAAGGTGGAGCTGATCCAAGCAGGTACGTCCTGGGAGAGGTAGGTGTCAGCATGCGCGATGCGGCTGTCCATGCATAGGGTGTTGGCGCTTCCCGAACCATTTGGGTCCACCACGACCGCTACGGGGGCGATGCCACCGTGTGCTTCAGCAAATCTGTCCAGTTGCGCACGGAGCTGCCCCCCGGTTAGCCAATCGGCCGGACCACCGGGTTGGCCTGAAAAGAGCACCAGCACCGGCAAGCTTGGCCGTGCTGCGGTTTGATAGGCCGGAGGCAGGTAGATGTAGGCTTCCCGTGCTGTGAAGCCCGATGCGTTTCCCGGGATTTGAGCCTTCCGAAGGATACCGCCCCGCGGCATTGACCCGGGAGCTTTCCAATCCGACAGCGCAGGTCCCGGTTTACTGCCCGGAGCGCGTTGAAGGCTGCCCTCCAAGGGCTGGATACGGGCGACGGCCGTACCAAGAAGGTCCGCCACCGTGTTGTTCAGTCCGAAGTACACATTGACTTGGACGACGCTCATGAGAACTACGCCCAGCATCGCTGCCAGGCCGCCGGCACGACTTTTCCAGGTAGAGCGGGGAAAACGCGTGGCAAACAGCAGAGCGGCCGCGACAGCCGGGACCGACCACGCCAGGGTCTCAAAGGGAAGATTTTCCGAGAAGACGGCCATCAGATCAACCAGGACCCAGTGGGCCAACGCCACAACGGCAACACCACCCGCCACGCAGGCGGCGACGGTCAGTGGCCAGGAACGCTGACGTCTCCACAGGAGGTACGTGGCTCCCGCCACACCGCCGATAATGCTCAACCACAGGAATGGTCCATCAACAAGGCTGATGTCCAGAAGAAAATCCATGGGGCCTAACGCCAGGTTCCGACGCCGATAACAGGTCCGGCCTCGAGCCAGGAGGAAAGACCGGCGTAGGCATCAAAGTTCATGGCAAGCATGAACTTCTTACCTTCATATTGGAGTTCAACCACGACGACGCCAGGCTGCACCTTGACGAGCTCATCCTCAGTAGGTTGACGCCGGCCAAGCAGTTCCAACGAACTGCGTTTGTATCTATGTTTTGGGATCACGCTCAGGGACATCAAGCGGAACCACTCAAGTTCATTGTCCTGATAACGACAAACCCCCATCTGCCAGCTGTTTCCAGCCGTACAAATGGAGGCGTCAACCGTGCCCAGGGCGCGCCGCAGATTGAAGCGGCGCACCCCAAGAAGGCACAGTGAAAAAATCAGCAACGCGAACGCCGTTGCCAGGGCGATGAACGGAATAAGGGAATCGTCCATCAAGGTCGTGCTATCGGATCCCCGCTGTAGCCGCTTCGCCCAGTTGGGCGTTGTCAGCAACAATGACCACGCGATCGTTGTCGACGGAGAAGAATCCGCCGTCAACTACTACCGCAATACGGTCACCGGAAACCGGCTGGATTGCCAGCTCACCCTCAGCCAGGATGGCCAGGAGGGGCGAGTGGCCCGGCAGGATTCCGATTTCACCATCGCTGGTGCGGGCCTTCACCATCTTGGCCGCGCCGGACCACACAAAGTGGTCCGCTGCGACAATCTCAACCTCGAGCTCAGCCATACTACTTGGTCTGTTCCTGGATCTTGGCCCAGTTACGCTCGACGTCATCCAGGCCACCGACGTTGAAGAACGCCTGCTCTGCGATGTGGTCCAGCTCGCCGTCGCAGATAGCGGTGAAGCCTTCCACGGTGTCCTTGATGGACACGGTGGAGCCTTCAACGCCGGTGAACTGCTTGGCGGTGTAGGTGTTCTGGGACAGGAACTGCTGGATACGGCGTGCACGCGACACGACGATCTTGTCTTCTTCAGACAGTTCGTCAACGCCGAGGATGGCGATGATGTCCTGGAGTTCCTTGTTCTTCTGCAGGATCTGCTTCACACGGACAGCCGTGTTGTAGTGGTCCTTGCCGATGTACTGGGGGTCCAGGATGCGGGAGGTCGACGTCAGCGGGTCAACGGCCGGGTACAGACCACGGGAGGCGATTTCACGGGAAAGTTCCGTGGTCGCGTCGAGGTGTGCGAAGGTCGTTGCCGGAGCCGGGTCGGTGTAGTCGTCAGCAGGCACGTAAATGGCCTGCATCGACGTGATGGAGTGGCCCTTGGTGGAGGTGATGCGCTCCTGGAGGAGACCCATCTCGTCAGCAAGGTTCGGCTGGTAACCCACTGCGGACGGCATACGGCCGAGCAGCGTGGAAACTTCCGAACCTGCCTGCGTGAAGCGGAAGATGTTGTCAATGAAGAGCAACACGTCCTGGTTCTGAACATCGCGGAAGTACTCCGCCATGGTCAGCGCAGACAGGGCAACACGCAGACGCGTTCCCGGCGGCTCATCCATCTGGCCGAAGACAAGGGCGGTGTCCTTGAGAACCCCGGCCTCTTCCATTTCAACCCAGAGGTCGTTACCCTCACGGGTACGCTCGCCAACACCGGCGAATACGGAGGTACCACCGAAGTTGCGGGCAACACGGGTGATCATTTCCTGGATCAGAACGGTCTTGCCAACGCCGGCGCCGCCGAACAGGCCGATCTTTCCACCCTTGATGTACGGGGTGAGAAGGTCGATGACCTTGATGCCGGTCTCGAGCATCTCCGTGGAGCCCTCGAGGGAAGCGAAGGCCGGAGCCTTGCGGTGGATCGGCCAGTAGGCGTCAGCCTTGATCTCAGACTCTTCGACGTCCAGCGGCTTGCCGAGGACGTTGAAGATGTGGCCCTTCACGCCGTCGCCGACGGGCACGGAGATCGGAGCGCCGGAATCCTGCACGGTGGTACCGCGGACCAGGCCGTCGGTAGCCTGCAGGGAGATGGCGCGAACGAGGTTGTCGCCCAGGTGCTGGGAGGTCTCGAACGTGATGGTCTTGGTCTGGCCATTGAGAGTGATCTCAGTGGTCAGGGCGTTGTAAATCGAGGGGATTGCGTCAGCCGGGAATTCGACGTCGACAACCGGACCAATAACACGGGCAATGCGGCCGGTGGCACCGGCCGTTGCTACGTGTTCGGTAGCAGTGGCAGTCATCTCTCTCACTTCACTCAGTAGATGGCGTGGGGTTAAGTTTATCTATTTGGTGCAGGTGCGGCTTCGAGCCGAATCCGTACCGGCTAGGACGCGAGGGCGTCGGCGCCGGCCACGATCTCGGAAAGCTCCTGCGTAATCTCGGCCTGACGGGCCGTGTTGCGAAGGCGCGTGTACTTCTTGATCAGTTCCGTAGCGTTGTCACCGGCCGACTTCATGGCACGCTGGCGGGCTGCGAGCTCGGAAGCTGCGGCCTGCAGCATGGCTGCAAAGATGCGGGATTCGATGTAACGCGGAAGCAGGGCATCAAGGACCTGCTCCGTTTCCGGTTCGAACTCGTACAACGGCAGCAGATCGGACTCCGAGGCGGCTTCTTCTTCGACGACTTCCAGAGGAAGCAAACGGATAACCGTCGGCTCCTGCGTCACCATGGACTTGAAGCGGGTGTAGACGACGTGGATTTCGTCCACGCCACCTTCTTCAAAATCAGTGGCGAAGTCTTCGAGGAGTGCAGCTCCGACTTCCTGTGCGGTTTCGAATTCCGGTGCATCCGTGCCGCCAGTCCAATTGCGGGCGTACTCACGGTTGCGGAAATCGAAGTACGCCTGCGCCTTGCGGCCCACCAGGTACGCCTTGACTTCCTTGCCTTCTGCGTGAAGAAGCTCGGTGAGACCTTCAGCCTGCTTCAGCACACTCGCGGAGTAGGATCCTGCAAGGCCACGGTCTGAAGTGATAATCAGGACTGCGGCACGGCGGATCTGCTCCGGCTCAGTGGTCAGCGGGTGGTCGATTTCGCTCTGACTTGCGACAGCAGAAACGGCACGGGTAATCGCGTTCGCGTAAGGCAGTGAAGCTGCTACGCGGGCGCGGGCCTTACCGATGCGCGAGGTAGCGATCAGTTCCATCGCCTTGAAGATCTTGCGCATCGACGTCGTCGAGCTGATCTTCTGACGGTAGACCCGAATCTGGGCTCCCATACTTATCCTTTCCTAAGTTCCCGACGTACTGCCCTGCCGGGGCCCCTGAGGACCCCGGCAGAACAGGTCATCGAAACTAGCGCTTCTGCTTGACGATCTTTTCCTGGTCGACGTCGCCGCCGGAAATCGCTTCGTGCTCTTCGTGGCCGGCGCCAACCAGACGGTCGTCGCCTTCACCGAAGAAGCCCTTCTTGAAGGACACGATTGCTTCCTTCAATGCTGCGGCGGTGTCGTCATCCAGGACGTTGGTCTGAGCCAGCGTGGTCAGGATGGAGGACTTGTGCTTCAGGTGCTCCAGGAACTCGGACTCGAAGCGGCTGATGTCTTCAACCGGGACGTCGTCCAGGTAGCCGTTGGTGCCGGCCCAGATGGAAACAACCTGGTCCTCAACCGGGAACGGTGAGTACTGGCCCTGCTTGAGCAGTTCCATCAGGCGTGCGCCACGGGTCAGCTGCTGGCGGGAAGCCGCATCCAGGTCAGAGGCGAACATGGCGAATGCCTGCATGTCGCGGTACTGCGCCAGGTCCAGCTTCAAGGTACCGGAGACCTTCTTCATGGACTTGACCTGGGCAGCGCCACCAACGCGGGAGACGGACACACCAACGTCAACAGCAGGGCGCTGGTTGGCGTTGAAGAGGTCCGACTGGAGGAAGATCTGACCATCCGTGATGGAGATCACGTTGGTTGGGATGTAGGCGGAAACGTCGTTTGCCTTGGTTTCGACGATCGGAAGACCGGTCATCGAGCCTGCGCCGAGCTCGTCGGAGAGCTTTGCGCAACGCTCCAGCAAGCGGGAGTGCAAGTAGAAGACGTCACCGGGGTAAGCTTCGCGTCCCGGCGGACGACGCAGCAGCAGCGACACGGCGCGGTAGGCTTCAGCCTGCTTGGACAGGTCATCGAAGATCACCAGAACGTGCTTGCCACCGTACATCCAGTGCTGGCCGATGGCCGAGCCTGCGTACGGTGCCAGGTACTTGAAGCCGGCGGGGTCCGAGGCCGGGGAGGCCACGATGGTGGTGTACTCCAGCGCGCCGTGGTCCTCAAGGGTCTGGCGTACTGCGGCAATGGTGGAAGCCTTCTGGCCAACACCAACGTAGACGCAACGAACCTGCTTGGTGACATCGCCCGAAGCCCAGTTGGCCTTCTGGTTGATGATGGTGTCCACAGCGATTGCGGTCTTGCCGGTCTGGCGGTCACCAATGATCAGCTGACGCTGGCCGCGGCCGATCGGAATCATGGCGTCAATAGCCTTGAGGCCGGTCTGCATCGGCTCGTGAACCGACTTGCGCTCGGTGACGCCCGGAGCCTGGAGTTCCAGTGCACGGGTGGTCTCGGCCTTGATCTCGCCGAGGTCGTCGATCGGCTGGCCCAGCGGGTCGACAACGCGACCGAGGAAGGCATCGCCAACCGGAACGGACAGGATTTCACCGGTGCGGTGAACTTCCTGGCCTTCTTCGATACCGGTGAAGTCACCGAGGATAATGACACCGATCTCGCGGACGTCAAGGTTCTGGGCGAGGCCCAGCGTGCCATCTTCGAAGCGAAGCAGCTCGTTCGCCATGACCGAGGGAAGACCCTCAACACGGGCGATGCCGTCACTTGCGGTGGTCACACGACCAACCTCTACGCGCTCTGCGTTTCCGGGTTCGTAGGACGCCGCGAACTCGTTCAACGCATTACGGACGTCGTCGGCGTTGATGGTCAATTCGGCCATCTGCAGTCCCTGCTCTCCTGTTTTCGTGATCATCGTTGCTCACGATGACCGGGTTTTATATCAGTTAAGTTGTGCTTTGTCTTCGCTAGACAGCGAGCTGACGGCGGAGGTCGGTCAGGCGGCCGATAACAGAAGCGTCAAGCACTTCATCACCCACCTGAACCCGGATTCCACCAATCAGGCGGGGGTCAACATTGACGTTGACCTTCAGCTCGCGGCCGTACAGGGCATTCAGCCCGGCCTGCAGACGGCTGGCCTGCGTTTCCGTCAACGGACGGGTAACGCTGACAGTTGCAATCCAGCGCTGCTGACGCTTGGCTGCAAGCTTGGCGAAGGACTCGACGAGCTTGCTCGGCTTGACACCGCGCGGCTGAGTTACGGCCTGGCCAATGAGAACCTTTGCTTCCTCGCTGACGCCAGGAACAAGTTTCTCGGCCAGGACCACCTTGGCCGCGGCGGATGCCTGCGGCTCAGACAGAGCACGTTGTACTTCGTGGCTGGAAGCGACGGCCTGGTTGAAAGCAAACAGATCGTTTTCCAGCTCTTCCAGCCCCGTGATACCAGAGGCAGAAACGGCCGACTTGTTTTCAGCTACGGCAATGACAACCGTGGCGGCAAGAGTCTCGAGTGCATCGCCGATATCGCGTGCAGATGCCCAGCGCAAGCCAGCCAGTCCGCCTGCGATTTCAGCAGCATCAGCGGAGACTTTTCCGCTAACCAGCTGCTTGACCAGCGCCGACTTCTCGTCTCCACTACGGGACGGGTCAGTCAGGGCGCGGCGCAAGCCAGCCGAGCTGTCCACCGTTCCCAGGATTCCGAAGAGGTCCTTTGCCAACTGCAGCGAGGCAAAAGGAAGCTTGGCTTCCAACTGCGCCAGCGCCGTGGTCAGCGATTCGCTCGATATACCTGCCATTACTTAGCTGCACCTGCGTTCTGGGTCTCCAGATCTGCCAGGAAGCGGTCCACAACGCGTGCGGCCCGCTCATCATCAGTGAGTGCTTCACCAACGATGCGGCCAGCCAACGTGGTAGCCAAAGTGCCAACCTCTGAGCGAAGCGAGACAACAGCTGCCTGGCGCTCGGACTCGATGGCAGCGTGTGCCTGCTCGGTGATGCGGGCAGACTCGGCAGCGGCCTTGGCCTTGAGGTCCGCGAGGATCTGGGCGCCTTCAGCGCGTGCTTCTTCACGGATCCGGTTGGCTTCGGCGCGGGCATCGGTGAGCTGCTGCTTGTACTCTTCAAGAGCTGCAGAAGCTTCGGCCTGTGCCTTTTCAGCCTTTGCGATGCCACCTTCAATCGCTTCGGCGCGCTCTGCGAAGGTCTTCTCGAACATCGGGACAATGAACTTGACCACGATGTACAGGAGGACAGCAAAGCCGACGAGGACGACGCCCATTTCCCAAACATTGGGAACGAGAGGGTTAGTGGCCTCTTCGCCTTCAGTGGCGGCTGAGATGATCAGCTGATTCATATTTCACCCGTCCTATCTACTCGGTTGCGGAATTCGCTTTGTTCGAAAGTCGAAGACTAGAGAACGAAAGCGAAGACGAGGCCGAGGATGGCAAGAGCTTCGGTCAGTGCCAGACCAAGGAATGCGATCGGCTGCAGCACGCGCTGAGCTTCCGGCTGACGAGCAACACCGTTGATGTAAGCCGCGAATACGAGACCCACACCGATACCACCGCCGATTGCGGACAGACCGTAACCTACGAGGTTGAGATTGCCTTCCATTTTTTTCCTTTCAAGATGCCACCCATGTGGCAGGTTGCTTGGTTTACTTCAATCCCCTCAAGGGGAAGTTTTTGAGCCTAGTGGCTGTCGGCGTGCAGGGCGCCTTCAATGTAGATCGCGGTCAGCAAGGTGAACACGTAGGCCTGCAGGGCCATGATCAGGGCCTCGAGCATGTACATGGCAATAGCGCCAACAAGGACGAGAACCGAGGTGCCCTTCAAAAGGACGTTCTCCTGCATGATCAGGAACTCAATACCGGAACCGGCGAGCATGACGATCAGGTGGCCGGCCAGCATGGTCGCGAACAGACGGAGGCTGTGCGTAACGGGGCGGACCAGGAAGTTGGAGATGATTTCAATCGGAACAACGATCGGCAGGATGTACCACGGGACACCGGAGGGAACGGTTGCGAGCTTGAAATACTTCAGCCCGTTCTTCTTGATGCCGATGATGATCCAGGTGAAGTACACGATGCCGGCCAGCACGTACGCGCCGCCAACGTGGGAGAAGCTCGGAAGCTGGATCACGGGGATAGCGCCGTAGATGTTGTTCACCAGAATAAAGAAGAACAAGCTGAACAACAGCGGGACGTACTTGATGAAGTCCTTGCCGCCGATGATGTCCTTGGCGATGCTGTTGCGGACGAAGCCATAGGCCATTTCGCCTGCGAACTGCAGCTTTCCGGGAACCAGCTGCTGCTTACGCGCAGCGAGGATGAAGAATGTAGCGATAATGACGACCGAAAGGATCACCAGCAGCATCTGCTTGGAGAAGCCATCGTGCGCACCCCAAGGCAGGATTGCCGGCAGGTGCATTTCGTCGATTCCGGGTGGGGTGAATGACCCCGAATCCTGGGCGGGGAGCGCAAGCGCGATCAACGCGTTTCCTCTCTGCTGTGTCCATCATTGGGCATTGGTTGGAAGCCGGACGCGCTCGACGCATCCATATTCCGTGTGAAATTATTTGGCATTACTGTCCCCGTCCGTGGACGGACCGCTGTCTGCGTTGCTCTCGCCAGAAGAAGAGCTTTGCCTGGTGAGGCCGTGCATATGGGAAAGATAGAACCCTCCTGCGGCTCCCAGCAGAGCGCCAAGGAGCACAATCCAGCGGGTCCCCCACAGATTATCCAAACCCCAGCCTATCAAACTCCAGACAATGATCCCGCCAACGATGTAGCTGAAGACGGCGATGCCGGCGTTGTATCCACCGTCGTTTCCGGCGTCGGCAGAATCGTTGGCGGCACCTTGGGATGGAGTGTGGCTCGACAGCTGGGAATTACGCTTACGCAGAGACATCCGTACCGCCCTTCTCATCCGCAGGATCGTTGTAGATCTGCAGGCGGGCTTTGCTGAAACCGTAAATCTCCGCAGCCTGCCAAAGGACGACGGCCACAACTGCGCCGATGATGAACCATCGGCCGTGCAACCAGGCGGGAGTACCGATAACAAAGAGGACCACTGCAAATCCGACGACTTTTACGAAGTACGTCGCTACGAACAGGCCGACAGCGCCGGAAGGATTATTGCGGCCAACAAAATGACCGATCAGAAGGCTGATCGCAAAGAAGAGCATGACCAGCGCGGCACCGAATGCTGCTGAAAGCGCGCCTAGGCCACCATTCAGGAACGCTGCGACGATACTCGTCACGATCAATCCGGCCAAGGCAGCTGCGGAGCTCAAGAGCAGCAAGCGGAGCCACAGGTTGGATGTCTCCCCGGAAACTCCAACAACACGTTTACCGGACGGGCGTCCGGAATCGGCGTTGGATGTCATGGGGATACCAATCCTCGTGGCACGGGTGCCATATTCTCAAAGTGGGGTTACGGGCGAGTGACTGTCCGCAGAAAGAATTCTACATGAGATAGAACTGTGACCATAACCGAAAGTCATGAGCGCTCCCCCGGCCCCGCCGTGTTCCGCGTGAAGTACGGCCATGCCGTAACGGCGGCCATGACGAGAGCAGCTACGACCACCACGATCAACACAATCTGCCAAGGGAACACTGCGAACGCCACACCGCCGAACGCCAGGATGCACGTCCAGACATAAAGCATGACGACGGCGGTGCGGTGCGAGTAGCCGAGGTCCACCAGCTTGTGGTGGAGGTGCCCACGGTCTGCGGACCAAGGAGACTGTCCCCGGGCGGTCCTGCGAACCACAGCCATCCCGAAATCCAGGAGCGGAAGGGAGAGGACGGCGAAGGGCAGGAGGATCGGGATGATCGTCGGAATGCCGTTGGCGCGGTCGTAGAGCCCAGACCCGATTTGCCCCGTGGCCACTACGCCGGCTGAAGCCATGAGGAGACCGATGAGCATGGCACCGGAGTCCCCCATGAAGATCTTGGCTGGAAACCAGTTATGCGGCAGGAATCCGATGCAGCCACCCACCAGGATCGCCATCAGGAGTGTCGCAAGGTCTGAATTGTCCGTGGATGGGTTGTTCCGGTGCACCCAGTACGCCGTGAGGAAGAACGCACCGCCTCCGATGGTGGCTACACCTGCAGCCAGTCCATCCAGCCCATCAATGAAATTGACGGCGTTCATGGTGGTAACAATCAGCCCTGCTGTCAGGACAATCTGGACGAGTTCGGAGTCAATCAGGATCGGTTCGGGGATGAACGGAACCACAGACATCCTTACGCCCCAAATGGCGACGATGAAAGCCGCTGCTGCCTGTCCCAGGAGCTTGATCCACCAGCGGATGTCCAGGATGTCGTCCGCGACTCCCACTGCGACGATCACTACTGCACCGGCCAATATGCCCCACGGAGCATCGTTATGCCTGAAAATGTCCTTGACGAAGAATGAGTTGCTTGCCACGACAAGTGCAACAAAAAAGCCTGCAAAGATGCCAAGCCCGCCCAGTTTTGAGATGAGTGCGGAGTGCATGTCCCTGCTGCGGATGGGACGGTAAAGCCGTAATTTGTTCCCGAGTACGCGGGCTCCCCACGTTCCGGCATAGGACACCAATGCAGCGGTGAGCGCCATCAGCAGGTACATAATCATGACGCGGCTCCTGAAAGGAGCGCAATGCCGGAATCAGCTACACGGACCAAGGGATGCAGCCGGTGCATCGCTGAAAAGCCGTGTAGTTCCGGGCAGGTCAAGGTGTGGATTTCTGTCTGTCGATAAATGGAACTACTCCGTCGCCATGCCTGCACCGGCTGTGCCAAATGATGCTGGGATTTCTGTGGACTCTAGTCACGATACTAATGCCAACGGTCGTGACCACCGGCGTGACGCAGCCGCAAAGCTACAGCTGATGTGCTGCAGCCAAGCGGCTGCCTTCTACTTGGCAGGCTCCTGGACGTTTCGCAGGGCGTAGATCCCCTTGAGCACTTCGGCGTTGGACCGGGGCGCCTTCAAACTGTGGCGCAGGCCCTTGAACAAGCCATCCAGCAGGATTTTGCGGTTTGACGACGCAGCAATGGTCTTGGCCCAATTACGCAGCGAAGCTCCGGTAAAGAGGACCTTCTCCCAAGGGGCCAAGGCGTTGGATCTGGTGTAAACCCAGAGCTTGTTACGAACTTCGTAGTAGAAACGAGGGCCGGGGTCCGCCCCTGCATCTCCAAACACTTTCGTGTGATGATTGGCTACCGACGCACTGGTAGCCAGGGCAGTTCCCCGGCGCGAAACCCTTGCCGTGTATTCGAGGTCATCGTTCCAGATGAAGTAGTCGGCTATGGGCAGTCCGTGACGCCGGATCTCGTCAGCGCGAATCAGGACAGAGACGAAGGATGCGCTGCGGATCTGAACCGCCCCGATCCTGGCAGCGGTGCTGCGCGCCGCCTCACTGGCACCGATGCGTGGACGCATGCGATTCATGGGGTGGTCGCGCCCATCCGTCCACACTACCCGGCTGGCGATGAACGCAGGAGCTTCCCCGGTCTCCTGTTCATAAGCCTCGGACACATCCAGCGCCTCACGAAGTGCCCCAGGCTGCGGTTCGGTGTCGTCGTCCATGATCCAGACGTGGTCGGCACCGTGGTCCAGGACTGCACGCTCCATACCCACAACAAATCCCCCGGCGCCGCCCACGTTGGCATTGAGCGTCACAACGTCCGTCGGAACAGCGCCCCGATAGGTCCTGAGGAATTCCGCAGTTTCGTCTGTGGACGCATTGTCCACGACGACGACGGCGTCCGGCACCTCGGTCCCGGCGGTAATGCCGGCCAGGGTGGTCTCAAGGAGTTCACGCCGGTTAAAGGTCACCACAACGGCGACCACAACGGGTTTGGACGTCATTTACTTGCCTTTGGTCTGGGATGGCTGGAAGTGGCGCCGAACCAGCAGGCCCGCCAGCTTCCACGGTTCAACAAAAACTCTGTAGGCAACACGGCCGGGATGGAGAACCAGGCGCCACGCCCATTCGAGCCCAAGGCGCCCGAGCCAACGCGGCGCAAGCTTCTGGACGCCGGCCACCTGTTCAATGGCACCGCCAACGGCACAATACACGGCGGGTGGAAACTGGGTGAGTCGTCGATGCAGGACCGTCTCCTGGAGCGGCATGCCAAGGCCCAGCAGCACCAGTTGAGGACGGAAGCGGTCCAACCACTCCACGACAGCCATTTCCAAAGCCTCGTCCCATCCTTCGCCGGGCATACCATCTACCGTTGCATCCGGAATAATCGTGCGCAGCCGGGCCACCGCTTGCGTATTTGCAGCCCGTCCGGCACCGATCACGGCCACCCGTTCCAGCCCCTTCACTCCTCCAAGAGCCGGGATCCAGTCCATGGATCCAAGTCGGTAGGCCATGGGGCCTTGTCCCAGGGGCTTCAGTTGCCGTTTGTGGGCCAATCCCCAAAGCATGGCTACAGGAGCGCCGTCAAGGAGGACGATCGAGCTTTGATCGTAAAGTGAACGGAAATCTGCACACGAGTGGAACAGCGTAATGCTGTGAAGATTGTGGCCGAGCACAGTACGGGTGGTTCCGGTGGAGATGAGTCCGTCCAGGGCATCGATCAGTTCATTGACGCGCAGCGGAGTCGCGTCGACGTCTAGGACGGGGACGCGCTGGCGGTCCGGAATCATTCGGGTTTGGCTTCACGTGGGGCGTCGGGTGCCGATGCTGGTACAGCAGGCGCCGGGTCCTCGACGGCGGGTGCTTCCGTTACTTCGATGGGTGCGTCTTGCGCCGCGGCCACTTCGGAGACAGGGTTTTCCTGTGCTGCTGCTTCGGTTTCTGCTGCCGGAGCAACGGAAGGTGCAGTCTCGCCAACGCCAAGGACGGAAGGAACAATTTCACGCAAGCGTTCCAGCGAGATGGCCCCCTGACGAACCACCCGGAAGGGTTCGGAGGTTGCATCCACGATGGTAGAAGGCAGTGCAGCAGTACCCTTCACAGGCCGGAAGCCCCCTTCAAGGTAAACCTCCACGGAATCTGCCAGCTGGAGCCGCGCCTCGGACGCGGTCTGCGCTGCTTCCTGGCCCGTGCGGTTGGCCGATGACACAGCCAGCGGCCCGGTAAGGCCCAGAAGCTCCAGTGCGAGTTCGTCGTCAGGCATCCGCAGGGCCACAGTGCCCTTGGTATCACCCAGATCCCAATCCAAAGACGGCTGGGCGTGGAGGATGAGCGTCAAGCCACCGGGCCAGAACGCCTGTGCCAAGGCCCTGGCGTCGGAGGATACATCGCTCGCGAGTCCGTCCAGGGCGTTGATGCGCGGAATCAGGACCGGTGGGGGCATTTGCCGGCTACGTCCCTTGGAAGCCAACAACATTGTCACGGCCAAGGGGGAAAACGCGTCAGCTGCAATCCCGTACACGGTGTCCGTCGGCAGCACGATGCACTTCTTTTCGCTGATGGCACGCTGCGCGTGTCGAAGTCCTTCAGCCCGCTGGTCATCGGAAGTGCAATTGTAGGTTGTGGTCACAGCGCTATTCTTTCACTCATCAGGAGCCTTGTTTGCCAGCACAGCGCTCGTGGCCCGTTCCTTGCCGTTGAGGTCAAAGTGCGTGGTGATGTCCTGCCAACGTCCTGCTCGACGCAGCATGCCGCTGATCCAGTCCGCCTGGACTTCTGCGTGTTCCATCACGAAGTAGCCGCCAGGTTTCAGGAGACGGCCCGCAGTGGCTGCTGCCGCCGTCGGGAGTTCCATGCCATCCGCTCCCCCGCCGTACAGTGCTTCGGGCGGATCATGCAGCGCAACTTCCGGCTCGTTCGGGATTGCTTCTGCGGGGATGTACGGAGGATTGGACACCACAACGTCAAAGGAGCCGTTGTGTTCGGGCAAGGCATCCCTAAGATCACCCTGGATCAGCGAGACGCCCAGCGGTTCAAGGTTCCTGCTCGCCCAGGCGTGGGCGAAAGTGCTGAACTCCACGGCATGGACTTCAGCTCCGGGAACCTCGTGGGCGATTGAACCGGCAATGGCCCCGGAACCGGTACCGAGGTCCACGATCTTGGGGTGGGACATGCCGGCCACGTGGTCGATGACAAGCTGGACAACGGATTCCGTCTCGGGCCTGGGAATGAATACGCCGGGCCCCACCCGCAGTTCAAGATGGCGGAAATACGCGACGCCGGTGATGTGCTGAAGCGGTACGCGCCCGGCACGCTCAGCCACCAGTTCGGCGTAGCCTTCAGGGGCGGGCGAATCACCAAGGAGCATAGCCCGCAACCGGCCCAGCCCCACGCCCAACAGGTGCTCCGCAAGAAGTTCGGCATCGACGCGCGGGGTAGGGACTCCGGCGTCGGATAGAACCGCGGTGGCCTCGCGAACGGCGTCCGCGAGGCTTTGGCCTGGGAAAATCGTCATATCTGTACCCCGAATTCTGTACCCCGATAGCTGGAAATCGGCAGGCTTGTGGGGCTCTGCTATTCGCCCAGAGCGTCCAGACGCGACTGCTCGTCGGCTTCAATTGCCGACTGGATGACGGGTTCCAGATCACCATTCATGACGGCGTCGAGGTTGTACGCCTTATACCCGGTGCGGTGGTCCGCAATGCGGTTTTCCGGGAAGTTGTAGGTGCGGATGCGCTCCGAGCGGTCCATCGTACGGATCTGCGACTTGCGCTGTTCGGAGTTGGCGGCGTCGATCTGTTCCTGCTGGTGGGCCAGGAGCCGGGCACGAAGCACGCGCATACCGGCTTCGCGGTTCTGCAGCTGCGACTTTTCGTTCTGCATGGCCACCACGATGCCCGTAGGCAAGTGGGTGATGCGAACGGCGGAGTCGGTGGTGTTCACGGACTGGCCACCGGGACCGGAGGAACGGTAGACGTCGATCTTGAGGTCGTTCTGGTTGATTTCAAGTTCTTCGGGTTCATCCACTTCGGGAAGCACCAGGACGCCGGCCGCGGATGTGTGGATACGGCCCTGCGACTCTGTCACCGGAACGCGTTGTACCCGGTGCACGCCGCCTTCGAACTTCAACCGCGCAAAGACGCCCTCTGCGGGGTCGTTCGAGTTGCCCTTGATGGCCACCGATACGTCCTTGTAGCCACCCAAGTCAGACTCCGTGGCGGAAATCATCTCGGTCTTCCAACCCCGGGATTCGGCGTAACGCATGTACATGCGCAGAAGGTCACCGGCGAACAACGCAGCTTCGTCGCCACCTTCGCCACCCTTGACCTCAAGGATGACGTTGCGGGCATCGTCAGGATCACGGGGAATCAGCAGACGGCGCAACTTCTCCTGGGCAGCAGGAATCTGCTCCTGCAGCACTTCTACCTCTGCGGCGAAATCGGGATCCTCGGCAGCCATTTCCTTGGCGGCTTCGAGGTCGTCATTGAGTGCGCGCCACTTGTTGTACGCCTCCACAATGCCCTGGAGCTGGGCAGAACGCCGCCCCAATTTCCGGGCAGCAGACTGATCGGCATAAACAGCAGGATCACTCAACTGCGCCTGGATAGCAGCATGCTCATCAAGCAATCCCTGTACGGACTCAAACATTTTCAAACAACCTTTCAACGCTGCGCACAAGTTTAGTGGCGCAAACAGCGGAAGGTGACACGACCGCCGTCGGGTAATTTTGCCAGCCCGCGAAGGCGAGCCGAAAACGGAACGAGCCGCTGATTCTGCTGCCCCGGGAGTGGCTTCGGGCCTGCCGGAGCGTGGTGGTCAAGTCCGAAAGGACTTGGCCGCCACGCGTAGGGGCGGGGGCAGCAGAATCAGCGGCTCAGTAAAGCAGCTATTTGTCGTTGTCCGACTTCGCTCCAAGGGTTGTCTTCTGAACCTGCATGAGGAACTCGACGTTGCTTTGCGTCTCCCGGATCTTGTTCGTCAGCAGCTCAAGGCTCTGCTGCTGCTCAAGGCCTGAAAGGACCCTGCGCAGCTTCCACATGATCTTGACTTCTTCCGGCGAGAGCAGGTTCTCTTCGCGACGTGTGCCGGACGCGTTGACGTCCACGGCCGGGAAGATTCGCTTGTCTGCCAACTGGCGGGACAGGCGGAGCTCCATGTTGCCGGTGCCCTTGAACTCCTCGAAGATAACCTCGTCCATCTTGGAGCCGGTCTCGACGAGCGCCGTTGCCAGGATGGTGAGCGAGCCACCGTTTTCGATGTTGCGGGCAGCACCGAAGAAGCGCTTCGGCGGGTAGAGCGCTGCGGAGTCCACACCACCGGACAGGATGCGGCCGGAGGCCGGTGCTGCCAGGTTGTAGGCGCGGCCCAGGCGGGTCATGGAGTCCAGGAGGACCACCACGTCCATGCCCATTTCAACGAGGCGCTTGGCGCGTTCGATAGAGAGCTCGGCAACCGTGGTGTGGTCGTCTGCGGGACGGTCGAAGGTGGAGGCGATGACCTCACCCTTGACGGTGCGCTGCATGTCCGTGACTTCTTCGGGACGTTCGTCAACCAACACCATCATGAGGTGGACCTCAGGATTGTTGGTGGTGATCGCGTTCGCAATGGACTGCAGAATGAGCGTCTTTCCGGCCTTGGGCGGGGAGACGATCAGGCCACGCTGGCCCTTGCCGATCGGAGCCACGAGGTCGATGACACGCGGACCGATCTTCTTGGGGTCGGTTTCCAGGCGCAGGCGCTCGGACGGGTACAGCGGCACGAGTTTGGCGAACTCGACACGGTCCTTGAGCTCTTCAGGAGTCTTGCCGTTGACTGAAGTTACACGAACAAGGGCGTTGAACTTCTGGCGCGAAGACTGCTGGTTGCGGTCTTCACCTTCGCGTGGTGCACGAATAGCGCCAACGACGGCGTCTCCCTTGCGGAGGTTGTACTTCTTGACCTGTGCCAGCGAAACGTAGACGTCGTTCGCACCGGGGAGGTAGCCGGAAGTCCGGATGAATGCGTAGTTCTCCAGGACGTCCAGGATGCCCGCTACGGGGAGCAGGACGTCATCTTCGGTAACCTCGATGTCGTCAACATCCGGGCCCTGCGCACGCCCACGGCGGCGTTCGTTGCGGTCGCGGAAGCGGTCGCTGCGGGTGTTGCCGTCCCGGCCGTCCTGGCCGCCACGACGGTCGCTGCGCTCGTTCTGATCGTTGCGATCACGGCGGTTCCTGCGGTTGCGGCGATTGCCCGTATCTTCGAGGTCGTTGTTGTCTTCGCGCCGGCCACGGGAGTCACGACGTTCACGCGACTGATCGCCGGACTCGGCCTGTTCGCGCTGTTCAGTACGCTGTTCAGTGCGTTCGCCGCGCTGTTCACGCTGCTCAGTCCGCTCGGCGCGCTGCTCACGCTGTTCGGTCCGTTCGCCGCGCTGCTCACGCTGCTCAGTCCGCTCGGCGCGCTGTTCACGCTGCTCGGTGCGCTCGGGACGCTGCTCGGCGGCCGGTGCTTCTACGCTTTCGTCCGGAGTTGCAGCAGTCTCGCTGCGACGACGGTTACGGGTGCGGGGCTGGCGACGCTCGGTGGCGGCTTCGCTGCCTTCCAGCGCTGCCTCGGGCTCTGCAACCGGCGCAGCGGGTGCTTCGGCAGGTGCAGCGGCCTCTGCGGCGGCCACAACACCATCGCTGGTGGCGCGGCGGCTACGGCCACGTCCACGTCCACGAGGGGCTTCCTGGGCCGGCGCTTCGGTGCTTTCTTCAGTGGCAGGAGCGCTCTTCTCCGCAACCTTGACCTCGGCAGCAGGCGCTGCCTTCGGCGCGGTTGCAGCCTTCGGCGCGGTGGCAGCCTTCGTCGATGCCTTGGCCGGGGCCTTGGCGGTAGAAGTCCCGGCACGATGGGCGGAAATGGCTGTAACCAAGTCCCCCTTACGCATACGGGACCCACCGGAGATCCCCAGCTGGCTGGCAAGAGCCTGGAGCTGGGCGAGCTTAAGGCCTGCAAGGCCGCTGCTCTTGGTGGTTGCTGCTGTTGACGACTCAGCAGCAGAAGTTGTTGTGTCCACAGCTGAAGCCAGCTCAGTGGTTTCTGTCACGAAGGATCCTTCCCCCTCGACGGCGTCCAGAGCGAGAGCTGGACGCGATGATTTGTTCTGGGCTGCAGTTCAGATCTGCAGCCGGTGATTTCGGCCGTGCCTGATGGATTGTGGCCAACAGGGCCGGATACTGATCGTCTTCACTGAACCCAGTTGCCCGGACAGCCGACTGAATTTTCAGGGAACAGAGAGAGTTCTGCGGCACCTGAGACAGGCCGGAAGGAGACGGCACCGCCAGACGTTGGCGCAGTTGACGAAAGGAACAGCGAAACCGCCAAGATCCAAAATCAGGGAACTGCCCGCGGCTTTACCGCCGGTGCACTTCCACTCTAGCACCTTCAACGTCCACAGCCAGCGTCATCACACGCCAACCGACGTTGGGTGTGTTGGCGGCAGTAAACGCCTCGATGAATTCGGCAACAGTCGCTGCTTCGCCGGGCCCGTTGGCGAGGACCATGACAGTAGGACCGGCACCGGAAACCACGGCCGCGTGACCGGCCGTCCGTAGGGCCGCAATAAGGTCCGCGCTGGGCCGCATCGCTTCGGCCCGGTAGCTCTGGTGCAGGTAGTCTTCGGTACCGGGCAGCAAAAACTCCGGCTGCGTGGTCAGCGCGTGGATCAGCAACGCTGCACGTCCGGAGTTCATCGCAGCAGCATGGTGACCCACAGACGCGGGCAAGAGTCCGCGGGCAGTTTCGGTGGAGAGTTCATAGTCTGGAACCGCCACCACAGGAACGACGGATTGGGCTACTTCAGCACGCGTACTGCTGTACTGCTCGCTGTCCTGCCATGACAGCGCCAGCCCGCCGAAAATGGCGGGGGCGACGTTGTCCGGGTGGCCTTCCATTTCGCTGGTCAGCTGCAGGATCCAGTCGAGATCCTGCTGCGCCTCTTTGGGAACCAAGGAATTAGCTGCAGTGACGGCTGCGACAACTGCGGAGGCTGAGGAGCCTAGCCCCCGTCCATGCGGATTAACGTTGTCGGCCGTGATCCTTAGGCCGGAGTGCCGGAACCCCAAACGTTCCAGGGCAAGGTCGATCGCACGCACCACCAAGTGGCTGGAGTCGCGCGGAAGGGTATCGGCGCCCTCACCGGAGAGCTCGAATTCGAGCTCTCCGGTGGTGAGCGTTTCCACCGTCAAGGTGTCATAAATGGATAGGGCCAAGCCGAGGCTGTCGTAGCCGGGACCCAGGTTGGCGCTCGTACCGGGGACCTTGACGGTCAGCCGCTGGCCTGCCGCGACGAGTTGACGATCGGTCGCGGTGGGCTGCGTTTGTTCCACTCTTACTTTTCTTCCAGTCCCAGTTCCGCGGCAACGGTCACGACGTCATTGGAAACCTTGACCGGCTGGACATCGCTACCGTCCTCCGTGCGGAGGGCCCACTGCGGGTCTTTCAGTCCGTGGCCGGTAACGGTGATGACGATGGTCTTGCCGGACGGAACCTCACCAGCAGCGTGCTTCTTGATCAGGCCTGCCACGCCAGCAGCAGAGCCGGGCTCGACGAAGACGCCTTCCTTGGACGAGAGCCAACGGTGGGCGTCCAGGATTTCCTCATCAGTGACGGCTTCAATCAGCCCACCGGATTCGTCGCGGGCAGCGACGGCTGTGTCCCATGATGCCGGGTTGCCGATGCGGATGGCAGTGGCAATGGTGTCCGGTTCAGTGATCGGGTGCCCTGCAACGAACGGCGCTGCACCCGCAGCCTGGAAACCCCACATTATGGGCGTCTTGGTGGAGACGGCCGGCAGTGTGCCGTTGGCGGTCTCGAAGGGAGCGGCGTACTCCTTGTATCCCTTCCAGTAGGCAGTGATGTTGCCGGCGTTACCAACAGGGAGAACGTGGATGTCCGGGGCATCGCCCAGGGAATCCACAACTTCGAAGGCACCGGTCTTCTGGCCCTGGATACGGGCAGGGTTGACCGAGTTCACCAGGAAGACCGGGTAGGACTCGCCCAGCTTGCGGGCAATGTCCAGGCAATTGTCGAAGTTGCCGTCCACCTGCAGCAGCGTGGCGCCGTGCGCGATCGCCTGGCTGAGCTTGCCCATGGAGATCTTGCCTTCGGGGACGAGCACAGCGCATTTGAGGCCTGCGGCCGTTGCGTAGGCCGCGGCCGAGGCCGAGGTGTTGCCGGTGGACGCACATACAACAGCTTTGGCGCCGGCTTCGACGGCTGCCGTCATGGCCATGGTCATGCCACGGTCCTTGAAGGAACCCGTGGGGTTCATGCCCTCGACCTTCAGGTACACCTGCGAGCCGGTCAGCTCGGAAAGCTTCTGTGCGTGGACGAGCGGGGTGCCGCCCTCGCCGAGGGTGATGACCTTGGTGGCTTCCGTTACAGGCAAACGATCAGCGTATTCGCGGATTACTCCGCGCCATTGGTGAGCCACTTAGACCCCTTCTACCCGCAGTACGGATGTCACAGAATTGATAACGTCCAGGCCCTTGACGGCCTCGACGGTTGCTGCGAGTGCAGCTTCGGATGCACGGTGCGTCACGATTTTCAGCTCAGCCGACTCAACGTTCGAGGCAGAGTCGCGGTGGATCGTTTGACGCATGATCTCGATGGATACGCCGTTCTCCGCAAAAATGTGGGCGATGCGAGCCAACACACCTGCTTGGTCTGCTACGTCCAGGCCGATGTAGTAGCTGGTGTTGGAGGCATCAATAGGCAGTGCCGGAACATGCCCGGTAGTTGTTTCCGTGCGGCCGGGACCGCCAAGGACCAGGCGCCTGGCAGCGGAGACGAGGTCACCCAACACAGCAGAGGCAGTGGGAGTCCCGCCTGCACCCTGGCCATAGAACATCAGCTCACCAGCGTTTTCGGCTTCGATGAAGACGGCGTTGAACGCGCCACGGACGGCTGCCAACGGGTGTTCGCGCGGCAGGAGGGTGGGGTGCACGCGCACCGAGATTCCGCTGCCGTTCTCTGAGGCTTCGATTTTCTCGGCGATGGCCAAAAGCTTGATGACGAAGCCGGCTTCCTTGGCCGAAGCGATGTCCGCAGCGCTGACCTTGGTGATCCCTTCGCAGTAGACGTCATCCAAGGAGAACCTTGTATGGAAGGACAACGATGCCAGGATCGCGGCCTTGGCAGCTGCGTCATGGCCCTCGACGTCGGCAGTGGGGTCAGCTTCGGCGTAACCGAGGCGCTGTGCTTCGGCAAGGGCGTCCGCAAACTGGGCGCCAGTGGTGTCCATCTGGTCAAGGATGAAGTTGGTGGTCCCGTTCACGATCCCGAGAACCCGCGTAATGCGATCGCCGGAGAGGCTGTCGCGGATCGGGCGCAGGATGGGAATAGCACCGGCAACGGCAGCTTCGTAGGACAGCTGAACGCCGGCCTTGTCCGCCTCTTCGTAGAGAGTGGGGCCGTCCTGCGCGAGCAGTGCCTTGTTGCCGGTGACGACGCAGGCGCCATTCTGGATGGCGGTAACGATGAGCGTACGTGCGGGTTCAATGCCGCCCATGAGCTCGATGACGAGGTCTGCGTCCTTGACGAGGGTCTCGGCGTCCGTGGTGAAGAGTTCACGCGGCAGTTCGACGTCGCGCGGCGAGTCGAGGTTGCGCACGGCAATACCGGACAGCTCGAGGCGCGCGCCACTGCGGGCGGCCAGTGCCTCGGCGTCGTCAATAAGAATGCGCGCGACCTGGGCCCCTACATTGCCACAGCCCAGCAGGGCCACCTTCAGGGTTCGCACTTCAGACATTCGCCACTCCCATGTCGCGGTTCAAGAGATCTTCTTCGGTTTCCCCGCGGACAATGAGCCTGGCGGCTCCGTCGCGGACAGCGACAACGCCAGGCCGGGCCAGGTAGTTGTAGTTGCTGGAGAGGGCCCAGCAATAGGCGCCGGTACCCGGTACTGCGAGCAAATCACCGGCTGCCACATCCGCGGGCAGATATACATCTCTAACAACTATGTCGCCGCTCTCGCAATGTTTGCCCACTACTCGGGACAGTTGCGGAGCTGCATCGGAGTCGCGGGAAGCCAAAATCGCCGAATAATCCGCGTCGTAAAGCACCGGACGGGCGTTGTCGCTCATTCCACCGTCCACCGACACATACCGACGCGGATACGTAACGTTCTCTAGACCTTTTTCCGTGCCCGGAACATCCACGCGAACAGTTTTAAGCGTGCCTACCTCATACAAGGTGAACGTGGTGCTCCCGACGATCGCGCGTCCGGGTTCGATGGAAACGCGGGGCGCTTCGATGCCGAGTTCCGCGCACTTTGAACGCACGACGGCGGCCATCGCCTGCGCGATTTCCGCTGCAGGGCGGGGCGTGTCTACTGGCGTATAGGCGATACCGTAGCCGCCCCCGAGGTCCAGTTCCGGCAGAATGACGGAGTATTTGGCCTGCATCGCTGCCTGAAAGCCGAGGAGCTTTTCAGCAGCCAGCGCGAATCCGTCCGCCTCGAAGATCTGGGAACCGATGTGGCAGTGCAACCCCAGGAGTTCCACGCTCGGGTACGACGTCGCGGCGGCAACGGCTTCCTCAGCGGCGGACAGGCCGGCTTCCTCGGTGGAGTCCTCAGCCATGGAGAGGCCAAACTTCTGGTCCTCGTGCGCTGTGGCGATGAATTCGTGGGTGTGGGCGTGCACACCCGGTGTGAGGCGCAGCATAACCTTGGCAATTTCGCCGCGACTGGAAGCAATCTTGGCGACTCGTTCCAATTCGTCAAGGCTGTCCACCACGATCCTGCCGACCTTCATGTCCAGCGCCCGGTTGATCTCGGCGTCGGACTTGTTGTTGCCGTGCAGGCCCAGGTTGGCACCCGGGACTCCGGCGCGGGCGGCAACAGCCAGTTCGCCTCCGGAACAGGTGTCCAGGCGAAGTCCTTCCTCAGCTACCCACTGTGCCACTGCCGTGCACAGGAAGGACTTGCCCGCGTAGTAGACGTCCACTCCCCCACAGATGTCGGCAAAGGCGTCGTCGAAAGCGTCCTTGAAGGCACGGGCACGGGATCGGAAGTCAGATTCGCTCATCACGAACAAAGGCGTGCCGAACTGTTCCTTGAGGTCGCTGACTGAAATCCCGTCAATAGTGACCTCACCGGCGTCGTTCTTCTCCACACCGGCTGCCCACATCGGTGCCTGAAGGACGTTAAGGTCCTCCGGGACGGCCAGCCATTCAGGGGCAAGCGGAGAGGCCTGGGGTGAATTTGGTGCGGTGTTTGTCGTCATGGCCTTACATCCGTTCCGGCGCGGAAACGCCCAGCAGTCCGAGTCCGTTGGCCAGCACCTGGCTGGTGGCATCGTTCAGCCACAGCCGGGTCCGGTTCACGTCCAACACCGGATCCTCACCCTGCGGGGAGACACGGCAGGCGTCGTACCAGCGGTGGTAGGCACCGGCGATGACCTCAAGATGGCGGGCTACGCGGTGCGGTTCGCGGAGCTCGGCTGCTTTGGCCACGATGGAGGGGTAGCTGCCCAAATAGGAGAGAAGCTCGTTCTCCGTGGCGTGATCCAGCAGCGATGCGTCGAACACAGAGCGATCGACCCCGGCTTCGGCGGCGTTGCGCGCGGTTCCCCTGGAGCGGGCATGGGCGTACTGCACATAGAACACGGGGTTCTCGTTGCTGTTCTTCTTGAGCAGTTCCGGGTCCAGTGTCAGCGGCGAGTCCGCAGGGAACCGGGCAAGGGAGTAGCGCACTGCGTCCTTGCCCAACCAGGAAATGAGGTCCTTGAGTTCGATGATGTTGCCCGCGCGCTTGGACAACTTGGCGCCGTTGACGGACACCAACTGTCCAATGAGAACCTCAATGTTTACTTCGGGGTCGTCGCCCGCGCACGCTGCAATAGCCTTGAGGCGATTGATATAGCCGTGGTGGTCTGCGCCAAGAAGGTAGATCTTCTCGGTGAATCCGCGGTCCTTCTTGGAGAGGTAGTACGCGGCATCGGCGGCGAAATATGTCGGCTCTCCGTTCGCGCGGATCATGACGCGGTCTTTGTCATCGCCGAAGTCAGTGGTGCGCAGCCAGACGGCGCCGCCGTCGTCGAAGACATGGCCCTGTTCACGGAGCCGGGCAACGGCAGATTCAATGGCACCGGCGTCGTGCAGTTCCTTCTCGGAGAAGAAGACGTCGAATTCCACGCCGAAATCTGCCAGCGTTGCTTTGATATCCGCCATCTGTGCCTCGTAGGCAGCAGCACGGATAACCGGCAGGGCAGCCTCGTCCGTGAGTTCACGGATATCCGGGTGCGCTTTGAGTACTTCATCGCCGAGTTCGCGAATGTACTCACCGGGGTAGCCGCCCTCGGGGACGCCCCGGCCGTGGAGCCGGGAAAGTACTGAGTTGGCGAAGACGTTCATCTGCGAACCGGCGTCGTTGATGTAGTACTCAGCGGTGACGTCGGCTCCCGAAGCCCGCAGCACGCGCCCGATCGCGTCGCCAAGGGCGGCCCACCGGGTATGGCCAATATGAAGAGGCCCCGTGGGGTTGGCCGAAACGAATTCCATATTCACAACATGTCCTGCGAGCGCCTGGTTGGTCCCGTAGGTGGAACCCGCCTCAACGATTGCCTTGGCAAGTGCGCCTGCCGTAGCAGCATCAACGGTGATGTTCAGGAAGCCGGGACCTGCGATTTCAACTCCGGTCACGCCGGCGATTTCCTGCAGGCGATGGCTGAGGATTCCCGCGAACTCGCGCGGATTCGTGCCGGCCTGCTTAGCCAATTGCAGGGCAATATTGGTGGCCCAGTCTCCATGGTCCCTGTTCTTGGGGCGCTCCACCCGGACGTCGTCGGGGACAGCGGATTCCGCCAAGGCGATTTCGCCGGCAGAGACGGCATCCTTAAGGCAGGTGGATATGGCAGCAGAGAGTTCTTCGGGAGTCACCCATCCAGCCTACCGGGGGCCCGCGAACTCGAGGAATTAAGGCTCGTTTATGTGGATATCTTGGACACAGCACTTATACATAAACCGCTGGCGGCACTCACAGACTGAACCATTACGCTGATTTCGACGTTGTGAAGACGTAAGAGGTGGCTCTAACGGTCATCCAGAGACCGAAACCATCCGTTGACCGCATGTTGATCACATCTTGTCCAGTTGAAACGAGCAGAACATGACTACGCCACTCCGCAAGAGCCTCTACGTCGGGTTCGCCAGCGTTTCCATTATCGGGACCGCAGCTGCCTGTGCCCCCACGACGCAAGCCCCTTCAACGCAGACACCCGCTACCCAGAATGGTGGCCAGGCTTCTACCGGCAGTCCTTCTTCCTCCGGTTCGGCTGGAAAGGGTAACTCCACGTACAAGGACGGCACGTACAGCGCCGATGGAACGTATACGTCGCCGAACGGCCAGGAGACCGTTGGCGTTGAGCTAAAGCTGGCCGGGGACAAGGTGGAGGCAGTGAATATCACCGTCCACCCCTCCAACCCCAATACCAAGAAGTTCCAGGGCGAGTTTGCCAGCGGTATCGCGTCACAGATAGTTGGCAAGGACATCGACGAACTGAACGTTTCCAAGGTGGCCGGTTCCTCGTTGACCTCCGGGGGCTTCAACGATGCCGTGGAGCAGATCAAGTCCCAGGCAAAGTAGCAGCCATGCCGCATCCGGGCTGGAGCCGATTTAGCTTCGAAGGGATCGGTACGCACTGGGAGATTTCGACGTCGTCGATCCTTGCGCTGGAAGTGCAGCGCCAACTGCTTGGAACAGTGGCGGATTACGACCACACCTATTCACGGTTCAGGCCGGATTCCCTGGTGTCCGCTCTGCAGCGCGGTCCCGGCAGCATTTCATTGCCCGGGCACTCTGTGGCCCTCCGCGACCTCTACGAGGCGCTGTACCGGATAACTGGCGGCTCCATGACACCCCTGATCGGCAATAGCTTGAACCGTCTTGGTTATGATGCCGGCTACACCTTGGTTCCTTCAGGCGCTCCTGAGGGTGCAGTTAAGTGGGAAGACGTCCTTGAATGGTCGGGAACCACGGTTTCAGGCAAGGTCCCGCTGGTGTTGGATGTTGGCGCCGCAGGAAAAGGACAGCTCGTGGACCTGCTAGGTGAAGTCCTCCGTTCAGCTGGCTACCTGGACTTCCTGGTGGATGGCAGCGGGGACATGCTGCATTCCGGAAGCCTGCCCGTCACTGTGGCGTTGGAGCATCCTTATAACCCCAAGCAGGCAATCGGCACCGTGGAATTGGACAATTCAGCCCTCTGCGCCTCCGCGTCCAACCGCCGGGCGTGGGGCGACGGCCTGCACCATGTACTGGACGGAATCACTGGGCAACCTATCCAGACCACAGTGGCCACCTGGACCATGGCCGCGAGCGCGATGGTGGCCGATGCCCTGGCCACGGCACTCTTCATGGTGGAACCTGCCGCACTTGAGGTTGAATTCGATTTTTCCTGGCTGCGGGTGTTTTCGAATGGGACTGCCACATTTTCGGCTGGTTTTGAAGGGAGACTGTTCACATGAATGCCATGAAGTCGCGACTGGACACCTGGTTGGGCCGCTTCACGATGTACCGCTGGATTTTGTGGGCTCTCGGGGTGCTGGTGGCCTACAGCCTGCTTCTGAACGTCTTGGGGTGGCTGACGTTCGGCCTGCCACAGATGCTGGTTCACTTGTGCCTGTGCCTGGGGCTTACCTATGGATCGAACCGCCTGCTGGCCTTGCTTTTCCGGACCACGCCACATTCGGAGTCTTCACTCATTACTGGCCTGCTCCTCTATTTCCTGTTCTGGCCCACATTCGTCCCCACTGACATGCTGGGTGTTGCACTGGCCTGTGTCCTGGCCAGCGCTTCGAAGTATGCTTTGGCTTTCCGTGGGCGCCACATTTTCAACCCGGCGGCTGCGGGGGCTTTTATCACGGGCTTAACCGGACTGAACATAGCCACGTGGTGGGCCGCAACGCCTGCCATGCTGTGGCTCCTTGTTCCTGGCGTCCTGGCGGTCCTGTACCGCACACGGAAAATGCTGATGGCTTCCGTTTTCCTGCTAGTGGCCACCAGTATCGTTTGTGTCGAATTGTTGGGCCGCGGCATGACCTTCGGCCAGGCCCTGTGGCAGCCGTTGGCCCAGCGCCCCCTGCTCTTCTTCGTCGGCTTCATGCTTACCGAGCCTCTCACGCTCCCCCCACGCCGTTGGCAGCAGTTGGCGCTTGCCGGCGTCGTGGGCGTTGTCTTTGCGGTTCCTTACAACTTGGGCTTCGTAGCCAATTCCCCTGAACTCGCGCTTCTGGTGGGGAACCTCATCGCTTTCTTCCTGGGCCAGCGGGGCCGCGTGCAACTGACATTCAAGGGATCCCGGGCCCTAACGCCGGGGACCAGGGAGTTCCGCTTCGAGCCTCGGCGCCCCGTTCGGCATGCGGCCGGTCAATTCATGGAACTGAACCTTCCGCATTCAGGGTCCGACGGCAAGGGCCGCCGCCGTGTCTTCAGCATCACCAGCCCCCCGGGTGCTCCAGAAGTGACCTTCGGCGTTGGAACTGCCGAACCCTTGTCCACCGCGAAGAAGACGTTGTTGGCGCTAAGGCCTGGTGACATGATTTCCGCCACGGCGGTTGGCGGAGACTTCGTGCTCCCCCGCGACGCCGGTAGGCCGGTCCTGCTGATTGCCGCAGGTATTGGCATCACGCCTTTTCTTTCCCACCTTGCGTCCGATACTGCAGCCCGTGACACCGTGGTCCTTTACCTTGCCCACGGGCGCGATGAACTCGCCGCCTGTGAGCAATTGGCGGCATCCGGCGCAAAGGTAATCGCCCGGCTCGCGGACGGCTCCACTCCCCCCGATTTCATGCACGACGCCGGAACCTCCAGGATCGATGCACGGCGCCTGAAGGAGCTGGTACCGGACATCGCGGCCCGCGAGGTTTATGTCTCCGGTTCCCCGGCGAGCGTGGATTCCCTGCGGGCCGCCGCGCGCGGTGCAGGTGCGCGGCGGGTACACGTTGACTCGTTTGCGGGGTACTAAGCTGTGGGCACAGCAGCGCCGTGGGGTGCAGGGCGCTAAAGATCATGCCGCGTTTTCTTTTGGGGCTCGGTGGCTGCTAAGCTCTAGGACGTCCCACCGGCAACGGAGGGAACCCTGGATGCCCTCGTAGCTCAGGGGATAGAGCGTCTGCCTCCGGAGCAGAAGGCCGTAGGTTCGAATCCTATCGAGGGCACACACGATACCCCGCCAGTCCAACTGGCGGGGTATTTTTGCATTCCAGACCGCACTCCGGCCGCCTCAACCCGGGTCGCCGCTATCAGTTCAGGGCTTGCCGGGCGAACACCCCAAAATTGTCAGCCCCCGCTCCTAGGCTGATCACAGTTGCCAGTCGCCAAGAGCCAGAGGGGTTGCCGTGCTTTGTTCAATCGTTCCGCCTTACATGCTTCGAAGGATTGCCGCCCAGAGCGAACCACGGCTTTGGGCTGTCGCCCGCGCCGCAAAGGAATCGCTCCTGCACATCAAGGACCTCCAGGCGGTTCGTGCCGCCCCGGCGCCCTCTACTCCCCCCAGTGCCGTGGCGGCAAAGCCCGGCCCACCAAAGCGCACCATCTACGATGCCGACACCTCGGAAAACCTGCCCGGCCGGGTAGTCCGCAAGGAAGGCGCTGCGCCTATTGGGGATGCCGCTGCCGATGAGGCCTATGACGGTTTGGGCAGTACGCACCGACTTTATGCCGAGATTTTCGGCCGGGATTCCATCGATGGGGCCGGCTTGGCCCTGGACGCTACCGTTCACTACGGCAATCTGTACGACAATGCCTTTTGGGATGGTAACCAGATGGTTTTTGGGGATGGCGACGGGGAGATTTTCCAGCGTTTCACCAAGTCAGTGAGCGTCATCGGCCACGAACTGGCTCATGGGGTCACGCAATTTACGGCAGGGCTCAATTACCGCAACCAGGCAGGTGCCCTGAACGAGTCCATGTCAGATGTCTTCGGCGTACTCGTGGAGCAATACCTGAAGAAGGAAACTACCGAGCAAGCCAGCTGGCTGATCGGCGAGGGCCTTTTTACCGACAAGGTCCAAGGTGCGGCCTTGCGCTCGATGAAGGCCCCCGGCACCGCCTACGACGACGACATCCTGGGCAAGGACCCGCAGCCGGACTCCATGGACACGTATGTTCGGACCAGCGCAGACAACGGCGGAGTGCACATCAATTCGGGCATCCCGAACAGGGCGTTCTACCTTGTCGCCTCCGAGCTGGGCGGCAATGCATGGGGTGCGCCAGGGCAGATCTGGTATGGGACACTCATCAGCGGGTCGCTGCCGCCAGCTTGCACATTTGGCAAGTTCGCCAAGTCGACTGCGGCTACCGCGGAAGAACTTTTTGGCGTTGGCTCAGTAGAGCATGACGCCGTCCTGAAGGCGTGGGAGACTGTGAAGGTCAAGGTTTAGACCAGCCGGCGGGACCGTGCGGCTCCGGGCAGTCCCGCCGTCGTTGGCTTGCCGCCAGTACGTCAAACGAGAAGTAGCCGGTCATGAAAATCATCGTCCAGCGCAGTGGGGGCCTAGCCGCGATGACACGCGTCTGGAGCGTGGAGGCAGTGTCTGACGATGACAAAGAGCGCTGGATGCCGATCGTTGAGGCATGTCCCTGGGACGAGGCGAAGAGCCAAGCCAGGACTGTGACCGAACCGGACAGGTTCATCTACTCCATCAGGGCAGGCCAACGGCGGGCGACGCTACCCGAGCGCGCAGTCACGGGGCCCTGGCAGGATTTGGTGGAGTGCGCCAAGGCTGAAGGTTCCGAGTCCCGGGGCCGCCTGGGCGCCCGCCGCTAGATTACCTCGGCCAGCTGCCCGCGGAAGGCCCTTCGGTAGCTCTGGGGACTCGTATCCAACACTTTCGTGAAGTGGTGGCGAAGCAGAACGGAATGCCCGAACCCTGCTTCCCGCGCGATTTCATCGATATTCAGCTCCGTGGACTCCAGGAGTTCCTGAGCCCGCAGGACCCGCTGGGAGTTCAACCAAGCCGCAGGTGTAGTCCCTGTTTCCGCCCTGAAGCGGCGGGCGAACGTTCTGGGCGACATATGCAGGCGCGCAGCCAACTCATTCACACTGTGTTCTTCGTCGAGGTGTTCAACCATCCATCGCAGGAGTTCCTCCATGGGCGCTGAACCACACCGGGGCATCGGCCGGTCAATGAACTGCGCTTGGCCGCCGTCGCGATGGGGTGGGACTACCATGTCACGCGCGATCGCGGCAGCTACGTTGGCGCCCAGCTCTACACGCACAAGATGGAGGCATGCATCGATACCGGCAGCAGTTCCTGCGCTGGTGATGATGGTTCCGTCCTGCACATAGAGGACGTTCTCATCCACCACTGCTGCAGGGTACCGATTCGCCAGATCCTGCGAGTAGTGCCAATGCGTGGTGCATCGGCGCCCGTCAAGCAGGCCTGCCCGCGCCAAGGCGTAAGCGCCGGAGCATATGGACATCACCCAAGCGCCCCGGACATGAGCCGCCCGGAGTGCTTCAAGGACAGGCTCCGGGACCTCCTTGTCCCTCCCGAAGGGCGCCATGATCACCAGGTCCGCATCGGCCGCAGCTTCCAGGCCCTGGTTGACATGCAGCGAGAGCCCGGACTTCATCCGGATGTCTCCCGGCTCCGGTGCGCACACCCTGAAGTCGAAAGCAGGTACGCCTGCACCGCGGTCGGACCTGTCAATGCCGAAGACCTCAAAAGCGGTGCCGAACTCGAAGATCGAGAAGTCGGGAACAACTATGACGGCTACTGATTTCAACATATCTCCAGTGTGGCAGAAAATTGTCTAAATGGGGCATTTCTGCCACTGTTTCTTGGCTGCCGCCAAGAGAAGACTGAAGGCATGGAAATCTTCGGAATCATCCTCTTCATCGTCCTCATCACCGCCGTCGCAGCCACCGTTACCGCCCTCCTGAAGGACGGACGCGGCCACAACCCACCCATCAACTCCAAGGAATCCTGGAGCGCCTTTGATGCTCCAAGTACTCCGTACTGGAATCCCCGCATCTACTAGCCGCCCGCCAGCCCACTGGCAGCGTCCAGCCAAGATTTGTCCACCCGACGCCCGTCCTTCACGGAATTCAGCAGGATTTCCTGAACGACGGGCGTCTCTGTGCGCGGCTTGCAGTAGTTCATCTGGGGGACAGCGGCGATACTGCGGACATATGAGCTGGAGGACGCGCGCGCTGGCGGACATGTGAATGCGACAGCGGACGTTGACGCGAAGCCACAGTAGACTGGCAGCAGCCATGACACTTCATATTTCCTACCCCGCTGAGCTGCCGGTATCCGAGCGCCGCGAGGATCTGATGGCGGCGATCGCCGCAAACCAGGTGACCATCATTGCCGGCGAAACCGGCTCGGGCAAAACTACCCAGATCCCCAAGATGTGCTTGGAACTGGGCCTGGCCGACAAAGGCCTGATCGGGCACACACAGCCACGCCGGCTGGCGGCCAGGACTGTGGCAGAGCGCATAGCGTCCGAGTTGGACGTCGAGATCGGCCAGGAAGTTGGCTTCCAGGTCCGGTTCACTGGCGAGGTCAGTGCATCGACCAAGATCAAGCTCATGACCGATGGCATCCTCCTGGCAGAGATCCAACGGGACAAACTCCTGCGCAAGTACAGCACCATCATCATTGACGAGGCCCACGAGCGCAGCCTCAACATCGACTTCATCCTGGGCTATCTGAAGCGGGTTCTCCCCCAGCGCCCGGACCTGAAAGTAATCATCACCTCGGCCACGATCGATCCTGAACGCTTTGCCAAGCACTTTGGTACGGAGGAGTCCCCCGCCCCCATCATCGAGGTTTCCGGCCGCACCTACCCGGTAGAGATCCGGTACCGGCCCTTGTCGCAGCCTTCCGGAGCCGACGAGGACGGTTCCGATGACGAACTGGAAGAGGACCGGGACCCGCTGGATGCGGTCTGTGACGCGGTAGACGAACTGGCCAAGGAGGCACCGGGCGACATCCTCGTGTTCTTCTCCGGCGAGCGGGAAATCCGCGACGCTGCCGAGGCAATCAATGGCCGCATCCAGACCAACCGGCGTCTGGCAGGTACGGAAGTACTCCCCCTCTTTGCCAGGTTGAGCCTTCAGGAGCAGCACCGCGTGTTCAATCCAGGTGGAAAGCGACGCATCATCCTCGCCACCAACGTGGCGGAAACCTCGCTGACTGTCCCGGGCATCAAATACGTGATCGATACGGGCACGGCCCGCATCTCGCGGTATTCGCACCGGACCAAGGTCCAGCGCCTGCCCATCGAGCGTGTATCCCAGGCCTCGGCCAACCAGCGATCCGGACGGTGTGGCCGCGTTTCCGAGGGCATCGCCATCCGTCTCTACTCAGAAGAAGACTTTGAGTCCCGTCCGCAGTTCACGGACCCGGAAATCCTGAGGACCAACCTGGCCGCTGTCATTCTGCAGATGACGGCCATGGGCGTTGCCCGCGGTCCAAAGGATGTTGAGAACTTCCCGTTCGTGGAACCGCCTGATTCACGCGCCATTAACGACGGCGTCACCCTCCTTCGCGAACTCGGCGCCCTCAGCCCGGCGACTTCGAACACGCCTGCGTCCAAGGATCCCCGCGGTAACCGTCGGAGCGGCAGTGGTCTGACCGCCGTCGGGCAGAAGCTGGCCCAGCTGCCGGTCGACCCGAGACTCGGCCGCATGATTGTCGAAGCCGGCAAACGCGGTTGTGTCCGCGAAGTGATGATTCTGGCCGCAGCCCTCACGATCCAGGATCCGCGCGAACGGCCAACCGACAAACAGCAACTCGCTTCTGAGAAGCATGCACGGTTCCGCGATGAGAACTCGGACTTCACTGGCTTCCTCAACCTCTGGAACTACATCCAGGAAAAGCAACGCGAGCTGTCATCAACGCAGTTCCGCCGGCTGTGCCGCAACGAATTCATCAACTATCTCCGCGTCCGGGAGTGGCAGGACCTGTTCACCCAACTCCGACAACTTGCCAAGCCCTTGGGTATCTCGCTGGACAATAAGCGTGAAGCAGATCCCGTAGGCAACCACGAGGGAATTCACATCAGCCTGCTGTCAGGGTTGCTGAGCCACATCGGCCTCCTTGATGAGCGCAAGCGCGAATACGCCGGCGCCCGCGGCAGCCGCTTCGCAATCTTCCCCGGTTCTGCCCTGTTCAAGAAATCGCCTGCATTCGTTATGGCCGCCGAGTTGGTGGAAACCAGCCGCTTGTGGGCACGGGTCGCAGCAAGGTTCGATCCCTTGTGGGTGGAACAGGTAGCCCCGGACCTCGTGAAGCGCTCCTACAGCGAGCCCCATTGGTCCTCCCGGCAAGGGGCCGTCATGGCCCACGAGAAAGTCACGCTGTACGGCGTGCCCATCATCCCGAACCGTCGGATCAACTACGGCCGCATCGATCCGGAACTGTCCCGTGAACTCTTCATCCGCCACGCGCTGGTGGACGGCGAGTGGAAGACCCATCACAAATTCTTCCACCGCAACCGCGTACTCCTGCAGGAGATCGAGGAGCTTGAAACCAGGATGCGCCGGCGCGACATCCTGGTGGATGACCAGACCCTCTTCGAGTTCTATGACGCCCGAGTGGGCAAGGATGTCGTGTCTGAACGGCATTTTGATATATGGTGGAAGGAGGCCCGCCAAGCGGATCCAGCGCTGCTGGATTTTGATCAGTCGCTGCTGATGAGCGAGGACGCCGAGGCCCTCGATGACTCCGCCTACCCCAAAACTTGGCTGCACAAGGGCTTCGAACTTCCACTGAGCTACGAGTTCCACCCCGTGGCTCCTGGATCTGCTCCGAATCCTTCGGACGGTGTCACCGCCGAAGTTCCGGTGTTGTTCCTGAACCAACTCGAGGACGCTCCGTTCCGCTGGCAGATTCCGGGACAACGCGTAGAACTGATCACAGCGCTTATCAAATCCCTCCCCAAACAGGTTCGGAAGAACTTCGTGCCTGCCCCTGACGTCGCCCGGCAGGCTACGGAGGCGTTGGAAAGAGACTTCGATCCCGCCACTGACGAGCTCGAGCCCTCCTTGGAACTGGTTCTTCGCCGGCTCCGCGGACACGTCATCCCACCGGGATCATGGAACTGGGAAGCCGTGCCTCCCCACCTTCGCGTCAGCTTTAAGGTGGTGGACAGCAAGGGCAAGGTCCTCGACGAAGGCAAGGACCTCGCACAACTACAGGAAAAACTGTCCCCGGCCACACGTCGGGCAATCGCCGAATCGCTCGGTGCTACACCAGCGACGACGGCCCCCGGCAAGGCTGGCACAAGAGCCGGAGCACCGGGCGCCTCAAACGGCAAGACCGCCGGTTCCGCGGCCGGGACCGGCAGCAGTCCTGATGTGTGTGCCGGCGCCCAGCCTGCCCAAGGAGCGGTGGCCGAACGCACTGGTATCACCGAATGGGACTTCGGGACCGTGCAACGCCAAGTAACCCGAACGGTCAAGGGCCACGCTGTCACCGGCTTCCCGGCGATCGTGCATGAGGGCACCTCTGTAGCCCTCAGAGTCTTCCAAACCCGCCAGGAACAGGAAGCGGCAATGCGTGGCGGGGTGATCCGGCTTCTCGCTCTTCGGATCCCTGCCCCGGACAGGTACGTGCTGGAGCACCTCAGCAATACCGAGAAGCTCACCTTTAGCCAAAATCCGCATGGCTCCGTCAGTGCCCTGATCGCTGACTGCGCCCTCGCTGCCGTCGACAAACTGACGCCAGAGGCCCTGCCCTGGGACAAGGAAGCCTTCGATGCGTTGTATGAAGTAGTCCGCGCTGAGCTGATCGATACCGTCTTTACGGTGACGGCCGTCGTCGAACGCATCCTGGCGAGCACCCGCCGGATCCAAAAGCAGCTGAAGTCCAGTGCGAGCCTGCCGCTCATCAGCGCCCTCAATGACATGAAAAGCCAGCTGGAACAGTTGGTCTTCCCGGGCTTTGTGGCACAGACGGGCTACGCGCAGCTGAGCCAGCTTCCGCGGTACCTGCAGGCGATCGAGAAGCGGCTGGAGAAGCTTCCTGGCAACGTTCAGCGCGACGGTCTGAATATGGCGATCGTCCAGGCGCTGGAGGATGACTACGACGACGCCGTGTCCGCGTTGCTCCCCGGACGCAGGGCCGGCACGGATTTAACCCGGGTGCGCTGGATGATCGAGGAGCTGCGTGTAAGCCTCTTCGCCGTCGAGTTGGGCACGGCCTACTCTGTCTCCGAGAAGCGCATCCGAACGGTGCTGAACCAGGCGTTGGCGCCGGCCTGACGGTTAGTCTTCAGGTACGCAGTCCCCGTGGCCGGCAGCCCGCAAGGCCCCGCGGAGCTTCACAGCCGTTGCATCCATGACGGCAGGGTCCGGATTATGGTCCACGTTGTGTACCTCAAAGTCCGCCATCGAGTAGGCGGGCCAGATGTGGACGTGCAAGTGGTCCACCTCGAAGCCTTCCATCAGGACACCCACGCGCTTGGCGCTGAAAAGATCTTCCTGGACCTTCCCGATCCTCTGGGCAACGTCCATGACCTTGGCTAAAAGCTCCGGGCTGGCGTGCGTCCAGGAATCCACTTCCTCACGAGGCACCACCAGTGTATGTCCCGGCGTTATCGGAGCGATTGTCAGAAACGCCACAACGTCCTCGTCCTTCCACACAAAACGGCCCGGGATTTCCCCGTTGATGATCCTGGTGAACAGCGTGCTCATGCATCTGCCCTTTCTGAGGGTTCCTGAAGTGTTGCGGTGTCCAGCACGAATCGGTACTTCACGTCTCCGGCCACCATACGGTCGTAGGCTTCGTTGAGTTGGTCGGCGCCTACGATCTCGACGTCGCTGGCAACTCCATGCTCGGCGCAGAAGTCGAGCATCTCCTGGGTTTCCTCGATCCCGCCAATCAGCGAACCTGCATAGGCCAACCGACGGCGTATAAGCAGTCCCGGGCTGACGGGCGGCATGTCTTCGGCCGGGAGCCCAAGCTGGAAAAGTGCCCCATCAAGCCGCAGCGTGCGGAAGTAGGGGTTGAGGTCATGCGGCGCAGCAACGGTGTCAATGATGACGTCGAGGCTCCGGTTCGCGCCCGCCATGGCCTCTTCATCCCTGGACAACACCACGTGGTCCGCCCCCAATTCCCGTGCGGCGTCGAACTTCGCTTCAGAGGTGGTGAACACGGTAACCTCCGCGCCCATGGCCTTGGCGATCTTGACGGCCATGTGGCCCAAGCCTCCCAACCCCACAACTCCCACCGAGTCTCCCTCTTCGACGTCGAAGTACCTCAAGGGCGAATATGTGGTGATTCCCGCGCACAACAGAGGGGCGGCTGCCGCAGGGTCCAGGGCTTCGGGGATGCGTAGCACGAAGCGCCGGTCAACCACCACCGACGTCGAATATCCTCCTTGGGTGATTGCGTTGCCATTGCGCGGGTCCGGAACTCCGTACGTGCCAATATTGCCCCGCTCGCAGTACTGCTCCAGCCCGTCCAGGCAGCTCTCGCACTCGCGGCAGGAATCCACGAGGCAGCCAACGCCAACGCGGTCACCCGGAGCGAAATCCTGCACAGCAGCACCCACCCGCGTCACCCGGCCGACGATCTCATGGCCCGGAACCAGCGGATAAGGTGGCAAACGCCATTCGCCACGGGTCACATGAACATCGGAGTGGCAAAGACCGCAGAACTCGATCGCGATCTCCACATCGTCTTCCTTGGGCGCACGGCGCGCGATAGTCAGCGGTACCAACCCACTGTCCGGGGAGGTGGCGCCAAACGCCGCCGCGAGCGTGGACCCTGCCGGATCCGACGACTGCGCAGGAACAGCATTGGCTGTGTCCATCGGAATTGGCTTCGCTGTGTCTAAGGGGATTGGCTTCGCCAAGGGCGGGGGCACGGGACGTCCAGGAGTCATGATCCGACGCTACTCCCGGCAGCGGCGCTCGTGCCACTTTGGCCGCGGGCGCTGGGAGAATCCCCGGCGTTCAGTACATATCCATCCTCGAATGGTTCAGTGCCAACGGCCACGGGATTCGCGGCGTTGTTTGACCATTGCGAGAACGAGCCCGGGAAGAGTGCCGCAGCGTGTCCGGCAATTTCGAGGGCGGCAACCTGGTGCGCAGCCGTAACGCCGGACCCGCAATAGACGGCGAGGTTGCCCGGGACATCAGCTCCCAATCCAGCGAAGCGCCTGCGCAGTTCCTCCGCTGGCAGGAACGTGCCTTCCGCGGTGAGGTTTTCGGTAGTTGGTGCGCTGACAGCGCCCGGTATGTGTCCGGCGCGGGGGTCAATAGGTTCGATTTCGCCCCTGTAACGTTCCCCGGCGCGCGCATCCAGCAGTACGCCCCGCTCATGCCAGTGCGCGGCTTCCTCCTCGGTGATAGTGGGCATTTTGCCGTCGGCCAGGGTGACATTCCCGACGGCGGGCGTCACCTCGCCTGCCTCCACAGGGTGACCTGCCGCACGCCAGGCGGCCAGTCCGCCGTCGAGCAGGTAGACGGTTTCCACGCCTGCATTCCGCAGCATCCACCAGGCGCGGGCCGCGGCCATACTGCCACTGTTGTCATAAGCGACCACGGTGTCGCCGTCGTTGATCCCCCAGCGTCGCGCGGCAAGCTGGAAGCGTTCGCTGGAGGGAAGGGGGTGCCGGCCCAGGGCAGGTTGTGCGTGGTCCGCGAGTTCGCTGGGCAGGTCCACGAAAACCGCCCCTGGCAGGTGGCCTTCCAGATATTGGCTGTGCCCATCCGTCCTGCCCAGAACCCAACGCACGTCCAGGAGCACGGTACGCTCCCCCGCCGTGAGTCGCCGGTGTACTTCGGACGCCTCCATCAGAATGGTCATCTGCTCTCCTTCAGCTAAGCCTGCGTGGGCGCTGTGCTACCTATGCCCGTCTTCCAGCCTAGTCTTGTGTTCTACGCCCCGCCGGTACGCTTGTCCGGTGAGCAATTCGTGCATTCAGGACAGGGTTTGGGCCAGCGAGGCCATCCGCAAGATCGAAGCCGAGAACAACCGTTCGGCAGATACGCACCTCTACGCAGTCCCACTGCCTGAACATTGGGGAGTCCACCTCTACCTCAAGGACGAGTCGACGCACCGATCAGGCAGCCTCAAACATCGCCTGGCCCGTTCGCTGTTCCTCTACGGACTGGTTAATGGCTGGATCACGGAGGGCACTACTATCGTGGAAGCCTCCAGCGGCAGCACGGCGGTCTCCGAAGCGTACTTCGCCCGGCTCATTGGTTTGCCCTTCATCGCTGTCATGACCAAGACCACCAGCCCTGAAAAGATCGCCCTTATCGAGGAGTTCGGGGGCGCCTGCCTCTTGGTGGATCACGCTTCAGAGGTATACGCCGTGGCGGAGGAGACCGCGAAAACGTCCGGCGGCTACTACATGGACCAGTTCACCTTCGCCGAGCGCGCCACGGACTGGAGGGGCAACAACAACATCGCTGAATCAATCTTCCAGCAGCTCTCCCGTGAAGAGCATCCGGTTCCCGCATGGATCGTGGTGGGCGCAGGAACCGGCGGCACGAGCGCGACCATTGGTCGCTACCTGCGATACAACAGGCACAACACCTGCCTTGCAGTGGTGGACCCGGAGAACTCTGCGTTCTACCCGGCATGGCGTGATGGCGATGCGGCCGCCGCCACGGGTTTGCCGTCCCGCATCGAAGGCATCGGCCGTCCCCGCGCGGAGCCGAGCTTCGTCCCGGCTGTCATTGATCACATGATCCAAGTCCCGGACGCAGCCTCTGTGGCGGCCATGCGACACCTGCGTAAGCTCACCGGCTTGCATGCAGGGCCCTCTACGGGCACCAACCTTTGGGGCGTCTGGCAACTCGTGGCGCAGATGGTCTCGGAAGGGCGAAAGGGAAGCATCGTCTCGCTCATGTGCGACGGCGGCGACCGCTATGTCGGCAGTTATTACGACGCCGGGTGGCTGGCCAGCAAAGGACTGGACCCGGCACCGTATGAAGCGGTGTTGGAGCGATTCCACGAAACCGGTGTGTGGACCGGTTAAACCTCTACTGACTCACGAGGTGCGAGTCGGGTGTAGGTGGTTCCGTAACGGGCACCGATCCGCGTGACGTGGCCTTCCACTATCCCGCGACCCAGTTCGTTAAGCAGACCGTCATGGACGGGGAACGCTTTGGGCGCGCGCACAGAGATAACAAAATCCACCACTTCCCCCACTTTGGACCATGGCGCATGGATGGGCACCAGGAGGGTTTGGACGTTGATACCGTCCGGAACCACGAATGAATCCCCAGGGTGGAAGACGTTCCCATCCACCAGGTAGCCGATGTTTGACACCACGGGAATCTGGGCATGGATGACTGCATGCTGGCCACCGAAGGTCCGCACCGGGAACCCCGCAGCCTCAAAATCGGACCCCGGCTCGACCGTATGGATGCGATCGGCCAACGCTTCGGATCCGGTTCCGTCCACCCCTGCAGCCTCGGTGAGGGACTTTGCAACACCTGCCGGCGCATAGACCTCAAGCGAAGAGTTGCTGCGCAGGGCAGCCAGCACGGCGGGCCGATCAATATGGTCGTTGTGCTCATGCGTTACAAGGACAGCGTGCGCACCTGCCAACGCTTCTTCGGACTCAGAGAAGGTGCCGGGATCGATGACCAGGACCCGCCGGTCCTTCTCCAGCCGGATACAGGCATGCGTGAACTTGGTGAGCTTCATGGTGACAGCCTAGGGGCGGCCGCCGACAGTTTCCAAGCCTCCCCTGCTGGTAAAATTGGGGTTTGCCAGCGTTTCCAGGGAAGTGAGTCTTTCAATGCCACAAGGCACCAATTCCGCCACCACCGGCCCAGTTTCGCCTGTGGTAACAGGCGTCAAGGAGCAGCGCGTCACCAAGCAACGCCTGGCCGTCAGCGCGGCGCTGGATGAATTGGACGACTTCGTCAGCACCCAGGAACTGTACCGCCTGCTGCAGAACAAGGGCATCTCCGTATCCCTTGCCACGGCCTACCGCATCCTGCAGTCACTTGCCGACGACGGACTCATTGATGTCCTGCGCAACGGGGAGGGCGAAGCCGTCTACCGCCGCTGCACCGTCACTGGACACCACCACCATTTGCTCTGCAGGAACTGCGGCAAGGCAGTGGAAGTTGAGGCCCCCGCGGTTGAGACCTGGGCGGCCCGAACAGCCGCTGAGCATGGTTTCACCGAGGTGGCGCACACCGTGGAGATCTTTGGACTGTGCCCTGAATGCACAGCCAGGAAGGCCGCCGGAAAGCTCTAGAGAGCGCCGGCAGGCTGGTCCCGCGATACTCGGCCGTTGAGGCCACGGTTGGCCCGCACCCGCCCGATGACACGGCACACTACGTAAATAAGGAATGACAACGTGGTGACATAGGGGCTGATGGGAATCCGGCTGCCAAGGGCAAGCAGAATTCCACCCACCGTGGCGGCGGTCGCGAACACAACACTCAAAAGCACCACCAGGCGTGGTGAAGTGGTAACCCGCAGTGCGGCAGCGGCCGGTGTGATGAGCAGCGCCAAAACCAGCAGTGCGCCCACAATCTGGATGGACAAAGCCACACTGACCCCCAGCAGCACCATGAAGCCGATCGCCAGGCCCCGAACGGGAACACCACGGGCTTCCGCCATTTCAGGGTCCACGCTGGCAAAACTGAGCGGGCGCCAGATTGCCCCGAGGGCAATCATCACCAGGACCGCCGTTCCCGCGAGTGCCTGGAGCTGGACAGTGTCCACGGAAACGATCTGTCCGGTGAGCAGGCCGAATTTGTTGGCGGCCCGGCCCTCATACAGGGCAAGGAACAAGATGCCCAGGCCAAGCCCGAACGGCATGATCACGCCGATGATCGAGTTCTTGTCCCGGGCCCTCACCCCCATGAGTCCCAGCAGCAGTGCCGCAGCCACTGAGCCGATCAGCGAGCCGAAAATGATATCGGCACCGATCAGCAGGGCAAAAGCCGCACCTGCAAACGACAGTTCAGAGATGCCATGGACGGCGAACGCCAGGTCCCGCTTCATCACGAACGTGCCGACGAGTCCGCCAAGAAGTCCAAGGACAGCGCCGGCCCAAATGGAGTTTTGAACCAGTGCCAGCAATTCGCCATAGTTCTCAAAGTTGAAGATGGTCTGCAGGATGCCATTGAGGTCCATTTAGAACTCCTGCCCAGCCGTGGCGTGCGCGTCGTCATGGAAGTGCGTGGTCGCGTCCGGAAGCCCGACGACGACGATCCTTCCGTTGGTGTGGATGACTTCCACGTGGCTGTTGTACAGCTCGGACAAGACTTCGGTGGTCATCACTTCCTGTGGCGTCCCTATACGGAAATGGCCGCCGGCCAGGTAGAGCACGCGGTCAACGTAGTCGATCACGGGATTGATTTCGTGCGTCACGAAAACGACGGCACTGTTCCGGGCATGGCATTGTTCGTTGATGAGTGAACTGACGCCCTGCTGATGATGCAGGTCCAAGGACAGCAAGGGTTCATCACAAAGGAGTACCTGTGGTTCCGTAGCCAGGGCTTGGGCCACCCGAAGTCGTTGTTGCTCTCCACCAGACAACTGCCCCACCGGCACTTTCGCGTAGTCCGAGGCTCCCACCAGCTCCAGCAGTTCGTCGATCCGCTGGTTTACCTTCCTTGAAGCCACCCGCATACCCCACCGGTGGCCATCAATGCCCAGCCCTACCAGGTCACGTGCGCGCAAAGGCGTGTCCGGCGCGAAGGACTTTTGTTGGGGAATGTAACCAATCCGTTTGCTGCCTCGCTCCACAGGATGCCCGCCCAAGGCAACCGTTCCTGACTTCAGTTCCTGAAGCCCCAGGAGAACCTTCAGGAAGCTGGTCTTACCGCTTCCGTTGGGCCCGAGGACGGCAAAGAACTCCCCTGGATGTATGTCGAGATCAAGATCGCGCCAGAGTGTCCTCTTGCCGAACTGAAGGCTCGCTCCGCGGAGGCTCACTACGGGTGTCAAAAGTTGTCCTCGATTCATGCGTTGCCGGCGAACGGCTGGCGAACGCAACTGGTGGTGGCACCATACAGTGGCGCCTGTGCTGGTACAGGTTTCTGTGCTGGTGAGAGACAGAGGGCCCCGCAGCCATCCTGAATATCTTAGGACGCCGACGGAGCCCCCACCGCAATGGGATGTCAGGAAATCTACTTCTTGAGCGCGGCCGTGATGGATTCCACGTTGTCTGTCATCCACTGCAGGTAGCCCTTGCCCTCCGGCAGGGTTTCGGTGAAGTTCACTACAGGCACGCCCGCCGTCTCGGCAGCCCGCTTTACGGACTCGGTCTGCGGCCCTTCCGTCTGTTCGTTGTACGCCAGCAGCCGGACACCTCCGGATCCCACCAGGTCTGTGGTTTCCTTCAGGACCGACGCCGGAACATCGGTTCCCTCTTCAATCGCTGCACTGTAGGCCTCCGGCGTCTTGTTCTCCAGTCCGGCCGCCGCCAGCAGGTACAAAGGAACGGGTTCGGTGATCGCCACAGGAGTGTGGTCGTTGCCTTCCTTCAGGGCAGCAAGCTTCCCGTTGAGCTCGGTCAGCTTCGCCTTGAACGTGTTGGCGTTGGCGGTGAAGGTCGAAGCAGATGCAGCGTCCAGGCTGCTGAGTTTGCCGGCAACCGCGTCAGCCAATTTGCCCATCGTGTCCAGGCTGTACCAGACGTGCTCGTTGAACTCGCCGTGGTCATGGTTGTGGCCCTCCTCGGAGGACGCAGCTTCGCTGTGGCTTTCCTCTTCCGGAGCCAACCCCGAGACCTCAACTGCGCTGATCATATTTTCGTGGCCAACGTTGGTCTCATCGGCGATTTTGTGGAGGAATTCGTCATAGCCTCCGCCGTTCTCCACCACGAGCTTGGCTTTGGAGATGACCAGCTTGTCTTGCGCACTGGCTTCGTAAGAATGTGGGTCCTGGCTCGTCTTGGTGATGATCGCGTTCACGTTGACTTTGTCTCCGCCGATGGCCTTCACGACATCCCCGTAAACATTCGTGGAGGTCACCACTTCAATGGCTCCCGACGATGACGATGGGGCTCCAGCCCCAGCGCTACCGGCACAGGATGAAAGCAACAGGGCGGCAAGGCCGGCAGAAGCGGCCAATGACATGCGGGCGACAGAACGACGCACGGAAACCTCGGATCTACTCAAATGAGAATCAAAAACATTTACTGGTCGGGTTCAGTTTAGTCCCAAATGGGAATGATTCCTATTTAGCAGTGCTGGCACCGACCCGGGAGGTCGGCGCCAGCCACAATTTCCCGCTATTGCTGGGTCTGCGGACCACCAAGACGGCGGATACCCGTCGCCTGGGTCGCATCGCGGATCTCGCCCACCAACTGCTCGATCACGTCCTCAAGGAACAACACGCCCTGTGTGGCGCCTCCAGGTCCAACCACACGGGCCAGATGCGATCCGGTGCGCTGCATCACAGACATCGCCTGCTCAATCTCATCCTCAGGGGACAGGTTCGCCAGGGAACGGATCCGCCCCTCGGCAATCGGATGGCGGCGACCCTCCTCAGGTATGGAGAGGATGTCCTTGACGTGCAGGTATCCGGCAAGTTCGCCGTCGTCGTCCACCATGGGGAACCGTGAGAAGCCCGTACGGCTGACCGCCTTTTCCAACTCGACGGGAGTCGACGCTGTCCTCAGGACCACCAGCTTGTCCAACGGAACCATGATGTGCGACGCCGTGTGTTCAGAGAACTCCAGGGCACCGCTGAGCAAGCCGGCGTCATCGTCCACCAGGCCATGCCGCGTGGATTCCTGCACAATCGACTGGACTTCCTCAAGGGTGAACGAAGACGACACTTCATCCTTGGGCTCGATCTTCATCAATCGGAGGATGTGGTTTGCAAGCCAGTTGAGGGTCCAGATCACCGGTTTGACCATGCGGCCGATAAACACCAACGGCGGCGCCAACAGCAGTGCCGCCTTGTCCGCCACGGATACCGAGATGTTCTTGGGGACCATCTCTCCGAACGTCACATGCAGGAACGTGACAAAGAGGAGGGCAATGGCAAAGGCGATAACATCCGCCAGCTCCATCGGGACGCCAACCATTTCAAGGGGCTCCGCCAACAGGTGATGGATGGCGGGCTCGGCAACCTGAAGAATCAAGAGCGAGCATACTGTGATGCCCAACTGCGCGCAGGCCAGCATCAGGGAGACACTTTCCATGGCCCGCAGCGTAGTCTGCGCCCGCTTTGATCCAGCTTGCGCCAAAGGCTCAATCTGGCTGCGGCGTGCGGACATGACCGCGAATTCCGCACCCACGAAGAAAGCATTGCCGATCAAAAGAACCACGAGCCAGGCAATTCCCGCCCAGTCACTCATACGGCACCTGCTTCGTGGCGGTCATTCTGCGTGTCCTCAAGCGTCGCTTCATCTTCTTCAATGTGGTGGAAGCAGATCCGGTCAATTCTCCGACCGTCCATCCGGGTCACGGTCAGCGTGCCGCCGCCGGCCTCCACCACATCACCAACTTTCGCGATGCGCCCAAGCTTGCTCATCACATAACCGCCAACAGTTTCGTAGGCGGCCTCATCGGGAACAGTCAGGTTGGGGATTTGTTCGGACACCTCATCCGGCCTCAGCAGGCCAGGAAAGTACCAGTCGCCGGATGCGCTCTGCAAAAGGCCGGGCCGGACCTTGTCGTGTTCATCGGAAACCTCCCCCACGATTTCCTCAACCAGATCTTCCAGGGTTGCTATCCCTGCAGTGCCACCATATTCATCCAGAACGACAGCCAGTTGCAGGTTTCCTTCGCGCAGTTCGGAGAGTAGGGCATCCAAATGTATGGTCTCGGGAACGCGAAGTACGTCCGTCATGATCGCCCCGGCCTGAAGCTTCGCCCGACGATCGGCAGGCACAGCCACTGCTTTCTTGATGTGGACCACGCCGCGGATGTCGTCAGCCGAATCACCAATCACCGGGAAACGGGAGTATCCGGTTCGCCGCGCGGCGTCGAGGATGTCGCTCACAGGCTGGTCGGCATCAATCGTTTCCATCCGGATGCGCGGCGTCATGACGTCCGCTGCAGTGCGGCCCGAGAAATTCAAGGTTCTCGCCACAAAGTTTGCTGTGCCTGCGTCCAGTGTGCCGAGCTCCGCGGAACGCCGGACCAGTGAAGCCAGCTCGGCGGGAGTCCGGGCTCCCGAGATTTCCTCTTTCGCTTCAAGCCCAAACAAGTTCAGTACCTTGTTGGAGAAGCCGTTCAGCACCACGATGGCCGGCTTGAAGACCGCCGTGAAAATCAGTTGTGGCCTGGCAAGCTTCCTGCCCAGCGGGAATGCAAGGGCGATGGCCATATTCTTGGGTACCAGCTCGCCCAGGAGCATCGACAACAAAGTGGCGAAGGCCATTGCGAGAACAAGGGCTATGGAATGTGCGACCTCCGGACTGAGGCCCAGCAGGCCCAGCGGCCCCACCAGGAGCTGCCCCACAGATGGCTCCATAACGAAACCCGTCAAGAGCGTGGTCAGCGTGATGCCAAGTTGGCAGCTGGAAAGTTGGGTGGACAGGGACTTCAAGCACTTCAGCAGCGGAGCTGCGCCGTGGTCGCCGTTGTCAACTGCGCGCTGAACGCTCGCCTGGTCCAGGGCAACGAGGGAAAACTCAACTGCTACAAAAAAGCCGGTGCCAAGAATCAGGGCAAAGCCGGCAAGGAGGAGAAACCATTCCACTTAGCGCTTCCCTCCAAGGGCAGGCGCTTGCAGTGCGGAACTTGCCCCCAAAGGGGAGATTCGCCCCGGCGGAGGCTGATCGGGTGCCGCAGACGCATGGTCCGTGGCACCACCGGCTTGGAAAGCCGGCGCGTGATGGGCATGTGAACGGGTGTTGCCGGCTCGAGGGGCGCGCTGTGCGGAGTTGCCTGATCGGCTCCCCCGACAGTTCCCAGGCCGGCACCTAGATTTACTGTCCATAAGGGTTTCAGTCTACAGGGCAGGTACTGCGGGCCCATGCAGTGGTGACGCGCTGAAGGAAAAATGGGTGCCTGGGCATTACGTCGGCCTCAACATGATTTAGGTCACCACTATTGGCAGTTAACCAACGATCCTAACTAGACTGACAAAGGTCTGAGTTCGCGGGACCCGGACCCTGGTGCATTGTTGCGGAAAAGCAACCTTGGCCAGCGGGAAATCAAAACTCATGGAAGAGGCGTATTTCAAGTGCCAGAGCAGCCCAGCCACCGTCTACCAGAGGAATTTGGCGGAAACGAGTGGCTCGTTGACGAACTGTACGAGCGGTACCAGCAGGACAAGAATTCGGTCGACGCCAAGTGGTGGCCGCTCTTCGAATCCTTCGATACCGGTGACGGCACTTCTTCCAACGGAACCTCCGCAGCCACAGCCGCTGCCAATCCCCCCACCCAAGTTCTTCCCGTCGTAGCTCCGGCTGAAGCGGCACCGGCACCGGCGCCGGCCGCCCCCGAAGCTGCCCCGGCCACCACCCCTGCAACCGCTGCCCCTGCTGAAGCAGCAGCCCCGGCTCCGGCGAAGAAAGCCCCCGCCACGGTTGCCAAGGACGGAGCAAAGAAGCCCGTCGGCGGCAATGCCGCACAGCCGATTCCTGCCCAGCTGCCCAAGAGCACCAAGGCTCCCACCGCTCCCGAGGAAGACGTCGTTTCCGTCCTCCGCGGACCGGCCAAGGCCATCGCTACCAACATGGTGACCAGCCTTGAGGTGCCTACGGCCACGAGTGTCCGGGCAGTTCCTGCCAAGCTGCTGATCGACAACCGCGTTGTCATCAACTCCAACCTTGCACGTGCCCGCGGCGGCAAGGTGTCCTTCACCCACCTCATTGGCTACGCGGTTGTGCGCGCGCTCTCCCAGTTCCCGTCAATGAACGTCTACTACGACGAAATTGATGGCAAGCCGAGCGCTGTCCAGCCCGCCCATGTCAACTTTGGCATCGCCATTGACATGCCCAAGCCCGATGGCACCCGCCTCCTGATGGTTCCCAACATCAAGAAGGCCGAGACCATGGACTTTGCCGAGTTCTGGCACACCTACGAGGACCTCATCAAGCGGGCCCGCAACGGCAAGCTCACGGCAGATGACCACGCCGGCACCACGGTCTCCCTGACCAACCCCGGCGGCATCGGCACGGTTCACTCAGTACCACGTCTCTCCAAGGGACAGGCAGCCATCATCGGCGTCGGCGCCCTTGACTACCCGGCCGAGTTCCAGGGTGCCAGCGAGAAGATCATCGCCCAGAACGCCATCAGCAAGATCCTCACGCTGACCTCCACCTACGACCACCGGGTCATCCAGGGCGCAGGCAGCGGCGAGTTCCTCAAGCTCGTCCACCAGCTCCTCCTTGGTGCGCAGAACTTCTACGACGAAATCTTTGAAGCCCTCCGCATTCCGTACGAACCCGTCCGTTGGAGCCCTGACCTCCAGGTAGACCCTGCAGATGAGATCAACAAGGTTGCCCGCATCCAGCAGCTCATCCACTCCTACCGTGTGCGTGGCCACCTCATGGCAGACACGGATCCCCTGGAATACGTACAGCGCAAGCACCCTGACCTTGATGTCCTGACCTACGGCCTCACGCTCTGGGACCTGGACCGCGAATGGCCCACAGGTGGCTTCGGCGGCAAGCCGCAGCTGAAGTTCCGCGACATCCTTGGTGTACTGCGGGATGCCTACTGCCGCACCACAGGCATCGAGTACATGCACATCCAGGAGCCTGCGGAGCGTAAGTGGTTCCAGGACCAGCTGGAGCACCCGTACTCCAAGCCGAGTCGGGAAGAGCAGCTGCGCATCGTTTCAAAACTCAATGCAGCCGAGGCTTTCGAGACCTTCCTCCAGACCAAGTTCGTCGGGCAGAAGCGCTTCTCCCTCGAAGGCGGCGAGTCACTTATTCCGCTCCTTGACGCTGTCATCTCGGACGCTGCCGACGACGGCCTGGACGAAGTCGCGATCGGCATGGCCCACCGTGGCCGCCTGAACGTGCTCACCAACATCGCAGGCAAGACCTACGCACAGGTGTTCCGTGAATTCGAAGGAACGCAGGACCCGCGCTCTGTCCAAGGGTCCGGCGATGTGAAGTACCACCTCGGTACTGAAGGCACCTTTACCTCGGACAACGGCAAGCAGACGAAGGTCTACCTCGCCGCCAACCCGTCCCACCTTGAAGCAGTCGACTCCGTGCTCGAGGGCATCGTCCGCGCCAAGCAGGACCGCCTGGACCAAGGGGAGTCCTTCCCGGTCCTGCCGATCATGGTTCACGGTGACGCTGCCTTCGCAGGCCAAGGTGTTGTTGCTGAGACCCTCAACCTTTCCCAGCTGCGTGGTTACCGCACGGGTGGCACCATCCACGTGATTGTGAACAACCAGGTTGGCTTCACCACGGCACCGTCCTCTTCGCGTTCGTCCACGTACTCCACGGATGTTGCCAAGATGATCCAGGCCCCCGTGTTCCACGTGAATGGCGATGACCCCGAAGCCGTGGTGCGTGTTGCGCAGCTCGCCTACGAGTTCCGCCAGCGCTTCCACAAGGACGTTGTCATCGACATGGTGTGCTACCGCCGCCGTGGTCACAACGAGGGTGATGACCCCTCGATGACGCAGCCGCTGATGTACAACCTGATCGAAGCCAAGCGTTCGGTCCGCAAGCTGTACACCGAATCGCTGATCGGCCGTGGCGACATCACCGAGGAAGAAGCCGAGCAGCTGCTCCGCGACTACCAGGAACGCCTTGAGCGGGTCTTTGCTGAGACGCATGCAGCGCAGACCTCCCCCATCCCGATCATCACGGCTGACTCTGCTGCTGTCTCGGACATCGAGCGCCCGATTGCCCAGCAGGCGGACTTCGGAACCAACTCACCGGCTTCCACGGCCATCTCCCCCGAGACCCTTGCCCGCATCGGCAAGGCCCACCTGGAGATCCCGGAGGGCTTCACGGTTCACTCCAAGCTCAAGCAGCTCCTGGAGAAGCGTGAGCAAATGTCCCGTGAAGGCGGCATTGACTGGGGCTTTGGCGAGATCGCGGCCTTCGGGTCGCTGATCATGGAGGGCGTCCCCGTCCGGCTGGCCGGCCAGGACTCGCGCCGCGGTACCTTCGTGCAGCGTCACGCAGTGTTCCACGACCGCGCGAATGGCAATGAGTGGCTGCCCCTGGGCAACCTCTCGGACAACCAGGCCAAGCTGTGGATCTATGACTCCCTGCTGTCCGAATATGCGGCCATGGGCTTTGAATACGGATACTCGGTGGAGCGCCCCGACGCCCTCGTGCTGTGGGAAGCCCAGTTCGGTGACTTCGTCAACGGTGCGCAGACCATCATCGACGAATTCATTTCCTCCGCTGAGCAGAAGTGGGGACAGCGTTCCTCGCTCGTGCTGATGCTGCCGCACGGCTACGAAGGCCAAGGTCCTGACCACTCATCTGCACGCATCGAGCGGTTCCTGCAGCTCTGTGCAGAGGACAACATGATCGTCGCCAACCCCACCACGGCAGCGTCCCACTTCCACCTGCTGCGTCGCCAGGCTTACAGCCGTCCCCGCAAGCCGTTGATCATCTTCACGCCGAAGCAGTTGCTGCGCCTCAAGGGCGCCGCGTCCGCCGTCGAGGACTTCACTACCGGCGGGTTCAGGCCAGTCATCAGCGATCCCGAGGTAGAGGCTGCAAACGTGGACCGGGTCATCCTGGTCTCCGGCCGCCTGTACTACGACCTCCTGTCCAACCGACAGAAGTCCGGGGACACCTCGACTGCCATCATCCGCGTGGAGCAGCTGTACCCGCTGCCGAAGGCCGAAATTGATGCAGAGCTCGCCAAGTACCCGAACGCTGACATCGTCTGGGCCCAGGACGAGCCCGCCAACCAGGGTCCGTGGCCGTTCATGGGCCTGAACCTAGCACCGGAGCTGGATCGCAAACTCCGCCTCGTGTCGCGTCCGGCATCTGCGTCCACCGCCGCAGGCTCCATGAAGCGTCACGCTGCTGAGCAGGATGCCTTGATCAAGCAGGCGTTCGAACGCAAGTAGCCAAGAAACTGCCCGGCTGGAGGTGCTGTCAATGCACTTCCAGCCGGGCAGTTCTGTTTAATGGGACAGGTACCCGGTTCATCAAGCCGGCCGCAGATCCAAAAGCCGTGCAAGGACCGTAACGAGTGTGAAGAGGTAACCGTGGAAGACAGGAAGCTGCGTATCGCGGCTGTAGGAGATGAATTGCTCGCCGGCTTGGGTGACCCCCGCGCCTTGGGCTGGCTCGGAAGAGTGCTGGCCCGCACGCCCCAGGACACCGTCGTGGTGGAAAGCTTCTCACTCCCCTGCCCCATGGAAGGCACCGAGGGACTGGCCTCGCGATGGCAGGACGAAGCCGGCCGCCGTTTCAGCGACTCGCACGAGAACCGATTGGTCATAGGACTCTCCGGCCGTGACCTGGAGTTCGGGCTTTCCACGGCACGCAGCCGGTTGAACCTGGCCAATATCCTTGATGGGGCCTCGCACAGTGGCGTTGAAGTGTTCGTGGTGGGCCCGCCACCCACTCTCGATCCCGCGCGCAACAAACGCCTGGCCGATTTGAACACAGCATTTGCCGATGTCACCACCCGCCGCAACCACCACTACGTTGACACTTTCTCTCCATTGCTGAACCACGAGCAATGGAGGACGGACCTCGCAGCCAATGGAGGGACACCCGGACAGGCTGGCTACGGATTGATCGCGTGGCTCGTGCTGCACCGCGGCTGGTTCCAGTGGCTTAACATCGCCCAGCCGGAGTAGCCCTCCCAGCAAACCATTGCGTTCCCCCTATTCGCGATATATCGTGTTTTCATCAACGCGATATATCGCAATTTGGAGGGATCATGTCTGACGAGCTTTGGACCGTGACCGGCCCACAAACTATTGATGTGGACGATGTCCACTCGCTCAAACTTGGAATAGTCAAGGGAAGGTTCGACGTCGTCAACCACGACGAACCCTTCGTCCGGATCGAGGTCAGCGAAATCAGCGGCGACCCCCTGACCGTCACTCTGGTTAACGGCCGCCTGGAGGTACGCCACCAACTCCAAGGACCACAAGGTTGGTTTCGAAACCTGATGGGTACCGTCAACAACACCAGCACCAACTCCGTTGTAGTCGGGATCGCACTTCCGCACGGAGTGGACGTCGAAGCGGGAACAGTAAACGGCGATGGCATGGTCTCCGGCGTCAAGGGACGGATTCGGCTCAACACAGTTTCGGGCTCGGTCATGGCCGACGACACCAGCGGTGAATTGCACGTCAACACCGTCAGTGGCGAAGTCATAGCCAGAAACCACGACGGCGTCCTGACCGCCAAGAGCGTTTCAGGTGAAGTCACCGCCTCGGGCAAGTTCAAGAACGTCAGGGCAAGCACCGTGAGCGGTGACCTCAGCTTCGACCTTCACGACTACACCAACGACCTCGGAGCCAATTCGGTGTCAGGGGACCTCACCATCCGGCTGCCGCACGACGTCGGCCTGGACATCGTTGCCAAGTCCGCCAGCGGGACCGTCATCATTGATGACCAGATGTATGCCCAACCCGGAAGCAAGGTGCAGACCATCGTCGGTCCGGATGAGAGGCTCATGCTGGTGCGGACCAACACAGTCTCCGGCAAGACTTACATCATGCATGGCACGGCGCCAGCCTCGGGAAATGACCACCCGGTGCCTGGGGAGGCGGGTCTCTGATGCCTCCTGTTTTTGCGCATGGCGCCCTGCGCTTGTACCTTCTGGCGCTGCTTGAGTCAGGACCCAAGCACGGATACGAGCTGATCAAGGCCCTGGGTGACCGGTTCGGCGGCACCTACTCCCCCAGCGCCGGGACGATCTATCCTCGTCTTGGGAAACTGGAAGAGGAAGGCCTTGTAGCTACAGAGACCGAGGGCCGCCGCACCAAGTACTTCATCACCGAAGCAGGACTGGCGGAGCTGAACCGACGGCGGCAGGAGCTTGCCGACGTCGAGGATAATATCTCAGCCTCCGTGCGTCGACTGGCCGACAACCTTCGGGAAGACATTAGAACCAACATGCGTGGCCTGAAGGCGGATCTCGCCGCTACGGCTGAGGCCGCGCGCTCCACTGCGACGGCCGCCACCTTCCAAAGCAGGACGGCGGGCTTTTCCCCTGAGGGTCACCGAATGCTCAAAGAGGCCGAGCTCCTGGTCCAATCATTCCGCGATGACATCCGCGTGGAGTTGCGTCAACACAGCGCCTCGCACCCGCTGAATCCCGTAACCCTTGAGACAGTGCGCGCAGTGTTGGACCAAGCCCGCATCTCAATCAGGAATTCGCTGCGGAGCTGACAGTCGTCCAACCCGGTTCGCGAGCGAACGCCCGGATGTGCGAAACTGGAGGGCAGCTCTATTGAGTATCAATCATCGAAGGAGGCCAGCTATGAGCAAGCGTGCACGTAAGCGTCGTGACCGTAAGCGCGGCGGCGCGAACCACGGCAAGCGTCCCAACACCTAAGCCATCGGCTTAGCGTCAAGGCTTAACAGCAAGGGCCCCGGAAACCATTCGGTTTCCGGGGCCCTTGGCGTTTGGGCGCTTTACCTGGCCCCATTGCTGGAACAGCGGCGTTGGATCAGGCCTCCACCGGCTTGATGGAGTGGATCCGGTCAAGTATCGAGTTCTTGAGGTTCTCCGGCGCGGACTCCGTGCACGAGCGCTTGACCATGGTGCGGATCAGGCACTCAAGGTCATACTGCTCAGCACATTCCTCGCAGGTGTCCAAGTGCTGCTTGATTTCTGTGAGGTCCTCGCGCGTCAGTGCGCCGTCGAGGTACTCATAGATCCGCTGCATCCGTGTATCGTCGCAATCGCCCAATCCCTGGCAGTCGCTCATTGCTCTTTCTCCTGATTGTTGCTCCCGGCCGCAGCCTGGTCTTCGGTGTGGGCCTTGAAGCCCCGTTCTGCGGCGTAATCCGCCAGCATGTCCCGCAGCATCTTGCGGCCGCGGTGCAACCGCGACATGACTGTGCCGATCGGGGTGTTCATGATTTCGGAAATCTGCTTGTAGGCATATCCCTCGACGTCGGCGAAGTACACAGCCAACCGGAATTCCTCCGGGATGGCCTGCAACGCGCTCTTGACGTCGGAATCGGGCAGGTGGTCCAAGGCTTCAGCCTCTGCGGAGCGCAACCCCGACGAGGTGTGCGATTCCGCCTTTGCCAGCTGCCAATCCTCAATCGTGTCCGAGTTGGACTGCAGCGGTTCACGCTGCCGCTTCCGATAGAGGTTGATGTAGGTATTCGTCAGGATCCGGTATAGCCAAGCCTTGAGGTTGGTCCCCGGCTTGTACTGGTGGAAAGCCGAAAACGCCTTGGTGTAAGCCTCTTGGACGAGGTCTTCGGCATCGGAGGGATTCCGCGCCATCCTCATTGCCGCTGAATACAGCTGGTCCACGTACTGCATGGCGTCGCGCTCGAAGCGCTCCCGCCGCTGTTCGGGAGTTTCCGTGGCGAGATCGACGTCGGCCGGTGCCGATGCGTCTGCTGCGCCGTCCTCCGGGGACGGGTCGGCTGCTTCGTACATGGCCGCTGCGGCCGGTTCAATGGTGCTCATCGTTGCCAAGTCTACTGTCAGCTTCCGGGAATCCGGCTGCGCAGGATACCCGGGCTCCAGGAGACCCACACGGTCCCTAACCAAGGTCAAAAAACCAACTCCGTTCAGCGAAGCGGCAACGCCTTGCCGCGGCCCGGTCTTCACCGTTCCTCTTGTTCACAACGGCAGCCGCTGGGTAAATATTCCGCAAAGATGCAAGACTAGAGCAGACTGCACCCCTTGAACACAGCACGTATTGAATATCGTCATGAATATCGTGGCAAGCCATCCAGGAGGCAAGACATGTCTGTTATCCGTTTTCTCGCGCGGCCGATGCTCGCGTCCAGCTTCGTCATTGCAGGTCTCGACAAGCTCAAGAACGCGGACGACACTGCGAAGCAACTGTCGCCGGTCCTTCGCCGTGCATCGGAGTCACTGCCCTTCCCGACAGATGAGAAGGTCCTGGCCCGCGTTATCGGCGGCGCACAACTGGGTGCAGGCGCCCTGCTCGGCCTCGGCAAGTTCTCCCGCTTCGCGGCAACGGTTCTGGCGTTGACGTCGGCACTGAACTCCTACGTGGAGTGGCGCTCAGCCGACATCAGCACCAAGGACGGCCGGAGCGCACGCCGGGCCCAACTCCTGAAGAACATTTCCCTTACCGGCGGCGTTTTGTTGGCTTCTGTCGATACTGAAGGCCGCCCCAGCCTCGCATGGCGGGCCGAACATCTGGCTGCCGACGCCAGGAAGGTCACGGGCAAGCAGCTCAAACGGGCAGACAAAGCAGTACGCAAGGCCGTTGACAACGCAGTTGGAGCATAAGGAAGCATGACAGGTACCACCGCATCAAGCACGGGTTCAACACACTCCGTCGAAACCCTGCCCCTTTGGGCGGCTCCGTACGCCACCAAGCCAGTGGATGCCACAGTGACGGTGCCGGGCTCAAAATCGCTCACCAACCGTTTCCTGGTCCTTGCAGCATTGGCCGACGGCCCTTCCCGGCTGCGAGCCCCCCTTCACTCCCGCGATTCCGTGCTGATGATTCAGGCGCTCAGGCAACTGGGCGCCACCGTTACCGAGGTACCCGGCGACGGCGATTATGGACCGGACCTTGAGATCACGCCCATGGATCCTTCAGCTTCGGGGGCGGCGACTTCCATCGATTGCGGCCTTGCCGGTACGGTCATGCGCTTCGTTCCACCTTTAGCTGCGCTACGCAATGGTCCAACCCTGTTCGACGGCGATCCCCATGCCCGGAAGCGGCCCATGGGGACCATCATCGAAGCACTGCTCGCTCTCGGAGTTCCTGTCGCCACCGAAGGCGGCAGGACGCCGTCGGCCCTTCCCTTCTCGGTGGATGGCACTGGCGAGGTTCGGGGTGGCCACCTGGTGATCGATGCCAGCGCATCGTCCCAGTTCGTCTCGGCCTTGCTGCTGGTGGGCGCCCGGTTCACCGAAGGCCTTCATCTGGAACACGTCGGCAAGCCGGTTCCCAGCCTGGACCACATCAATATGACCGTTGCCGTCCTTCGTGGAGTCGGCGTCAAGGTGGACGATTCGGTGCCCAACCACTGGCGAGTGGCGCCTGGCCCCATTCATGCCTTCGACCAGCGGATCGAACAGGACCTTTCCAACGCCGGCCCGTTCCTTGCCGCAGCCCTCGCAACCCACGGTACCGTCCGGATCCCCAACTGGCCCACCGAAACCACCCAGGTGGGTGACCTGTGGCGTACCATCCTGGTTGAGATGGGTGCCACCGTGACGCACGAAAACGGTACGCTCACGGTGAAGGGTGGCCCGGAAATCAGAGGCGCCGACTTCGACGAAACCAGTGAGCTCGCGCCCACGGTCGCTGCGCTGTGCGCACTGGCTACAGGTCCTTCACGGCTGACCGGCATCGCGCACCTTCGTGGCCACGAAACCGATCGACTCGCCGCGCTGGCCGCTGAAATCAATCGGCTCGGCGGAGACGCGGAAGAAACAGCTGACGGCCTGATTATCCGCCCGGCCACCCTGCATCCAGGCGTCGTACACAGCTACGCCGACCACCGCATGGCTACGGCGGGGGCTATTTTGGGGCTCGCCGTTCCGGGCGTTCAGGTGGAGGATATCGCCACCACGTCCAAGACGATGCCCGAATTTCCGCAGATGTGGGAGGCCATGCTGCAGCAGGGCACAGGCGACGATGAAACCGTCACCAGTGAGGCCAGCAACTGACCATGGGCCGCGACGCAAGCTCCTGGGACGAATCCGACGTCCGGATCCGTCCGAACAAAAAAGGATCAAGGCCCCGCACCAAAGACCGCCCCAGTCATGATGACGCGGTCATCGGCCGGGTCATCACGGTGGACCGCGGGCGATACACCGCCATCGTTGGGGAAGACTCCTCTGATGAACGCATTATCATCGCTGCACGCGCGCGTGAACTCCGACGAAACCCTGTTGTTCCCGGCGATTTTGTCGCTTTGGTGGGCGATGTATCGGGAGAGCCGGATACCCTTGCCCGATTGGTCCGCATAGAGGAGCGCAGGACGCTGCTCCGGCGCAGCGCTGATGATACCGACCCCATCGAAAGAGTGGTGGTGGCCAACGCAGACCAACTTGTGGTGGTGGTCGCCGCGGCCAATCCGGAGCCCCGAACCGGCTTTATCGACCGCGCCTTGGTTGCAGCCTACGACGCCGGTATCGAGCCCCTGCTGCTCGTCACCAAAGCAGACGTCAAGGACCCTGCCGAGCTGTTGTCCAACTATCTCAGCCTGGACTTTCCCATCATCATCAGCCGTACGGCAGACGATGAAGCGTCCGGCATTGACGCCCGCTCGGACGACGGACTGTCAGCGCGGCTGGACAGCCGCGCCGTTGCCGAATTGCGGGCCCACCTTGATGGAAAAGTGACTGTCATGCTGGGCCATTCGGGCGTCGGCAAGTCCACCATGGTTAATGCCCTCACAGGAGCCGAGCGTGCTACCGGTGGTGTCAACGCCGTCACCGGGCGGGGCCGGCACACGTCGTCGTCGGCGTTGGCCCTGAAGCTGGCAGACGCACCTCCCGGTAGCTGGATCATCGATACACCCGGTATCCGCTCCTTCGGCCTGGCACACGTGGACCCCGACCGCATCGTGCATTCCTTCCCCGATTTGGAACCTGGCACCGAAACTTGCGACCGCGGTTGCAAGCACGATGCCAGCGCCATCAATTGCGGACTTGACGCGTGGGTGAACGAGGGACATGCCGGTCCTTCCGGAGTGGCCCGCTTGTCTTCGCTCCGGCGACTGCTGGGCGCGGACCCGCGTTTGGAAGCGAAAGAGACCAAGGAACTCGGTACCGTCAACTAAGTGTCAGTGCACCACGATCCAACTGCGGGGAACGTTTCACGATAGTTTGGTGGCATGACCCAACCCGTTTCCAGCTACAACGACGACCTGCGACTGGCCCACGTGCTGGCGGATTCCGTGGACGCCCAAACCATGGACCGCTTCAAGGCCTTGGATCTGCAGATCGAGACCAAGCCTGACCTCACGCCCGTGACGGATGCCGACAAGGCTGCGGAAGAAGCCATCCGTGGCCAATTGTCGCGTTCCCGCCCCCGTGACGCCGTCCTCGGCGAGGAGTTCGGCAGCAGCGGCCACGGCTCCCGGCGCTGGATCATCGACCCCATCGACGGAACCAAGAACTTCGTTCGGGGCGTTCCCGTGTGGGCCACCCTGATTGCACTCGTTGACGAAGGCGAGCCGGTCGTTGGGGTTGTCAGCGCTCCCGCGCTGGGCAAGCGTTGGTGGGCAGCAAAGGACATGGGCGCCTATATGGGCCGCTCACTGGCTTCAGCCACCCGGCTCAAGGTGTCAAACGTGTCGCGGTTGGCGGATGCCTCAATGTCATATTCCAGCCTCTCCGGTTGGAAGGAACGCGGCAATCTGGACGAATTCCTGGGGCTGACGGAAGACATCTGGCGCACGCGCGCCTACGGCGACTTCTGGTCCTATTGCCTGGTTGCCGAGGGGGCTGTGGATATCGCCTGCGAGCCAGAGTTGAATCTTTACGATATGGCAGCACTCGTTCCCATTGTGACGGAAGCCGGCGGCCGGTTCACCTCGTTGGAAGGCGAGGACGGCCCCTTCGGCGGCAACGCCCTGGCAACCAACTCCATCCTGCATTCAGAGGTCCTCAAGCGGCTCAACCCTGCCCTGGATGACCTCCTCTGACCCAGCAGCACCAACAAGCAAACAGGCTTTGCACAGAATTTTCGACGGCGGGTGCCTCCTTTTCGGGGCATCCGCCGTCTTTTCTTCGCCCAAAGCCCAGTTTGAAGACCCTTCGTAACAATGTGCTTAACAAAGCGGGCGACTTTGGAACAGGCCAGAGGCGTGACCTAACCTCTTTACAGGTCACGAGTGCCAGCGCTAAACCCCGGTTTGCTGGCCGGCAACCCTCCATTCGCGGTGGGGTGCCCCGGGTGACGACCCGGCCGGTCCGGAACGGATGCGGCAAGCGCGGATCCCCGTAGGGGGTCCCTCTTGAGTGAGGTCCCATGAGCACTGCTACGTTCAACTCCACCGTTCTGACGTCCCTTGTGGTCGAAGAAGCAAGGCACGAAGCCGCTGCAGGCAGGCCCTTGGCCGCCGTCACAGGTGCAGAGCTGCAAGCTCCCCTGATCCAGGGTGGCCACGTCCGCTACGCCAACCTTGACTACGGAGCATCCGCTCCAGCCTTGACAATCGTTTCTGCGTATCTCAACGAGATCCTCCCCTACTACGCCAGTGTCCACCGCGGCGCGGGCTACGCTTCCCAGATCAGCACCTCGGTCTACGAGAATTCCCGCGACATCGTCCGGGAGTTCGTTGGGGGCCGTCCCGACGATTCCGTGATCTTCACCCGGAACACCACGGACTCACTGAACCTGTTGGCGGGCTGCCTCCCTCAGCTGGACGGAAAGCCAACGGGCGAGGTCCTTTACCTGGACATCGAGCACCATGCCAATCTCCTCCCATGGCAGGGTGTCCCTCACCGCAGTGTCGTAGCTGCTTCGACACTGACAGCTACCGTGGCCAAGCTCCGCGAGGAACTCAGCCAAGGCGGCGTGTCGTTGCTGGCGGTCACCGGGGCCTCGAACGTGACCGGTGAAATCCTGCCGATCGCGGAGCTCGCGGCACTTGCGCACGAATACGGAGCCCGGATTGTGGTGGACGCCGCTCAGCTTGCCCCCCACCGCCGCATCGACATCGCCGCAGCAGACGTCGACTACATCGTGTTCTCCGGGCACAAGCTCTACGCTCCGTTCGGCGCCGGTGTTGTTGTGGGTCGTCCTGACTGGCTTGACGCCGGCACTCCCCACCTTGCTGGCGGTGGCGCCGTTCGTGAAGCCCGCTTGGACTCGGTCAGCTGGGCTTCCGGTCCTGCACGCCATGAGGGCGGCTCCCCCAACGTCCTCGGCGCGGCAACACTGGCCCGTGCGACGCAGGTGCTCGCCGACTTGGATCAAGAGGCCTGGCACGCCCATGAAGCTGCCATCCGCTCATACCTCGTACAGGGACTTGAAGCAATCGACGGCGTGACCGTTCACCGGATCTTCAGCGACTCCGAGGACACCATCGGCGTGGTCAACTTCTCCGTGGAAGGATTCGACGCCGGGCTGGTCGCCGCCTACCTCGCCGCCGAACACGGCGTAGGACTTCGTGACGGGCGCTTCTGCGCCCATCCCCTCCTCAAGCGGCTCGGCCTCCCTTCAGGCTCGCTGCGAGCCAGCTTCGGCGTAGGCTCGCGTCTGGAGGATGCCACACGACTGCTCGCTGGTATCGAAGAACTCAAGCGCACGGGTCTGGGTTGGGACTATGTAGTGGATGAGGGCCGATGGGTACCGGCCAATGACCACCGCACCTATCCGGAATGGGCACCAAACACCCCGGGCACCGCAGGGGCTGCACCCTGCACGATCGACTAAACACTGCCACAGTTTGGTCAGCGGTGCCTTGGCCCAGGCCGGGATCATCATTGTCGCCCGTGCGGTAAATTCGTAGGGTAAATGGCGTTCGCGGTAAAGGAGTCAGTGCGTGGCCGTGCGTTCCCCTCGGGATTCCGGCGGAAGTGTTTCCGGCAGCCTTCTTTCCAGCAGCGCTGGCAGGCCGGGTGGTCCCAAGCTGCATGCCACGCGACGCCACGAACTGGGCCAGAGCTTCCAGGACGGCGGCGAACACTACGATCGGGTTCGGCCCGGATATCCCACAGACTCAGTGGATTGGCTTCTTCCTCTTGGAGCGAAATCCGCAGCTGATATTGGTGCAGGCACAGGAAAATTCACCGCGTTGCTCGTGGAACGCGGCCTGCAGGTGGCCGCCGTCGATCCTTCCACAGACATGCTGGAGCAACTTCGAAAGTCCTATCCCGGCGTTGAGGTGTTGGAGGGTACAGCCGAGGCCACAGGGCTGGCGGACTCAGCATTCGACGTCGTCAGCGTTGCCCAAGCATGGCATTGGTGTGACCCGATGAAAGCCAGCAAAGAGATTGCCCGGATCCTCCGTCCCTATGGAGTCCTTGGCCTCATTTGGAACCAGCTGGACACTTCCGTGCCCTGGGTTCACAGGTTGTCACGAATCATGCACGCCGGAGATGTGCACAAGCCCGGTTTCCGGCCAGTTATCGGACCGGAATTCACGGACTTGGAGAGCCATCTCACCAGCTGGGAGGACGCGGTGTCACCGGAGGACATCATGGAGCTCACAAAATCGCGCAGCTACTACCTCCGCGCAAATGAAGCCACCCGCGCAAAGGTCATGGGAAACCTGGAGTGGTACCTCTTCGATCATCTCGGCCATACCCCAGGCCAACTAGTTGGGTTGCCGTACCTGACGACCACCTGGCGGGCACGCAAGATCCACGGCGTCCCGCCACGGTAGGCTTGGTGTGTGAAGACCAGTACGCCCTCCTCCTCGATCGAGGACTACGTTAAGGTCATCTACTCCTATACGGAGTGGCAGGACAAACCCATTACGTCCTCGCAGCTTGCCCTGCGGCTTGGCGTTGCCAATTCCTCGGTGTCTGAAATGGTCCGCAAACTCAAGGACCAAGGCTTGGTGGACCACCAACCCTACAGTGCCATCAGGCTCACTCCGGAGGGCATGCGACTGGCTCTGTCCATGGTCCGGCGGCACCGCCTGATTGAGACTTACCTCGTTGACGAACTCGGTTACAGCTGGGACGAAGTCCATGATGAAGCTGAGATGTTGGAACACGCGGTGTCCGATACCTTCATCGAGCGCATGGCCGCCAAGCTTGGCCATCCCCTCCGGGATCCTCACGGCGACCCGATTCCATCGGCTGACGGATCGGTGGAACTCCCTCACGCGTACCGCATGATCGAATTGGACGAAGGCCACTCAGGCCGCATCACCCGAATCAGCGACGAAAATCCAGATCTTCTTCGCTATCTCGCGTCGGAAGAGATCACCTTGGATGCTCCTGTGGAGGTGGTGGGGCGCAAACCATTCGGCGGAGCCTTGGTGGTCCGGATTGGCAGCGGACCCCAGCGGCGCGAATTCGATCTCGCGGACGAAGTTACAGCGGCACTTTGGGTCCAAAGCGCCGAAGTCCACGAAGGCTGCGTGCTTCCCGCGCGCTGACTGTGCTGCGCTGACTGTGCCGCGTTGACTATGCACAGTGCATCGGCTAGCTGCGCTGGTCGGCCGACCCGCCGTCGTCGGACGCTGTATCCGGGGCGCTGTCAGCGGTAACTGCCGCTTCGGTAAGCGGGTTACGGATCCCGACGGCGGACGCCACGCCCCCGACAACGAACAGGGCCGCTGTGACAATCAAGGCATTGTACAAGCCCTCCCGTGTAAACACCGGACCAACGATCAGGCCGGCAAAGGCAATGCAGATCAGACCTGCGATACGTGCCACGGCATTGTTTACCGCGGAGCTGATCCCTGCCTCCTCTTGCGGTACCGCGCCTAGAATTGCGGCGGTGAGTGGCGCAACGAGAGTGGTAAGTCCCACGCCGAAGACGATCTGCCCCGGCAACACTTGGGTCCAGTAATTCAGAGGCTCCTGGATGGAGAGGGACATCAGAAAGCCCACACCGCATAACAGCGGCCCCACTGTCATGAACCATCGAGGACCATACTTTCCAGCCAGCCCACCGAAGTAGGACGCAGTCAGCATCAGGATGACGGTCGCCGGAAGCAGGGCGATTCCCGCTATGGTAGCCCCCATGCCCCCAACCTGCTGGAGATAGATGCCCAGGACAAAGAATCCTAGCGATATCCCACCGTAAATCGCGAGCGTTGCAAGGTTGCCCCAACCAAAGTTCCTTATGGCAAACAGCCTCAACGGCAACATCGGCTCCCTGGTCCTGGCCTCGTGGACCAGGAACAACACCATCGTCATGGCACCGACTAGGAGCGGCAGCCATACCTGGACGCTCATCCAACCCATCCGGCCCTGTTCAATGAATGCATAGACGGGACCACCTAGCCCAATCATGGCCAGCACGGCACCGAGGTAGTCGATTCGCTTGCTCTTGTCCCTGGCCGCATCCGAGGCGCGAAGACCTGCGAGCATGGGCCAGATAGCGACAGCAGGTATGACGTTGATGAAGAAAATAACCCGCCACGACAGCAGGTCCACGGAGACTCCGCCAATCAGTGGTGCCACGATGGCAGCGGCGCTCGTCCATCCGGACCATTGGCCTATGGCTTTGGACTGGGAGGGGCCAGAAAACGACGTAATGATCATGGCCAACGAACTGGGCACAAGGAGGGCGCCTGCGATACCTTGAAGCGCACGGGATACCACCAGGACCTCCCCGTTCCATGCCAGGCCGCACATCACCGAGGTCAGCGCAAAGCCCGCCAGCCCCCATTGGAGGATCCGCGCCCGCCCAAAATGGTCCGACAATGAACCGGCCACAAGGATGAGGGCCCCGAGGGTCAACAGATAGGCATCCACCACCCATTGCTGGATGACCAGGCCACCGCCGAGTTCGCGCCCGATGGCCGGCAATGCGAGGTTCACCACGAAGCCGTCCAGGATGGCGATAAAGGAAGCCACAATAGCCACCACGAGCACGCGCTTTTGAAGGGGCGTTCTCGGCAGCAAGGCCGCTGCGTCCGTCATGTGGACAGCTTACGCGGCATTCGTCCATGGCGAAGTCCCGTATCGTTAAACAGTGATTAGTAGACGTGACGCAGCATTGGCCCTTGATATCTCCATGGAAATGGCCCAGCGCCACGGCATCCCGTCACGGCTGTCAGAAGCGGAACTTCGTAGCCTCCAGGACAATCCACCAGCCTGGCTGGTCCAGTCACGTGCCAACCGGACGGGCAAACGGCCAGTTTGGGTGCATCTGACCTGCGCAGTGTGCGGGTACTCAGAGGCGGTGCGGCCCAAAAAGTGGTGGCCCAACTTCTCGTTCGTCTTTTGTGGGCACCATAAGAACAGTGAACTGCCGGAACTGTTCCTTGGTGACGTGCGCAGCGAATATGAAGGCGTCGGCAGCCGCTTTGTGGGCGTGGTCGATGTCCGCGAGGATCAGGCCTAGGCTCGGCTCATTGTTGCTGGCTCGTCATTGCTGGCTCATCTCCGAGGGAACGGCCATCAGCTGTACCGTTTTGCCGTCCCGCAGCACGGTCAAGGGGAATGGTTCGCCTATGGCCTCGGCAAAAAGCAACTTCTGCAGACTCTCTGCACTTGATACAGCCCTGCCCTGGGCCCGAAGCACCAGGTCCCCTGGCTGGAGCCCCGATAATTCCGCAGGCGAGCCGGCGATGACCTCCACCACACGGAGGCCCTCTTTCTGGCCAGTCCGCACCACCGCACTGGCATCGAGCGGGATCGGCGTACTCACCAAACCCAAGTAGGCGCGGCGCACCCTCCCATCCTTGAGCAGGGAGGCGATAATCCGTTGGGTTGTCCTATTAATAGGTACGGCGAGTCCAAGGCCCAGTCCAGCAATGGCCGTGTTGATGCCCACGATGCGGCCACGGGTGTCGGCCAGCGCACCACCGGAGTTGCCCGGATTAAGGGCAGCGTCAGTCTGGATGACATCCTCAATCACCCGCCGGTGCTCCCCTGCACGGACAGGGATGGATCGTCCCAGGCCGCTGACCACGCCGGCAGTCACGGATCCCGCAAGGCCCAGCGGGTTGCCCACCGCGATCACCAGTTGGCCAACCCGTAACGAATCGGCGTTACCCAAAATGGCGGGTGGCGGCGTGGGTTTGAGGCCTCGTACCACCGCAAGGTCAGACAACGGGTCCGCCCCCACGAGCTCTACGTCGGTCTGCTTGCCGTTCGCAAACACCGCTCTTCCAGACTGGATACCCGCCACCACATGGGCATTGGTGAGCATGTACCCGTCGCCGGTGAAGACCACAGCTGATCCGCTGCCCACACGCAGCTGCCCGTTCCGGCGCGCACTCGTCATCTCAATAGCGGCGACGTGCGGCGTGACAGAGTCCGCAACCCGGATGACGATCTGTGAGTACGCATCCAAGGCCGCGTCGTCATCCTGCTCTGTAGGAAGTTCTGCATCCCGGCCGTCATCCGGAATTTCAAACTCTGGCTCGGTACTCATCACATGCCTCCTGCTACCGCGGTGCCGTGCACGTCCTGTCCAGTACAGTTCAGTGCCTACCCTGTACAACGGCCAGGTTAGGGCAGCTAGTCCACGTTCCCCTACGCCGTGGGTGAACGGTATGTGCGATCAGGTTCAGGCAAAGAAAAGCCCCCGGATCACTAGGATCCGAGGGCTTTCCGGTGGAGATGGGGGGAATTGAACCCCCGTCCGATGTCGTTTTGTCAGGGCTTCTCCGGGCGCAGTTCGCGTCGGATTTTCTCGGCCCCAGCCATCCTGCGAACAGGTGGCTGATCCGGGCCCAGTCATCTAAAAGTCCCGTTTACCTCAATGACGAAGGCAAACAGCAGTGGCTATCTAAATGACGCCAGGAACCGGGGCGATAGCAACCCCGGGCTGACGGACTGTCTTACTGCTTAGGCAGCGAGAGCGAAGTCAGTGCGCTTAGATTCGGCACTTATTGGTTTGCAGACAGCGTTTACGAGATAATTCTGCATCCTCGGCCCGCTTCACCTGTCGCGACTAACATCGTCGAAACCGATCATCCCCGTATTTTGTTACCAAACCGGCAAGGCATTCATCAAGCGATCAAATCCCTACCGGACTATCCATCATAACGCATGCACCCGGAAGATCATTCCCGCGACACAAAGTCCTGGGCGGGTGCATCTACGTTCGAACCTAGCGGCGGTTGCGCTCCCGCAGTTCGCGCAACGATTCGCGCTTATCCTGCTGCTCTCGAAGCGTTTGGCGCTTGTCGTAGTCCTTTTTACCTCGTGCTATGGCTATTTCAACCTTCGCCCGGCCGTCCAGGAAGTAAAGCTGCAAGGGCACCACGGTGAAGCCGGATTCGCGGATCTTTTGGGAGATCTTGTCCAGTTCTTCGCGGTGAAGCAAAAGCTTACGACGGCGGCGCGCGGCATGGTTGGTCCAGCTCCCCTGGTGATACTCAGGGATATGGATGCCCTCCATCCACAGCTCGTCATTGTAGAAGGTACAGAAGCCGTCCACCATGGAGGCGTGGCCTTCACGGAGGGATTTCACTTCGGTACCCATCAGCGCAATGCCGGCCTCATAGGTATCCAGGACATGGTAGTTATGCCGGGCCTTCCGATTGGTGGCCACTACCTTACGGCCACTTTCCTTGGGCACGCTAGAACTCCTTGTTAGATGCGGATTTCAACTAGTGTACGCCAGAGCCCGCCGGCCCTTATCCCTGACGAAGGGACGGGCCACTAGAGGAGGGTCATCGGATCCACTGCGGCGCCGTTCAACCAGGTTTCAAAGTGTGCGTGGCACCCCGTCGAGTTACCTGTGCTTCCCGAGTACGCAATGAGTTGCCCCTGCGATACTTGCTGCCCGTTGGACACCACAATGCTGCTGTTGTGGTAGTAAATGGTCGTCAGGGAGTTGCCCTGCACCACCCCGTGGGACAGCTTGACCCGCCATCCACCGCCATCTGCCGAGTTCCAACCAGAGTTGAAGACAGTACCGGCGGCTGCTGCGTAAACAGGAGTGCCGCAGGGTGCACCGAAGTCGATGCCTGTGTGCATGTAACCACCCGTGCCGTAGAAATCGATGGTTCCGGGCGGGGTTGCCCGCCAACCAAACCCGGACGTAATGGGCACATAGCTTGCGAAGGGATGACGAAGTCCGAACGCTGACGGCGAACCGGCGGGCGGAGGAGAGTACGGGGGCTCAGGAGGCGCTGGCCTTCCTTGGGCAGCTGCCGCAGCGGCGGCCGCAGCAGCGGCCGCTTCGGCGAGCCGACGCTGCTCGGCCTCCCACGCCTCCCGGAGCTTGCGGTCCCTCTCGACGATTTCGGCTGCAACAGAGTCCTGTTCGGCCTTCACGCGGGCAAGATCAGCTTCGATGCCGGGCTTGGCCGCCTGTAGTTGTCCGTTCAGGCGCGTAGTGTCCTCGATGAGCTTGTCGACTTCGGCTTTCTTGCTGGCAGCCTCGTCGCGCGCAGCCTTCTCCCGCTCAAGCGCGGCGTCGGCTTTGGCCTTCAGGTCCTGGATCTCAGCCTCGACGGCAGCCAGCCGGGCCTGGGAGTTTACGTTGGTGGCGTTCTGCTGGGTCAGCTTGGTCATTGCAGCGTTCTGGCTGCGCATTGCCTGATCGGCGAGGTCCATGGACTCCGTCAGGCTGCCGGACTCGTTGGATCCGAAGAGCAGGGCGATGTTGGTGGGCACGCCTCCGGATTTATAGGCCTGTGAGGCGATTTGGCCGATCAATTTCTTCGTGTCGGTGATCTTCTGCTTGTCGCTCTCAAGCTGCTCAGTAATTTTGGCTTTGTTCTGCTGGGCGAGCTCCACCCGGGCAGCCAAAGCCTCGACCTCCTTGACAGCACTGGCCACGCGGCCCTGCGCTTCGAGAAGTGCCTGCTGGGCGCCCGGGAGTCGTCCTTGGTAGATGACGAGATCGCCCGCGGCCTTGGCGATCTTCGAGTCCACAAACTCCAAGGACGCCTGGACGCGCGCCGATTCGGCCTCGAGCGCAGCTTGCTGGTCGTCCAGGTTGTCCGCATGGGCCGTAGGTACAGCAGACAGGAGGCTAACGGCGAGGCCCAGGGCGAGAACGCCACCAAGAATCCTGGCCTGACCGGACGCAAGGCGCCGACGCAGGGAGTTCTGGTCCAACGTGGTCATCATGAGTCCTTTTCGCTTGTCAGCAGAGTCGTTCGCAGCCGCCCGTCCTTCATCACTAAACCTTCAAGTAACGCCGGAGGGTCAACAAGGAGGATATCCCGGCCAAACCACCGCCGAGCGCAATCAGCACCGGTGCGATCACCAGGACCTGCGTCGATGAGATGAAGGGAGTGTTGAGGAATTGCCTGGACAGATCACCGTTGAGCCAGAAGTGTGCCATCAGCCACAGCGTCACGGAGGCCAACAAGGCGCCGACAACAGCGGCGATCACGCCCTCCAGGATGAACGGCAACTGGATGACTGTCTTCGAGGCGCCCACCAAGCGCATGATCCCCGTTTCCCGGCGCCGGCTGAACGCTGAGAGCCGGATAGTAGTGGTTATCAGAAGTACCGCGCAGAAGATCATCACCGCGGCCACACCCATCGCCGCCACCGAAGCGCCGTTCATCCAGGAGAAGATCCGCTCCAGTACCTGGCGCTGGTCACTCACCGTCTCAACGCCAGGTTGCGAGGAAAATGTTTCGCTGATGATCTGGTACTTCTCGGGATTCTTCATGTTAATACGGAACGAGGCCGGCAACTGGTCTTGGGAGACGGAATCAACAATCGGCGAATTGGAGAACTGCTCTTTGAAGTGTTTGTAAGCTTCGGCTTGGGATTCGAACTGGAAGTCGTTGATGTACTGCTTGACTGCGGGAGACTCCAACATTGCCTGCAGATTGTCCTGCTGTTCCTTGGTGGCCGGCCCCGAGGCGCAACCAACCGCCGTCGAGCCATCGTTGCAGAGGAAGACCGCAACCTGGACTTTGTCGTACCAGTAGCCCTTCATCTGGTTGATCTGCATCTGCAGCATTCCGGCTGCGCCCACGAACGTCAGGGAAACAAAGGTCACCAAGACGACCGAGATCACCATGGACAGGTTGCGGCGCAGGCCGCTGCCGATTTCCCCAAGGATGAAAAGAAGCCTCACAGCTGTGCCCCCTGTGCGCGGTTGAGTTCCTCGCCACTGGCATCCTTCAGCCGTCGCGATTCACCCACAACCGGGATCATGGACGTGTACAGTGCCTTCGCTTCGTCGCGGATGACCTTGCCATTCTTGAGTTCCACCACGCGGCGGCGCATTTCATTAACGATGTCGTCGTCGTGGGTAGCCATGACCACAGTGGTGCCGTTCTGGTTGATCTTGTCCAGGACGCCCATGATTCCCATGGACGTAATGGGGTCAAGGTTTCCCGTGGGTTCGTCAGCAAGGAGAATGCCCGGGCGGTTGACGACGGCGCGGGCAATCGCCACACGCTGCTGCTCGCCGCCTGAAAGTTCGTGAGGCATCCGCTTTTCCTTGCCCTCAAGACCAACGGTCTTCAATACCTCAGGAACCGTCTCACGGATGATGGAACGGCTCTTGCCGATGACCTGCATGGCAAACGCCACGTTTGCGAAGACGTTCTTCTGCGGGAGAAGACGGAAATCCTGGAAGACCACGCCGATACCCCGGCGAAGCTTGGGCACTCGCCAGCTCGAAATGTTGGCCACGTTCTGGCCGGCAACGTAAACCGAACCTGAGGATGCTTTGTCTTCCTTCAGGATCAATCTCAGGAAGGTGGATTTTCCTGAGCCTGAGGCGCCCACCAGGAAGGTGAATTCACCGCGGTTGATCTCAAGGCTTACAGAATCGAGCGCCGGTCGGGCATTCTGCTCGTAGACCTTGGTGACATTCTCAAATCTGATCATGGCCCTTTAGAACCCCGCCGGACCTGACGTACTCGCCCAGTCCAACAGCCGGAGCGCGGGCTTTCGATGGGGGAAGTGAGAGCACCGGCCACTCGACTATACGCACGCAGCAGCCGGGATTCCGGGGGTTTCGGGGGCGTGTCGTGGAATCGGACGCCCCCGGCAGGCGGACTGAGACCCTAGCTGGCAGCGTTACGGTTGCCGGTGCGCCAACGGATACCGGCGTCGATGAAGTCATCGATGTCGCCGTCCAGTACAGCCGAAGTGTTGCCTACTTCGTGTTCCGTGCGCAGGTCCTTGACCATCTGGTACGGATTGAGCACGTAAGAGCGCATCTGGTCTCCCCAAGACGCCTTGACGTCACCGGCCAAGGCTTTCTTCTCAGCGTCCTGCTGTTCCTTCTTAACAAGCAGCAACCGCGACTGGAGCACACGCAAAGCAGCGGCCCGGTTTTGCAGCTGGGACTTTTCATTTTGCATTGACACTACGATGCCCGTGGGGATGTGTGTCAGGCGAACGGCGGAGTCGGTCGTATTCACCGACTGGCCTCCTGGTCCTGAGGACCTGAAGACGTCTACGCGGATCTCGTTGTCCGGAATCTCAATGGAGTCGGTCTGTTCAATCAACGGGATGACTTCGACGGCGGCGAACGAGGTCTGCCGGCGCCCCTGGTTGTCAAAGGGGCTGATACGGACCAGCCGGTGTGTGCCCGCCTCGACGCTCAGGGTGCCGAATGCGTACGGCGCCTTGACTTCGAACGTGGCGGACTTCAGGCCTGCTTCTTCAGCATAGGACGTGTCCATCACGGTAGTGGGGTAACCGTGGCGCTCCGCCCACCGCAGGTACATACGCATCAGCATCTCCGCGAAGTCGGCAGCGTCAACACCGCCGGCTCCTGCCCTGATGGTCACAACGGCTTCTCGTTCGTCGTACTCGCCGGACAACAGCGTGACGATTTCGAGGTCCGCGAGAGCCTTGCGAATAGAAGTCAGCTCTTTGGCGGCCTCGGCCATTGAGGCTTCGTCGCCCTCGTCCTGGCCGAGTTCCACCAGTACTTCGAGGTCGTCAATCCGGGAGGCAAGTTTGGACAAGCGCTCCACTTCGGCTTGGCGGTGGGACAAACGCGACGTCACGACTTGCGCCGATGCGGGGTCATCCCAAAGGTCCGGGGCGCCAGCCTGCTCACTCAATTCGGCGATTTCTGCCTTCAAGGCATCAACATCGGTGACGTTCTCGATGGAACTGTAAGTGGCGCGAAGCGCGCGGATTTCTGCGGGAAAATCAATCTCAGCCATGGTCTTTCCAGCGTACGCTATCAGCCGGACTCCCCCGACTGGGCGCCGTCATTGCGTCTCTATGATTGCGTCCTTGCGTTGTGCCGCTATTGGGTGAGCCGGGACCTGGCGGTGGATCTTGCTTCAACGGGGATTCCCTCAGGCAGCAGGAAGGTGACCAAGGGCGGATGGGCGACGGCAGTTAAGACCACCAGCGCTGTACCGCCGGGTGAACTGCCCGTTTCAGGAGAGATTTCCAAGTGATCGTGCGTTGAGAAGGCTTCGCTGTTCCCCAGATACAGTTCAACCGCGCCCAGCACCCGCTCGTCCACCAGCGGCGCCGAGGGCGCACCGCTTCCTCCGATGTCACCCACCACGTACGAGTCTGCAGCAGCAAGTGCGGCGCCATCAGCCAAGGACAGGAGTTTCTTATGCTCCAGGTAAATCGCCGAAGCAGCCATTACCACCGCGGCCAACAGGAGCGCCAGAAGTACGAAGCCTACGATCAGCACGGTCATCTGGCCCTCTTCCGCTTTGCGCCCTATTCGCCCCATCACCATGTTTACGGCTCCTCCTCACGTTGACGATTCACTTAAAGCGGCCAACGACTTGTGTGGCAGAGGCATTGAGCACGGCAGCGTTCAGATGTAGGGAGTCGCCAAACGGCACCATCGGCAACGGGACAGTCAGTCGAACCCAAACTGTCACTGCTGCGCCCGCTGAAAGGCAATCTGCCCGGTCGCACGTGATCTCCATCTTGGCCGCTTGCGCCGGGTAGCCGTAGTCCTTCAACGCCATGAGGACGCTCTGTTCTGCGTTGGTCCTCGCCAGGGCGGGTTCAGTTTGGGAGACAAAGACCTTGGCCGCCTGATCCGCAGCACCCACCACCGCGAAGGATCCGCCTTGGATTTGGCCCACGGTTACCAGGAAATAGACAACCGGGACCATGAGCATCAGTGCCAGGAACGTAAACTCCACGATGGCACTGCCGCGTTGCCTTTCGACGTCGGTACCCACTGTGGATATGTCTTGATATGGTCCGAACGCCAACCGCCAAGCCTTGGTCAGCAGATGCCTGCGGCGGTTCGAGGGCGAAGCGGGAAACGGCGCCGGAGCCAGAACATCACTTTGGAAGGGCAGCATGTCCGGTAACCTCCATGACTCCACGCGGTCCGATAAGCCCCACGACTGGCATAGGCGCCCTCACGGTCACTTCCAATGCCCGAATTCCATCCAGATTCCTTTCGGCGGTGGTCACATCTGCCGCGAAATCGCCATTGAGCGCCGTTTCGATCAGTTCGGACGCCCTGGCCTCCGCGTCCGTTTCCGTTCGATCGGCAAGGGTTCCATATCGCGCTCCGGACGCGGCGGCATCAACAATCGTGTTTCGGACGTGAAGGACAAGCGTGAGCTGGACGATCGCCATGAATAGCAAGGTCAACAGGGCCCCAATCATCACAAAATCGATAACCGCGGAACCTCGTTCCCCGCTATTAGGTGCGTCGGGACGTTTTAATTCACGCAGCCTTTCAAATGCGCAGGACAGGCGGAGTGTGTGATATTTTCTGCGGGACCAGGCTTGTCCCATCTCCTACTTGCCCACTTTGGCCATGGCCTGCGTGAAGAGGTCCGCCAGCGCTGGCGATGCAATTGCGAGGAGTCCCGCGACCAATATTGCAGACATTAGTGTGATCATCACCCACCCCGGGACGTCACCGCGCTCACGGTGTTCCAGCGGCGCAACATTTCGCGACGTCACGGCGAAGGCCCATGAGAAAAAGGGCCAAGTCATCGTGTTTGCGGCAGAAAACGATCGTCCATGCTTCTTCATTATTTTCCCCAATGTGTGTGTTTGTATCGCTGGCATTAAGCGATGGGTGGATAGAGATAATTGGTCAAGGCGCCCGGCTTGGTCCCGTCAAAGGCTCAGCTGCAAGGCGGCAAGTGCTGGAAACGCTGCGAAAATTACCGTTAGTGGAAGGACTCCGAATACCAGGGGCACCATCATGCCGATTTCTTTTCGACCGGCTGATTCCATCAATTCCCGCTTCGCAGCGTCGCGGACATCGGCGGCTTGCGCCCGAAGTACATCGGCCAACGGAGTCCCCCGCTCCACGGCCACCACCAGTCCGTCAACGAATCGGACGAGGGGCGGCAGTTGCGTCCGGGTAGAGAACGCTTGGAGTGCTTGGACCAAGGACTTTCCTGATCTCGTATCCGCCAGAACCGCGGTGAACTCCTTGGCCAGTTCGCCGGTGGAGGTACGGGAGATCCTGTCCATCGCACCCACTGCGCTCTCTCCGGCGGCGACGGCCAGCGCCATGAGTTCGGCAAGGCTGGGAAACTCCGCGAGAATTACCGATTCGCGGCGCTTAATTTTTTGGCCAAGCACGAAATCGCGGAGCACGTACCCACAAAAGGCAGCCCCGATTACCGCCACCAGTGATGGAAGCGGGCTGAATCGTCCGGAGGCAGCACCCAGCCCTACGCCGACCACAGCAAGCAGGAAACCGGCTGCGGCCCACACCAGTTGCTCCGCCCTGAAATCCAACACGCTTTTCGCGGACCCGGCACGAGCGAGTCTCTTTCGCAACGCTGGGCCGCCGCTGTTAAAGCGGTACAAGTAGCCAATCCCATCCTGGATAACCGGGCGGAGTATGCGTTCCAATGGTCCAAAGGGTGTCAGATTATGTGTAGGCGCCCGAAGGAGGCGCGACTCGAGATTATGCGACCTAAGCTGCGGGTGAATGCGCTCCGCGAAAGTCCGGCCACGCATGAATGGAAGCCGCACCAGGATCAACCATGTCCCTGAACCCAGGAGTAGTCCGAGGAGTGTTGCGATGGCGGTCGAGGTGCTCATCGCAGGACCCGCCCATCTTCGGGTAACGCCCCAATGCGCAGCATGACTGCGTAACACAAAACCGAGACGATAAGCCCGCCGAGCAGCACCACGGCCCCGATTCCGGAGTTGTAGGCAAGCATGGCTTCAGGTCTACCGGCCATGACCACCAAGACTATCCAGGGTGCTGCGACGGCAAGCCGGGCACCGTTTACGGTCCAAGACTGCCTGGCCTCGAGTTCGCTGCGCGTCCGGGCGCTTTCCCGAAGAAACCCGGCCAACGTACCCAACATGCGCCCGAGGTCCGAGCCACCCACCTCCCGGGTCATGCGAAGTGCCTCGATGATCCGGTCAGCCACCGGATCTGCCAGGCGGTCCTTGAGTTTGTTGACAGCCGCATCGAACTGACCGCCGGACCTATAGTCGGCACCAAAATCCAGGAACAGGCTCCTTAGTTCGGCCGGCCCGTTGTGTCCAAGTTGGATCAAGGCCTCTGGCAAAGCCAGACCGGCGCGAATGGCGGATCTGAGGTGGTCAACAACATCGGGCCACAGTTGGCGCAGGGTGGCACGGCGTTTCCGCGCCCGCCGACGCACGAGGCCAAAAGGGATCCAAGCGCCAAAGAGGCCGAAACAAAGGCAGACCGGCAATGACGCGGTCACAACGAAAAACAGGAGCATCGCGATGATTCCGCATCCAGTGCAGCTGAGAAGGAGGCCCGTACTCGTGACCTTTTCTATGCCTGCTGAGAGCAAGAGATGTTCAAGCCGTCGTGGTCGGGGTTCCCTTGCCCTGACGCCTGGCGGATGCTCCCAGGTGGACCACCAGATAAGTAATGCTCCACCGCCGCAAAGGATCCCCAACAGCGGTGCCATTAGTTAAGTTCCAGCAGCGCGGCCACATCAAAACCTGCCACGGCAAACTTTTCGACCGCGGGCATGGAGTTGGCTTTGGGCTGCAACTGCCCTTCCAGCATGCGGAACACCACCGAGGATTCGATGACGCCGTTTTCCACACGGCGTCCCAACGACAGGATTTCGGTTACCTGCCTGCGCCCATTGGCCTGCCTGGCACAATGCACCACCAAGTCAATGCACGAGGCAACTGTGGGCAGGACGAATGCACTGGAAATGTTCGCCCCTGCCAGCAAAGGCAGCGTGCAAATCTTGGTGACGGCATCATGTGCCGAATTGGCATGGACTGTGCACATGCCAGGCAGCCCGGAATTCAACGCGATCAGCATGTCCAGGCTTTCGGCCTCGCGGACTTCGCCAACCACCAGGCGATCAGGTCTCATGCGAAGGGCTTCTTTAACGAGCCTTCGCAACGGAATTTCTCCATGACCTTCCAGGTTCGGTTGCCTGCATTGCAGACCCACAACATCACGCAGAGGGAGTTGCAATTCAAAGATCTCTTCAACGGTCACAACGCGCTCACGTGAGCCAATGCTTGCCGAAAGGCAGTTCAACATTGTGGTCTTCCCTGCCTGGGTCGCACCGGAAACGAGGATGTTGAGTCCGCTTGCAACGGCTGCGCCAAGGAATCTGGCGGATTGGGGTGTGAGGCTTCCCAACTCGACGAGATGCTCAAGCCGGTTCGCCCTGGCGATGAACTTTCTGATGTTGACGGCCCAGTGCTTCCTGGTCACGTCTGGAATAGCAACATGCAATCGTGACCCGTCCGGCAGGGCCGCATCCACGAACGGTGACGACAAGTCCAGCCGCCGTCCCGAACTCTTGAGCATCCGTTCAACGAGGTCCCGGATTTGCTGTTCGCTCAGGGTGATGCCCGTCAGCTCGGACTCCCCATTACGCGCGACATAAATCTCGTGGGGCGCGTTGATCCAAATTTCCTCAATTCCGGGATCATCCAGGAACGGCTGCAGGGGTCCGAATCCCGCTACGGCGTCAAAGACGTGCCTGCGGGCGGTTTCCAGATGTCCCAATGGCGGAAGGGGTCCAAGGAGCGCCCTCTCGTCATAGTCGTTGACCGCGTCCTCAACCAAGCGTCGGACTTCCGCGGTCTGTTCGAAGGGGTCCAAGCCGCGGCGTCTGATAAGTTCGCGGACCTCACCTTCCACAATCCCAACGGCCTCCATATTTCCCCCAAAAAACCTTCGTGTCCGTATCCGAGAGGCGTATCTCGAGTGACCTACGCTAAGGGAGCCGCTGTCGAGGGCCAAGTTGTGCTTGGCGGGTTGTGGATAACTATTGGAACAAGAGTCCCTTCAGCATCGCCTGTACCACTAGTCACTCCAGTTTCCGAATGTTAGGGTAAAGCCCGTTAGGAGCTGGCCTTTGGTCCCATGCGCAGGCGCCCGCCCCGGAGCTTGTCAGCAAGCCACACCATGCGCCGCTGAACCGCGGCACAGGGCCGGAATTGGATATGACAAGAACCCCCATAGAGTCGGTCCGTCGCTTGCCGCTTGCAAGGACTGGGATCACCCTTTGCCTGGCCCTCCTTGCAGGGACTTTTTCCGGCATTCCTGCATGGGCGGAGGACTCCGGCCCACGCCCGGCTCCCGCCCCCATCGCTGAACAGACGCCGCCCACAGCGGACTCGCTTCGTCCATCCGGTTCGGGGAGCACCTCGGACAGCGCCCCGACGGTGACCGACCAGCCGCAGGTGCCTACCGCCGTCGAGCCTTCACCTTCGGTTGCACCGCTGCCGGCCGTCGGCCCTGCTCCGGACGATCAAGCAACGCTGCCTACCACGAAAGCAATGCCTGGCAGTGCTCCGGATGCCGAGACCATGAAAGCGGCAATGCGCGCCGCAATTCCTGCTGGCGGGGCAGAGATGGGTCAGCGCTCACCCAGGGTCATTGCAGCAAAGCAAGGCAGCGGAAATTCAGGGCCTGCTGGCGCACGCACAGTGGGACAGGTGGTGCCGATGGACGCCGATCCAGGTCATTGGAGACCAACCATCGGTATCCATGGACAGGACGTCAGCGCGCACCAGGGCAACGTCGACTGGCAAAGCCAATGGAACGAAGGATCCCGCTGGGCTTACGTGAAGGCCTCCGAGGGCAACTATTACCTGAACGAAAACTATGCACAGCAATATAACGGATCCCGCAACGCCGGCATGGTCCGCGGCGCCTATCACTTCGCCATCCCCAACTGGTCTTCGGGTGCGGACCAAGCGAGATACTTCGTGGCAAATGGCGGCGGATGGACAGCGGACGGTTACACACTTCCTCCAGTCCTGGACATCGAATACAACCCCTACGCCGGACGGACCATCAATGGCTTCTACTTCGGCAACACGTGCTACAACATGTCCAAGGCACAACTTGGACAGTGGGCTGCCGATTTCGGCAACACGGTCAAAGCCCTGACGGGGCGTTTTCCCGTCGTTTACAGCACCACTGACTGGTGGAATACGTGTGTAGGAAACTCCACGTTCGGGAGTTACCCGCTGTGGATCGCCTCGTACTGGAACAACCCCACGAACTCCCCTGGCTCCTTGCCCGCCAGTTGGGGCAACTACACCATGTGGCAGTACAGCAGCACCGGGCCGTTCGAAGGTGATTCCAACATCTTCAATGGCAGCTACGATCAGCTGCGGACGTTCGCACGTGGCGCCTCAGCCCCCTCCAACCCGTCCATCAAGTCCGGTGCTGACCTCCTGGCTACAAGCTCAACCGGCAGGCTCGATGCATTTCCGGCGGACGGAAGTGGCCGGATCACTGGTCCAGTGGCCATCGGTTCGGGGTGGACGGGTGCAAAATCGCTCTACGTCGTCGATTGGAACCAGGACGGTGTTCAGGACATTCTTTCTCAGTGGTCCGACGGAACGCTGAAAGTCTTCCGGGGTGCTCCTGGCGGCAGCTTCTATGCTCCCATCCAAGTCGGTTCCGGTTGGCAGGAAATGTCCCTGACCGTGGGTTGGTGGAACTCCAAAGATGCCTATCCGGGCGTTATAGGACAGGACTATCTGGGCAATCTGTACAGGTACCCCAACACAGGAGGTGGAGCGCTTGGGGGTGGCGTCTTGATTGGGACAGGCTTCAGCGGCCACCAGCTGAACCAGATCGACTTCGATGGCGACGGCAGCCAAGACATCGTTACGCGCACTTCCGATGGCACTCTTCGACTGTACCGTTCGAATGGCTTGGGTAGCTTCCTCAACCAAGCCGCCCAGGTGATCGGTTCCGGATGGAATGGCATGACGTCGGTAAGTTCAGCAATCGGCTTCAGCGGCGCCGGTTCCCAGGGACTCCATGCCCGCACCGCCAATGGTGACCTCTACTATTACCCAGCCGTCGCGGGTTCGTGGGGCGACCGCAGTCTCATCGGACTGGGCTGGGATGACGCGATCCGGATCAGCGACGCTCCCCTGGATGTTGAGACAACACTCGGCATCGACCCGGAGGATGTTGTCGCGGTCCGTGCCGATGCCAACCTCTACCGCTATCCCGGGACTGGTACCACTGCCCTTCTACCGGAAGACCTCATCGGAACAGGGTGGGCCGGCCTGAAGGCCGGGTTTGTCACGGATTGGAACGGAGACGGCGCCCTGGACATTGTGGCGCAGTGGGCCGACGGCCGGCTTAACGTCTACCCGGGCAAGACGGGCAGCGGTTTTGGGGCTCCCATCGCCCTCGGCAGTAACTGGAAGGACTGGACGCTAAGCGTTGGGACATGGAAAAAGGCCGATGCACATCCCGGAATCGTAGGATACGACTCCACGGGTCGCCTCTACTACTTCAGCAACCCCAGCGGAAAGACGGTGTCCACCGGTATCTCCATCGGAGTCGGTTGGACTGGCTTGGACATAGTTCAAATGGACTTTGACAAAGACTCCAATGCCGATCTCCTGGCGAAAAACGCAGCGGGCGATCTGAAACTGTACCGTTCCAACGGCACCGGCAACTTCATGCAGGAAGCTGCAGCGGTGGTCGGAACAGGTTGGAACGTCATCACAAGTTTCGGTGCCGTCCGCGGATTTGCCGGAACCGGCTCCAGCGGTGTCATCGCCCGGACCACCGTAGGCGAGCTGCGGTACTACCCGGTGGGTTCAAACGGGTCGTGGGGAACACCAGCCCGAATCGGCACAGGCTGGAATTCCCTGACGATTCTGGCACCCGCGGCGAAATAGTACCCACGCAGTCCACTTTCGAGGGCCCGTTCGTGGAAATCTTCCATGAACGGGCCTTCTTTTGAATCCGGCAGACCGCCCCGTCCGGGCGGTCGATAAATATCGCCCAGGAGCGGGCAAATTTCGGGGATCACATGGTCTAATGAAGGTGGTCTCACGTATTGGCTGTTCAGCGCATTTTGGGATACGGACTTTGTTTGGGGGCAAGCGAAGATCACCCATTGCGCACAATCAAGGAGTGATCTTTTATGGCGTTTAGAGTTGGAACTGCAAGCGCTGACATTACGCCGTCGCTGAGCACCAATCCGTATATGGCCGGATATGGCACCACCGATGGCGGACGCGAGGCCACCAGCAGTTCACCGTTCGAGCCCCTGTATGCTCGGGCAATCCTCATCTGGGAAGACGCACATCCCCACATCATCATCTCGTTGGACGTTCTGGCACTGCCTCGGGCCATGCATCAAAGGATCCGCGACAGGATCATTCAACTCGCGGATTGGTCCAGCAGCGACATCCTGATCCAGGCGACGCATACGCACAACGGTCCAGCACTGATCGATACGTTGCATCCCTACATGGCGTATGGGTTGGCAGACCTTGGGTTGCTCCGCTCGTACAGCGCCGACCTGGAAGACACGATCGTTGACCTTGCCCAGGAAGCCCTGGATGCCAATGAAATTCCGGTGACTTTCGACTACAAAGTCTCAACACAGAATTTTTCCGCCAACAGAGTGGGGCTTCCCTATACAGAAACGGCCGTCCCCATTCTCGTGGCCAGGCGCGGCAACGGTACACCTGCGGCCGTGATTTTCAGCTATGGCTGCCACCCCATCAGTGCAGGCTTGCGCACGCTGTTTGACGGAGATTTCGCAGCAGGTGCCTGCAATTACATCGAGAACCGTAACCCGAATTGTTTCGCCATGTTTGTGCAGGGACCCGCTGGGGACCAAGACCCAGGCGGAGTCCGCAGCTGGGAGCTCAGGGACCAGCATGGGGACGCCCTCGGCGCGACCGTCAATTCAAACATGCAGTCGGCCGGACGAGCACTCAGCGGCCCGATGGTGACTCGATACCAGGAGGTCCAGCTTCCACTGGACATCACAGCGACGGCCAGCAACCTGGCTGCTGTGCGTGCCGCGTACGTGGCTCGTTTGGGGAACCCCAATGGCCAGCCGCAGTGGTATCAGCGTCATGCCCAGGTAATGATCGGCCGTATCGACAGCAACAGCTACAAGACAGCGGTGCCCTCCCCGTTCCAAGTGTGGAAGTTCAACGGAAGCCCCCAGCTTAAGATCGCCATGATCGGCGGCGAGCTCGTCAGTGGATATGGGGCGTATTTCCGGAATCGCAACGGCGGAACCAACGGCATCATCGTCGGCGGATATGCCAATGAGTCCTGCTGCTACATACCAAGCAATGAATTTTTTCCGCCCAACATGCCACTCGGCAGTTATGAGGGTGGCTGGGAGCCGGATTACCCAGGAATTGCTGGTGGCTCAATGACCGTCTATGGACATCTGGCCCATTTCAAGGCGGGTACGAATGGCGTGGAGACCACACTTATCAATGCGATGAATACCTTGCTTGCCTGACTGGATGGACTGTGTGAAGGCGCGGATCCAAGAGGGTCCGCGCCTTTCCGTGTCTGCCCCTTCAGGGAGTCGCCTACTTACACTTCCGTCTTAAGCCACTTGGTGAGCACAGCCGCCTGCGGCGCCAACGGCGCAAGCGTCAGGGCCCCTTTCACAACAGGAACCCCATAAGTGCTGAGCGAGGCTGCGATTGTCCTGGGATCCGTCCGGGTGCAGGCCTTAATGATGCGCAGACAGAGACCAGACGCATCGCCTGGTGCAGCACCCGCTGCCAGGGCGGCATTAACGGCTGCTGTCTCCTCCGGAGTCAGGATATGTGGTCCTTTTCCGACGTAGTCGACTTGGCAGTCAGTGACGTGCAAATACCGGGTGGATGCCCAGACTTCTTCAAGGCTCGAGAACTTGCCTATGAGGCTGCCATCGGCCGCCGTACAAGTGAATTGATACCGGGTCAGGGGCTCCGGACGTTCCCGGGGGATTTTGTCCTTGTTGTCGACCACAGGTGCCATATCAAGTGCGGCTGGTTGGGAAGTATCTATATTGGTTCCTGAGCAACCGGCCAAGGCAATAGCTGCCACACCGAACTGAAGAACACTGCGCCTGCGCATGTCCACCGAGGGATCCCCACTTCATTCGGATGCTCCCCAGCTCCGCATGCATTGGTTATTCGCCCCAAGCCGTTTCCGGCTGCGTCTTAGTACATCTTCCCCCAAATTCCGCATTTGTCACTAGTAAAGTTTTGGCCGGCAGCAAGATCGAGGCCTTCGCCCACCGCTGGAAGTCCTCCCTCGGCGGCAATGGCACCCCCTGCGCCGGTTAAGGACCACCTGCAATCTGCTGCGGACGGGCCCTGCCTGACGACTTGATATTTGCCGGGTTGCACCGAATCGCCCACGAGGTGGCTGCCATCAGCCATCCTCGTACCCTCGGCCCATGCTGCGATGATTTTGCCCTGCGGAGCATCCGGGCAGAGTGAGGCCGCGGCAAGCAACGTCCCGCGTCCGGCTTCCTCAAATCCGCCCGGCCCGCTTTCATCACTGATCCGCGTGCAGAGGCGGAGGACGTCCAACATCACTGCCAGTCCGTCATCGTCGCCCGCTCCTTGCGGTGCCGCCGTCGAAATTGCTTCGGTTTCACGGGGCGTTGGCTCGAACGGTTGCGGCCCTGTGTAAGTGACCTCACAGGAGCCCATCCGCGTGTAATTGGTGGCGGCCCAGACCTCGGCGAGGCTCGACAACTGGACTTCCGGCGAGGCGTCCAGGCTTGTGCATCGATACGCGTAGCGGCCAGGTTCATCACCGTCGCCCAATGGCTCGCCGCCATCGGTGGTGCCACTACTGGGAATCGTCGACGGCGAGTGGCTGGGCTCCGCTGTGGCGCTGCTGTTTGCGGTGCCGGTTGTCGTGGACGAGGTACTCGTTCCCGGCTGTGGTTGGGCCGATGGAGTACAGGCGACCAAAAGCATCACCAGCGGCACCACCATCGGAAACAGTCTGCGCATTATGACCTCCATCTCAATCGTGCGGGGCTGCGCATGCGCGGTCAAGACGTCCGCCGGGGCGACGTTGCGGGCAAAAAATGTCTCCCATCAAAAAGTACCTAGTGACAAATGTGAAAATTGGGGGAAGATGTACGTAGACGCAGCCGGAGACGGCGTGGGGCGAATAACCAATGCATGCGGAGCTGGGGAGCATCCGAATGAAGTGGGGATCCCTCGGTGGACACGCGCAATCGCAGTGTTCTTCAGCTTGGTTTGGCGTGTCTTGCCTTCGCCGGTCGCTCAAGAACCTCTCATGTAAACTCCCATCCCTCCGCGTTCAGCGGGAGAGTTGCAGGACGGCGTCGCCATAGACTCACCGCATTGATCGCCTCGGCGAGCCTGGCTACGGCAGCGCTCACAGGTGTATTCACAGCGGGGGCTGCCAACGCCGACCAGGCCCGCCAAACTGTGGCAGTGGGTCTTACGAAGGCAGCTGGATCGGTGGTGGACCCGGCCGGAAGGATCTGGGTCTCAGATGCGCGTGCCGGATTCTGCCGGGTGACCGAAGCTGCAGGGGCCACCCCGGGCGGGCTCGAAACAGGCACCTGCCTCGGGGGCACCCTGACTGGCCATAAGAAGGGCCCCGCACTAGCCGGAACTCCTGCCATGATTGATCCGTCTCCTGGCAATCACGGCTCTGGCGACGAAATCGCGTTCATTCCGGATGCCGCCGTCGGAAGTTCCGAGGTAGTCCGCGCAATTTGGAAGCCCAGCGCAGGCATATTCGACTATGACAGCCAGTTGACCATTTTCGACGGCGACCTCCGTCCGAATGCCGTCAGTGACGGCCCCGATGGCAACATCTATCTGTCGTTCGCAAATGCCCGGTCGATTGTAAAGATCGCGGATCCGACGGCCCTCCATCCGAGCATCGAATCAATCGCTTCGGTTAACTCAAACTCCCTGAGTCTTGCCGCCACGCACCGCAACAGTGCCGGCAACGTAGTGGTTTATGTCGCTGAAACCTCAGGACTGACGGTATTCACGGCACCCGATGATGGAGTATTGACCAACTTCGTTCCAGCACCGCTATATAACGTCGGCAAGCCCACAGCCATCTACTACGACTGGCAGACGCCACTGGTCCTGTACACGGGAACGGGTGGGGGAACCACTACGGCCGACGCCGGCAAAGACACCGTCTCGCGCATCGACTTGAGCACCGACACCGTAGACAACCAATGGGCCCTCGGTTTCAGCAAGATCGGCGGACTGAACATGCGCGACGGCAAACTACTGGTCATGGAAGATCCGGGACAGCTGGATCCTGCCAAACCCGCCCAACAGGGCAGGTTGCTCACCCTTGGTGGCGTCGTACCTTCGATCGTGAGTGGTCCGACGGCGGCAAACGGAACCCAGGCAGCGAACCCGGCGTACACCAATGATTCCACTCCTACTTTCACCGTGGCCTCAACGCCTCCGGGCGGCGCCCTTGAATGCAGCCTCCAGTTGAGCACCGCAACACCTGTCTGGCAGGTGTGCACGACTGGCACGTTTACGCCGGCAACCGCATTGACCAACGGCGCCTACACATTCTCCGTACGCGCGGCTCCATCAGGGCTTCCTGTATCACGGGCGTTCACTGTGGATCTGACGGCCCCCGCCGCTCCGGTCATCACCTCACCCGCTGCTGGAGCAACAGTCAATGGTGCGCCCGTCCTGGGCGTGACTGCGGAGACGGACACTGTCCTGTCCTGCTCGGTCGATTCCACGACTGCTTTCACGGCCTGCAGTAACGGATACGTCTTCAACCTCAGCACCGAGGGCCAGCACGTCCTTCGGGTTCGGGCGACAGACATGGCAGGCAATATCAGCACCGTGGCATCGGTGACTGTTACCACTGACCTGACCGCACCGCAGGTGTCCATCAGTTCTCCTGCAGAAGGCGCAACAGTCGGCATCTCGCCGTCGTTCGTCTTTGCCTCGACGTCCACGGACGTTGCCGGGTTCAGGTGCAAGCTGGGCACAAACGCCTTTACGGCGTGCACGTCGCCAAAGTCCTACACCAACGTACCCAATGGACCTATCGCGTTCACGGTGGAAGCCCGGGACAATGCGGGGAACACCTCCACCGCAACCAGAAACGTCACTGTCTTCGCTCCCGACACCACGCCACCTGTGGTCTCTGTCGATCCGGTCGGAGGAACGTACGGGCCCAACAAAACCATCAGCCTCACCGTGAACGAAGCAGCCACCATCTACGTGACCACCGATGGCACGACGCCGACAACGTCCAGTCCCGTCTACTCCGGGCCGATAGCGTTGACGTCATCGATGACGTTGAAGTATTTCGCACGCGACACTGCGGGCAACTCTTCAACGGTAGCGACGCAGACGTACGTCCTTGACAACACCGCCCCGGTTCTAACGGTTGCGCCCGCTGCCGGAGCCTATGCTTCAGGGCAGCTTGTCACCATGACCTCCAGCGAACCTGGAAGCATCCTCTACACAACGGATGGCACCACGCCCGCTACTGCAGTTGCAGGAAGCACGAAAGCATACTCGAGTCCATTCGCGCTCACGGCCAACACCACCGTAAAGGCCCTAGCTGTCGACGCGTATGGAAATGCTTCTGCAGTCACTACCAGTGCCTACACGATCTTGGACACCACCCCACCGGTGGTCACCGCGACTCCACCCGGGGGCAGTTACCCGGTGAACCAGCAGATCACCCTCACGGTGAACGAAGCAGGCTCGAGCATCTACTTCACAACCAACGGCACCACCCCGACTGCCACGGCAGCCAACAAGTACTCCACACCCATCACGCTGACGGCCGCCATGACCTTGAAGTACTTCGCGGTTGATCCGTCAAACAATAGTTCGGCGATCATCAGCCAGAACTACACCGTGACGGCGCCACCGGCGAACACATGGAAGGACTACAGCGGAGACGCAAAGAACGACGTCGTGGCGCGGGACAACGGCGGCACGCTCTGGCTCTACCCGGGTAATGGCAGTGGTGGTTGGTTGACGCAACGCTCGCTGGGAACTGGTTGGAACTTGCTGAACGCGATCATTCCCACCAAGGACTTCAACGGTGATGGACGCAGCGACGTCCTGGCGCGCGATACCAATGGCGCCCTCTGGCTCTATCCCGGAAACGGGGCTGGCGGGCTCCAGCCCAGGGTGCAGGCCGGCACAGCTTGGTCGGGCATGACGCTCATCCTCGCGCCAGGGGACTTCAGCGGTGATGGGAAGGCTGATGTGTTGGCGCGCGATTCAGCTGGTGTCCTGTGGCTGTACCGCGGAAACGGCACGGGAGGCTTCGCGTCAAGCGCCCAGGTCGGGACTGGGTGGAACTCCATGACGGCCATCCTGAGTACCGGCGATTTCAACGGCGACAGCAAGACGGACGTCCTGGCCAGGGACACGTCCGGGATCCTATGGCTGTATCCAGGCAACGGCACCGGCGGTTGGCTGAGCAGGGTCCAAGTTGGAAGCGGCTGGAGCGGGATGACTGCAATCCTGGGCCCCGGCGACTTCAACGGAGACGGCAAGAACGATGTGCTTGCGCGCGACTCCGGTGGCAACCTCTTCCTGTATCCCGGCAACGGTACATCAGGATGGCTCTCCCGGAGCCAGGTCGGGTGGGGCTGGGGAGGGTTCACGTCGCTCCCCTAGCAGCAAAGACGTGACCCCGGCAGGAAAGAGAAGGGAGGGTCAGGACGCCAAGCGTCCTGACCCTCCCTTTCTTGTTGCGGGAATTCGCTACGTACGTTCCTTCATGGGATGCATCGTCGGCCTGTTTGGACTTGCCTGTATATCCAGTTGGAGGGACACCAACAGCATTTGAACGCCCAGCACAAAGGGCACGACAGCCAACATCACCGATCCCGCGGTAGGAGACCCTACGCTTGCGGCGAGAACCCATATCCCAGCCACAAGACCCATGACGATAAGAGCGATTCCTGCGATCAACAGAAGAGCCACTGCTGAGAAGGACCAGACCATGTACTTCCACCAAACACGGCGCCAGAAGCCGCCAAAGAGCATGGCCAGCAGCTCGGGGATCACCTTCCGAAGCTTGATGCTGGAAACTTCATTGCCGTAGACAGCGGGAATCGGGACATCCACAATCGGTACATCGAGGATATTGAGGTGAATCAGGAGGTCGTTCTCAAAGCTGTAGCGTGCGGCCACCTTATTCATTGGCAGGCGACGAAGAACTTCCGTCCGGATCGCCGTGTAGCCATTCTGGGGGTCGAAGATGTGCCAGTAACCCGAGGCCAGCTTTGTCATGAACGACAAAACGATGTTGCCAAAGATGCGGTAGCCAGGCATACCGGCAAAGGACTCACCTGAAAAGAAGCGGTTGGCCTTGGCAAAGCCGTAACCATCCACCACGGGATCGAGCAGCTGGGGCAGGTACTCCGGATCCATCTGGGCATCGCCGGCCATCACAACGTTGATGTCGGAGCCCAGCTCCATTGCCGCTTTATGCGCCGTCAGGACAGCGCCACCCACACCTTGGTTGACCTCATGCCGAATCAAGGTGACCCTGCCGTCGTCCGCCCGAAGGGCAGCCCCAGAGGTGTCGTCAGGGCTGCAGTCATCAACAATGACAATGTCATCGACGAAATCAGGCATCGTTTCGATCACCTGTGCGATGTGGTTCTCTTCTTTATAGGCCGGTACTACCGCGGCAATTCGAACGCCTCGATACATCGATTATCCTTCGCTGCTGTTAGGTGTGAATTTCTGTGCTGGCGCGTCAGTTTCCGACGCGCCATCTGTCTGTCCGCTGGCGCTCTTCGGATGCTTCTTTTGCGGGAAGATCCAGTGCTTGTAAATGAAGTAGTTCCATCCCATGGTCACAATCGTCGCAACCACTTTACCGGCAACATATCCGGCACCCAGGAACTGGAAGAGCTCCACGATTCCCATGACCGCCAAAGTGTTGAAGGCCAGGAGTCCGGAGTACCGCAGCACTCCACCCAGAGCCGTTCCGCCTCCCCCAAAAGCAAAGTGGCGCTGCAGGAAGTAGTTGAAGAAGAAACTGCCCCAGAATCCTGCGCCCGTGGCCAACCAAAGGGGCCAACCAAACACTTGGAAGCACAGCGCAAGCAGACCGAGGTCCACAATGAAGCTCAGACCGCCCACCACAAGGAATCTGAACAAACTGGACGAGAAGAACTTTTTGATGAATGCCTTCATTGGTTAGCAGATCCTTCCAAGCGGGGCGATGCCATCGGGTTTCCGGTTCTCGAGGATCCCTGGGACTCCGTCAAGCTGCACGCGGTCCTTGGAAGCTGCGTCGAAGGCTTGTTTGCCACCCGGTAACTGGGACCAATCGATCCGGTACAAGGCTGCGTTTCCATCTCGCACAACAAGCTTCAAGTAAGGGATGGAATCAGGATGGGTCAACCCCGCCTTGGGCTCGTCCCAGGCCCGGATCCGACCGTCGGCTATGTACACCCATTCGATACCAAGCTCGGAAGCGGCCGCCCGCGCGTCGGGATCCGTCGCCAACTCAGGGAGCTTTTGAAGGACAAGCAACTGGCGGTTCGTGGGAAGTATTTCGAAGTGCCGGATCATCGGCATTCGGTTCCCGAGTGCATACATCCATACGGAGCCATCACAGGCGTCATTCAGCACTGTGGCGTCCTGGGGAACATATTGGTCAATTTTGCTCAGCAGATCCACTTCGGATGAGCTGAGGGTGAGGCCATCAATCTTTGTATTGATGTTGATGCGTTCGGCGTTTTGCTTGAAGTATGGGATGGCGCCCACCCCGCATACCAACAAAACGGCGACGGCGGCCGCTGCCGTGACGACGTGGTTCGGCCTGCGCCCATTCTTGCCCCCGGATTCCTGGGATTCTGCCCGACGATTGCGGAAGCGCCGGACGGCCCACTCGATTGCCTCGCCAGCCTGGGCAACACCCAAGCCCGCAAGCGGCACGAGAAGCATGACAAGGATGCCGAAAATGCGCCATTGGTCGTCGTAGAAAGGTGCTGTCAGGTTCAGGAAACGGGGGCTGTCGCTGCCCATGGTGTAAACCGACAGAAACGCAAAAGCCAGGACCGGGCAGAAGTACCACCACATGCGGATCCTGAACGCAACAGCAAGGCAGCCAAGGGCAACAAGCGTTGTCAGGATCGGCATTGCCATGGAGCCATGGTTCAGGAAAACAATATTCTGAATGGCACCGTTGCGATCAGTATCCGGTGCCCACATCATCTTGGAGACGCGCTCAGATTCCTTGAGCATCTGGGTAATGATCGGCAGACCGATGATCGCCGCGAGAACCCCCGACACTGCCAGATAAACAGTAATGCCCAGGATCCTGCCCTTGCGACGTATCAGTGCGGAGAGCAGCCAGAAAAACAGTACCGGCAGTACGACGAAAGCCAGGGAGGGGTGCACAGCAATAAGTCCCACTGCGCCGAAGGCAATGCCCAGGACCCAGAACTTTTGCCGCTCCAAAGCACCTTTGACGGCCAGGAAGACGAATGGACCCACCAACAGCATGCCAGCGAAAAATGGAATCAACGGGCCACGCCACAGTAGGTCGTAGGGGTAGACCGTGAACCATCCCGAGACTGCGGCCGCGGCGGCGACGGCAACCGGGCGGCGTGTGAGGATCATGGTTAAGGCCATGGCGCTCAGGGGCAACTGAACGGCCATCATCACCAAGACGAAAGCATTCAGGAACACCGGGATGCTGACAGTACTCATTGGCCAGAACAGCGCGAGCACGGCGTGGAAAGCGATCGGGTAGCTCCTGATGGGTGCATCAGAAATAGTGGTGTCGTAGTAGGCGAAGTTTCCCGCTATGGAGGGATCCCATTCATGATTCACCGAGATAAGCCGGATCATGTTTGCGTGCCAGGGAATGTCCCAGTCCTGGTTTATGCCCAGGAGGCCCTCGGTGCCAACAAACCACGACACGGCTGCTACGGCGCCGCCCGCAAGAAGGCCTACCAGCAGGATCCACCAGGAGCCGGCAAATCGGTGCTTACCGAAAATGCTTGGCTGTGTTCGGACGCGAGTCTGGAACTTGTCGGGGAATCTACGCCTCAACAGGAGGCGTAGACCAAACAGGACAGCAGCCAACACCAGAAGGACGACGGATACAGGAAGCAGCTGCCAGCTCAACCCCAAGGAATTGCCCATCACACCGATGACCGTCAGGGCACCCATGCCCAACAATGGTGCCACCACGGGCAAGAGGGTTCGGCGCACTCCCAGTGCTTCACCGAGAAGCCAACCTGGACCCCACCACAACACAACGATCAGGAGTACACACAACAGCAGCGGGCCGATACCCATTCCTACGATCGCCTTTCTTAGATGCTTCCACTAGCCATCCCTTGACAGACGACTTTTGCTATTGGATGCCGGACTTTAGTTGCGTTCCCGCAGCCAGGCGACAGCCTGGTCAGCCGGACCTTCGAATTGGACAGTTCCGGAGGATAAGACGACTCCCCTGTCGCAGATCCGCGAAATCATGTCCAGGTCATGGCTAACAACCACGAGGGTCCTGCCTTCGTCGGACAGCTGCTTAATCTTGGCCAGGCACTTGCGCTGGAAAGGTTCATCGCCAACAGCCAGGATCTCGTCCACGAGGAAGATGTCCGGCTGCGTATGAACAGCCACCGCAAAAGCAAGACGCAGGAACATGCCGGAAGAATAGAACTTCACTTCCGTGTCGATGAACTGCTCGATTTCCGAGAAAGCGACGATCTCGTCGAATTTCTCGTTGATCTCCTGCTCTGTCATTCCAAGGATCGCGGCGTTGAGGAAGACGTTCTCACGGCCGGACAAATCCGGGTGAAACCCCGCCCCAACCTCAATCAGGCCCGCGACGCGGCCTTTGGTCCGCACAGTGCCCTGATCCGGAAGAATGACGCCGGAAATCAACTTAAGCAACGTGGACTTACCGGAGCCATTGAAACCCAGAAGGGCGACGGTCTCCCCATCCTGTATCTCGAAACTGACATCGTGCAGCGCATCGAACTTCTTGGTGAGGTCACCCTTGCGTCCCTTGACGAGCCACACAAGCGTCTCTTTAAGAGAGTGGGAGTGACGCAGATTGAAAGTCTTTTTCAAGCCTTTGACTATGACGGCGGCGCCCACTCAGACCTCCTGCGCAAAGTGGCCTTCGAGCCGGCGGAACACCAGCTGGCCGATAATAAGGAAAACTGCGGCCATGCCCAGTCCAGCCAGCCCTGTCAACATCAGATGAGGGGGCAGTTCTACAGGCTTGGTGACGGTCGGGTACCAGAACGCCCAGTGGAACAATTCCACGGCTACGGTCACGGGGTTGAGCTGGTAGATCGTTAAGACCCAATCCGGGGCAAGACGACGGATCATGGTCCAGTCATAGAGGACGGGTGAAGTCCAGGTGACAATCATCATCAACATGTCCACGATGTTCTCTGCATCGCGGAAAAACACGTTGATGGCACCTGCCAGGAGGCCCAGGCCAGTGGCGGTCACGGCCACAATGACAAAGCCCAGCGCTGCGCCCACCAGCTGCATCACGTCTGGTCGCCACCCGCTGAAAAGGGCAGCAGCCAGCAAGACGACAAGCTGGGGAAGGAAATGCACTGCAGCGACCCAGACCGACGCCACGGGAAAAAGTTCCCGTGGCAGGTAGATCTTCTTCACCAATGCGGCATTCCACACTATGGATCGCGTAGCGTTCGAAAAAGCTTCCGTGAAGAAATTGACCACGATGACGCCGGAGAACATGTACAGGGCGTAGTTGGGGATCTGGTCCCCCACGCGAAGTACGATTCCCAAGGCAAAGAACAGAACCAAGTACTGGACCAACGGCTTCACGTATGACCAAGCCAGACCCAGCACGGAGCCCCGGTAGCGGACCCTGAGTTCCTTGCGGACGATCAATTTGAGGAGGTACCGGCGCCGGAATACATCCAGCAGACCGGCACCTACCCCTGGAACAGCATAAATATCAGTGGAGTTGGCCATCGCTACTTTTTGGGCTCCGAGGCATCGAACGTCTCTCGCCACGACTCCATCGATGTGATCTGAGGCAGCGCCTCACGGTACTGGGCGCGGAGCGTCTCCCAATTCGAGAAAAGCTGCGCGTGCAGCTGCGCTGTCTCAACCAAAAGCCGGCGCGCCAGCTTGGGGTCACGCTGGTACCACGACGCTCCTGTTCCATCAGCGTTGGAGACCACTGCACTGTCAAGATGCGCCAAACTCCACCATTTGCCGTCCTGATGCGCTACATGGGCTTCGGGGTTGGTCTTGGCAGAATCGCGAACCGGAGCAAGGGTCTGCTTAAGGACAGTCTTTACCGCCCAAGGCAGAAGGCCAAGCGCACCCGGCTGCTTGTAGGTCTGCGGCTTCTTCGGGGGACGTTTACGGAAGGACTCAGGGAAGGCGCCGGGGTCGGTCTTGACCTGGGAGTCAACAAATTCCTCGCGCATTGCACGGAGTTTGGGCATTGTGGTGGGCAACTGCTCGTGGAGCTTGCCTGGCCCCTCCAAGACATCCCGGAGAGCCATGACGCGAGCTTGCTCGGGGTAGTACTGCATCGATACCAAATGCTTAATGTCCGTATTCAGGCTTTCCCGGAATATCCGGCCACCTTTGGGGAACGGGGAATGCAGAAGAGTCGCGATGAGCCTGTTGCGTTCGTGGTAGTAAGCCTGCCAGTCCACAGAATCATCTTTATCAGCCCATGAGACATGCCATACCGCTGCACCTGGGAGGGTAACGGTCGGGAAACCTGCCGCGCGGGCGCGCAAGGAGTACTCGGCGTCGTCCCATTTGATGAACACGGGAAGGGAGAGTCCGATGTTTTCCACGACGGTCTTGGGGATGAGGCACATCCACCAACCGTTGTAGTCAGCGTCCCAGCGGCGGTGCAGCAGTGGCGTTGAGCGAAGGCCTTCTGCGGAGAAGTCGTGATTTCCCAGGCCCTCCACGGGTCCCCAAAGGAAACGGTAAAAATTCACTACTTCGGCGTAGGCGTGCAAAACGGACTTGTTATACATGTCGAACATGTGTCCGCCGACGATGGTGGGCTTACGGCATAGGTCGGCAAATGCGACCGCTCTGAGCACACCTTCGGTTTCAAGTTCAATGTCGTCGTCGAGAAGCATGACGTAGTCGCTCTTGTCAGAGACGAGCATCTCGTACATGTTGCGGGCGAATCCACCCGACCCACCAAGGTTGCCTTGGTTGATAATGCGCAACTGCTCGCCCATGGATGCGGCGACGGCGTCGAACCCGTCTTCGTCGGCCACCTTTTTGTTGCCTTGGTCAACGATGATCAGTTCCGCGAGGATTTCACGGAGGCCGGAGTCGGCATCGATTGATTTGATGGTTTCAAGGCAGTAATCGGCACGGTTGAACGTTGTAACACCCAGCGTGACTTTCCCCTGGGGCCTGCCTTCATCAGGAACAGCCCAATGGGCGCTCTTGAGTGTCATTCCATCGCCGCCGGCGATGAGGTCGAACCAGTACCAGCCGCCATCACCAAAGGGAGCGAGCGTAAGTTCGAACTCGTTCGATGCAGTTCCCTCAACAAGGATCGAGTCGACCCGCTGCGACGCGCCGCGCGCATTCGAGCGGTAAACGATGACCGTTCCTTCGCCCTCGGTCTCGATGTGGAGAACCGTCTTTGTGGCGATGGTCCATTTCCGCCAGTAACTGGCCGGGAAGGCATTGAAGTAGGAACCAAAGGAAAGACGCTCGCCCCGTCGAACCTGCACCGACCCGCGGTCCAGGATGTCCTCCGGGTGGAGTTTGCGGGCCATGCCCACTGCCTGGACAACTGCTGTGCCGTTGTCGTCCTGCTTGCGGACCTTATTGGTGTCCGGATCGACATAGAGCGGCAGGGTGTCGAGGTCGCGGTTGGCTGGGAAAACCACACGCTGGACTATTCGAAGGTTCTGCTCAGTCGACGCCGGGCTGTCTGCGACTGTTGTGGCCGTCATGGCAGTCTCCTGGCTTTCATTTGTTGTGGCGGTCATGCGTCCACTCCACCACTTTCCAGCTTTGCGCCGCCCGTAAAGTGCGGCTTGATCTTGTTGTCGAACATGGACAGGGCCGAACCGATGGCCATGTGCATGTCCAGGTACTTGTACGTTCCAAGACGGCCGCCAAACAATACAGATTTCTCGCCACGTGCAAGATCACGGTAAGCGAGCAGTTTGCTGCGGTCGTCTGATGTGTTGACGGGGTAGTAAGGCTCGTCGCCCTTCTCAGCAAAACGCGAGAATTCGCGCATGATGACCGTCGCGTCCTTCGTGTAGTCGCGCTCAGGGTGGAAGTGGCGGAACTCGTGGATGCGGGTGAAGGCAGTCTCCGGATCCGGGTAGTTCATCACCGGGCAGCCCTGGAAATCCTCAATCGGCAGCACTTCTTCTTCGAGGTCGATCGTGCGCCAGGAGAGATCACCCTCGGCGTAGTCGAAGTAGCGGTCTACGGGGCCTGTGTAGATGACCGGAACCTGCCCGAGGACGGATGACCGGCCGAACTCGCCATCGTCAAAGAAATCGGTGTTCAGAACGACTTCGATGTTGGGGTTGTCCGCCATGCGTTCGATCCAGGCCGTATAGCCGTCAACCGGCAGCCCTTCATGGGCGTCATTGAAGTAGCGGTTGTCATAGTTGTAGCGAACCGGGAGCCTCGAGATGATCTCCGCGGGAAGGTCCTTCGGATCCGTCTGCCACTGCTTGCCGGTGTAGTGCTTGATGAATGCCTCGTACAGGGGCCGCCCGATCAGCTGAATACCCTTGTCATTCAGGTTCTGCGGATCAGTACCGGCAAGCTCGCCTGCTTGCTCCGCAATGAGCTGGCGCGCTTCGCTGGGGCTCATTGCTGCACGGAAGAACTGGTTGATAGTACCGAGGTTGATCGGCATGGGGTACACCTCGCCCTTGTGGCTGGTGTAAACCTTGTGCTGGTAGTTCGTGAACTTGGTAAACCGGTTCACGTACTCCCAGACACGTTCATTCGACGTATGGAAGAGATGCGCGCCGTAGCGGTGCACCTCGATTCCCGTCTTCTCTTCATTCTCGCTGTAGGCGTTTCCTCCAATATGGTGGCGGCGATCAAGAACCGCGACCTTTAGCCCCAACTCGGTAGCGGCGCGTTCTGCAATGGTCAGGCCAAAGAAACCCGAGCCGACGACGACGAGATCAGCGTTCACAAACTCTCCTGTGTATTGGCGTGCGGGCACAGAAGTGCCCACGTCTACTGGTCAAGGCTACCCGACATGGCTTGCGTTCCCCGTATCCGGGCCCATGGCCGAGCATGGGCGGCCGGGGTCCACAAACACCAAAGGGAGGCTGGCACATGGCCAACCTCCCCCAAAGACGATGCTTGATTTGGCGTATCAGAGGCAGATGACGGAGCCCGACTTCGCCGAGTCCAACACGGCCTCAGCAACCCTCAGGGTCTCCAGGCCTTCCGCCATCGTGACGATATTCATCGACTTTCCGAGGATTGCGTCACGGAACGCCTCGTGTTCCATCTTTAGCGGCTCCCGCTTGGCAAGGGCGAACCGTGTCGAGGATCCCTCCGACACTCCCCGGAAGGCTGCGACGGAATCCCAGTCTGTCTGGAACGTTCCGTTCTCCACGAAGGTAAGGTCTGCAGAAATGGTGTCTGCGATGAATGCTCCACGTTCGCCCAGAACTACCGTTGTACGTTCCTTCATGGGTGACAACCAATTCACGATGTGATTGGTTACAACGCCGCTCTTGAGGTGGCCAATGGCTGTGACCATGTCCTCATGTTCGCGGCCACTACGGGAGGTTGTGTGCGCTACGACGTTCACGAAGTTGCTCTGCGCGAGCCAGGCGGTGAGGTCGATGTCGTGCGTGGCAAGATCCTTGACCACCCCGACGTCGGCGATGCGTGCAGGGAAGGGTCCCTGGCGCCGCGTGCTGATCTGGTAGACGTCACCGAGGTCACCGTTCCCGAGCCGCTCGCGAAGGCTTTGCAGGGAAGGGTTGAAGCGCTCGATGTGGCCGACGGCGCCGATGAGGCCCTTGGCTTCGAAGGCCTGGGCAATGCGTCCACCCGACTCGGAATCGTTGGCAATCGGTTTCTCAACGAGGCAGTGGATGCCAGCTTCAGCCAGCCGCAAGGCCACTTCCTCATGCAGGATGGTCGGCACGGCAGCCACTGCCATGTCGATTCCTTGCTCAATGAGTTCCTCGACTGTGTTGTAGACAGTCAGGCCATCAGCAACGTTGTGCGGATCGCCGAACGAATCCGCGACAGCAACCAGGTCAACGCCATCAAGCTCGCGGATAACCCGGGCATGGTGGCGGCCCATCATACCCAGTCCGATGAGGCCTGCGCGGAGGTTTGCCACTAGCTTCCTGCCTTTGCGATGGCGTTGACAGCCGTCACGATGCGGTCCAGATCGTCCTGGCTCAAAGATGGGTGCACCGGGAGGGACAGCACGCTGGCCGCAGATTCCTCAGTTACGGGCAGCTCATCCGATGTCTGGAAAGGCGCAAGACGGTGGTTCGGGATGGGGTAGTACACGCCACAGCCGACGTTGTATTCCTCACGCAATGCCTTAGCAAAACCATCACGGTCCTCGGAAATGCGGATGGTGTACTGATGGTAGACGTGCTCATATCCCTCGGCTACCTTCGGCGTGATGACGCCTTCGATGTTCGCGTCAAAGAACGCTGCGTTTTCCTGCCGCGTCTTCGTCCAGCCTTCGACCTTCGTCAGTTGGACGCGCCCGATGGCTGCATGAATGTTGGTCATGCGGGCATTAAAGCCAACCAACTCATTCTCGTACTGGCGCTCCATGCCCTGGTTCCGCAAGAGGCGGAGGCGACGTTCGACGTCGGCAAGGCCTGTGCTGACCATGCCACCCTCACCGGAGGTCATGTTCTTCGTGGGGTAAAGGCTGAACATGGCGAAGTCGCCGAAGGTTCCAACCTTCCGGCCGTTGACAGCGGCACCATGGGCCTGAGCCGCATCTTCGAACACCTTAACCCCGTGCTTGGCAGCGAGCGCGCCAATGGCATCGACGTCGAAGGGGTGGCCATAGAGGTGGACCGGCATGATCGCCGCCGTGCGGTCGGTAATCTTCGACTCAACAGAGGCAGGATCCAGCGTGTAGTAATCCGGGTCAACATCGGCAAAGACTGGCGTGGCTCCGGTCAGAGCGACCGAGTTGGCCGTGGCTGCGAAGGTGAAGGAAGGAACAATGACTTCGTCGCCGGCGCCTATGCCGGCGGCCAGAAGGCCAAGGTGCAGCCCTGAGGTGCCGGAGTTGACGGCGACAGCTGCGCGGCCGTCCAGAAGTACTTGGGAAAATTCCTGCTCGAATGACGCAACCTCCGAGCCTTGGGCAAGCTGGCCGGAGGCCAGAACTGCCTCTACGGCCTTGCGCTCGTCATCGCCAATGATGGGTTTGGCGGGGGGAATGAATTCGGGGCTCATGCCTCTACCTCTCGAAGTGTCTCGTTCTGTTCAACATATGTGGCGCCGGTTTCCGGGCATACCCAGTTCCCGCCAATGTTCTGCAGCGGGAAGCCCGCCTTACCGACCCAGCCCCGCCGCTTGGCCGGAACCCCGACCATCAGCGCGAAATCAGGGACGTCTTTGGCCACAACCGCTCCGGCGGCTACGGTGGCCCAGCGTCCGATGGTCACGGGAGCGACGCATACGGCGCGGGCACCAATGGACGCTCCTTCACGAATAGTGACGCCCACAGGCTCCCAGTCGTGCGCACTCTTCAGGCTTCCGTCCGGACCTACGGCACGGGGATAAGTATCATTCGTCAGCACTACTGCCGGGCCGATAAACACCCCGGCTTCCAGTTCTGCGGGCTCGTAGACAAGTGCATAGTTCTGGACTTTGCAGTTGTCCCCCATCTTGACGCCAGTGCCGATGTAGGCACCACGTCCGACGATGCAATTGACGCCTAATTCGGCTTTCTCGCGGACTTGGGCCAGATGCCAGATCTTGGATCCATCACCAATTACCGCCTCGTCCGAAACATCGGCGCTCTCTGCAACCACTATCACCGGTGAAGGTCCCTTCTCATTGAGCACACGCGACAACGAGTTTCATCTTAGCCGAGACGCCATGTCCTCGCGTCAAGTCAGCGCCTTCAGGTGGTACCGCCAAGAGTTATCCACATAGCCCAGGAAAGGGGCAGCCGCCTGCCCGGGAATTCCATAGCCTCAGTTCTGGACGGCTGCGGGATTCCAGGAAGGAATGGGCGAATGAACTTTGAGTGCACACTGGTCCGCGGCCCGAACGCCGCATCACTGGAGCCACCGGAAGAGCTGACAATCACCGTCGACGGCGGAATGCCGGGCTCAGAGCTCCAGCGGCAATTGCACAAGGCCCGCGGGGTCGGTCCCCTCTCAGTTGCGGGGGAAGACCTATCCACGCTGACTGTCGGACACCCGCCACTCGTGGCGGGGGCCGTCCTGGTGGACGGACACCGTCCCGCGGAAAAGTCCGACTCTCCGGCAATGCCGCTCCTGCTCCTGGCACATACCGGGCCGGGGGCCGGCACAGTCTTTGCACTCCAACGCGGTCACCACCACATTGGCCGCGGCGATGTGGACATTCGCATTCCTGATCCGGGGATGTCCCGCGAGCACGCCGTGTTGAGGGTGTCCAGCACCGCATTGAGCATCACGGACACAGGGAGCCGGAATTGGGTACTTGTTGATGGGGAGCGTGTCCGGGAAAAGACTGTGACGTCGTCGTCGAGAATTCGCTGCGGCAACACAAGCTTCACTATCGTTACGCCAAAGAGCTCCACTCCCGGGATTCATGCCGACGCCGGCCGTTCCGTTGAAGTGCCACTTGAAGTCCAGCGTCAGGCGGGCTCCTTGAACCGGTGGTCGGTTGCCGTTGCGGCGGGCCTCCCGCTGGTAGCAGGCGTTGGTCTAGCACTCGCAACGGGAATGTGGATGTTCCTTGGATTTACGGCCGTTTCCGCGCTGAGCCTGCTTGTTCCGATGATCACCGGAAGGAAGGGACGCAGGGAGTTCAGGCTTGCCGTCGCAACGGCGGCCCTGCAGGACGCCGAACGCCGCCGCCGATGTTCGCCGTCTGCCGCGGAGATCATCGTTGCCACCTTGGCCCCGGCGGCAGGCTTGGTCCTGAACCCCCAGGCACCTCTAGCATTGCCTCGCCCTGGGGCGGGATCGCCTGTTGCGTCACGACAAGGTACGGCCGCCGGGCCCGAAACATGGGTCCGTCTAGGTACGGCGCCCACTCTGGCCAACGTGCGGCCCGTCCCTGCAGATCCCCATTTCCGTCCACCAGCAATCGGCTCCATGCCAGTGACGCTGGGCTTGCACCCCGGGATTGTTGAGCTGCACGGCCAGACCGAGCACGTCGATGCCCTGATCCGTTTCATCGTCATGCAATTGGCAAGTTTCCCAGGGTCGTCGGCCAAGCCGATCATTCTTCTTGGACCAATAGGGCGCCTGCCTCTCAGCGCCCGGTTCCTGCCGTACCTGACGCTTGCCACGAATCAGGCGGCCGCGACAGCAGCTCTTCGAAGGTCGAAAGGAACCAACAATGGCAGGCTCGTAGTTCTCGATGACCCGTCGGGCGGGGATGACGGCAATACCAAACTCCTGGATGCCGCCTTGGAGGCTTCCTGGCAGGTGTTGCGGCATTCCGGCCCCTACGCCGGGCCCACCGGAGTTGTCATTGAGATCGGACAGTCTGGTACATCCGCTGTTTTGCAGTTCCCCGGTGGCCTGCAGGAGTTCATCCCGGACATGGTTCCGCTAAAGGCTTTCGATCAGTTTTGCCGCACAGTTGCGTCCACTCCGCACCGGGAAGGTCCTGCCGACGACGGCATACCAGGATTCTGCTCTCTGAATGACCTTCTTCCCGGCGGACCTCGAGGCATACTCCGGCGATGGGTAGGCGAGAACGGGTCAAACGAGCTCCAGGCAATTCTGGGGCAGGGCCAGGACGGGCCCTTGACCTTTGACTTCCATGTCGATGGACCACATCTCCTGGTAGCCGGAACGACCGGCGCCGGGAAGTCAGAACTCCTGCGGACGATCGTGGCATCCATGGCCCTGAATCATTCACCGGACCAGGTGACATTCCTGTTTGTCGATTTCAAGGGCGGCTCGGGCCTACGCCCTTTACTTGGGCTTCCACACTGCGTGGGCCTTCTTACTGACCTTGGAAGTCATCATCTTGACCGCGTGCTTACTTCCCTGCGAGGCGAGATCCGCCGTCGCGAGGAGTTGTTCGCGGACCTTGGGACTTCAGACTTGGCTGCATATCAACGTTCGCCCGCGGCTACAGAGGCGGCGGTCCCCCACCTGGTCCTTGTTGTGGATGAGTTCCGAATGTTGGTCGACGAAGCCCCCGGGGCACTGCGTGAGTTGATGCGCGTGGCCGCCATTGGACGGTCCCTGGGCATTCACCTGGTCATGGCTACACAAAGGCCACAGGGTGCATTGACTGCCGACATCCGCGCCAACGTCACCTCAAGCGTCGCCCTGCGTGTTCAGTCGGATGCGGAATCAATGGACATCATCAATTCCAAAGCCGCAGCTTCCATCGGCGTCGATGTCCCTGGGCGGGCATATCTTGTGAGGGCCACCGGTGACCCCGAAGAATTCCAGACGGCGTCCCTTGCCGTGCCAACCACGATCAGCCGGCGGGCCCCGGGGGCAGCAATCGTGCAGTCGGCGATCGGTGCCTTGAACCCTCCCCCGGACAAACAGCCAGTGGCCGGGAAGTCGACGGCACAGGCGGAAGCAAGGGCGGAAGGGGTGGTCTCGGCGACCCGAACCGCTTGGCGCTCGCTGGGGCGGGCCGACCCCAGACAACCTGTAGCCCCACTGTTGCCGGTCTCCATTGGGTGGAGTGAAGACCTGTCCACTTTCCGTGTGGCGGGCAACGACGGTGAAGACGCAATGGACGCGTCGATAACCCCTGTAGGTCCATTGGGGATCGTGGACAGACCGGAACAGCAGTCAGTTGATGTCCTGCAATGGTCGCCTTCCGAGCACGGTCATTTAGCCATGATTGGCAGCAGTTCCAGTGGGATGCACGAATGTTTCAAGGCTGCATCGGCGATGCTGGCAGCACATGGGACCCCACCGCATCTGTACATCCTGGATGCAGCTGGAATGCTGGGAAAGCTCCGCCAAGGCGGCAGCTATGGCGCCACTTTGGGCCTGCATCAGTTGGCGTTGGCGGTACGGGTCCTTGAGCGGCTCGCTGAAGAAATGGCACGTCGCCGCGCGGCCGGCGAGGACGTGTCCACAAGTCCCCGTTTGGTCCTGGTGGTTACTGGCTTTTGCTCATGGGCCGCAGCGCTCCGATCAGGGCGTTTCGCGTGGGCGGAGGACCTTTTGAGGGACATCATCCGCGACGGGACGCCCCTTGGCGTCACAGTCCTGATCTCCGGAGAACGTGAACTAGTCAGCTCACGCTTTTTCGGCGCAATCCCAAACCGGGCATTTTTCCCAACGGGCGCCACGGAGGAATCGCGTTATCACTGGCCCCGCCTTCCGGAAGTCGAGTCTGTCCCAGGGCGCGCTGTTGCCATGGGCGGATTTGTTCAGGGCGCAGCCACCATGGTTCATTTCCGCACTGCCCCAAGCGGGACGGACTGGCCGTTCGTTGATCTTCAACCTTCGTCGGAACCACCTTTCCGGATCCGGCCCCTCCCGGAATCCCTCAGCACGTCTGATTTCGATGTCGCCGTGGCAGCTACCCCAAGAGCATCGCGGCGATCCCCCGAATCGGCGCAGTCCGGTAGCTACCGCGTTGCAGCTGAAGACCTGGAGTGCGGGATATCGCCGGACTTCGTTCCCCTTTGGATCGGCATTGGGGGTGACGAATCGGTCCCCGTGTCATTTCCCCTTGCACCGCGTGGTGTCAGCATCATCATTGGGGGTCGTGGCTCCGGCAAGACTTCGGTGTTGACATCCCTGATGTCCCTTAATCCCCAGGTTCCATGGATCTTCCCGGGGGCTGGAACTACCACGGGGGCTTTCTGGGCAACCGTGGCCGACTCAGCCACTGCTGGATCACTGGATCCTGCGAGCATCCTCTGTGTCGATGACGCCGATCTCCTGGATCCGGGGGGACGGGCAGCTCTCGCCGCCCTGGCTGGCCGGACACGAGGAGTGATCATGACCGCCACGTCAGGTCCCGGATTGCTTCAGCGCTTGCCACTGGCCGCAGAGGCCCAAGCCAATGGCAAGGGCCTCATTCTGGCTCCGAGGACTCCTCTGGACGGCGACATCCTCGGCGTGAGGTTGGAAATAGAAAACTCACCGCGTGCCGGTCGGGGCGTGATTGTCCGGGGAAACCGTGCAGTCCAGGTGCAGGTGGCGTTCACTACCGACTCCGCGACGCACATCAGCACCATTGGAAGTCAGGGCAGCATTGACTAGAGCGCGCCCTGCGTCCCTCCCGCTCGTGACGCATAGGCGATAACGCTCTTTTGGAAGAGAAACACGATCGCTGCCAGCGCAGGCAAAATCATAGCCAACCCTGGCAGAACCAGGCCGCCGGTCATGGTTGGGAAACCGATGGTAAGGACGAACAACTGGGCCACAAGGGCGGCCGCGCGGGTCCATCGGTAGCCGCGGAACAGGAAATGGCCCACTGCGAACAGCCACGCGGAGAAGGCCAATAAGAGGCCCAGCGTAAAGACCGCTCCCCAAAAAGTCAGGACAGGGGCTCCGGTCAATAGTTCGAAGGCGTACCAGGCCGCAGCGCCCAGGAGCGCCAGTGCTTCCAGCACGACAACGATCGAAATAATCAGGATTCCGGGGGGTTTCTTGCCTCCGGATTCCAGACCCGGGGTTACGGGGCCGTCGGACGCAGGTCTAACTGGACCGTTGTTTCCATCTGATCCAGAGTTTGGTTGGGCCGGGTTAACAGGAGGTCTTGACACACTGGCACACTACCGGACATAGTCATCTAGCAGTGAGGGCACTGGCGGCTGATGTGATGCATCGCTCACGGATTCAGGGCATTTCAACGACTAATACCCCTTGTTTACAAGGCGTTAACATGAAACGCTTGACTCAGACGACCAAGGGGGCCCATGCGGGCCCCTTTCCTTTGGAGCCTCTCGTGAATGTTTTCACAAAAGGCTCAAACTAGTTCTCACGAATGGAGTGACTGATCAGCATGGATTGGCGTAATCGCGCAGCCTGCCTCGACAAGGACCCGGAGCTCTTTTTCCCAGTCGGCAACACGGGACCAGCACTTCTGCAGATTGAGGAAGCAAAGAGCGTTTGCCGCCGGTGCCCCGTAGTGGACACTTGCCTTCAGTGGGCTTTGGAGTCCGGCCAGGATGCAGGCGTCTGGGGTGGCATGAGCGAGGACGAACGCCGCGCACTCAAGCGTCGCGCAGCACGAGCCCGCCGCGCTTCTTAGCAGCCCAGCGCGCTTCTTCGTAGGCAGTACAAGCACCAAACGCAGAAGGCCGCGGACCACATGGTCCGCGGCCTTCTGCGTTTAAGTCAGCTGCCCGTTAAACCCTTCCACCTCCGGAAGGTCCTATGCGCGCGCGAGGTTCAGGACAATTTCGACGGCGGTGCCGCCACCGTCCCGGGGGCTCCACTGAATGGATCCCCCAAGCTCGCTTGTGACCAGGGTACGCACGATCTGCAGACCCAGGCCTTCCGTGTATTGCCCGTCCGGCAACCCAACGCCATCATCGGCAATTGTCACCGTTAGGAACTCGTCATTTCCGTCTCCCGCTGCACGGTCAGCCAGCAGCCAAACGGTTCCCGTCCTTCCCTCCAAACCGTGCTCAACAGCATTCGTTACGAGTTCGTTGATGACCAGGGCCAGGGGCGTTGCGAAATCGCTCGGCAGTTCGCCGAACATCCCGGACCTTTCCGTCCGTACTTGCTGGGAAGGTGAAGCGACTTCGGCAGAAAGCCTGAACTGGCGCCCGATGAGTTCATCGAAGTCGACGCTTTGAGTCAGGCCTTGGGACAGGGTCTCGTGAACAAGCGCGATGGTAGCCACGCGCCGCATGGCCTGTTCCAGTCCCTGTTTTGCTTCGTCGCTGACCATCCGTCGGGACTGCATACGCAGCAGGGCGGCAACGGTCTGGAGGTTGTTCTTGACTCGGTGGTGGATCTCGCGGATCGTTGCGTCCTTGGTGACCAGCTCCATTTCGCGGCGCCTCAACTCGGAGACATCGCGGCATAAAACAAGGGCGCCAAAGCGATGTTGCTCGTCGCGCAAAGGAATGGCACGCAGGGAAAGGCTGACCCCTCTGGACTCAATCTCGCTGCGCCATGGCATTCGGCCCGTGACAACCAACGGCAGTGTCTCGTCCACCATGCGCCGATCCTTCAGTAGTCCGGCCGTCACTTCAGCGAGGGAACGTCCTTCCAGGGACTCGACCTCGCCCAACCGCCGGAAAGCAGACACGCCATTGGGACTCGCGTACTGCACAATGCCTTCAGCGTCGAGCCGGATGAGTCCGTCCCCTACACGGGGGGCACCTCTGCGGGATCCCGTCGGCGATGCGAAGTCGGGCCACAACCCTAGAGTTCCCATGCGAAGGAGATCGTAGGCGCACTGCCGATACGTGAGTTCCAGCCGGGACGGCATACGGGAACTGGATAGGTCCATATGGGACGTGACAACCGCGAGAGTCCTGCCGTTGCGCACCATCGGCACGGCTTCGACACGCAGCGCCATCTCGCTGCTCCAGCTCGTCTCACTGGAGCGCTCAATGGAGCGGCTGTTCCAGGCCTTTTCCACGAGTGGACGAAGATCCGAGCGGATGCCCTCACCCACGAAGTCCGCATGAAACACCGTGTGCGATGTTGACGGACGTACGTGGGCGAGGGCGATGTACCCAAACTCCGGATGCGGAAACCACAAGGCCAGGTCGGCAAACGCCAGGTCGGCGACCATTTGCCAATCGCCCACCAGGAGGTGCAGCCATTCGGCATCCCCAGGCCCGAAATCAGCGTGTTCCCTGATGGGGTCTGTAAAGATTGCCACTGCACCTCCATTTGCGACGCGGGACCAGCCCCTAGCGTCGAACGATTGACCTCAAGAGCCTTAATGCTACCGATAGTGAAGCCATGTCATCGGCCTCGAGGGAATTGACCTCATCAAACATGGTCTTCGCCCGTCCAAGTTGTTCGGCATTCAGGCCTTCCCACGCCCTCAGGCGATCCTCGGCAGGGGTGCCGGGCGTGCTCGACTCAAGAACCGACGTCGTCATATCTGCGACGGTTGAGTAGAGATCGTCCCGGAGCGCCGCACGGGCAAGTGCCTGCCAGCGGTCGTCGCGGGGCAGGGCGCTGATCCGTTCCAGCAGCGAGTCCACGTGGAAGCGGTTGAACACCGTGTAGTAGACATGCGCTACTTCCTCGACGCTGTTGGTCCCGGTCTGGGCGATCCTTGCGATGTCCAGCAAGGCATAGCTCTCGAACAACTCGGCCCACCTGTGGGCCAAGTGATCCGGCAATTCCCAGCCACGGGCTTTTTCCAGCCAGCCGCTGATACGAACTTTGTCATCGCCACGCAGGTAGTCCAGCAATTTGGCCCGAAGTGGCGCCATCATGGGCTTGAACGACTTCACGACGTCGGCAATCGGGCGGGACGCCATGCCCTGCCCGAGCACCCACCGGACTGCGCGGTCCAGGAGCCGGCGGACATCCAGATGGACTTCGCTCCAGTGCTCGGTGGGGAACGATGCCGGAAGGGCATTCAATTCCTCAACCATCGGATCGAGATCGTAGATTTCACGCAGCGCCACGAATGCCTTGGCTACCGCTACCTCGTTGGCAGATGTTTCTTCGATCGCCCGGAAGGCGAAGGTAATGCCACCGAGGTTGATGATGTCGTTGGCCACCACCGTAGCGATGATTTCTCGCCGCAGCGGGTGGGTGTCAAGTTCGGCGTCGAACCTCTCCCGCAACTGCTTCGGGAAGTAGGCCCGGATCGTGTCCTTGAACCAGGGGTCGTCGGCCAGGTTGCTGTCCCGGAGGGCAGCCGCCAACTCGATCTTCGCGTAGGCGGCCAGGACGGACAGCTCGGGAGATGTCAGTCCCTGTCCCTGTTCCAGGCGCTGGCGCAGTGTCTCGGTAGTGGGCAGTGCCTCGAGGTCACGCTTGAGGTCGGCTGATTTTTCCAGCCAGTCCATCAGGCGCTCGTAGCTGGGGCTCCAGTCCGCAACGCGGGTCCGGTCGTTAAGGAGCAAGATGTTTTGGTCGATGTTGTCCTGCAGGACCAGGCGGCCGACTTCCTCGGTCATGTCAGCCAGGAATGCTGCGCGTTCTGTGGCCTCAAGCTTCCCTGCCGCCACCATACGGTCAACGAAGATCTTGATATTGACCTCGTGGTCGGAGCAGTCAACGCCCGCCGAGTTATCGATCGCATCCGTGTTAAGGATGACGCCCTGCAACGCGGCTTCAATACGTCCACGTTGGGTCAACCCCAGGTTGCCGCCTTCGCCGACTACCTTGACGCGGAGGTCCTTCCCGTCCACGCGGATGGCATCATTGGCTTTGTCTCCGACAGCAGCATGTGTCTCCGTGCTGGCTTTGACGTAAGTGCCGATGCCACCGTTGTACAGAAGGTCCGCCGGGGCAAGCAGGATTGCCCGAAGCAATTCGGGAGGGCTCAGCTGGGTGGTTCCGTCCGGCAACCCCAGCGCCTTACGCACCTGGTCCGACACGGGGATTGTCTTGGCTTGACGTGGGTACACGCCACCGCCCTCGCTGATGAGTGTCCGGTCATAGTCGTCCCACGAGGATCGCGGGAGCTCGAAGAGCCTTTGCCTTTCTGCGTACGATGCTGCGGTGTCCGGGTTCGGGTCCAGGAAGATATGGCGGTGGTCAAAGGCTGCCACGAGCCGGATGTGGCGCGAAAGCAACATACCGTTGCCGAAAACGTCCCCTGACATGTCTCCCACACCAACAACGGTGAACTCTTCGGTCTGGGTGTCCAGGTCGAGTTCGCTGAAGTGCCTCTTCACAGACTCCCAGGCGCCACGGGCGGTGATGCCCATGGCCTTGTGGTCGTAGCCCACGGATCCGCCCGATGCGAAGGCGTCGCCAAGCCAGAACCCGTATTCGGCAGCCAATCCGTTGGCCGTGTCTGAGAACGTTGCGGTTCCCTTGTCGGCGGCCACCACCAGATAGGAGTCATCGCCGTCGTGGCGGACAACGTCCGACGGCGGCACAAGCCTTTCGCCGTCCGTTGTAGTAACGAGGTTGTCGGTGATATCCAGCAGCCCGCGAATGAAGGTCTTGTAGCTCTCCACACCTTCGGCCATCCACGCGGCGCGGTCCACTGCCGGGTTGGGCAGCTTCTTCGCGAAGAATCCACCCTTGGCGCCGGTCGGTACGATGACGGCGTTTTTCACGGTCTGTGCCTTCACAAGGCCCAGGATCTCAGTACGGAAGTCTTCGCGGCGATCGGACCAGCGAAGACCGCCGCGGGCCACCTTGCCGAAGCGAAGGTGGACGCCCTCCACGCGCGGAGAGTAAACCCAGATTTCGAACATGGGGCGCGGGAACGGCAGACCCTCGATGGTGGTGGGATCCAGCTTGAAGCTCAGGTATCCCTTGTTTTGGAAGAAGTTGGTACGCAGCGTCGACTCAATGAGGTTGACGAAGGTCCGAAGCACGCGGTCCGCGTCCAAGGTTGCGACTTGCTCGATAGCTTCTGCCAGGGCAGCCCTTGCGGCACCTTGCTGTTGGGGACGCTTGCTTTCTTCGACGTGGGGATCAAAGCGGGCGGCAAACAATACGGTCAGACCCCGCGCCACATCCGGATTGGCCAAGAGGGTATCGGCGATGAACCCAAAGGAATTGGTGTTGCCCATCTGGCGCATGTACTTGGCGTAGGCCCGGAGGACTACCACCTGGCGCCAGTGCATGCCTTCGCGAAGCACAAGGCGGTCAAAATTGTCCGACTCGACGGCCCCTGTGACCGCAGCACCAAACGAGTCAGCCAGGAGATCTCCGGTGGCCAGCGGGTCTATGCCGGCCGGGTACTTCAGCCCAAGGTCATACAGGAAAAAGTCGCGGTGATCCGCGGTTTCGATTTCGAAGGGCCGTTCGTCCAGGACTTCGAGGCCAAGGTTGTGGAAGTAAGGAAGGATCTGGCTCAGGCTCTTGGGCTCCATCAAGTAGAGCTTGACCCTCGCATCCTCCTCCAGCACGTCACCGGCACCTTCGGGAAGGTACACGTGCACGCCGGGGCGCAGTTCCTTGCTCGCTTCCCCTGCCCGTTCGGCCTGGGCTCCATACTTTTCAAACCGTTCGATGTCCTCCAGCGCGTCCTCAACCTCGTAGTCGACGCGGTAGCCGGGAGGGAATGCCTCAGCCCACAAGGCGGACAGTACGTCAGCACTCTCCGCGGGACGGTTCTCACGAAGTACCTCGGCGATGCCTTCGCTCCATGACCGTGACGCCCGCATTAGCCGGTGTTCGAGTTCTTCTGCGTTGACATCGGCAAGTTCCGCGGTGCGTGGCAGCCTGATCCTGAAGAAAACGCGAGCAAGGGCCGACTCCGTGATCCTCGCTTCGTAGTCAATGCTCTCAGCTTGGAACGTCTCGCGCAGTTCCTGCTCAATACGGAGCCTGACACTCGTGGTGTACCGGTCACGCGGCAGGTACACGACTGCGGACATGAAACGTCCGTAGATATCGGGGCGCAGGAAAAGCTTGGTCCGGCGCCGTTCCTGGAGTCGCTGGATCCCGGTGGCCGTGGCCGCAAGATCCGGGATTTCGATCTGGAACAGTTCGTCGCGTGGGTATGTTTCCAGGATGCCCAGAAGGTCCTTGCCCGAGTGGGAATCCATGGGGAAGCCCGCATTCCGCAGCACTGCGTCCACTTTGTCGCGGACGATGGGGATGTTGCGGACCGATCCTGTGTAGGCACTTGTGGCGAAAAGTCCGATAAAGCGCCGCTCACCGTTGACGTTCCCTGCCGCGTCGAAGCTCTTGACTCCGATGTAGTCCAGGTATGCGGGACGGTGGACGGTTGAGCGGGAGTTGGCCTTTGTGATCACCAGTGCCCGCTTTTCACGGGCGCGCTTGCGGCCGGCGTCGGTGAGGTGCTGGATCTGCCGGGTGTTGTCGCCAGCGCGGAGCAAGCCAAGTCCGCTGTCCTCACGAAGTTCCAGGACGTCCTCGCCGTCTTCATTGACGAGGTCGTACTCGCGGTAACCGAGGAAGGTGAAGTTGCCGTCATCCAGCCAGCGCAAAAGGTCCTGCGCCTGCCTGAGTTCGGCAATCTGCTCGGGGTGGGAGACGCTTCCAAGCGTCTCTGCAAGTTCCAGTGCCTTGCTACGCATTTTCGGCCAGTCTTCAACGGCGGCGCGAACATCCCCGAGGACACGTTGGAGCCCCGCAACCAATTCTGCGCGGGCTTCTTCGCTTACGCGGTCAATTTCGACGGCGATCCAAGACTCCATGTGCGACGAATTGTCGTTATCGCCGAGCAGGTGGGCGACGCTGGGCAGTGCCGCGGTGTCGCCACTGGAAATGCCGATATTTGACGGGACTCTGGAAACGCTGCTGAGTTCGCCCGAGACCCGGTCGCGGGTAACCACGAAAAGCGGGTGCATCACGAGCCGGATGGCGCAGTTTTGGCGAACGAGTTCGGCGTTGACGGAATCAACCAGGAACGGCATGTCGTCAGTAACGATGTAGACCACGTTTCGGTCAGCCTCGACGCCGATCTCCACGATGGCATTTCCAGGCCGCCGGGACTGCGCAACTTTCTTATGTGTGCTTGCCCGCGAAATCAGGAGCTCGGGGGCATACGCCCGGGAGTCCTCCTCTGCGAGGTGCTCATAGTAGTCACCGAAGAACCCCTCACGGACAACTGCTGCATCGGACCGATCCTCCACGCTGGATCCTGACGACATCTACAAACGCCTCCATCACATGTTGATTGCTGCGACTCTGCAGCCCACATAGCGAGCCTAGCGCTTAAGCAGACCGAAAGGTCTGGTAGATCGGACAAGGGATTTCCGATTTTGCTGGATAGGTGCACAGACCAGCCCCGCAATGGCCTTACGCAAGGGAGAGTCGGGCGATGATTCCAGCAAGACAGACCCCGACAACAGTGCGGCATCGCACGCTTCCGCGTCCGCAGGTAAGTAGGCATCAACGCCATGGCCAGGGCCGAAGCGCTCCCAGGCCTCGGATAACTGCTGCCTGGGAGAACGGCCCGCCGACGCCTGCTTAACCTTATTCAGGAGCACACGTGGTGTTGCCTGCGGAACCGCAGCTTCGAGCTCGGCAAGGCCACGGACCAACCGCGGAACGCCGATCGCGTCCGCAGCCCCGACGGCAAAAACCTCGTCTGCCAACTCCAAGCTGCGCAGGGTAGCGCCATTGCGGCGTGGCGCCATAGTGTCAAAGCTCAATTCCTCGTCTGCTTCCAGGCAGAAACCGGTGTCCACGACGACTACATCGGCGACCTGCTTGGCCCTTTCAAGGACAAGCGAGAGCGCAGAGGCCCTCAGTTCAGGCCAGCGGTCCGCCCTTGTAGTTCCAGTGAGTACGCGAAATCCACCACTCTTGGTGAAGACAGGCGTAGCAGCCCGGTCCAGTGCATCCGAATCCAGCAATCCTTGGTCAGCGAGCCTGCAGGCCTGGGCGAGGCCAGCAGACTCCTCCAACAGCCCCAGCATGGCCGACACGCTCGCACCGTAGCTGTCAGCATCCACAAGAATCACGGACTTGCCTTCGGCCGCCAACTCGGCAGCCATGTTTACCGCAACCAGAGTTCTTCCCGGCGCGCCTGTTGGTCCCCACACAGCTATTACCCTCCCTGAGCCGGCCGCTTCGGGTACTCGGGTTTCCGGCACCAATTGGAATCCCGCAGATGAGTCTGCGAAGCCGGCGTCTGGGAAGGTGCGCGCGCCTACATGCCCACTGTGGCGACCGACTGCCTCGGAAATCCTCACGGCAAGGGCAGCGGGCTCAATATCAGTAGATGCTGTTACTACACCAATGGCGGTGAGCCTCGAGACCTCCACCGGGTCCACGGTCAAGGCGAGAATGGACACGCCTACGGCAGCCAGCCGATCCACCAATGTAGCGGTTAGTTCTTCGCAGCCCTCGGCAACGACTGCCGCCAAGGCAAGGCCGCTTTGGCAAGCAGCCATCAACTCCGCAAGCTCTGAACACCGGCGAACCACTGTGACGGGGCCATGCAAGCGCTCCAGCCCACCAACCACCGCTTCCTGTGCCTGGCCAACAGTTATGACCGGGATGCTCATTGATTGATGCCCGCGGGGTTCCAAACAACAGATACCTTGGCGGCGTTTGCCTTGGCACCCAGCAGCTTGGGCATCTGCTTGTCCGTGACCAGCACCAGCACCACCGTTGTCTTTGAGGCGCCGAGGGCACCGGAACCCACAGTTACCTCTGCAATTTCGGCACCAGGCAGCAATAGCTGTGGTTCTTCAAAGGCGTTTTGCGAGCCCGGCATGGCGACCCAGACGTCCACCTTCGCCCCGGGAACCGCCTGCGCTGGAAGTGACTCATCCATTGATATGGCAACGGGCTTGCGATTCAGGGCGTCAGCCTGCCCGAGGCTCTTCCGTGGAACGAGTTGGTCCTTCTCAATTCTCTGTAGCGCCACCTTGCCCTGGGCAATTCCGCCCTCCACGGTTACGTAGCCGGACTCGACGTCATCCAAGCGAACCTGGACGACGGTTAAATCCTCTGGCCCCACGGTTTGGCCAACCGCGATACCCTCCCGTGCGGCATAAACCTGTGTGGTCCGGTCAGCGGTACTAACGACTGAGATGACCCCGGCGACGGATACAAGCATGAGCAGCACTCCCACCAATAGGCGTGGATCCTTCCAAGACGGCTTCTTCAACCTGTTGCTGGCGACGCCTGTACTCGGATCCATTTTCCCGCTCCCCCATTGAAGTTTCATGGCACGGTTACCCGCGCCTCTTCATTGTTGCCGTGACCCGGCGCAAGCCAAAGTCAAGAACCCCAAATCAATGGAAATTGTGGATAACTGTGTCAAACGGTGCCAACAGATGCCAAAATAGTCACATGCCCCGATTCCTGACTCTGGCGGACGTCGCCGAACAACTGCAGATAAATTCGCCGCAGGCCTACGCCCTGGTCCGCAGCGGCGAGTTGAAAGCCATTCAGGTCGGAGGACGCGGGCAATGGCGCATCGAGGAAAAGATGTTGGAGCAATACATCGAGGAGCGGTACGCCGAGGCCAGCCGCATGATTGAAGAGGCCAAGTCCAAGTCGAGCTAGCGTTGGGCGGTCAAACACGCCTATGAACGGCTAGAGTCCCTGGTTCCCGCTTGAGCATAGGGCCGCGAGTGATGTGAAGGGAATCGTCCTCACGGCAGCCACTGCACCGCCCCGCCGCGCCTCGCCCCGCGTATCAGCAAAATCGAAATGGTCCCGCCCAACCCTGTCGATGACACCATGGAGCCTCTGGTCTCCCCCCGGACCAGTGGCCAGGACGACTGTCACCGGCGCCCTGTCACGGGAGAGTCCCCGGAGGGCGCTGGCAAGCCTTAGCGAACTTTGGACCTGGGAGGCGGGTTTTCTAGCCAATCTTCCGAGTCCGTCGTAATGACTTACCGATGCGCATGGAATAAGCCATTGCCGTCCGTTGACGACCAACACAAACCAGTCACCGCCAATGTGGCCCAGGGTCCCTTGGAGAGAAATACCGCCGCTCAGCACCAAAGCGATCTCAGCTCCGGCGACTCCTCGAAGCCTGTCCGCAAGGTCCAGACCGGCAAGCTCGACCCGCACGCGTTCGGATATTTCCGATTCACGGGCCAAGGTGCGCTCAGCAGAAAATTGCGCTTCCAGATCTTCGAAGAGAGAGTCCCATCTCATATGGTCACAATAGGACCCGTAGCGCGTGGCGCCAACCGCAATGGGATTTTCCCGTCATGATTGGACAAAGCCCTTCGACTGTGCTCAGAATTAGCAAACAGCACCAAATGATATCAAACAGCATTAAAGAGCCGAAAGGGTAAGAATGAGCAGCGATCCACCAAGGATCCGCCACGATGCCGCCTTCGCCGCCGTGCTCCTCGCGCTGGGGCTGTTGCTGGTAATCGTCGGGCAGAGCCTCTTGGGGCAGTGGCAGGTGGATGTGTCCCACGGACAGACAAGTACGTTCGAGCACCTCCTGGCCCTCGCATCCAGCGCCTCGGGAATTGCCATTGTGTCTTGGTGGATCCTTTCACTTGGCCTCGCAGCCTGGGCTGCAGTTCTGCACGGCGCGGGAAGGAGCGGGAGGGCCGACGCCATCGCCAAGTTCAGTCCAGGTTTCATGCTAAGGCTGGCGTTTGCCCTTCTAAGCCTGAATTTCCTCGGAATACAGGCCGCACAGGCTGCCGCAATGCCGGAACCACAATGGCAAGCCACCTCCAATGGCGCCGCGGGCATGGCAGCGTGGCATCCATCAGCTGGCGTACAAGGACCCGTGCCCGCTGTGGAAATGGTTCCAGCGGTAACCACCGAAGAAAGCCGCGAGGCAACCCGGACAGGGCCTGCATGGCGGCCACATCCTCCCATAGTTGAGCCTGACCTCCTGTCGCGCCCAGGCTCTCGCGAGATGGCGTTTGAACACCCCGTGGAGGCCGGCGTTGCCGTCAAGCCGGGTGACACGCTGTGGTCCATTGCCGCGGACCACCTTGGACCCTTCGCGACAGACGTTGACATCGCTCTCCATTGGCCGAGCTGGTATTCAGCCAACCGAAGGATCATTGGTGACGACCCCGCGTCCTTGCGCCCGGGGCAAGTACTGCAGCCCCCAACGCCGGACTAAGGTCCTCGCGGCCCGTAAAGAATCCGCCAGTAAAGAATCCGACTGTAAAGAACGGCACCCACTCAGGGGCACTCGTTCAAGACGTAAGACAGTCCCATTGTCATCCCAGACGTAGCAACCTGAGCCAAGCGATGCCCGCGCAACGGCTCACAGAGTGAACTCATGAGGATTGACCATGACTGTTGCAACTGCACGCCGCCACGCAGACCGCCAAAGAACCAAACGTCCCGCACCGAATGCCGGTGCCGACGCCTCTACCCTGGACGTAAGGCTAGTGGCACGAAGCATCGCCCAAGCTGCAGTAGAGGTACTTGCGGGGACCAGGCCTGCTCTCCAGTTGTCCAGATCCCTCGATGCGCAATGCTTTCTTTCGCTTCAGCATCGGGCTGCCCTTACACGCGAACACGCTGCACGTAGCCGCGGCACGGTTCAGGTCCACAGAAGCCCAATGGTCCGTTCCGTCCGTGCTTGCGCCATTTCAGACTCCATCTACGAGGTCAGCATCGTTGTCTCTGAGGAGCAGCGCTCGCGCGCAATTGCCATGAGGTTGGAACACTCCGACGGGACATGGCAGGTCACCGCCCTGGAGATTGGCTAGGCACCCGTGGCACCCGTGAGCCAACCAGGTTGCCTCAACCGGGAGGCAGCAGATCTACGAAAAAAGACCCCGGACTTGTGTCCGGGGCCTTCTCTCACAGGGTGGCTGGATCAGCGCCGCTTCTTCTTGGCGGTTTTGCGCTGTTCCTGGGTGGCTGCTTTAGCAGGATTACCCGATCGGCCCGAGGAGCGGCCTTCGATGCGGGTCTGGCTCGCCCCGTCCTCGCCTGGGGCTGTGTACTGCAATTGCGCTGGCTTTTCGGGTGTCTCCAGACCGGCAGCACGGATCTGGGGATCGTGGTGCTCGGTGTGTGCACCTGCCGCAGTATCGTCGGCAACAACGACATCTTCGGCGGGGGTCACCTCAACTTCAAGGTTGTAGAGGAACCCGATGCTTTCCTCCCGAATGGCTTCCATCATGCTTTGGAACATCACGAAGCCTTCGCGCTGGTACTCCACCAGCGGATCGCGTTGAGCCATGGCCCGCAGCCCGATGCCCTCTTTGAGGTAGTCCATCTCGTACAAGTGTTCTTGCCATTTACGCCCAAGCACCGACAGAACCACCCGGCGCTCCAGCTCGCGCATACTTTCGGAGCCAATTGCTTCTTCACGGGCCTGGTACACCAGCCGCGCGTCAGAGAGGATCTCTTCCTTGAGGAATTCGGCAGTGACCCTGGACTTACCGCCGGCTTCATCAATGATTTCCTGCGCAGTGACGGTGGCTGGGTAAAGCGTCTTCAGGTTTGACCAGAGCTGGTTGAAGTCCCAATCATCGCCGTTGCCTTCTGCCGTGGCGGCTTCAATAAGGGCGTTGATGGTGTCTTCCAGGAAGAACTGAACTTTTTCGTGGAGGTCATCGCCTTCGAGGATCCGACGACGGTCCCCGTAGATCGCTTCACGCTGGCGGTTCAAGACGTCGTCGTACTTGAGGACGTTCTTGCGCTGCTCCGCGTTGCGGGCTTCCACCTGACCTTGAGCCGAGGCAATGGCACGGGAAACGAGCTTTGATTCCAGCGCGACGTCGTCCGGCACGGAACTGTTCATGAGTCGCTCGGCAGCACCGGAATTGAACAGCCTCATGAGGTCGTCGGTCAGTGAAAGGTAGAAACGGGATTCCCCGGGATCGCCCTGACGTCCGGAGCGGCCGCGCAACTGATTATCAATCCGGCGGGACTCGTGGCGCTCGGTGCCCAGCACATATAGGCCGCCAAGGTCCAGTACTTCCTCGTGCTCGTCCTTAACCGCCTGCTTGGCCGCTGCGAGTGCCTCCGGCCATGCTGCCTCGTACTCTTCCGAGTTCTCCTCGGGGTCGAGCCCCCTCTTGGCGAGCTCTGCGATAGCAGTGAATTCGGCGTTGCCACCAAGCATGATGTCGGTACCGCGGCCTGCCATATTGGTTGCCACCGTGACGGCACCCTTACGTCCGGCCTGCGCGACGATGGAGGCTTCCCGTGCGTGGTTCTTGGCGTTGAGAACCTCGTGGCGGATTCCTTCCTTTGCCAGCAGCTTGGAGAGATATTCGCTCTTCTCGACGCTGGTGGTGCCAACAAGTACTGGCTGGCCCTTTTCGTGGCGTTCCGCAATGTCCTTGACTACAGCGTCAAACTTGACGATCTCGTTCTTATAGACGAGGTCCGACTGGTCAATGCGCTGCATGTCCCGGTTGGTGGGAATGGGTACAACTCCGAGTTTGTACGTACTCATGAACTCGGCTGCCTCGGTCTCGGCCGTACCCGTCATGCCGGACAGCTTCGAATACATGCGGAAGTAGTTCTGCAGCGTTACCGTTGCCAGGGTCTGGTTTTCGGCCTTGATCTCGACGTTTTCCTTGGCCTCGATGGCCTGGTGCATGCCTTCGTTGTATCGTCGCCCGGCAAGGATACGGCCTGTGTGCTCGTCAACAATCAGGACTTCGCCGTCGAGTATGACGTAATCCTTGTCGCGCTTGAAGAGTTCCTTCGCCTTGATGGCGTTGTTCAGGAAACCAATGAGAGGGGTGTTGGCCGATTCATACAGGTTCTGGATACCGAGGTAGTCCTCCACCTTTTCAATTCCGGTTTCCAGGACACCAACAGTCCGCTTCTTCTCGTCGACTTCGTAGTCGACCTCCGGCTGTAGCCGGAGAACGACCTTTGCGAATTCGCTGAACCAGCGGTTTGTGTCGCCTTGGGCCGGACCCGAGATGATGAGGGGGGTACGCGCTTCATCGATCAGAATCGAGTCAACTTCATCCACAATGGCGAAGTTGTGCCCCCGCTGAACGAGTTCACTGGCGTCCCAGGCCATGTTGTCGCGCAAATAGTCGAAGCCAAATTCGTTGTTTGTCCCGTAGGTGATGTCTGCGGCGTACTGCTGCCGACGCACTGACGGATCCTGGTTGGAGAGGATGCAGCCGCTGGTAAGGCCAAGGAAGCGGTAGACGCGTCCCATGAGTTCGGACTGGTATTCGGCAAGGTAATCATTCACCGTGACCACATGGACGCCATTGCCCGTAAGGGCATTGAGGTAGGCCGGCGCCGTTGCCACGAGGGTCTTGCCTTCACCGGTTTTCATTTCGGCAATGTTGCCCAGATGGAGGGCGGCGCCACCCATAAGCTGGACGTCAAAGTGCCGCATGCCCAACGTTCGGGATGAGGCCTCACGGACCGCAGCAAATGCCTCCGGCAGGAGGGCATCCAAGGTCTCGCCGTCCTGGTGCCGGGAGCGCAGGCGGTCTGTTTCCTCCCGAAGTTCAGCGTCTGAGAACGTCTTGAAAGAGTCTTCCAGGGCATTGATGGAATCGGCATAGTTCCGCAGTTGCCGGAGTGTTTTCTTGTCACCCGTGCGGAGAAGTTTTTCGATTAGTGATGCCACGTGAAATTGCTCCCAGTCTCATGCTGCCGAATTCTGGCTGTTTCAGTCTACGGGAGAGAGTATCGCCACGTTATCCGGTTCCCCTGTGAGCGGACTGCTTTGCCCATCTGGCCCACGACGCCCGGTAGGGCCTCCGGCCACAGCCTCGGAGAGCGAAACCGCGAGATCCCCCACGGGCCACACAACAACTTCCTGAAGGCCGAGCCATTCGGCCATGAGCCACAATTCGGCGGAAAGCTCGACGGCGGTATCCGGTGGCGCTCCTGGTTCACCAAATGCGGACCGAACCAAGAGTTGGCCTGCGGCCCTGTCAGCCTTCAAATCGACCCGGGCCACGATGCCTTCCCTAAGCAGGAAGGGCAAAACGTAGTAGCCGAAACGGCGCTTGTCAGCAGGCGTGTAGATCTCAATTCGATAGTGGAATCCGAACAACTCTTCCAGGCGCCGCCGCTCGAAGACGAGCGAGTCAAAAGGGCTCAGCAGCGCCCGGCCTTCGGCCTTGCGTGGCAATCTGGCATCGATGTGCCGGTACGTTTCCCGGTCCCAACCGCGAACGGAAACGCGCTCCAGCCGGCCTGCCTGGAGGAGGCGCTGCACCGACGCCTCCCCAGCCTTCAGCGGGGTCCGAAAATAGTCGGCAAAACACCGGACCGTTCCGATGCCATGTGCCAAGGCAGCTGCATCCATGAGCCGGTCAAGGGCGGTATCTGCATCCATCCCGCTGTGTACCGAACCCGGCAGAACCCTGGAAGTAAGTGTGTAGAGACGTTCGAATTGGGGTGTCCGCGAAGCCGCTGAAACGCGGCCTTCTTCAAACAGGTGCTCTAGAACGCGCTTTACGGTGTTCCAGTTCCAGCCCCAATTTGCGCTTTCGGTGTCCTGGGTGTGCCCAAGTTGTACAGTCAAGGCAGACGCCGTCATCGGCGGTCCGGCCTCAAGGGCTGCGAGGATTCGTTCCTCCATGGCGATCCGCACCGCGGGCTCCATGTGATGTGCCCCCACCCACGCCCGCTTTTGCCAGAGAAGCAGGTCGGGAAAATGCTCCGGACGGATATAGCTGGCCTCGTGAGCCCAGTACTCCATCATTTTGCGCGGTTTTCGGCCTGCCATGGAGTGAAGGATTGCCGGATCATAGTTTCCCAGGCGGGAAAAGAATGGCAGATAGTGGCTCCGAGCCAGCACATTCACGGAGTCGATCTGGACAAGCTGGATCCGGGCAAAGGTCCGGCCCACCGCCCGTGGGGTCACGGGGCCGGCGGGCCGGACTTTCGCCAATCCTTGGGCTGCCAATGCGATCCGCCGTGCCTGTGACAGGCTCAGCGAAGCGGTCATTGAAGTCCTTTCTCGTGCGATTAAGCCTTACTTGGCGGTGGCCGCCTGGTCATCCGAGCGGTACGCGTGGATCTTCTCCTCCACGGCTTCCTCGCCGGGCTCGCAGGTGGAGTCGAGGGTTATGACACCATAAGTCCAGCCACTGCGCCGGTATACAACCGAGGGCGCATTGGTTTCCTTATCCAGGAACAGGTAGAAGTTGTGCCCCACCAGTTCCATGTTGTCCACTGCATCATCGAGTGTGAGGGATGCGGCGGGGAAAACCTTCCGACGGATCAAAACGGGTGAATCACCTGCTGGAATATCGTTCTCGATGTCGTACGGCGACCGCTCATCGGCCTGCGGTTCAGCCTCTTGGTGGTTGTTGGCGCCTGCGTAAATTGGCTCACTGGCACTGGCGGGCTCGAGGGAGGCCGTTGCTTCCCGAACGGCCTTGGGCGTGTGGCGCCCGTGGTGCACCTTCTTCCTGTCCTTTGCGCGACGCAACCGCTCAAGCAGCTTGTTGTACGCAAGATCGAAGGCAGCAAATTTGTCAGCGGCTGTGGCCTCGGCACGGATAACAGGGCCTCGGCCCAGGACGGTCACTTCAACGGTGAGCTGTCCCGGCGTTTGCCGGGGGTTGGTCTCCTTGGAAACCTTGGCGTCGACTCGCTGGACTTTGTCCCCCAGCGATTCAATCTTTGAGATTTTCTCGCCGGCATATTCGCGAAAGCGGTCAGAAACTGTCAGATTTCGTCCGCTGATCATGAACTCCATGGTGCCCTCCAAATAACTCAGGTGACACGATAACGACGCTGTAGGGGGCTGGTCTGACGGACAGTCGAGCCCCTTTCCGAGCCGCTATCGACAGGTACATCTGTTCTTGGTACCCACAACCGACGTTAGTTCATCGGCACGAGTTATTCACCCTTTGGTCACTTATTTTTTGTTTGCGTCTTAACCCCACCAGGGGGCTCGTCCCCGGGGGTACGGGAGGCGTAGGCTGGTGGCCTCGTGGCCGCGAGAACAACGGCGCCGCAGACTATCCCGCCAGCCGCAGACACTGCCCGGGCAGCCTCCGCGAGGGTGGCTCCAGTGGTGAGAACATCGTCCACAATCAGGCATCTTTGTCCGCGCATCTTTTCCCTGCAGCGGGGTCGAACCCTCATGGAACCCCGGACACGCCTGGCACGCTCACCCCTGCCGAGTCCTTTTTGGCCCGTGGAACCATCTCTCCCCTCGGTGCCAAGGATGGCCCTGACGCCACTTCCGATCAGGTCTTTGCACGTTGCGGCCAGCCGTCGGCTTTCCAGGCGACTCCCGGTCTTTTCAAGCGCATCGAAACCCGGGCACCGGGACAACATCCCTCGTCTCTTCATGCATCGGAGCAGAACGTGTACGGGGCTGAAACCGCGACTTCGGAAGGCCTTGCCGCTGCTGGGAACGGGAACAACGCAAAACCCCGGCTGGTCACCAATGGCCAGACGGAGTGCGTTTCCGAAGCAGGGCGCCAACACCTCAGCCAGCCGCCACTGGCCGAAGCTCTTGAAGGACAACAGGGACTGCGAAAGTTCATCCCTATAGGGTCCTGCGGCCACCACACCGAGCTTTACACTGCCATCAACATCGACCAACGCAGGCGATTCCTGTTCGGCCCTGAAGGGGTTCCTGCAAAGCTGACGCACCCGCTTCGCACAATCCCTGCACAGGACGGCATCTTCCACACCGCAGCAGACGCAATCAACGGGAACCAGGAGTGCAACCAACTCCATCAGTGCCGCTTGCAAGTTGGCAATCAGCCGCCCAAGCAGGCGCCGGTCCTCTCCGCGTCGCCGGGGTCCTGAGGGGTCCGGGGCACCGACATCCGGGTCAATCCGGCGCTGGATGCGTTGGGCAGATCGAGGACCGTTGACGGCAAACGGGAGGTTGATCACGAAATCATTCATGCTGGTAGCCTTAGCCACTTTTTGGTCCGGTAACAGCCCAGCAGCCTGCTATGTGAACAACCACGGTCTTGGGGGCGACGCCTCCAGGGTGCCTGGCTCCCGGTCAGCCCGGGAAGGCCGGCTCCGTAGGGCCCTTGAGCTGAAGTTCCCAACCATTTCCGACTCGTTGAAAGATTCCCGCCGTGGACTGGCCGTAGATCTGTTCTGCCCCGTTACCTGCGCTCAGACTCATGAGGCCGTCCCACGGCGCCAGTTGCTGCGGCTCCCCCGAGGTCAGCGAGAGCAACTCCGGAACCACGGTAGCCGTTGCCGAACTGGCCATTACGGCAACGGTGGATCCGTTGACCCACACTCCCTGGTCAGGCGAGGTGGAAGTGAAAAGAGTGATCGGAGTCGTAAGATCCTTCGGCGCGCCGTCTGCATTCCGGACGATGCCCGTAACCTGAACCACTGATTTACCGTTAGCTTCGGATATCACCAGCGCCCGGGTACCTTCGCGTGAGATGCGGAAATCCTTGATAGTCCGCCCGGAAAGCCACGTGGGAGATATGGTCGCGGTGGGCACAGCCATGCCAGGGGCAACGCCAGTGGGCTTGAAAGCCACAACCTCAGTATTCCCGCTGGCGCCTGGTCCCGCCGTCCAAACCCAATCATGAGGGCTGAACGAAGGACCGGCCAAAGTGCTTCGGGTGGTCAGTTGCCGGGCCGGTTGACCAGGCTCAATGGAGTACAACGTGGTTTTGTCGCCGTTGAGGAAGGCAACGGTTTGGGATACCGGCGACTCGGCGGGCGAATGGGGGCCGAGCCCCGCAACCGACTGAATGTCAGGCAATGGCGAAACGCGATTGTTCTCATAGCGGACCAAGTCGCCGTTACTGACGGCAATCTGGCGGGCAGGCACATTCTTGTCCACAACCGGCGGAAGAACTGTCCCATTGTCCTCGACGCGGACCAGGTCCTGGTCTGCGCGAAGCTGGACGTTGATGACGTCCGGTTGCCCCCTGAAGGTTAACGCCAGCTGGTTCTGCATGCGTTGGCGGTCTTCTGCCGATGCATCGAACAGTTCCTTGGCCGACAAATCCACCTGGGCTGCGCCTGAAACGACGGGGACAGATTCCCGGGCCAACTTCATTCCGGAGGGAAAGGCGCTTACCACCGCCCCACGCAAATACGGCGCAGGCCCGGCAAGCAGGGCGCTGGTCATGGACTTAACAGTCTTCTTCTTGATGAACCATCGGTAGTCCGGCACCGCATACGTGAACGTCGGATCATAGAAGTAGATCGGAAAAGCGCCGTAAATGACTTTGAACGTCTCTTCCGGAATCGCAGTACCATCCGGAACCTTGGAGATCCGCCACTCCCCCTCCACTTTCTCCAGCGAGACTGGGATGGTCTCCTTGGTCCCCGGTGGGAACTGCGTCGCTATTCCGTCCGCATCCACTGTGTAGGCAAGGTCCACCTCGTAGAGGTACTCATTCTCCACGGCCGTCTTGACCACGTGGGCTCCGCGGAAAACGATGGCCCGCTTATCCGGCTTCCACGTTACGGCTTGGGCTTGGGTCAAATATTGCCGCGCTACGGGATAGTCGTCCTCATAGCCGCTGCCAGCCATATAGAAATCCTCAATGACGGCTTCCGGTGTGGAGCCTGCACGCGGTGCTGCGGGGAAGAATACAGGGGCGTTGGGGTTTCCTGCTCCCTCATCCTGGCTCTTTCCCACTGGACCGGACCGGGGAATCTGGGCGCACGAGGCCAGCAAGACCATCAGCGCCGCCAACGCGGCAACGAAGGCCCGCCTGCGTCCGGTGCAAAGGAACCTCATGATGCACCGCCCTTTCCCTCGTCACCCGAAGGAGGTGTTCCGACGTCGGATTTGCCGTCTGTGGTGCCAAAACCCGTACCCAGGACAAGCATCTGGCGTTCGCTACGGGCTCCGGGCAAGTCGATGTCCGCAGGTTCCAACTGCAGGGGCGACTTGAGGATGGTTCCACCTTGCTTGAGCGGCAATGTCAACCTGAAGTTTGAGCCCGCCCCTTTGCGACCCCATGCTTGAAGCCAGCCGTTGTGGAGCTTGGTGTCTTCGGCGGCGATGGACAATCCCAGTCCGCTTCCACCAGTAGTTCGGGCGCGTGCCGGGTCAGCCCGCCAGAAGCGGTCGAAGACCCTGGCAGCTTCCGCTTGGCTCATTCCAATGCCGTGGTCCCGCACGGCCACAGCCACGGCGTCGTGGTTTGCTGCCACAGAAATGTGGATCGGCTTTCCCTCGCCGTGCTCAAGGGCATTGAGGAGCAGGTTCCTCAGGATCCGGTCGATCCTGCGCGAGTCCATTTCGACAATGATGCTCTTCTGACGGGCGTTCAGGCGGACCTCAGAACCGTATTCGGAGGCTACGGGTGCTGCGCCCTCCATGACGTGCGAGATCACTTGGAATATGTCCTGGGGTTCGGCGTCCAAGACGGCAGCACCGGCATCGAAGCGCGAAATTTCCAGCAGGTCAGACAACAAGGACTGGAACCGTTCCACTTGGTGATAGAGGAGTTCGGCCGAGCGTTTGTTCATAGGATCGAAGTCTTCACGGGCGTCGTAAAGGACCTCCGCGGCCATGCGAACGGTCGTCAATGGGGTGCGAAGTTCGTGCGAGACATCCGAGACGAACCTTTGCTGCATTTGGGACAGCGTGGCCAACTGGGTGATCTGTTCCTGCAGGCTGGCCGCCATATGGTTGAACGAAGCACCAAGCCTGGCAACCTCATCCTCACCCTTGACCACCATGCGCTCTTGGAGTTGGCCCGCCGCCAGCTTTTCCGACACCACGGCAGCATGGCTCACAGGGCTGACCACATTGCGCGTGACGTACCATGCGATGGCACCAATCATGAGCACGAGCGCCGCACCACCGGCCCACAGCACGTTCTGGATTTCGTCCAGGGTCTTCTGTGCAGTGTTCAGGTCATAGATCAAATACAACTCATAGGCAGTGCCGTTAAAGGTGACTTTGTTTCCGACAGCAATACCGGGGCGGTCCTCGTTTCCAACAGGGAACTGCATGGAGGCCCAGAACTGTTGCTTCCCGCCGTCCTGGACAGCCTTTCGCAATTCCGGCGGGATGACGCGGACGGTGAGCTGGTCCGAGGCTCGCGACTCCACCCAGCGGTTACGGGGTTTGGTCTGTTCCGGGACGGCTTCAAAGACGTAGCGCCGCTGGATCACCGAGCCCCGGCCCTCTACCGCGGTTAACGTGTCGTAGACCAACGTGATGACGCTTGATTGATCAGTAACCTGTGCGCCGTCGAAGGTGTCCTGAACCTGTTTTACGTTGTAGCGGGACTCCGACTCCGCTTGGGCCAGCCTCTCCTGGAAAAGGTTGTTGGCGATCTGGTTGGAAAGGTACGCACCGACGATCGCAAAAGACGTTACGGCAAGCAGGAGCGTGGTCAGCACGGTCCTGAACTCCAATGACCGCCGCCATCGCCTCAGCAAAGAACGCCAGAGGAAGCGAAGACCCGGCCGTATCTGCCGGACACCGATCGAGACGAGGCGGGAAACCCTCAGAACCAGAATTAGGCCACGTCGAGTCCATATCCGGGCGCGCCACATCAGCCAGGGAAGGTTCCTTGGTAGTGGATCGCTGGGAGTAGAGGGTGAATTCCCGGACGCCGAAGTCTCCGCGGTCTGCTCCAAGGATGTCGTCTTCTCCTGGGCGCGCTGCTCCGGACTGTTCGGACTCTGGTCCTTGCCCGTGGTGCCGGTCTTGCCGGCGGGAGACTCAGGAACCTGCTTTATACCCGACACCACGCACCGTCAATACAACTTCGGGCGCTTCCGGATCCCGTTCAATCTTGGAGCGCAAACGCTGAACATGGACGTTGACCAACCGGGTGTCCGCGGCATGGCGGTATCCCCACACCTGTTCAAGCAAAAGTTCGCGTGTAAAGACCTGCCACGGCTTGCGGGCCAATGCCACCAGGAGGTCGAACTCCAACGGTGTGAGCGAGATACGCTCTCCACCGCGGGTGACGAGGTGCCCTGCGACGTCGATGGTTACGTCAGCAATCCGCAGGGTTTCCGGAGCCTTTTGTTCGCCCGGCCGAAGGCGCGCACGGACCCGCGCCACGAGCTCAGCGGGTTTGAAAGGCTTGGGCACGTAGTCGTCAGCACCGGACTCAAGCCCGCGGACAACATCCGAGGTGTCCGATTTCGCCGTCAGCATGACGATGGGAACGTCCGATTCTCCACGAATCTGCCTGCAAACTTCAATGCCGTCCGAACCCGGCAGCATGAGATCCAAGAGCACCAAATCGGGTTTGGACGAACGGAACACTTCAAGAGCCTGGCCGCCGTCTGCGCAGAATACGGGCTCGAAGCCATCATTGCGCAGGACAATACCAATCATCTCTGCGAGCGCTTCGTCGTCGTCAACTACCAGAATGCGTGCCTTCATAGTTATATATTCCCTTATCGCCAAGCCTTTGTCCTGTTGGGCGGGCGCACGGCATGGCGTCCCCCAGGGCACTTCCACCGTACTGTACGGCCGCGATTTGCTCGACGTAGACCTGCGGTCCGGGCAGTATGGGCTCAGGCTATGAGGGAGGACACCGGGACTATAGGCTTGGGGCGAAGGTCCATGTGGGGGACGTCGGATGTCGGCGGGCCGGATCTCTTGGGGAGGAAATCGTGTCACAACCAGAGCACGGCCAGCAGCCATATCCAGGCGGTCAGCCTGCGTGGGGCAACCAGCCCCAGTGGGGCGGTCCGCCCGCGTGGGCAGCCCCTCAGGGCGGCGGCAACAACTGGCCCGGCTACCCTCCGGGAGGACCAGCGGGTGTATGGCCTTCGGCTGCGCCCGGCGGACCACCCTATGGCCAACCCATGTATGTTGCCCCACCCAAGCCCGGTGTCATTCCCCTACGACCCCTGCAATTCGGAGAGCTGCTCGACGGCTCCTTCCAGACCATACGCCGGAATGCCGCCTCCATGTTTGGTTCAGCCCTGATCGTCCAGGCCATTGCCGCAGCCCTCCTGGGCGTTGTGACCGTTGCCATGTACGAGCTCATGGATTCGTTGGAATCGACGGATTTCAGTGAGGACGCGGCTGGATTCTTCGGCCCGTTCCTGGCCGTCATGGCGGGTTCGGTGGGAGTCTCCGTGCTAATCGGCTTTCTCGGCGCCGTTCTCCAAGGCGTCATGGTCATTCCGGTTTCCCGTTCTGTCCTGAACCGACGAACAGGCTTCGGGCAAATGTGGAAGCTGGCCGCCGGGCGGATCCTGCCTCTCCTGGGGGTAGCAGCCCTCCTCACTATCGGTGGACTGCTGGCCGCAGCCGCCGTCGTCGGGATTGCTGTGCTGTTGTTCACGGCCTTGGGACCGGCTGCCTTGTTGATTGTCATCCCCCTGGGTTTCGGGGCCATCATTGTCTTTGTCTGGATTGGGCTGAAGCTCATGTTTGCTCCCGCCGCCATCGTCGTGGAGCGGATCGGCGTCTATGACGGACTCTTGCGATCCTGGCAGTTGACCAAGAGCAATTGGTGGCGGATCTTTGGCATAACCCTGTTGGTGAGCATCATGGTGGGAATCATCGCCCAGATAGTGCAGATTCCAGCTTCTCTCGCCGCGACCGCCATTGGATCGGTAGTCTCCCCCCACCCGGACGCCGAAACAGTGGCCTCCACTCTGATCCTCACCACCGTGATCTCGATGATCATTGGGGCTTTGGTGGGGTCTGTGACGTTCGCTTTCCAAACATCCGTGTCCGCGCTCATCTATATGGACCTTCGAATGCGCCGGGATGGGCTGGACGTGGAGTTGATGCGGCTGATGGAAAGCGGTGCAGATCCGGACGGAATTCCGGGTGGTCCCCCACAACAGGTACACGTCAACACGTGGCCCCCGGGCGCGGGCCACTCGCCAGGCACTCCTCCTGGCCTCTGGCCGCAGGCATGAGGGAAACATTAGGCCATTCCATTACCGCTTTGGCCGGCATGGAGCCGCCGGTGACGCCTGACGGTGCGGAAGCACGTCGTTGGGCGGAGGAGGAACTATCCAAGGCGCAGTATGCCCAAGCCCGACCCAGTTGGCTGGACCAGCTTTGGCGGGATTTCCTGGACTGGCTCAACTCCCTGGAAGGGGACGGAACTTCCCCGGAAAGCAACTTCGCTGTTCCCGTCATCATCGCCTTGGCTGTGGTGCTCATTGTGGTGGCTATCTTCGTTGTCCGGCCCAGGCTGAATGCCAAGAGAAAGACCTCCGTTAGCGGCATGTACGGCAGGGACGCGGCTGTGGATGCTGCGACGTACCGGAAGCGCGCTCTTGCCGCAGCCGACGACGGCGACTGGCCTACCGCCGTCGTCGATCAGTTTCGGGCCTTGGTGCGTTCCGCGGAGGAACGGGATGTCATTGAAGCGCGGGCCGGGCGGACGGCCGATGAGGCCGCAGGCCACTTGGGCCTGGCCTTCACCCCTGCTCAACACCGACTGGTCGATGCCGCCCGCCTGTTTGATGCGGTCCGCTATGGAGAACAGGCGGCAACACGCTCGGACTATGACGAATTGCGCAAGCTGGATATGGACCTCCTTGCCCTGACACCTGACTTCAGTGACCAGGAGCAGCAGGGATTCGCGGTGCCGCGATGACCCTCAAGGAACAGGTGCCAGAAGCTTTACAGGGAGGAACTCCTCCTCATCGGCGGGTCAGCGCATTGTGGAGTTGGTTCCGCAGGCACTTGGTTTGGATTGCGCTGGGGGTGGTGTTTGCCGCATTCGTGACGTTCCTGGTAGTGGAGCGGTTCTCGGCACCCAAGGATTCACGGTCCTTATCTACCCGTAATCCCGCTCCCGACGGGGCCATGGCCTTGGCCGAAATACTGGGGCGCCACGGTGTGGGCATAACTCCCACCGATACCCTCGAAGACACCCTGGCCGCACTTTCCGACGACGACTCCACCGTGCTGCTGTATGACCCCCGCGGTTTCCTGGACAGATCGCAGTTGCAGGATGTGAGGGCTGCAGCCGGGCGGGTGGTGGTGGTCGCACCGCGCCTACGCACGTTGAACGGCCTCGATCCGGACTTCCGTCCCGGCGGGGTGGTTCCCGAAGCGACAAAAAACCTTGAACCGGGCTGCGGCCAGGAAGACGCCGAGCAGGCGGGACCCGTTGCCGCACAAGGACCGGTGTACCTGGGGCCCGTAGTTTGCTACGCCACCCGCAGTGATGGACCAGGACTCTACGTGTCCTCGGCAGATGGGCATTTCGTTGTTTTGGGGAGCACCGAGTTGCTGGAAAACCAACACCTCGCGGCCGCTGGTAACGCCGCATTGGCGACGCGGACCTTGGGAAGCGCCCCCAACTTGGTCTGGTACACACCAGGCCTCGCGGATGTAGCGTCCGATAGATCCACCCCGACGCTCAACCAGCTTGCACCGCCGTGGGTGGCGTTTGCGGGTCCATGGCTGGCCGTCATAGCTATCCTTGCCATCCTCTGGCGCGGACGACGTTTGGGACCGTTGGTCTTTGAACCGCTTCCCGTGGTGGTTAAGGCCGCAGAAACAGCCGAAGGGCGTGCACGTCTATATCAGGATTCACGTGCCGTGGAACGCGCAGCCGACAATCTACGGGCAGGAACCCTCGCCCGGTTGGCCAAGCATTTCAATCTGGGGACGGACGCCACCGCGGAGGCCATCATCGACGCCGTGGCCCGGCGCCTTGGACGGCAGTCCCCCGCGGTCCGGTGGGCGCTCATTGATTCCAAGCCGCAGACAGAAGGACAACTGGTGCAGTGGGCACAACAGATCGAACGAATCGAACAGGAGGCGACGGCCCGATGAGCAACCAGCCGAACAACTACACGGACAGCACCAACCAATACTCCGGTGGCGCGGCCCACCAGGTAAACCAGGCGCACGCAGGCGATCCGCATGTGCATGGAGCAGAGGTAAATGGAACACAGCTAAATGGACCACAACAGGGCGGCCACCGCAGCGGTACGGAGGATCCTGCCCGACAGTCCCTGCTGAACGTCCGGAACGAGGTTGGGAAGGCTGTGGTCGGGCAGGATCCCACAGTTACGGGCATGCTGATCGCCCTTCTTTGCGGCGGCCATGTCCTGCTGGAAGGCGTGCCCGGCGTCGCGAAGACCCTGTTGGTCCGGGCGTTGTCCACTGCCCTGAGCCTGGAAACCAAGCGCGTACAGTTCACCCCGGACCTCATGCCCGGTGACGTCACGGGCTCCTTGGTGTACGACTCGCATTCATCGGAATTCACTTTCCGGGAAGGGCCGGTTTTCACTAACATCCTGCTGGCCGATGAAATAAACCGAACGCCGCCCAAGACGCAGGCCTCGCTCCTGGAAGCCATGGAGGAACGCCAGGTTTCCGTGGATGGCGTATCGCGGCCGCTCCCTGCCCCATTCATCGTGGCAGCCACCCAGAATCCCGTGGAATACGAAGGAACCTACCCCCTGCCCGAGGCCCAATTGGACAGGTTCCTCCTCAAGCTGACCATGCCCTTGCCAGGCAGAGCCGAGGAAATCGAAGTGATCCGCCGGCACGCCGGTGGCTTCGACCCCCGAAACCTCGCTGCGGCAGGCGTGCGGGCGGTGGCTGGCGCCGTCGAGCTTTCCAACGCTCGTGCGGCTGTGGCGCAAGTGGCCGTCGCACCGGAAATCCTGGCCTACATTGTGGACGTAGTCCGGGCAACCAGGTCAGCCCCGTCCTTCCAACTGGGCGTCTCTCCTCGCGGCGCTACTGCCCTCCTGAACACTTCGAAGGCATGGGCCTGGCTGTCCGGGCGGCCCTTCGTGACACCGGACGACGTCAAAGCCTTATCGTTGCCTTGCCTCAGGCACCGGGTAGGCCTGCGTCCTGAGGCCCAGATGGATGGCATCCACGTTGACGACGTGCTCGGAAGCATCCTCGCGTCCGTTCCGGTGCCTCGTTGATTCTGCCGGTGATGCAGATGACAGCAATGGCAAGAGTGCCCTGATGGCCATCACGGGTCGTTTTGTGTTGCTGGCAGTTGCCGGGCTGGTTCCGTTGCTGCTGTTTCCGGCCTGGAGCACGGTGCTGTTCATCGTTATCGGACTGCTGCTGTTCCTGGCCCTTGACCTTATCCTGGCGGCTTCCCCAGCCAAGCTGGGCTTGGCACGCCAGCAACCGGGCAACGTCACTTTGGAGAGTCATGTTGATTCCGTCCTCACTGTGACCAACCTGGGCCGCCGAAAGCTGCGGGCGATGGTCCGGGATGGTTGGCAACCCTCCGCTGGAGCCCTAAACCCAGCCCAGGCGCTTGACGTTCCACCCGGCGAACGTCGCCGCGTGACGGTATCCCTGATGCCACGGCGTCGCGGCGATCTTGAGAGCCCACATGTGACGATCCGTTCGTATGGACCCTTGCGGCTGGCCGCACGGCAGCGGACGAGGACACTTCCCGCCCGCCTTCGAGTGCTGCCGCCTTTCCATTCCAAACGGCATCTGCCATCGAAACTTCGCAAGCTGCGCGAACTTGATGGCAGGGCGGCTGTGCAGATCCGGGGCGCGGGAACGGAGTTCGATTCCCTGCGGGACTACGTTCGCGGCGATGACGTCCGATCCATTGACTGGCGTGCAACCGCCCGTCGCACATCTGTGGTGGTGCGGACCTGGCGTCCGGAACGGGACAGGCGGGTTGTGATCGTTCTGGACACATCCCGAACCGCAGCGGCCAGGATTGACGACGAGCCGAGGCTCGATACCGGGATTGAGGCTGCGCTGCTGCTCGCGGTTCTAGCGGAACGGGGCGGGGATCGGGTTGACTTCCTCGCCTACGACCGGATGCTCCGCGCGAGGGTCGAATCTGCTTCGAAAGGCAACCTCCTGGCCCAACTCGTTCAAGCCATGGCGACGTTGGAGGCCGAACTCATAGAACTGGACTGGCAGCAGATCCCAGGCCAGGTACGGGCCGTATCGGCGCACCGCTCGCTGGTGGTGCTTTTGACAGCCCTCGACGGCGGCGCCCCCGAGGAAGGCCTTCTCCCCATGGTGGCCCAGCTGGTCCGCCAGCACGTAGTGGTAGTCGCATCTGTCCGGGACCCCTTGCTGGCAGTAATGAAAGCCGGACGTTCCACCGCCAGCCAGGTTTTCCGTGCCGCAGCCGCGGAGCGCGCCCTGCTGGAACGCGCTGCCGTCACAGAACAATTGCGGCAACTCGGGGCTGAAGTGGTGGACGCCGAACCCTCTGAAGTCCCTCCCTTGCTTGCTGACACCTACATCCGGCTTAAAGCGGCCGGGCGGCTCTAGGAAGGACTCCAATGAACGAACCTATCTACCAGCTCGCCCTGGGCAATGATTTCACCAAGTTGGCACCCGAACTCCAGGAGTACTTCTCCCTGGCGGCAGGCTCCGGGTCATATGGAATTGGTGAGGGGGTCTTTGACGTTGTAGGGTGCCAGCAAAAATGGTTGCGTCCTTTGCTGGCCCTGACGGGAAGCGAAGAGGCCTTCTTCCCTGAATACGGCGAAGGCATACCGTTCCGTATTGAGAACCATGCCCACGTGGATCCCTTTGGCCGGCAAGCCCTCACGGCACGGCGTGAAATCTACTTCCCCTCCGGGACGCGGTTGTTCCACGACACCACGAGCGCTATCACCACGCCGCAGACCGGCTCCGTCACGCCCGCACCGGTCCGGTTGGTGGACCATGTTGGCCGTTACCGTCGCCTCGTCACGGACCTTGACGTAACTGCCATGCCCAACGGCCGGCTACGAGGTGTGTCGAAAGCCAGCCGGCTCTTCCTGGGTCCATTGCGCATTCCGTTGCCGGCAGCCTTGGACGCAAAGGCCTTTGCGGAGCAATGGTGGGACGAGAACGAGGGCAAGCACCGGATCCAGGTCAAGGTCATCCAACCCCAGATCGGCGTAGTGCTTGTCTATGCCGGCCGCTTCGATTACCGGTTGGCGCCTTACTTGGCCGGGGCTGCCCAGGGCACATCGCTCCCGCGCTATGCAGAACCGGATCGCTGGGAAAAGAGGATCTAGCCCTCGCCAATCATCCCTGCGACAGGCCAATCAACCTGTGACAGCCCGATCAACCCTGTGACAGCTGATCAAGGCCATCGGCCACTTGGGTGAGTCGGGCAAGGACTTCCTTCGCTGTGGAGGGCTTCACGTGGGCGAGTCCCGTCGCCGGCGTTAGGCGCAGTGCCGGCAAGGCAGACGCCGGGAGGCCCAGTTGGCTCCAAGGCCGCCAAATGCTTTCCACAATGTCCGCGGTCCGCGGAAGCATGGCATCAGCATCCGCTGTGGGCATCGCACCGGCCCACACGCGTTTGCCCTTTTCCACTGCTCCGGCAAGGTGCTCCCACTGGCGGGTAGTCAACGCCTTCAGGGGAACAGCAACGCCATCGGCGCCCGCATCGAGTATGCGATCAATCGGGGCCTCGATCTCCGGTACGGCCACCACAATTTCGACGGCGCCCGCTGCCCTGAGCGCCTCGATCACCAACCGCCAGGCTCCCGCAACTTCCTCGCCGGGGATGGACCGCAGAGTCCGGTAACCACTCGCCGTCGGGATTGTTCCGCCCATCACTGCAGCAATATCCGGCTCGTCCAACTGGACCACAACGCCCGCTCCGGGCACCGCTCCCGAGATCCGCTGAAGGTGTTCTGCGACTCCGGCTGCCAGTGACTCTGCAATGTCACGGCGTGCCCCAAAATCGAGGAGGGCTCTTTCGCCGTTGTGGAGGTACAAACCGGCTGCGAGGCTCAGGGGGCCCATCAGTTGGACCTTGATCCCGCTGGCTGAAACTTCTTCCGTTCCAGCGACATCAGCCAGGATGTTAATGTCAGTCGCAAGCGCAGACCGTGCCCGCTGGGCGTCCTTTCCCGGCCGGTCCACCAATCTCCAACCGTGGGGTTGAACGTCCACGGCCAAGTCCACCAGCAGCGATGCTGTCCTGCCTACGGCATCGGATCCGACACCACGGTCCGGCAGTTCGGGCAGGAACGGAAGGTGGGGGTCCCCCAATTCGCCCCGGACGATCCGCAGGGATTCTGCAGGGTCAGTCCCTGGCCATGGGCCAAGAGCCGTCGCGCTGACCCGTTGCACTTCACCCGACATACTTTCAGGCCTGCTGGCTGGAGATCTGGTGATCCTCTGCGATGGCCTCATGATGGCGGATCACTTCACTGATGATGAAATTCAGGAACTTCTCGGCAAATGCGGGGTCAAGATGCGCGTCCTCGGCCAGGCGGCGAAGCCGGGCGATCTGGGCTGCTTCCCGTCCGGGGTCGCCAGCGGGAAGCTTGTGCGTGGCCTTGAGGACCCCTACTTTCTGGGTGGCCTTGAAGCGTTCCGCGAGCAGGAAAACGAGTGTGGCATCGATGTTGTCGATGCTGGACCGGATGGAGAGCAGCTCATCCATGACGCCGCGATCCACCTGGCCCGCGAGGGAGCTCGCTGACGGGTTGAAGGAATCGTGGTCTTCGGGGAGGGCATTGTTCTGCTCGGTCATGTTCCCCAGTCTATGGGGTGCGGCGGTAGCGTTGCCGGTGTTACCTGACGGCATCCCGTAAGCAGTGTTCCTGCCGCGGGAATCGGTGCAGAATGGCAGCATCACTGCACTCGACCAAGGGAGCTTCCATGAAAATCGCTGTCCTGGGAACAGGAATGGTGGGGCACGCCCTGGCTGGCAAGCTGGTGTCGTTGGGCCACGAGGTCATCATGGGTTCCCGCGAATCCGGCAATCCCAAGGGCGAAGAGTGGGCCCGACAAGCTGGTCCACGCGCCCGTGCCGGCTCTTTCGCGCAAGCGTGCGCAGAGTCCGAGCTGATCGTGAATGCCACACCCGGTACTGTGAGCCTGGCCGTCCTCGCTGAAGCCGGCGAGGCCACCCTGAACGGCAAAATCATCTTGGACGTAGCTAATGCCCTGGATGGATCCAGCGGCTTCCCGCCATCGCTCACAGTCTGCAACACCGACAGCATCGCCGAGACCATTCAACGGACCTACCCCGAGCTTCGGGTAGTGAAATCCCTTAATACAGTCAGCGCCCCCGTGATGGTGGATCCTGGGCGGCTTCCGGGCCCACATGACATGTTCATGGCGGGAAACGACGCGGATGCCAAGTCCACAGTGTCAGGCCTGCTGCAGGAGTTTGGTTGGGCGCCCGAGCACATCAGGGACCTTGGCGGACTCGACGCTGCCCGTGGCATGGAAATGTGGCTGCCCTTATGGCTAAGGATCTTCATGCAGCAGCCGAAGGGAAAGATGTTCAACATCGCTATCGTCTCGGAATAGCTCAGGAACCACCCTCCGCAATGGAGACACTAAAGGCCCGCTCCCCAGCGTGGGAAACGGGCCTTCGGTGCATCATCCGGACTTTCTCAGCGCCGGGCTAACTCAGTGCCGGGCTTTCTCAGTGCGGGCCTTTGGGACTAGCCGCCCAACAGCGCGCGGTGGGCTTCCCGGCGTCGCGCCTGTTCGTCTGGGTCCGGAACCGGCAAGGAAGCGATCAGCCGCTTGGTGTAGTCGTGCTGGGGCGAGCTCATCACATGGTTGCCGATGCCCTGCTCCACCAACTGTCCCTTGTACAGCACGCCAACCCAGTGCGACAACATGTCCACCACCGCGAGGTCGTGGCTGATGAAAAGGGCCGCGAAGCCGAACTGCTCCTGGATGTCCTTGAACAAGTCCAGAACCTTGGCCTGCACTGAGACGTCCAGCGCGGAGGTTGGTTCGTCGGCAATCAGCAGGCGTGGGTTGAGCGCCAACGACCTCGCAAGAGAGGCGCGCTGCCGCTGTCCACCGGACAGCTCGTGCGGGTAGCGTTGCGCATACGACGCCGGCAGCTGGACCGACTCGAGCAGCTCGCCTACCTTTTTCCGCGCCTCAGCCGCGCTGGGCTTCGTGTGGATAATCAGCGGCTCAGCCACGCACTCGCCGATGGTGAGATGCGGGTTAAAGGAGGCGGCAGGGTCCTGGAAAACAAAGCCGATCTCCTTCCGCAGCGGACGGAAAGTGCGCTCCTTGAAGTCCAGCATCTCGTAGCCAAGGACTTTGAGACTGCCGCCCGTTGTCCTGTTCAGGCCTGCGATTGCCCGGCCAATGGTGGACTTTCCGGAACCGGACTCGCCCACCAAGCCAAAAACCTCGTTCTCCGAGACCGTAAAGGTGACGTTGTCCACGGCTTTGAAGCCATGGCGTCCAAACCGGCCCGGGTACTCAACGGTGAGGTTCTTCGCCTCGACGAGGACCTTGCCGTCCTGATGCAACCGGCCACGGGCGCCTTCGGAGGCGGAGTTCCGGCCCAGGTGCGGGACCGCTGCAAGGAGCTTTTTCGTGTAGTCCTGCTTCGGCTCCGCGAACAACACCCTCGAGGGCGCTTCCTCCACCACATCGCCTTGGTACATGACCACCACGCGGTCAGCGAGGTCGGCCACTACGCCCATGTTGTGGGTAATCAAGACGATGGATGTGCCGTAGTTATCCCGCAAGTCACGGAGTAATTGCAGGATTTCCGCCTGTACCGTCACGTCCAGGGCTGTCGTTGGTTCATCGGCCACAATCAGGCCCGGGTTCAGTGCCAATGCCGCGGCAATCACCACGCGCTGCTTTTGCCCGCCGGAAAACTGGTGTGGGTAGTAGTTGACCCGGGTTTCGGGGTCCGGAATACCCACCTTTCGCAGGGCTTCCGTGGCCCGTTCCTTGGCTTGCTTTGCAGAAACGCGGTGGCCATCCTTGGCGTGCGCACGGATCCCTTCGGCAATTTGCCAGCCCACCGTGAACACAGGGTTCAAAGCGGTGGAGGGTTCCTGGAAGACCATCGCTACGTCGCGGCCTCGGATCCTTCGCAGTGCGGATTTGCTGACACTGATCACGTTGCTTCCATTGATCACCACGGCGCCGGAACTGATGGCGGTTTCCGGAAGCAGCCCAAGGATGGTCTTGGCCGTCACGGTCTTGCCGGAGCCGGACTCCCCCACGATCGCCACTACTTCCCCGGCTTTGACGTCCAGGCTGACATCCTTCACGGCATAGACGTCCCCGCCGTCCGTGGCGAAGGTGACTTTGAGCCGGTCAATGGTGAGGACGGGTTCGCTGGGGGCCGCGGCGTCGGAAATGTTTCCGAGGTTGGTGGTCATGGCTTACCTGCCTCTGAAGGTGTAGGGGTTGCAGGGGTTTTCGTGGCGCCTGCGCGCTTGCGGCCACGGATCCGCGGATCGTTGAGGTCGTTGATGCTTTCGCCAACCAGCGTCAGGCCCAGGACTGTCAGCACGATTGCGATGCCAGGGAAGACACCCGTCCACCAGATACCCGAAGAGGTATCGGCAAGCGCCTTGTTCAGGTCAAAGCCCCACTCCGCAGCGGATGTTGGCTCGATGCCAAAGCCCAGGAAGCCAAGGCCTGCAAGCGTAAGGATCGCTTCGGAGGCATTGAGCGTGAACATCAGGGGCAGGGTCCGCGTTGCGTTTTTAAAGATGTGCCGTCCGATGATACGCAGGCTGGACGCACCCAGTACCTTGGCCGACTCGACGAATGGCTCAGCCTTGAGCCGGATGGTTTCGGCGCGGATGACCCGGAAATATTGGGGCACGAACACGACGGTGATCGAGAACGCACAGGAGAAAATACCGCCCCAGAAACTGGACTGGCCACGGCTGATCACGATCGAGATGACTATTGCCAAAAGCAGGGTGGGGAACGCATAGATGGCGTCCGCTACTACTACAAGGATCCTGTCCAGCCAGCCGCCGAAGTAGCCGCTGAGCAGGCCCAGTGCGACGCCGAGGAAAAGTGACATCGCCACGGACACGATGATGACGGTCACGGCCGTCTGGGATCCCCACAGGACGCGGGACAGGACGTCATAGCCGCCCACAGTGGTGCCAAGGAGGTGCTTGGCGCCCGGTGCCTGCTGGGTGGGGAAGGAACCGGACGCATCGCTGAGTTGGGAGTAGCCGTAGGGGGCCAGAAGCGGGGCGAAAATGCTTGTCAGCAGGAACAACCCGCTGAGAACGACGCCCACCACCAGCATGCCCCGCTGGAGGCCAACGCTTTTCCTGAGGTGGGACACCACCGGAAGCCGGAAGAAGAGGGGCTGCTTGGGAGCAGTCAGTGAAGGAGTGCTCATGGTCAGTACCTCACTCGGGGATCGATGAGCGCGGCAATGATGTCCACGATGAAGTTGGTCACGGCGACGATGATGGCCAGCAGCACGACAATGCCTTGGACAGCCACAAAGTCACGGGCATTCAGGTACTGCACCAACTGGTACCCCAGGCCCTTCCACTCGAAGGTTGTCTCGGTCAGGATGGCACCGCCGAGCATGAGCGCAATTTGCAGGCCCATGACAGTGATGATGGGGATCAGTGCAGGCTTGTAGGCGTGTTTGGTCACCAGCCGGAACTCACTAACGCCCCGGGAACGGCCGGCCTCAATGTAGTCCTTTCCCAGTGTGCCAATGACGTTTGTCCGTACCAGCCGCAGGAAGACCCCTGCGGTCAGCAAACCAAGGGCCACGGCCGGCAGGACAGCGTGGGATGCAACATCTCCAAGAGCAGCGAAGTTGCCGCTGCGGAGCGCATCCAGCCAGTAGATGCCTGATGGCGCTCCCAAGGTGCTCATGGTCAGTTCCGTGCGGGTGGAGGCGCGTCCTGCTACGGGGAACCATCCGAGCCACACCGAAAATGTCAGTTTGAGAAGCAGGCCGGAGAAGAACACGGGGGTGGCATAACAGAGGATTGCGAAGAACCGCAGGACGGCGTCGGAGCTCTTGTCGCGGTATTGGGCGGCGATGAGTCCGAACGGGATACCGACTGCGAGCGCCACGATCAATGCGTTGATCGACAGCTCCAGCGTTGCGGCACCAAAGGTAGTGAGTACCTCCACGACTGGTCGACGATCAGTGATCGTCGAGCCAAAGTTGCCGGTGATGAGTTGGCCGAGGTATTCAAAGTACTGGATCAGAACCGGGCGGTCATAGCCGGCATCGTGGATTCGCTGGGCCAGTACATCCGGTGGGAGGCGTCCGCCTTGGGCAGCTGTGATGGGATCTCCAATGACCCGCATCAAGAAGAAGACCAGCGTCACCAGAATGAAGACGGTGGGGATGATCAGGAAGAACCGGATCACGATGTATTTTCCAAGGCCTCCCCCGGCCTTGGACTTGCTCTTGGGAGCTACTATTCCGGGCTCGGCCTCGGGTACCTCTATAAGTGTTGTCATTGTTACCTGTATTTCCTGCCCGTGGATTGCGCGGGATTGGCTCATGCATGCCGGCCACGATCGTGGTCAGCAAAGGAGGCGGGACACCGGATCAGTGTCCCGCCCCTTTCCATCACATGGTGTGGTTACTTGGAAACAGTCCCGAGGCGGAACTTGAATGAAGCGTCCAGTGTCTTGTCGACACCGTTGACACCACTTCCGACCACCGCCACCTGTGCGCCCTGAAGCAGCGGCAGTGTGGAAATGTCCTTCGCAAGGGCGTTTTGGACGTCCTTGATGGCGGTTTCACGGGCCGACTTGTCTGCCTCTGTAAGCTCCTTGTTGATGAGCTCGTTCACAGCATCGTTGTTGTAGTGGTTGTTCAGGAAGCCGCCCTTGGGGAAGAACGGCGTCAAGTAGTTGTCAGCGTCACTGAAGTCCGGGAACCAACCGAATTGGAACAGCGGGTACTCATCGGCGCGGCTGGCCTTGGTATACGTGACCCATTCGGTGGACTGCAGGTTCACCGTGAACAGCCCGGACTTCTCCAGCTGCTCCTTGACCATGGCGTATTCGTCACCCGACGACCCACCGTAGTGGTCCGGGTTGTACTGCAGGTTCAGGGCCACTTTTTCAGTGATTCCGGCGTCTGCCAGCACCTTCTTGGCCTTGTCGAGGCTTGGCTTTCCTGCGTCGCCGTAGGCATCCTTGAACGACTCGTTGGCGCCCAGGAATCCGCTCGGAACGTTGGAGTACAGCGGCAGGTAGGTGCCCTTGTAGACCTGGTCCGCAATCGCCTGGCGATCGACAAGGTTGGCTATTGCTTGCCGGACCGCCAGGGCCTTTGCCGGATCTGCGCCCGGCGCCTTGGTGCCGAAAGGCATGGTGTCGAAGTTGAACGTGATGTAGCGGATCTCGCCACCTGGACCGACCAGAACCTTGACCTTGGAATCCTTCTTGAGGTCGTCAACATCGGTGGCACTCAGGCTGCGGAACGCCACATCGAGGTTGCCCTGCTGGATATCCAGCTTCAGGTTCGTAGGGCTGGCGTAGTACTTGATCGTGGCGGCGTCATTGGCCGGCTTGCCAAGGACACCCTTGTAGTCGGGGAATGCCTTCAGGCTGACCAGTTCATTCTTCTTGTAGCTATCGATCGTGTACTGCCCGTAGAACGCTTTGGCCTTGATGATCTCGTCGTCAGGAAGGACCTTGTCCGCGGGGAAGACTTCATCGTCCACAATCGGCGCAGCTGGGCTGCTGAGGATAAACGGGACGGTCTGGTCGTTGGCCAGCTTCGACTTGAACACCACCGTGTTGGCATCCGGGGTGGTCACGCTCACAATGTTGGCCAGCAACGACGCCGGGCCGGAGGGGTCGTTGATGGCGACCTGGCGGTCAAAGGAGAACTTGACATCCTTTGAATCCAGCGTGTGTCCATTGGCCCATTTCAGACCGGACTTGAGCTTGACGGTGTATTCGGTAGGTGCCGTGAACGACGACGACTCCGCAAGGTCCGGGACCGGTTCTGCACCGCCTGGCTTGGAGTTCAGCAGGAACGAGTAAATCTGGTTCATCACCATGAATGAACCATTGTCGTAGGATCCTGCCGGGTCCAATGCGGTGACTTTGTCTGTGGTGCCGTAGGCGATCGGGCCGCCGGCAGCCGGGGCGGACGATGAACCGCCGCCGGAGGGGCCCGTGCATGCAGTCAAAGCGAGGGCGGAAACGCCCGCCAGCGCGATAACGCCATGCAGGGCCTTCTTCTTCAGTGCCATCTGTGAACCTTCTGTTCGATGGATTAGGCGAACCGCCGTGGGATATTTGTGACGGAGCGCACTCTTGATTCCACGATTCAATCAGACTTCCGCGCCCCGGGGCCCTTGATTTTGTGATTCGAGACACAATATTTACCAACCAGTAGGTTTTCCAGGGGACGCTAAGGCATTGCCCCTGAAGAAGCGCCGGAATATCTTTATTCCGAGTTGATAAGCGCTGGATCACGGACAGGCAGAACACGGCCGTGGACAGCATCCAGGCGGCGGTTCAGGGGGCCGCCGAGGTAATTGGTGCAAGGACCAGTCCTAAGGACGGGAACATGAGCAAGACAGCCCTCTGTGTGGGGATCAACAAGTTCAAGTATTTACCCGAATCGAGCTGGCTTCACGGTTGCGTTAATGACGCTGAAGACCTGGCCGCCCTCCTTGGGGCGCAGTACGGTTTCGCTTCCTCCAGCATCAAGGTCCTAAGGGATGCCAAGGCCACCAAAAAGTCCGTAATGGCCGAACTCAACAAGTTGGTCGACAGCGCGGTGGAGGGAGCGTCCAACCATATTGTCTTCACCTTCTCCAGCCATGGCACGCAGATACCCGATACCAGCGGCGATGAGGTGGATCGGCTGGACGAGGCCTTTGCCTGCTATGACATCAACAACGCCGGCGACTCCTGGGACCCGGAGACAGTGATCAGTGACGACGAGTTGGCCACGCTCTTCGGGCGTCTGCCGGAGGGTGTCCTCATGGACGTCGTCCTGGACACCTGCCACAGCGGCACTGGACTGAAGTCCCTGGACCTCTTGCCGGGCAGACGCCCGCGTTTCCTGCCTGCCCCAACACCCCGGGCCGCGATCGCGAACGAGTTCAGCGACGCCCGCACCCTTCGCGATTTGGTGAAATCAGCCACACTGTCCAAGCCTGTGCTGATGGCAGCCTGCCGATCTGACCAGACTGCTGCGGACGCCCTGATCGAGGGCCGCTACAACGGAGCCTTCACCTATCATTTCGTCAAGGCCCTGCAGGGCAACGGCACAGCAGTGCGTGCGGAAGTCCTGAAGCTGGTGAGCAAAGCGCTCAAAGGCGGCGGTTTTGATCAAATCGCCCAATTGGAAGGCACGACGGCGGCACGCAAGGCTGCCTGGGGCAGCTAACCTTCCGTTGGCGTCACCCCCGGGGCATCAGCTATCGCCCGCGCCTATGCCGCCGGGCCTATTCCCCCGTACCTATTCCCCTGTGCCGTGGAACTTGTGCCTGGCACCGGAAGATGCGGCTTCCTCGACGTCGTGCTGTTGATCGGAACCAAACAGCATCCCCTGCCGCTCCCGGTCCATTACTGGTTTGAGCGCGGCATAGACCAGGCGGCCACCGGCGTCGAATCTGAGGATTCCTCCTCCACGGACATCCACGAAATCCCGCCGCGTCTTCAAGCCAAGGCGGACATAGGCCTCCTTGCGGCTCATCCGCACCGTTTGAATGAATGATGCCCCGATTTCGGAGATGATGAAGCCGTCCGGTGACACGCGTTCGGACGTGCGCACCCGCGTGGAGCTCAGTGGAGTGCGCCGCTCCAGCCGGGCCGCGTCCAGGAGCCTCGGGTTTTCCCACACGAAGCGTTGGACTTCCTGGGGGTCTGACCCCAGGGCCGACAGTCGGATGGGATAGCGAAGCCCCTGGTAGTTATCCACCCCGCTGATGTTGTTCAGCGACACCCGGCGGATCCCTATGGCAGAGAATTCCGTTTGGAGGGCGTCCCGATAGCCGTAGGTGTCTTCCGGGACCATGTCCAGGTCTGCGGCAATGATGCCACGTAGGAGATCCCGCCAAGTAACGTCCACGGGTGGCATATAGGAAAGGCCCCTGATCACCATGCGCAGGACCCTCATAGCCACAATGGAACCGGATTCGGCTTTCTGCTGAAGGCTTTGGTTGTCCCCAAAACGGGCGTTTCTTTCCGACCACAACCGCTGGACGGCCCTGAGTACTGCCCCGACCACCACAGCTCCGCGGGCGTGCGGGTCCGGCATGGTTTGCCAACCCTCAGGAACGGCGCCAACAAATGGTTCCCTCAACGGACCACGGGCGAAAAGGTCCCTCGCAAAGTCAAAGAGGGACCTTATCAGGATCGCGTCGTCCACCACCTGCCCTGCCTCAAACCCTTCCCCGGCAGCTTCAAGTTGCCGGAAGACCACCTCACGGGATGAAAACACCGACAGTATGGCCACCAGGTCTGCCAGTGCCTCGTGCATGGCAAGTTGCTCCATGGTGGCCAGCTGGTCCGCCCACGCAGGCCGGAAGCCGTCCAGGATCGCGTGGGTGACTTCGTGGGCAACAATGTCCCTGAACAGCGCAGTGGGTACTTTGTAGCCCATGCGGTCCACGGAGCCGAAGCGTATGGTGTTGGTACCGCGCTCATATCCGGTATCGATGGCTGTGACACGATCCCTTGCCTTCAGGACCACCCGCCCCTCCGGATTCCAGGGCATTCGCCGGCCGAGCGTGGATTCGAAGATCTCCAGGGTGCTCATGGCCACGCCGTAGACGTGCTGGGCGAGGAAACGGGTATCGTCCAGGAGTTCGCGGAGGTCCGTGGGCGGAGCTTCTGAAACCAGTTGCCAGGGGTCGCCTTGGCGAGTCAGGGTTACTGGAGACACATTGGTGCCGCGCCACTTCCGGATGTGGATCGCGTAGCGGTGTCCAGTGGGGCCACGCCGGAGCCGCTCTACGGGTATCCGTACCTGGGCTGTCAGCGGTGGAGCCCCGCCGCTGCCTATCGGCCCCTCTGCAAGGACCGTCACGGAGACCATCTGCCCTGCTTTGATGTCTCCCGGGCTCTTCTTTGGAAATGCCACAGCCATCGCCATCTTCGAATGCGGACCCCAACACACCGCAGCGGTTGCGCTGCTTAGGCCAGTATGGGGGCCCTCAAACTCGGAGGCAATAATCCGGTGACAGCTAAAGAACTGCCCTCTGCAGGGAACGTGCGGCGTCGATGGTTGCCTGTCCCAGTACCCGGGTGCCCTGATACAGCACGACGGTCTGGCCAGGCGCCACTCCCCGTAGCGGTTCGGTCAGGGTGACCACGAGTTCGGCCCGCTCAACACCCTCTTCATCGGCAACCGGCTCAATGTGTGCACGGGCCGGAACGGGATCACCATGTGCCCGCACCTGGGCGTGGCACTCGAATTCTGCACCCGTATCAACCTCGGAGATGGGCAGGCCAGCCCATGACACCTTGATGCCGCGGATTTCATCGATGGCAAGGAGCGCTTCCGGCCCCACAACCACCTTGTTTTCCTTCGGACGGATTTCCAGGACAAACCGGGGCTTACCATCGGAAGCCGGCGTGCCCAGCTTCAGTCCCCGGCGCTGGCCGACGGTGAAGGCGTTGGCACCAGGGTGCTCGCCTACCTTCGTGCCGGTTTCGTCCACGATGTCGCCAGTTGTCATTTCGATTTTCTCGGCCAGCCAACCACGCGTATCTCCATCGGAGATGAAGCAAATATCGTGGCTATCCGGCTTGTTTGCCACCGACAAACCCCGCCTTTCGGCCTCAGCCCTTACCTCGGCCTTGGAAGGAGTGTCCGCAAGCGGGAACATGGAGTGCTTAAGCTGCTCATGGGTCAGTACGCCCAGGACATAGCTTTGGTCCTTGGCCCAGTCCGCCGCCCGATGCAGTTCACGGTTGCCGTCGGCGTCTTCGATGACTTTGGCGTAGTGCCCGGTGCATACAGCGTCAAACCCCAGGGCAATGGCCTTTTCCAGCAAGGCAGCAAACTTGATGCGCTCGTTGCAACGCATGCACGGATTCGGGGTGCGTCCTGCAGCATATTCGTCGATGAAGTCCTGGACGACATCTTCCTTGAAGCGTTCGGAGAAGTCCCAAACATAGTAGGGAATCCCTAGGACATCACAGGCGCGCCATGCATCGCGGGAGTCTTCGATGGTGCAGCAGCCCCGGCTTCCGGTGCGAAGGGTGCCGGGCATGCGCGACAACGCAAGGTGGACTCCGACGACGTCGTGTCCGGCCTCGACGGCGCGGGCGGCGGCCACGGCGGAGTCGACTCCGCCGCTCATTGCTGCAAGTACTCGCATGCTGGCTTTCCGTGGTTTAGGGGTTTTGCTATTGAATCCGGCTGAGGCGAGCCGGCACGCCCAACTATTCTAGCTCCCGCACCAATGTGCGCGCTAAATCCCTTGACTGGCCATAGGACGAAATCTAAAGTCAAAGTAAGTTGTTTTAGAAAGGCAAAGACAAAAGGTGGGCTGAAATGACGCATGAACGAATGCTCATCGCCGGCGGCGGCCTGGCCGGTGCAACCGCAGCAAAAACCCTTCGCTCAGAAGGCTTTGCTGGACCCGTTACCCTCCTGGCATCCGAGGAGCGGATCCCTTACCTTCGGCCGCCCCTGTCCAAGGAGTTCCTTCTGGGCAAGGCCGACGAAGATAGCGTTCCGGTGGTGCCAGCCGGCTGGTACGAAGAAAACGACGTCGAACTGCTTTTGGGCAACCCTGCAATGGGCATCGATGCCGGGAACCGAACCGTAACCCTTCAGGACGGCCGGACCCTTGACTACGCCAAACTGCTGATAGCCACCGGGGCGCAACCCCGGCGCATCCCGCTTCCCGGCATTGACCTGGAGGGCGTGATGACTTTCAGGACCTTTGAGGACAGCCTGCGCCTGCAGTCCCTGCTCAGGGACGGAGGCAAGCATGTGGTCATGGTGGGTTCCGGGTGGATCGGCATGGAGCTGGCCGCGGCTGCCCGCAGTTACGGCAATGATGTGGTCCTGCTCGGCTTGGAAGAGATTCCACTTAGTGCCGCCATCGGCCCTGAACTGGGCAACTACTTCCGGGCACTCCACGAAGAGAACGGCGTCAGCTTCAGGCTACCTGCGAGCGCTTCTGCCATCGAGGGGAATGATGGCCATGTCTCCGGAGTCCGAACCAACGCGGGAGAAGTCCTACCCGCGGATATCGTCATCATTGCAGTGGGGGTGGTGCCCGACACATCGTTGGCAGAAACAGCAGGGCTAAGCCTGGACAACGGAGTCCTGGTGGATTCCGCTCTTCGCAGCAGCGCCCCGGACATCCTGGCAGCAGGTGACGTTGCCAACGCCCTGCATCCCTTCACCGGCGAGCACCATCGCAGTGAGCATTGGGCGAATGCACTCAATGGCGGCAAAGTGGCCGCAAAGACGATGCTGGACCAAAATGCCGCCCTGGATGTTGTGCCGTATTTCTATACGGATCAGTTCACGCTCAGCATGGAGTACTCGGGTTTCCCTTCGCTGACCTCCGGGGTGGAGCCCGTGATTCGCGGCTCGCTCGATGACGGCAGTTTCATCGCGTTCTGGATGCGCGATGGCCAGAAGGAGCAGGGCGAAGTGGTGGCCGGAATGAGCGTGAATATGCGCCGCGTGCAGAAGCCCATCAAGGCGCTGATTTCCGGCCGGGTGCCCGTAGACATAACCCGTCTGACAGATGCCGACGTTCCCCTTGAGGAACTGTTGCCCCACGAGTGAAACCCGGCGCTAAAACTCCGTTGGCCCTCGCCGCGCCACCGTTGCCGCTGTCTGGATGCTGGATTCATGACCGGCCATGCCTGCTTGCCGAGCCCGCGAACAGGCCTCCGGCAGCGCCTTAAGCAGTGCCTCAACATCGGCTTCTGTTGAGCTGTGCCCCAGCGTGAAACGTTGAGCACCACGGGCAGTGTCTTCATCCAGCCCCATGGCCAGGAGGACGTGGGAGGGACGGGGCACCCCCGCGGTGCAGGCCGAACCGGTAGATGACTCAACGCCTGCGAGGTCCAGAAGAAACAGGAGCGAATCTCCCTCGCACCCAGGAAAAGTGAAGTGGGCGTTGCCGGGCAGTCGGCCTTCCCCAGGTGCCCCACGGAGCACAGCATCAGGAACAGCCTGCCGAACCCCGGCAATGAGACGGTCGCGCAGCCCGCTGATGCGCTCGCCCTCAGCGGCCAGGCTACCTGTAACGGCCTCCGCAGCTGCCGCAAAGGCAGCAATAGCCGGAGTGTCCAGCGTTCCCGAGCGCACATCGCGCTCCTGCCCGCCGCCATGTTGAACCGGAGTCAACTTGATCGCGCGTCCGAGGAACAACGCGCCAACGCCGACGGGCCCGCCGAGTTTATGCCCCGAGACTGACATTGCAGCGAGCCCGGAAGCCCGGAAATCGACCGGAACGGAACCGAAGGCCTGGACCGCATCCGAGTGCACCGGAATCCCGTATCGGCCAGCCAGTTCCACTATCTCTGCAACGGGCTGAATGGTGCCCACTTCGTTATTGGCCCACATCACCGTGACAAGCGCAACGGAGTCGGGGTCACGTTCCAGTTCGCGCTGCACGGCATCAAGTCGCACCGCACCCTGGGCATCGACCGGCAACCACACGGCCTCGGCTCCCTCATGACGCTCAAGCCACTCCACTGTGTCCATGACCGCATGATGTTCGACGGCGGAGCACAGGATACGGGTCCGGCGGGGGTTTTCGTCATGGCGGGCCCAGAAAAGGCCCTTGACGGCCAGGTTGTCGGCCTCAGTCCCACCCGAGGTGAAAATTACCTCGGAAGGGTGGGCCCCGGCGGCCGCCGCCAACGTTTCGCGCGCATCTTCCACCGCGCGCCGTGCCCGCCGCCCGGCTCCATGGAGGGAGGACGGGTTGCCGGTCCGCGCCAGCTCGCGCGTCATGACGGCAAGGGCTTGGGCCGACATGGGGGTGGTGGCGGCGTGGTCGAGGTATACAGGCACGTTGCAATTCTACCGGCGGCGTCAGCGTCAGGTCCGGGGTCAGGTTTTTGGGCCTGGTTCCAAGCTGCCGATCCGGGCACAGCAATGGCCAGGGCCAGGTTCCGGAAGGACGTTGTCAGCACTAAGACCGGATGCGGTGGCCGCGCCCTTGAGGAACGCGCCGTTCATGGCGCAGACCACCTCCTCATGATCCTGCGAAAGCCGATGGAACGGACAGTTAAGCAGTCGGTACCCTCCCGCGTCATCAGCCATTGGCTCATAGCCGAGGTCCGCCAAAGCACCCAGGAAATCGCCGGGCCGGCCCGCTTCCTGGCCCTTGCGGCCCGCAACATCCAGCAAAGCGTCCCGCACGGGAAGTTCCCCTTTCAGGGAACGCGTGATAGCCGTAGCCATCAGATCCCCGGCGAGATCGTACTGGCGCTCAGGGACAGAGGCACCAACCTCATCCATGGCCGGGCGGTAGAGCTTGGCAGGCCGACCCGAACCAGGCCCGGCTTTGTCAGAGGACTTTCTGAACTCCACCTGCAAGACTCCGTCCTTCACCAAACGATCCAGATGGAAGGAGGCCGTGCTTCGGGGAATACCGAGGGCACGGGCCGCTTCGTCCCGACCGACCGCATCTGCGGCGCCGCGCACGTAGGCGAACAACACCCTGCGGTTGTCGTCGTCCAAGGAGGCGATCGCCGAGATCCTTTGGAGCCAAGAGTGGCGTGCAGTGGTCATACAGTCAGAATATCTCTAAAAACAAGATTCGTTGCTTAAACTTCGACTCGGATCTAAAATCAAGTTACCTATTTTTAGAAAGGAATGCGTCATGGAAGCCGCAACCACCCACATGAGCCCGAAGTCCAGCCACAGCGACCTCCGGGACCCTTCCCGGCAGGCCTTTCTCCTCCTGAGGACGGTCTTCACGATTGCCCCGATCATTTTCGGGCTCGATAAATTCAGCAACCTCCTGGTGGACTGGACTGTCTACTTGGCGCCCGCAGCCACCGCCGTGGTACCTGTTTCAGCCCAGACCTTCATGTACGGCGTGGGAGTCATCGAAATTATCGCCGGCATCCTCGTCGCCCTGCGGCCACGCTGGGGATCCCTCGTTGTCGCAGCCTGGCTGCTCGGCATCATCGTCAACCTGCTGGTGCTTGGCTCGTTCTTCGACGTAGCGCTGAGGGACTTCGGCCTGCTGGTGGGAGCACTCGCGTTGAACCGCCTGGCCACCGCGTTCAAGAAATAACTCTCAGGCTGGTGGGACCACGGCCAACCGGGACTGGACCTCAGCCCTGGCCTTGGCCAGGGTCCCGCTATCCGGACAAGCAACCGATATGTAAACAGAGGAAGCCGGGCTGCTGAAAAGCCTGGCAAGGACCACGGAAGCGACACCGCCGGAAGCCGGAGCTGATTCCAAGGCCAATAATTCCACGCTATGCTCCGGCTTGCCCGAATCCTGGCCCCACCGCAATGAGGCCGGCGTTAGCTTGTCCACAGCGATGCCTGGATCCACGTAACGGAACAGTTCCTTCGTGGACGCGGCGTCATCCCCCGGCACTACCAATGGCCCCTGGTTAACGCTGACCCGGACAACCACCGCGCACCCATCTGTCTTTGCGTACCGGGTTTCACCTTGCAAGCCGGAGTGCACAACGGACCATCCTGGCGCCTCCTCCAGGCGGCTTGACACTAATACCGGGTCTCCGGGCGCCAAAGTTCCTCCCGCGTCCAAGGGCAGGTCCCTCGCGGCGAGAGCCTCAGCATCGTGTCCGGGCGTGATGGTTGGGGTGGAAAGCGTCGACTCCGAAGGTGAAGGCTTCGGTGCTGCGGGGTCAGGCACGTTCACACTGCATCCGGCAAGCAGCGCACCCAAAGCAGCCACAGCAGGCACGACGCCCAAACCAGGTACAGCGCCCACCAACGCCCGGAACTGCCGTCGTCCAACACCCCGCGTCATTGGCGATCCTTTCTTTTGCCGGCCAGCCACGTCTGCCGCGATCGAGTCTAACCTCCCGCCACAGCGGACCGTGGCCGGCGGACCTCAGACTGGTCAAACGGCTCCGGACAGTTCAACTATGCAAGGACGCGCAGACCCCCGGGCACAACCTCGACCTCCACAGGCAACCTGCCCACGCGCTCGCCGTCGGCGTAAGCCACAACGCCTTCTGCCTCCAGCCGCACCTTCCGGACCCGGCGGATCTCCACGGCCGGATGGCCAAGGTGTTTGCCGGCGAACACCTTGGGAAACACTGCCAGGAAATTCAGCCGCGATAACGGCTTGACGATAAACAAATCCAGCCACCCGTCGTCGGGTAAAGCATCGGGCGTTATTCTCATCCCGCCGCCGATCGATTGGCCGTTCGCCACGGAAATCAGCAACGCCGGTTGGCGCCACTGCCCGCCGTCGGCCGTCACTGTGTATTCGATACGCCGGAAGGAACCGAGTTCCCGGAGCATCGCCAGGTTGTAACGGCTCTTTCCCTTGGGCCAACGCCACGAGTTCGCCCTCTCATTGACGGCAGCGTCAAATCCAGCAGACAGGACCCCCGCAAAATAGCTGCTTCGGCCGCCTGCGGTGACGCGTCCGGCGTCGATCTTCCGCCCGCCCGATGGCATTGACGCCAGCAAACGATCGCACGCCGCCTTCGTGTCCGTGAGTGGCAAGCCCAGCAATCTGGCAACATCATTGCCAGTGCCAGCGGGAACAATTCCCAGGGGAACGTCCTTTCCGGCGAGCGCATTGACACCCAAATGGACCATGCCGTCCCCGCCCACCACAACCAGCGCACTGATGCCTGCAGTTATGGCCTCATCAACCAGGGTTCGGAGGTCGTCATAGCTTCCTGCTTCCAGCACGACGACGTCACAACCGCCAGCGCGAAGGGAGGCTGCCGCCTCGTCCCCGGCGAGGCCGCGACGGCCGAACGATGCTGTTGGATTTATGGCAAGGGCGATCTTCTCCGCCGAGTGCGTGGGATTCTTGGGCGCCGGAGGATTCACCTGCTGAATTATGCCAGCCGGGAACCACCGCGCCCGCTGCCGACGTTCTCATAGTGGCTGGATAAACTGGCCATACCGCCCCGCGAGTGGAGCGGACCACCATCCTAGAGAAGGGCCTGTGCTTGGCCGAGGGCAGCAGTTCCCACTATCAGGTTCTTCGCGTGTCCGTCACTGCGACTGACAAGGAGATCAAGGTGGCCTATCGGAAGGCCGCCCGGATGGCCCACCCCGATCACGGCGGCGAGGCCGAAATGTTCCGTCGCGTAACGCTCGCGTATGAGACCCTGATTGATCCGAAGCGGCGGGCCGAGTATGACCGCAGGTATGCCAGCGGCGCTTCCGGACGCAGCCAACCGCGTCCGGGAGACTATACGGGTGCATCTGCGCCCGGTCCGGCCACCAGTGCCGGGGTCAGGCGTCCGCAGGCCCAGCGCAACACGGCAGGCGATCCGCCCGTTTACGTTCCGGCCTTTGATGACCCGCTGGAGGTTCCGCTCATTTCAAAAGCGGAAGCCGCCCAACAGGTCCATGGATTGCCGCGAAAACGTGGCATATTCGGTGCCGAAGCGCGCATCCAGCGCGAGATGCGTACGGTTCAGCTCATCAGCAGGCAGGTCCTGCCCGCCATCCCCGCCGCAAGGCTCATCAATGGGCTCCGCTCCCCCTCTGACAACAACCACATCGACCACGCGGTGCTTTCCGGCTACCGGCTGGCGTTGGTTGGTTCCATGCTGTTGCCCAAGGGCGCCTACGCGTGGGACGGCAATTCGCTGCGCCACGGCGGCCGGTCTGTGGCTCCGCCGCAACTGGCCCACATTGTCCGCCACATGCAGGACCTCTTCCCTGAGTTGAACGTCACCGGCTGGGTGGTCCTGCACAGTCCTGACGGCAACCTGCACGAACCGGTCATTGACCAGTACGGCAAAGGACAGTCCAGCCATAACGCGGTTGAGATGGTCAATGGTGCAGGATTGGTCCGCGGTTTGAAGCAGTTCGTTGCTTCAGGACCAGCACCCAACACGGTGGTGGTTCCAGTTCTTGCCCGCTTGCTCCGCGGCATGCACTGACATCTTGCTTTCGCCGGCACTGGGTGGCTCAGAATGAAGCCAACGCAATGGGACTGGCTGGGACGGGACTGGCTAGGATGGGACGGTGTTCCGCATCCTCTTCCACACTCCAGAAATCCCGGGCAATACGGGCAACGCCATTCGTTTGGCCGCCATCACCGGCGCCGAACTCCATCTGGTGGAGCCTCTGGGCTTTGACTTTTCCGATGCCAAGCTGCGCCGGGCGGGCCTGGACTACCACGATCTCGCCGTCGTCACGGTCCATAAGGACATCAACGCGGCATGGGCAGCCCTGCAGCCTGAGCGTGTGTTTGCGTTTACGTCCGACGGCGAAACGTCCTACACGGATATCAACTACCGTGAGGGTGACGTACTGATGTTCGGCCCTGAATCTGTCGGGCTCCCGGATTGGCTGAAGAAGGATTCGCACGTCACTGCCCGGGTGCGGCTCCCGATGCGGCCTTCCCTGCGTTCACTGAACCTGGCAAACGCCGCGTCCATCGCCGTTTTCGAGGCGTGGCGCCAGAACGGATTTGCCGGCGCCAAGGTGTAGCCCATCCACGGCGCCCGCAGCTGCGAATAACCTATGCAGGATGAATTCCTGCTTTGGACATTCGATGAGGGAGCCACATGAGCGCACTCGAGGCCAGGGTAGTGACGGCAAGCTGCACCGCCGCGCCACTCCCTCGTGCTGCCCGTTTCAAACCGCACGACTTATGCTGGACAGTGATGGACACCCCCAACAATCCCGGTCCCCCGGTCGTCGAGACTTCCGGGACCGCGAAAGACCTGAACCCGCAGCTCGCGGGACTGCTTGAGTTGGTTGCAGCTGGCGACCAAGAGGCCTTTGCCGAGTTCTACCGATTGACGTCCAAACGCGTCTTCGGCATGGCCAGGCGCGTCCTGGTCGATTCCGAACTGAGTGAGGATGCCACCCAGGAAGTCTTCATCCAGGTCTGGCAAGGCGCCGCAAAATTCGACCCCGCGGCCGGCAGCCCCCTGGCTTGGCTGATGACCATCGCGCACCGCCGGGCCATCGATCGCGTCCGTGCCGTCCAGGCGGCCACAGACCGCGAAGCCCGATACGGGGCGGCGAGCCAGGAACTTGATCGCGACGTCGTGTCCGAAGAAGCCGACACAAACTTTGAGGCCGAGGCAGTCAGCCGGTGCCTGGGCACTTTGACGGACACCCAGCGCGAGTCCGTCCGCCTTGCCTATTACGGTGGGCTCACTTACCGGGAGGTCGCTGAGCACCTCGGTGCCGCAGTTCCCACCATCAAGTCCCGCATTCGCGACGGACTCCTGCGCTTGAAGACCTGCTTGGGGGTGGGCTGAATGAGCGAGAACAACGGTGGAGGATTTGTCCGCAGAATGTTCGCCAATGACATCGCAACCGACTTGGCCGAGGGCCGTGTCCTCGAACTCGCGGAAATCTATGCCTTGGACGCCGTCACTGAATCCGAACGGGCACTGATTGACGAATACGTCAAGGACGCTCCGGAAGGTCCAGCGTTCCAGGAGCGGGTCCGGCAGGCCCGCGAGACCCTGGTGGTGGGTTTCACTCCTGAAGAAGAACCGCCCCCTGCCGTCTTCGCCAACATTATGGACCGGATCAACCGGGAATCTGCCATGGACTCCGCCGCCAGGACCGGCATTAATGTAGAGGCGGAGCCAATCCTCGACGAACTGGCCCGCGCCAGGACCAAGCGCGGAGAACGCCGCCTCGGGCGGGGACGCGCATGGCTGGTTGGCGCAGCGGCTGCTGCCGTCATCGCTTTGGGTGGCGTAGGTGTCGGCGTGTACGTTGCCGGCCAGAACGATCCCGTGAACCAGGTCCTGCAGGCCCAGGATGTCCAAAAGAAGACGGCTCAGGTTCCCGGCGGCGGGACGGCTACAATTTCAGCTTCCTCCACCAAGGACTCCTTTGTGGTGCTGATGGACGGCGTAGCCCCGGCCCCCGACGGTAAGGTCTACCAGTTGTGGACGTTGCCGAAGGATGGGTCAGCCCCCGTGCCGCAGGGCACTATGGACGCCGAGACGTTGTCCAAGCCGGCAGTGGTGAAGGGATTGTCCTCAGCTTCGTCGGTAGCCATTACGGTGGAGCCCGCTGGCGGATCAAGCTCACCCACGCAGCCGCCTGTGTTGGTGGTTCCGCTGAGCGCCTGATGTCAGCCAAGCCTTTCTTCAACGGTTAAGGTCCGACGGCGGCCGTCCCACCAAGGTGGGGCGGCCGCCGTCGTTCTTGCCTGCAGTTGACCGGCAGCTACAACACGAGCGACAACAGCATCACGAAGCCGAACCCAACCAGGGACATCAATGTCTCCATCACAGACCAGGTCTTGAAGGTCTGCCCGACTGTTAGGCCGAAGAGCTCCTTGACCAGCCAGAAACCGGCATCATTCACGTGCGAAAGGAACAATGAGCCTGCACCGATCGCCAAGGCGAGCAGTGCCGCGTGGGTTGGGGTCAAGCTGCTGGCCAGGGGCGCGACAATGCCGGCGGCAGTCACGGTTGCAACGGTTGCCGAGCCTGTGGCGAGGCGGAGCGCCACCGCCACAATAAAGCCCAGCACGAGGACGGACATGTTGGCCCCTTCCGCCCACTTCTTGACGGCGTCGCCCACGCCGGCACCAATCAATGTCTGCTTGAAACCACCGCCAGCTCCAACAATCAGAAGGATTGCTGCGATCGGGCCCAGGCTGTCGCCCAGCTTGGCAGTGATCTTGCTGCCCGTGAATCCCACTGCGTACCCGAAGCTCACAATGGCAGCGAGTACGGCCAGTGTCATGGCCACCAGGGGCTGGCCCACGAAATCGAAGAAGATCCTGATCATCGGAGCGGTTGCGGCGTCCGGCCAGATGATGTCACCCAAAGCCTTGAGCAGCATGAGGACTACCGGGAAAATAATGGTCAGCAGCGTCACCAGGAACGAGGGCTGGCGCTTGACGTCGCTGAGGTCAGCGCGGTGCTGGGTGTCGATGCCACCCGCCACGGCGGGAGCGTCCACCGGGACCCAACGCGCAGCCAGCCGGGAGAAAAGCGGCCCACAAATGATGACCGTGGGAATGGCCACGAGAATGCCCAGGCCCAGTGTTGTTCCCAATTCGGCTTTCACAGCGCTGATGGCAATCAGCGGTCCCGGGTGCGGGGGCACCAAGCCATGGAGCACTGAAAGGCCCGCCAAAGCCGGGATCGCGATGCGCATGAGCTTCATCCCGGATCTCTGCGTCACGAGGACAATCACGGGAAGCAGGAGCACAAGACCGATCTCGAAGAACATCGGCAGGCCAATGATCACTGCCACGAGCGTGATCATCCAGACGATCTTGTTGCCGGTGGCTTTGGCCAACAAGGTGTCCACTACCCGGTTGGCTCCACCGGAGTCCGCAAGCAACTTGCCAAGCATTGCGCCCAAGGCAATCAGCAGGCCGACTTCCTTGAGGACGCCGCCAACTCCGTCCTCAAAGTTGGTAATGACCTTGCCCAGTTCCACGCCCGAGGCGAGGCCGACAAACGCCGAGCCCAGCACCAGCGCCAGGAATGGGTGGAGTTTCAGCTTTGCGATCAGAACCACGATCAGTGCAATGCCCACGGCTGCCACCACAAGAAGCTGGGTGTCGTGCCCGGTCCACTCCTGTACCTGCGTGGCAGTTTCCACGGCGATCACGTGGCGCTCGCTTCGGAACCTGCACCCACGGGGCGCAAGCCGAGCCGCTCGATGACTTCGTCCGCTTCCTCAGCGGGCGATGCTGAAACACACAGCGAGATATAGTTCTCGTCTTCCGTGGGTTCCTCGAGTGCTTCAAACTGGGACTCCAGGAGCGACGGCGGCATGAAGTGGCCGTGCCGCGACGCGAGCCGGTCCGAGATCTTGTCTTTGCTCCCTTGCAGGAAAACAAAGACAACCCCTTCGCCCCGGAGTACGTCGCGGTACTTCTTCTTCAATGCCGAGCACGTGATGATGGCCGGCGTACCGGCATCGGTGTGTTCCCGGATCCAGTCGGCAATGATGCCAAGCCAAGGCCACCGGTCCTCATCGCTGAGTGCCTGGCCCGAGTGCATCTTGGCCACATTCGCTTCCGGATGGAGGTCGTCGCCTTCGGCGAGATCCCATCCAAGCTTTCCGGCCAGTACGCCGGCTACTGTCGACTTGCCCGAACCGGAGACTCCCATAATCACCAGTACGGGTTGCTGTGCAGTCTTCGCCATCAAAGTCTGCCTTCCTCGAATAAATATGATTTAACCGAGGTCCAGCATATGACACGGGTTACATATCGGCAATGTCAGAAGCCGGCGATAGTACTGGATCCGTTGACGGACACCACGTGGAAACTCTCAGCACTGGTCCCGGCAGGAAGCCCTGCACGCGCACCATTGGCCATCAACATGCCACGGACCACGCGCTCCATCCCCTCGATGTCCGGGTGCTGGCTCGCGTGGATGCGGATCGCATCGAGCTTGGCATCAACATGCTTGGTGACGTCCACGAAATGGTTCTCACGGTCCGCTGGACTGGAGATAAACCAGAGCCAGGGCAGTTTGTAGGCCGCGAGTCCGGCCTCAGCCAACTCAGGGTACGCAAAGGGATTCTCCACAGCGGGATATACCGCCCTGGTCACGGCTTCCCCGGCTGCGAGGTGGTCGGGGTGGCTCTTCTGAAGGCGGTCCCAGTTCCGTTCCGGGTGCATGGTCAACACGATGTCCGGGCGGATTTCCCGAATGAGCTTCACAACCTGCTTGATGACGTTGTGTGTCGGCTCGAGGTAGCCGTCGTGTTCGTGCAGGTACCGGATGTCGTCGACTCCCACCAACTCGGCTGCGCGTTGCTGTTCGGTGGCACGGAGTTCGATAATGCGTTCCCGGTCAACGGGATCAAACCCGCCGGCGTCGCCGTCAGTCATGATGCAGTAGGTGACCTGAACGCCCGCAGCAGTCCAGGCAGCTATGGTTCCTGCAGCTCCAAAGTCGATGTCGTCAGGATGGGCAGTAAAACAAAGCACCCGCTCAACACGCTCCGTGGAGGCGTTGAACGGGCTCTTTGCTGACGGAACGCCAGAAGTCAAAGGGATCAGCCTTTCCGCTTTTTGATCTCAGCTGTTGCCTGCGGCACGACTTTGAACAGATCGCCGATGATGCCGAAGTCCGCGATCTCAAAGACAGGAGACTCTGCATCCTTGTTGATGGCCACAATGACCTTGGATGTCTGCATTCCAGCCTTTTGTTGGATTGCTCCTGAGATGCCTGCCGAAATATACAGCTGCGGAGAGACAGTCACACCGGTTTGGCCCACTTGCGCGTCGTGGCCAATCCAGCCAGCATCTGTTGCTGCACGGGAAGCGCCAACGGCAGCACCAAGAGCATCAGCGAGTTCTTCCAAGGGGCCAAAGTCGCCATCGACACCCCGCCCGCCGGCCACGACGATCCGGGCCTCGCTGAGGTCGGGCCGGCCACTGGCGGGCTTCTCCGTGCGGGAAGAGATCCGGGCCGCATTAGCTGCTGCGTCCGCAGGAACCTCAACCTTGGCTGTCGTGGGAGCTGTGGCTGCGCCTGCAGGCTCTGTTTCGACGATGTTCGCTTTTACCGAAAAGACCGACACTGGAGTGGTGGCCTTCGCCGTGGTGTTGTACGAACCCGCGAGAACCGACTTGTGAGCGGTGCCATCCGCATCCAGACCAACGACATCCGTGATGACTCCGGCGTTCAACTTAATGCCGAGTCGTCCCGCGATCTCTTTGCCCTCGGGCGAGTTTTCGATCAGGACAGCCGTGGCGCCTGAAGCCGCCACTGCAGCCGCGAGGTACCCGGCCTTTGGCGCAACCAGGTAGTCGTCAAGGTCCTCCACCGAGGGCTGGTAGATCGTCGCCACGCCATAGGCACCCAAGGTGGCAGCGACGTCGTCGGTTAATTCACCGTTGATCGCGACGGCGGTCTCCCCCAGCTTCCGCGCAAGGGTCAGGAGCTCCAAACTGCTCTTCTTGAGCGCGGCCCCGGGGTTATCAATGAAAACAAGTGCATTAGCCATGGTTGGAGTCCTTTAGAGCAGCTTCTGTGCGGCCAGGAAGTCGACGAGCTTGATGCCGGCGTCGCCCTCGTCGGTGATGATCGTACCTGCGGTCCTGGGCGGGCGGGCAGCTGCAGACTCCACAACTGTCCACGAGCCTGCTTGGCCTACCTCGGAAGGATCGACACCGATATCGGCAAGCGACAACGAGGCAATCTTCTTCTTCTTGGCTGCCAGGATTCCCTTGAAATTGGGGTATCTCGGTTCATTGATCTGGTCTGTGACCGAGACGAGCGCCGGGAGCTGCGCTTCGACGGTTTCCGAGTGGGAGCCGGCATCGCGACGTGCCACGACGGTTCCGCCGTTAACCTCGAGGCTGGACGCAAACGTAAGCTGCGGGAGCGACAACCGCTCGGCCAGCTGGGCCGGGATGAGCGAGGTCTCGCCGTCCGTGGAAGCCATGCCGGTCAGGACCAGGTCCACCGGGCGTCCGTCTGCGGAGAGATGGCGGATGGTGGCTGCAAGCGCCAACGAGGTGGCAGCGGCGTCCGAACCAGCCAGCGCGTCATCGCTCAGGTGGACTCCGGAGTAGGCGCCAATCTGCAACGACTTCTTGACTGCGTTTACCGCACCGGAGGGTCCCATGCTGAGGGCAATGACCTCGTTGCCGGCTTTGGCCCCGCCACGCTCTTCAGCCAGCTGCAGTGCTGCCTCAAGGGCGTACTCGTCAAGTTCGGACAAGATGCTCTCATCGCGGTCAGTTGTGTTGCCGGGTCCGGTGATGTGCCGGTCGAACTGCGCGTCCGGGACGTGCTTGACCAGAACGACAATCTTCAATGTCTCTTCCACTGTCTTCGAAGCAGCCTTCCATGCTTGTGGACGGCCAACCGCAGGAGCGTGGCCGTGAATTGCCCAGCGCGTGGGCTTCCCCTAGCTAAGCATATTGCCCGCAGAAACCCGCAGAAAAACGACTGTGCGTTAACGCCTGTTTCATGAGCTACGTCAACAGAGGCACAACGCCTGCGTCAACAGGAGGGCGGGTGACACCTGTGAGGTGGCACCCGCCGTCGTCCGCTTTGCCAGCAGGTTCCTGCTGTTGGGGTTGTTACTGCTGTGCGGCGTCCAAAGTAACTTCTACTTCCTGCGACTGGCCGTTGCGCTGGATAGTTACCTTCACCTTGGCGCCGGCGGCCTGTTCGCGGACGGCCGCGGTCAACTGGTTGGGGTCAGTCACCTGGTAGTCACCGAACTTGGTGACGACGTCGCCAACCTTGATGCCGGCCTTCGCCGCGGCCGAGCCCGTTGTCACCGAGGCCACCTCTGCGCCAACCGAGAACCCCGAATCATTGTTCGTGGACGACTTCGATCGTACAGAGACACCAAACTGGCCATGGCTTGCCTTGCCGGTATCGATGATTTCCTGTGCAACGCGCTTTGCGTGATTGATCGGGATGCTGAAGCCCACACCGATGTTTCCGGTGGAGGAATCCGCTGTGCCACTGCCCGCCGAAGCAATAGCCACGTTGACGCCGATGATCTCGCCCTTGCTGTTTACCAGTGCGCCACCGGAATTGCCCGGGTTGATGGCTGCGTCTGTCTGGATCACGTTGATCGAAATCGAGCCCTCATTGGCACTGGGCTGGCTTTGGCCGCCACCTGGAGGTGCAAACTGAAAGCCCTGGTCACCGCCCTGGGAATTGTCAGTGCCTTCCTTCGGGGCGGCAGAGGAAGCGACGCTAATGGTGCGGTTGAGGGTGGAGACAATACCGTCCGTGACAGTGCCCGTTAGGCCAAGCGGCGAACCAATCGCGACGGCGGTATCGCCCACGTTGATTTTCGAGGAATCCCCGAGTGTGGCCGGCACCAAACCGGACGTATCGTCCACCTTGATAACTGCGAGGTCGGAGAGCGGATCAGTTCCAACAACCTTCGCCTTGAGAACCTTTCCGTCACTGGTGCGGACCTCGATGGCAGCATTGGATGTTGCACCATCAAGCGTGACGACGTGGGTGTTGGTCAGGATGTGGCCTTGGTCATCGATAATAATGCCGGACCCTGTTCCGCCCTCGTTTCCACTGGTTGCCTTGATGGTGACCACGCTCGGCGACGCCTTGGCTGCTGCTGCCGTGATGACGTTGACGTCGTCCTTGTTATTCACGATCACCGTGCTCGACTGGCCACCACTTGAGGCCGCCGGTGCCGGGTTGTCCAAAAGCGCGGTGCTGCCTGCCACCACACCGCCACCTACGAGGCCGGCGGCAAGGATGCTGGCAATGAGCGTTCCGATACCGAATGCCGGCTTGCGCTTGGTGCCAAGGGAGGACTGCTGGCCCGGAGCGCTGTGGAGGTTTGGGTTCCCTGGATTGCTGCCTCCGCCATAAAACGGCTGGTGCTGCGGGTAGTTGGGACGATGGCCCGGGTCTTGGTGCTGGGGACCGCCGTAGTACTGCGGCTGGCCTGTGTTTCCGTAAGGCTGGCCGGTGCTTGCCTGCTGGCCGGTGCTTCCCTGGGAACCCGGGTTGCCGTCAGGGCGTGTGTTAGTGTGCAGACCTTGGTTTGCATTGGTGTGAGGTGCCGGTTGGGCCGGCGGCTGAAAGGCCGGCAGCGGAGTCGTTGCATGCGGACCGGTTCCCTGCCCGGAGTTCCAGCCAGACTGCTGCGGCTGCTGGTGGGTGGCAGCGGAGTCAGGCCTCGCAGCGGGATCCCGCGGCTCGGACGGATCACGGTTCTCTGGTGCGGTGCCCTGCGCTGGGTTCTCCGTCATGGGTCTTCCTTTCATCCTTGTCTTCCACAACTATGGCCCTTTTTACTGGAACAAAATCGGACGTTCGCTGGGAGCTTCCTGAAAGCCGTTGGCCGTGCTCCAACAGGGCCCGCGTTGAGGCCCACATGGCAACCGCACAGAGCCTCAACGCCCAGGCACCGCGCGTTTCTCCTGTGTTTCGCTGGTGGCATATTCAAGGCTGTGGACGGGGTATGGGGTGCACCATAGAATCAAGTGGAATTGCCACAGCGACCTGCGGCTTTACAAACCATGCGTGGGGGCGCTGAGCATTCTGTGACGATTGGTTCGCCTTGTTCCAGTCGCAGACGTGCTGAAGGGTTGCACATGCGGTCAATAGTGAAACGTGTACTCGCCGTGATTGGCGTGGCTGGAATGTTGGCCCTCCCGGCTGGCGCAGCCTGGGCTGCAGATCCGGTGACCATACCGTCCGGCACAAACATCGTCGATGACGCCAACGTCCTTGGCAGCCGGAAGGGCGAAGTTCAGGACGCCATCCAGAAAACCCTCAAGGATCACAAATACAACCTGTACGTGGTTACGGTGAACTCCTTCGAGAATCCGTCAGATCCCAAGGCGTGGACCGCAGCGGTAGCCAAAGCCAAGGGCATGGGCAAGCCTGATGCGATCCTTGCGATTTCCACGGCTGGCCAGTATAACTTCGCGCTCAACTCAGATAGCCCCATCTACTCGAAGCAGGGCGCTATAGCCCAAAACGCCGTGGCAGCCAACCTGGGCGGCGGCAAGAAGGACTACGCCCAGGCCGCCATTGACACCGCTGCTGCCATTGGCGACGCGGCAGGCGGTGGAAGCGGTACCGTGCCAAGCGGCAACGGCAGTGCCGGGGTCCTCGTCGGTGTTGGCGTAGTAGCAGCAGGGGGCGCGGCCACCTATCTCTACCTGCGAAACCGGCGCAAGAAGGCCGGCCAGGCGTCCAGTGCCAGCTACGGCCCGCAAGGACAAGAGCTTGACCCGCTGGCAGCACTGAGTATTCCAGAGCTGCGCCAGAAGAGCGGCTCGCTGCTGATCGAAGCTGATGACGCCATCAAGTCCAGCGAACAGGAGCTCGGCTTCGCCCAGGCCCAATACGGTGACTCTGCGATTGGCAACTTCACCAAGGCCCTGCAGGAAGCCAAAGCCCATATGACCGAATCGTTCAAGTTGCAACAGCAGCTCGACGACCATATCCCGGACACCGAGGAACAACAGCGCACATGGCTCGGAGAGATTATTCGCCGTTCAGAAGCGGCCCTCGCATCACTACGTGACCAGAAAGCGGACTTCGACTCCCTTCGTGAACTCGAGAAGAAGGCCCCGCAAGCGTTGGCCACAGTCACCGCAGGCGCCCGGGAGGCCGACTCCAGGATCGCCACCGCAGAGCAATCCCTCGAGGGCCTCCGCAGTAAGTACGCCGAATCTGCCTTGACGCAGGTCTCAGACAACATCCTGCAGGCCAAGGAACGCCTTGCTTTCGTGCAGAACGCTGCCACCACCGCCCAGGAAAAACTGGCTGCCGGCGAAAACAGCCTGGCTGCCGTAGCTGTCCGCGCTGCCGAAGAGAGCCTGCACCAGACAAACGTCCTGATCGATGCCATCTCCAAGACTGCAGGCAGCCTTGACGAGGCACGCGCATCGCTGGAAAGCGCGGTTGCGGAGACCAGCCAGGACCTCGCGCAGGCCAGGGCCATGATCCAGTCGGGTGAACATCCCGAACTCGCTGGGCCCGTGGCTGGTGTGGAGGCGGCGCTGGGTCAAGTCAAGGCTGAAATCCAAGGTGGCAAGATCGACCCCATTGCTACGTTGACCCGCGTAGAAACAGCGCACCAGGCGCTTGATCAGTCGTTGTCCGGCATCCGGGACCAGCAGGAACAGGCCCGCCGTGCCCAAGCATCCTTGCAGCAAACCATCATGGCGGCACAGGCCCAGATCAGTGCTACCTCGGATTACATCACGGCCCGTCGGGGTGGCGTTGGCACGGAGGCCCGCACCCGGCTCGCCGAGGCCCAGCGCAATCTCGACTATGCTTTGTCGATCTCGCGCAATGACCCGGTGACGGCTCTGACCTATGCCCAGCAGGCACACTCACTCGCCGCGCAGGCAGCACAGCTGGCGCAGGCCGACGTCGACCACTTCGGCTATGCCGATCAAGGCTACGGCCGCGGTGGCATGTTCGGCGGTGGCGGCGGAGGTGGCGGTCTTGGAGGCGCGATCCTCGGCGGCATTCTGATTAACTCCATCTTCAACAGCGGTGGCGGCGGTTGGGGCGGCGGCCACAGCGACGGCGGTGGCGGCGGCGGGTTCTTCGGCGGCGACTCCGGCGGCGACTGGGGCGGCGGTGGAGGAGACTTCGGTGGCGGCGACTCCGGAAGTTTCTAGCCCCACAGTTTAGATGGGGTCCATGCCCCGTCTAGGAGCGGTACAACAACTGATCACTGATTTCAGTGGCTTCCACTGAGCAGGACGAAAGGCAACACCATGGTTAAGCAGTCCATTTTCGGTCGGATCTCGCAGCTCGCCAAAGCAAACATCAACGCTTTGCTGGACCAGGCTGAGGACCCGCAGAAGATGCTGGACCAGATGGTCCGCGACTACACGAACAACATTGCTGAGGCCGAGTCCGCAGTGGCTCAGACCATCGGGAACCTCCGCATGCTGCAGGCCGACTACAACGAAGACGTCAAGAACGCCCAAGACTGGGGCAACAAAGCCCTTGCCGCGTCACGCAAGGCCGACGAATACCGTGCTGCCGGGGATACCGAGGATGCCACGAAATTCGATAATCTGGCCAAGGTTGCCATCCAACGCCAAATGACGGCAGAGTCCGAAGCCAGGGCCGCCGAGCCCAGCATTGCGTCCCAGACTGAGGTTGTGGACAAGCTCAAGAGCGGGCTTGACCAAATGAAGAACAAGCTCAACCAACTCACTGCCAAGCGCAATGAACTCGTGGCCCGTTCCAAGACCGCTGCTGCGCAGTCGCAGGTGCACGATGCCCTGAAGAGCATCGACATCATGGACCCCACGAGTGAAGTTGGCCGCTTCGAAGAGAAGATTCGTCGCGAGGAGGCCAAGGTCCTGGGCCAGCAGGAACTTGCTGCATCCAGCTTGGACGCCCAGTTCAACCAGCTGGAAGACCTTGGGGAGCAGACCGAAATTGAGGCGCGTCTGGCAGCTCTGAAGTCCGGCGGCAGCAAGCCTGCGATCGGGGCCGGTGCCCCTGCCTCCAGCGGTGCAACCATCGACGAAACCGACTTCGACAAGCTCTAACAACGTAGGGCATGGCAGCCCTTTGATGTTGCCTGAACCATGAAAACTGGCCGGATCCCTCTTCGGGGTCCGGCCATTTCGTTTTCTGTGCAGAACTTTGCCTACAGCGGGGAGGCCTCCAATGGATCCTGGCTGGGGCTGGCATCTGTGGCCACTTCAGCACGAATTTCGAAGCCCTTTGGGTGAAAATATGTCACAGTGCATTCCAGGACTTCACCGTGTGCTCCCAGCGTGGTCCTTTCCAAGCGCGGAACCATGGGAAATTCGCGGACATTCAGGGCATCAGCGAGGTGCTCCGGCGGGGCGTGCATCGTGACGTTGATTTCAGCACGCTGGAGGGGCTTGGATGTCCGGTCCTGGATCACCTGGTAGATGGAATTGCGCTCGGCGTCCGCGAGGCTGATGTGACGGCCAATGTGCGAGGGAATGAAGATCTCCGCGATGGCATAGGGCCAACCGCCGCTTGAATAGGAGCGACGGATCACGAGGACAAGGTTGTCATCGGATACCAGCTTGGCTGGCACCGACCTATCCTTCTCCATCCATTTGTATTCAATCAGGCCTTTGACAGTCTTCATTCCTGCCGCTGTGAACGTCTCCATGAAGGGCGCCAGGCGGTTCAGCATCCGTACCGGACGCTGGGCCATGACGAAAGTTCCCTTGCCCTGCCGGCGAACAAGCAGCCCCTTCACAACAAGGCTTTCTATCGCCTTGCGGACCGTAGTACGACTGATCCCGTACTCGTCCATCAATGATTCTTCGGTCGGGATCCGTGCGCCCGGTTCCAACCGGCTGACTTGATCCGTCAGTACGTCTGCAACCTGCTGGTAAACCGCTACAGGGCTGTTCCTCTGCAGGGCGTGTCGATCCAGGCCCTGGTTGTAGTCTTCCTTGACCATCCGGCCTTCCCATCCATTCCCGGCGTGCAGCCGTTCCGGATTTGATGCTAGCACCGGCACTGAACGCGAACACCGGCACGGCCGGGCCTGTGCCGCACAAACAAAAGGTCCGGATCAGTGAAACTGATCCGGACCTTTCTCCAGTTGCGGGGACAGGATTTGAACCTGTGACCTCTGGGTTATGAGCCCAGCGAGCTACCGAACTGCTCCACCCCGCGTCGCAAGAACAACTCTACCGCACCAGGCAGGGTGCTTATGACCATAATGGGTTGAAGGTGCTGCAGATCACGGCCCTGGGGTTGGCCAGCAAATGGTCGCCAGGCTCTGCGGCGAAATCGACCTTCCGAGCCTGCCCCTGACCCTGCGTCAACTCCGGCCCAAACACCCGGGGAAAACAAAAGATCCGGACCAGTAAATACTGATCCGGATCTTTTCTCCAGTTGCGGGGACAGGATTTGAACCTGTGACCTCTGGGTTATGAGCCCAGCGAGCTACCGAACTGCTCCACCCCGCGTCGCAAGAACAACATTACCGTCCGGTGAATGACAGACCAAATCCTGGCGACGTGACGTGCATCTCCCCCCGTCAATATCGCTCCCCCGGACGCCCAGCAGACCGCTTGCCCGAGGGGCTCCTCTAAATCGAAAGGGCCGTTGCCCGCTCCAGGAGGAGAGGACAACGGCCCTTCTAATCATGCGGCGTCAAACATTCACCGGGTACTAGCTGCTCGGTGAAGGCGACGGTGTGGCGCTGGGTGTAGCTGTCGGTTCGGGCGTTATGCCGAGCCGGGTTTCAGCGTCGATCGCCCTCTTGAGAGCATCGGAGAGCTTCGCCTGCTGCTGGCCATAACCGGCAAAGTCTCCCTTTGCCAAAGCTCCTTGGCCATCCTGGATTGCCTTGTTGGCGTCGTCGAGAGCAGCCTTGAGGTCAGCCTTGGCATCGGTCGGGCCGGCAGGAGGCGTTGTGGTCCCAGGGGGTGTTGCGGGCGTCTGGCCATTGTTCTCAGAGTCGCCAGCCTTGGCACCGGAGTTACCGCCGAACAACTGGTCCAGGGCCTCATCCAAGGTAGCTGCAAAGCCGATCTTGTCACCGAATGCCACGAGGACCCGCTGCAGGGTGGGGTAAGAGGTCTCGCCTGTTGACTTCAGGTAGACGGGCTGGACGTAGAGTAGACCGCCACCGACGGGCAGGGTCAGCAGGTTGCCGTTCAAAACGTCCGAAGCGCCCTGACGCAGCAAGTTAAGCGCCTGGGAAACGGTGGGATCCGAGTTGAACTTGTTCTGCGCCTGTCCGGGGCCAGGAACCTGGGTGTCCGTTGGAAGTTGCAACAGCCTTAGTTTGCCGTAGCTGTCCGCCTTAACACCCTTGACATTCCCGGCATCGGAGTCGGCGGCCAGGAATCCGTAGAGGATATTCCTTGCATTGCCGTTGACTGTTTGTGGGATGAACGAAGACGTCAGCTGGAACGCAGGCTTCTCCTGGTCTGGCATCTGCAAAGACATGTAGAACGGCGGCTGCTTGACTGCTTCCGAGACCGTTGGGTCGTTCGGAACACTCCAGGCATCGTTGTTCTGATAGAAGTTGTCTGGGTTGGTGACGTGGTAGCGACCCAGAAGTTCACGCTGGACCTTGAAAAGGTCCTCGGGGTAACGGACGTGGCTCATGAGGTCGCCAGACATCTCGCTGTAGGGCTTGATCGTGGTGGGGAACACCTTCTGCCAAGCCTTCAGGAGAGGATCCTGGTCGTCCCAGGCGTAGAGCGTGACCGAGCCGTCGTAGGCATCAACCGTGGCCTTGACCGAGTTGCGGATGTAATTCACCGAGCTGTTGGGCAGTGTCACCGTCCGGCCTGCGCTGGTCTGCGAATCAACGGTCGCGTTCTGCAACTGCTGGGGTTGGGAGTACGGGAAGTACTGGCTGGTGGTGTAACCATCAACGATCCACTTCACCCGACCATCCACGACGGCCGGATACGCGTTGCCATCCACGGTCAGGTAGGGAGCGAGCTTCTCAACCCGTTCGCGGGGATTGCGGTCGTAGAGAATCTGGGATTTCTCGTTCACGCCGTCCGAAAGCAACAAATCCGAGGACTGGAATTTGATGGAGTACAGAATGCGGTTGAGCCAGTTGCCTACATTGGGTCCGCCGTTGCCGGTGAAGGTGTATTGCGTCTCTCCCCCGCCTTCGCGTCCCGCTGGGCGGTCCTGTTCGCGATGCTGGGCACCTTCGGGAGCGCCAACGATCGAATATTCAGGAGAGTTCTCGCCGAAGTAGATGCGGGGTTCGTACGTGGTGTCATTGCCGAGAACGCCGTTGGACGGAATGCCTGATTGCAGGAATTCCGGCTTGCCATCAACGGTGAACTTATTGCCCTTCGCGGCGACCACACCATAACCGTGGGTGTAAACGATGTGCCGGTTGACCCAGGTCTGCTGGTTTGCGCTCAGGCCATCAGGGTTCAGCTCGCGAACAGCGATTACTGTGTCCTGTACTTTGCCGTCCACCGTGTAGCGGTCCACATTCAGCGTCTGCGGGAATTGATAGTACGGACGGTACTGCTCAAGCTGGGCGAACGCCGAGGAGATGAGGTTCGGGTCCAGCAGGCGGATGTTGGCCGCCGTCTGCGCGTCCTTTGCCAAAGCTCCGCTTGTAGCCGTTGTTGTGGCGTTATAGGCGGAGACATCAATCTTGTCCAAGCCGTAGGCTGCCCGGGTCATCTTGATATTGCGGTCAATAAACTCCCTTTCCAGGGTGTTCTCCGAAGGGCGCACCTGGAATTGCTGGATTACCCATGGGTAGACGCCACCAGCCAAGATAGCTGTGATGATCAGCATCGCGGTACCGATCACGGGCAGGCGCCAGCGGCCAATAACCGCAGCAATGATAAAGAGGATCGCAACCAAGCCCGCAGCAACCGCCAGGATGGCCTTGGTGGGCACAACGGCATTGACGTCCGTATACAGCGCACCTGCCCACCGTCCGGATGAGCTCTGCACAGTGGAGTACCTGTCCAGCCAGAAATTCACGCCAAGGAGCAACAGGAAGAATGCACCGGTTACGGCAATGTGGATTTGGGCGGCACGGCTGGTGAAAACACCACGCTCCATGAGCCGGATGCTTCCATACAGGTAATGCGTGAGGATGCCGGCAATGCCAGCCACTACGGCGATGCTGATGAGGAATCCGGTGACAAAGCCAAGGAACGGGAGCGACATCAGGTAGAAGCTGATGTCCAGATTGAACAACGGATCCGTTTGGCCGAAGGGCTCCTGGTTGAAGAAGAGGAGGACCTTCTGCCACTGGCTTGCCGCGGCGCTGCCGGCAAAGAGCCCGAACAGGATGGGAAGGCCAACCATGACGACGCGGCGGACAGGCTCAAGCTGGGCCTGGTAGCGGTTGAGCTTGTCACGTGACTCAGCATCCGGAGCATAGACCGGCCGGGCGTGGTACGCGATCCTGATGGCGAAGTAGACGGCAGCGAACATCATGGCGAAACCGACCAGGAACGTGACGATCCGGGCGAGGTTCTCACGGACATAAACTTCGAAGAAGCCGAGCTGCTGGTACCAGAGGACATCTGTCCATACATTGGCGAAGAAAATGAATCCAACGACGGCCACTGCCACGACGATGAGCGTCGGAGTCAGGGCACCTCGTCTCAGCGGCGATCTTCCGGGCGGGTTGGAGCTGGCGGGACGGGACAAACTCTGTACCTCATTGGTGGTCGTCAGTTAAAAGTCGGTGTGCGTGTGTTCGACGATCTCTGCCCCTGGGCGATGGCGGAGTCCGTCATATATGCCACGAGTGGCGGTGGAGCTAAGTTCCACCGCCAGTCTAGTTGTTGGTGCAGGTGGGAAGGCCCGCCGTGTCCTGTCCTGAACCGAGTCGTTCCACTGCCGCGGTGGCATCGGCCAAGGTTTCCACCTTCACCACCTGCAGGCCATCAGGAACGTGCCCTACGACGTCGCCGCAATTCGCGGCCGGAGCCAGGAACATCGTGGCTCCATGCTGGCGCGCTCCAATCATCTTCTGCGCAATGCCGCCGATGGCTCCCACTGCTCCATCGGCGGTGATGGTTCCGGTCCCGGCCACGTGCTTTCCTCCTGTGAGGTCCCCCGGCGTGAGATTGTCCACGATGCCCAGGGCAAACATCATTCCTGCGCTTGGACCCCCCACATTGTCCAAGGAAATTTTCACCTCAAACGGGAAAGTGAAGTCGCTGCCCAGGAGGATGCCCAGGACATAGCGGCCAGCCGGATTCTTGGTGGGCGTTATCGTTTCCGTGACTGCAGAACCGTTCCTGTCCACGACGAGGACCGCCGGGGTGCCGTTTCCGGCTGCCAGTTCAGCCTGGACCATGCTGAGGGAGGAGATCGGCTTTCCATTAATGGAGGTCAACCGGTCGCCCTCCTGAAGTTTCCCCACTGAAGGTGACGGATCCGACAGGCCCGCCACCTTGAGCCTCTGTTCAAAAGGGATGTCCAATTGCCGCAGCGCTGCGGCAACAGCGTTTTCCTGCGAAGTCTCCATGGCAATTTCGCCTTGCTGGACCGTCTCCTCCGCCGTCGTGCCTTTGGGATAGATCAATTCCTCGGGATAAACGGCTTTCGATTTGTCCAACCACGCCCGAAAGACCTCAAAAATAGTTGCAGGAGTCTTCGGCCCGCCCGCCATCACTACCGTCGTCAGGTCCAGGTTCCCCTTGGCCGGGAAGGACTCATGTCCCGAAATGCTGATGACCGGCTTGTCCCCATCCTGCCCCAACGTATTAAACGTCGGTCCGGCAGACTCAACAACGTAGGGAACCGGCAAAGCAGCCGCCCCGATCCCAAGTCCGAGTGCCAGCAGTCCCGAAACCACCATGATCATGTACCGGCCGCTGCCGGGAGGTTCCGGAGATTCCGGGGAGGAATCGGCGTCGGGCGTTTGACGCGGATCGAGCGAGCCCTCCGGGCTGGGCGAAGTAAGCATTGAGGCCTCTCTTTACCGGCATTGCGAAACCGGCATTTTGGCTCCTGCCGCTGGCCGCGGCGACGGGCACATACCAAACATCCACATTACGCGGTCGGACGTTGTGGGGATGCTTTGCCTACAGCGAACGACGCCGCACACAGGCAGACAGCCTTCCCACCGCGCGGTACGGTGAAAGTGATCACCAGCCAGTTCGACGATCGGCGGCACCATGACTTCCAACCCCAACAACCCGTCAGATGACGATGAGACGCCCAAGGACCCGCTGGCGGAAATGCTGCAGAACCTGATGGGCGGCCAAGGCATGGGCAACATCGATCCCGCCGAACTGGCCAAGGCCGCGGGGCTGCCCAACGATCCCCAGCTCCTGCAGCAAATGTTCGCACAGGTTCAGGCCATGATGAGCTCAACATCCGAGGGCCCGGTGAACTGGCAACTGGCCCATGAGAACGCACGACGCGTTGCGGCTTCCGGGAGCGATCCCTCGGTGAACGCCCAGCAGGCCCGGGACATCGATGAAGCACTCCGGCTAGCGGAACTATGGCTGGATCCGGTGACAGATCTTTCCGCCACCGGACTTATCGGCCGTGCGTGGTCCCGCGCCGAATGGGTTGAAGCAACGCTTGGAACGTGGAAGCGGCTGACTGAGCCAGTTGCCAACAGCATCGCCAATGCCTTGTCCAATGCCTTGACCCAGCAGATGCCCGAGGAAATGAAGTCCATGATGGGTGGTGCCTCGTCAATGCTCCAGAACATGGGCGGCGCCATATTCGGGATGCAATTGGGCCAGGCGATAGGCGCGCTCTCGGCCGAGGTAGTCAGCTCCACGGACATTGGTGTTCCCTTGGCTGACCTGGAGATGGCTCTGCTGCCGGCCAACGTCGCCAAGTTCGGCGAAGGACTCAGCCTCCCCGAAAATGATGTCCGGCTCTTCCTCGCCGTCCGCGAGGCAGCCCACGCCCGGTTGTTCGTTCAGGTCCCCTGGCTTCGCGGCCACTTGCTGGGCGCCATCGAAGCCTATGCACGAGGGATCCACATCGACATGTCCCGAATCGAGGATCTCGCGCGGGATCTGGATCCGGGCAATCCTGAAGGAATCCAGGAAGCCTTGTCCCAGGGTGTCTTCACTCCGGAGCGGACGCCGGTGCAGACCGCCGCTCTCGAAAAGCTCGAAACAGCGCTTGCCCTCGTGGAGGGTTGGGTAGATGAGCTCACTGCTGAAGCCACGGAAAAGGTACTGCCCTCGGCTACCGCCCTGCGCGAAACCGTCCGTCGTCGGCGTGCCACTGGCGGTCCTGCCGAACATGCCTTCTCGTCGCTTGTGGGGCTGGAACTGCGCCCCCGCAGGCTTCGGGAGGCCGCTACCCTGTGGGCAACCCTGAAGGCAGAACGCGGTATTGCAGGCAGGGATGCCATCTGGCACCACCCTGACCTGTTGCCCACCGGTGAAGACCTGGACGATCCCAAGGGCTTCTCCGAACGCCGCAGGCTCGCCGAGGCCAGCGACACCGAAGTTGACGATGCTCTGCAGAAGCTCTTGAGCGGTGGCTACGATGAGCCTGCGGACGCTGTGTCGGAGGACGCCGAACCGGAGGACGAAGACTCCCAGGACGACACCGGGCCCGACTCGGGCAGCGCAGACCCGAAGTCACCGTCCACATGATCTCAGCAATGGTCGCCATGGATTTTCATGGCGGCCATTGTCGTCTCTAGCCCGTTGCCTCCGTGCCAGCGCTCGTTCCAGCAGATTGGTTGGCGTCACCGCTAATCCCATCACCGCTAATCCCACGGGATGTCGCGAACGCGACCCCCTCCAGGAATGCTTTGGCGCGCTGTGTCTCCGGGTAGGCCTCAAGCAAGCGCCAAAACTGCGCGTTGTGTCCAGCTACCAACAAATGCGCCAGTTCGTGCAGGAGCACGTAGTCGATCACCCACTGCGGCATCGCCTGAAGCTTGTTCGAAAGCCGGATGGTTCCATCCGCTGGAGTGGCCGAGCCCCACCGTGAGTTCTGGTTCGTCACCCAGCGGACCGACGTCGGAACCGCCCGTCCTCCGAGGTAGGTGCGCGAAAGGTGCGCTGCATGCTGGGCAAGTGCCTCGTCCGTTGCAGGCCTGCGCCGATCTGGTTTACCCGCTCGACGCTCCCCTTGCCTCTGCAGCTTCGCAAGCATGCGCCGCACCCACTCGCGCTCCTGCGATTTGGTAAAACTTGCCGGAATCGCGACAACGGCATTACCGTCTTCCCAAAACGCAGCTACCGTTCGCCGGCGCCGGGCTGAGCGCCTGACGACTACCGGAGCGCCGTCGTCGGTGAGCATAGGAACGTCCGGCTGGCCGGCTGTTGAGCGCGGCATCAGAGGTTGGTGCTCTCGGCGAGGACTGCGAGGACGGCTTCGCCGTAACGCTCGAGTTTGGAGGGCCCTACCCCCGCCAGTCCGGCCAATTCCTCCAGCGACGCCGGCCGGGCTTCGGCTATTGCGGTTAACGTGGCATCAGTGAAGACAACGTAGGCGGGAACGTCGGCAGATTGCGCTTCATCGCGCCGCCACTGCCTCAGGGCGTCGAAGGTCTGTTCCTCATACGTGGGCGGGCATTGGTTGCAGCGACCCACCTTCCTCTCGGCTCCGGAGGCAAGCATGCTTCCACACACCCTGCACGACGCCGGCGCGGCAGCTTTGCGGCGGGTGGAACCTGCCCGGCTCCTGGCGTTCGCAGACGCTACCGAATCCGGCCGGAGTCCATCGAGGAAGCGCGAGGGCTTGCGGTTGGCGCGGCCACCAGGAGTGCGCGCCGAAGACCACGACAGGTTCAGATGCTCACGCGCACGAGTGATCCCGACGTACAGCAGTCGGCGTTCTTCGTCCACGTCCTCCGGTGTGTCCGCGAAGGAGATAGGCATGAGTCCTTCGCTGAGGCCCACCAGGAAGACGGCATCCCATTCAAGGCCCTTTGCTGCGTGAAGGGAGGCAAGCGTTACACCCTGAACTGTGGGAGCATGTTGGGCCACCGAACGTTCCTGGAGCTCGTTGACGAACTCAGCCAAGGTGAAAGACTCTCCACGGCTGACTGACAACTCATCAGCCAAGGCCACCAAAGCGGCCAGGGATTCCCAACGCTCGCGAAGGGCTCCCCCGCTGTGGGGCGCGGATTCACTGTAGCCAAGGGAGGCAACGATGTCACGGACAATCTGGCCCAAAGGCTCCAGGGGGCCTTCCGCCACAGCCCTGGTTGCCGCACGCAGTTGCAGGATGGCATCCCGGACCTCCTTGCGGGCGAAGAACCTCTCTCCGCCGCGAAGTTGGTAACCGATCCCCGCCGACGCCAACGCTTGCTCGTAAGCTTCGGATTGCCCGTTGGTGCGGAACAATATGGCGATCTCGCTAGCCTTGACACCCGTGGTGAGTAACTCCTGGATTCTGCCTGCAACAACCGCCGCTTCCGCTTCGTCGTCGGGACATTCCATGAACCGCGGTTCCGGGCCGGCCGGCCTTTGGGCGACAAGCTTGAGCGGAGGCGCCCACGCCGCATCGGCAACCGGTCCACCACTTCGGCGGGACCCGAGGAGATCATTGGCCAGCTTAACGACCTGTGGCGTAGACCTGTAGTCACGGATGAGCTTGACCACGGTGGCGCCTGGGTAGTGTGCCTTGAAATTCAAGAGATGTTTGGGTGAGGCTCCCGTAAAGGAGTAAATCGTCTGGCTGGCATCGCCCACCACGCACAATTCGTCACGACCACCCAACCAGAGGTCCAGGAGCCGCTGCTGAAGCGGGGAAACGTCCTGGTACTCGTCGACGACGAAGTGGCGGTATTGCTCCCTGACCGTCGCGGCCACCTTGGGATCCTCTTGGAGGATCCCGACCGTAATCAGCAGGACGTCTTCGAAGTCAATGACGTTGCGGTCAGTCTTAATATCCTCGTACGCCTGGAACACCCTGGACACAGCCGTGAGGTCGAAGCCTCCCGGAGTCCCGCGTCCTTGTGCATTCTCCAGGTAGTTGGCAGGGGTGAGCATAGAGACTTTTGCCCATTCAATCTCTGCAGCCAAGTCCCTGATGGACGCGCGATCAGTGCTGAGCCGAAGCCTGCGTGAGGCCTCAGCGATCATGTTGGCCTTGTGGTCCAGCAGGCTGGGCAGGGTACCGCCGATCGCCTGCGGCCAGAAGAACTGTAATTGCCTCAGGGCCGCAGCATGGAAAGTCCGCGCCTGGACATTGGCCACGCCAAGATCCCGAAGCCTGCTCCGCATTTCGGCCGCCGCCCTGGCTGTGAAGGTCACTGCCAGCAGCCTCTGCGGTGAGTAAACCCCCGAGTGCACTCCATAGGCGATGCGGTGCGTGATGGCGCGGGTCTTGCCTGTGCCTGCACCTGCAAGTACGCACAGGGGGCCAGTGAGAGTGCTGGCTACTTCACGTTGCTCATCATCCAAGCCGCTGAGGACTCGCTCCTCAAGTGAGCCACCGACGTCGAAAATTCCTCCTGTCACGGCTGGAGGTCTTCGATGACGCCGCCGTACCAATGCTCAATCAACGAGCGCGCAATCGACAGGCGCGTGGAGATGGTGATGTCGCCACTCAACACGGCCTCCTGCAACTCTTCCCGGCTGAACCACCGCGCGCGGGTGACCTCGACGCCGTCGGGGCGGGCAACGGCGTCGTTCGTTATCGCCGTAAAGCCCAACATGAGCGAGGCAGGGAAGGGCCACGACTGCGAACCGAGATACTGGCACGCTGTAACGCGGACACCTACTTCCTCGCCGATTTCACGGACAACAGCCTGCTCAAGCGATTCCCCGGGTTCAACAAATCCAGCCAGGGTGGAGTAGTTCCGGGCGTCGGCAGGCCCGCCGCCACCCAGCAGAAGCCGGCCATCAGGGCCAACGACAGTAACGATGATCGCCGGGTCTGTGCGCGGATAGTGCTCAGAGTTGTCCTGGGGACACCGCCGTACCCAGCCCCCGGATTCAATATCAGTTGGCGTGCCGCACTGCGGGCAATGGGTATGTGTCGCGTGCCAGTTGGAGATGGCACTCGCCTCGATGAACAAGGCGGTGTCAGTAGCATCGAGACGTCCGGCAACCTCCCGGAACCCGGCCAACTGCGTATCGGAAGGGATCAGAGCTGTCCCGGGCAAAGGCGGCTCAGCAACTGTAAACAGCAAAACAGGAGTACCCTCGGCCACGGACGAAGGCCGCAAGGTTGTACCCAGGTAGATAGCAGTCAAAGCGCCGGCTTTTGCTTCGCCGAGGGCAGCCCACAGTGGACCAGCGTCCCCGAACCATAGGCCGTCCCTGCTCACCAGCGCCTTGCGTTGGGAAATGACCATGGCCTTGGCCTCACCGGAGACGATCAGGTCCTCAACCATGCCAGGCTTCATGCGCTCATTTGAGCCTCGGTCCACCAACGCCGGGCGCACTGGAAGAACAGTTTCCATCAAGTGGTTGGCCAGCGCCGGAGACTCCGCATAACTCATGTATCTACCGTACTGATTCGCACCGACAAAGAACATTTGGATCGGCCGCATGTGCATATCGTGGCACTGCCGGCCGGTGAACGGACCGATGATCCACTTCTGCCTTGTTTTCGTGCGGATCTGAAGACTCGCCGCACTGCATCATGGCCATAGGCGCCACTCAATCTACCGTGGAAGACGTGAGAAGAACACCGCTCGAACTGGCCGCTGTAGCAACCGCGGCGGTGCCCGGACTGGCACCGACGGCTACAGCCTATTCCCCCGATGACGACGCCGACTTCGATTCGGCGTTGTTGCTCGACGCGGAAGGCAAGCGCTGGCGCGTCCGTTCGCCGCGTCATCCCGAGGCCAGTACCCGTCTCGAAACGGAATTCATGGTCCTGCGCGCCTTCGCGCCCGCCATCCGTGCCGAGCTTCCTTTCCATGTGCCAACCGTCGCCGGCACAGTCCGGCAGGGCGCCCTCACAACGTTCGTATACGCCCATCTGCAGGGTTCCACGTTGTCCATTGACGAGCTATCCGCCGGCAGTCCGGCTTTGGCCCGTGATATTGGCAATGCCCTTGCGGCCATCCACGACCTCCCACTGGCACTGGTCAACAATGCAGATCTGCCCAGTTACTCGGCCAACGAGTTTCGGCAGCGCAAGCTCAACGAATTGGACCAGGCGGCCACTACCGGCAAGATTCCCGCAATTTTGCTGCGTCGCTGGGAACATGCCCTCGAGGACGTCGCACTATGGCGATTCAACCCCTCGGTGGTTCATGGCGACCTCCATGAAGACAACCTGATGGTCCAGGACGATACTGTGACGGCCTTGACAGGATGGACTGATCTCCGCATCGGTGATCCAGCAGATGATTTCGCGTGGCTGGTGGCGTCCAACGAAGCCTCGTTTGTTGAGGCCGTGCTGAGCCGGTATACCGAGGCGCGCCGGGACACGCCCGACGCCCATCTGCTTCGACGGGCCGCTTTGCTGGCTGAATTCGCGTTGGCCCAGTACCTGGTGAAGGCAATGGCCGTTGGACACGAGGACATGACGACCGAGGCAGTATCGATGCTGCAGTCCCTCGCGGACGACATCGAAGAGCAAGCCCGGCATGACGAGGCCGCCCTGGCCGCCGAACAGGCAGCAGCAGCTGACGCCGAGGCAGAAGGCGCAGCACTACAGGAGGCCTCGAATCACTCGACGAACGCCCGGCAGCCTGCCGTTACCGTCGTGGCGATTCCCGACGCCGGGACGCCAGTCTCAGTGACGCCCGTACCGCCCACATCGTCGAAGGAAGTCCCCCGCGCCGGAGTGCCTGACGCCGAAGCGCCTGACAAGGAAGCGGCTGACAAGGAAGCGCCTGACAAGGAAGCAGCATCAGACGCGGATGCTGGAAGCGCGTCTGAGAAGCTGGCGGAAGAATCCACCTCCCGGCCTCAGGATGACGCGTCGACTGCAGCTTTGAATGTTGTCACTGTGACACCGCTGCATGCCGGCGGGCGTTCCTAGACCAGCGCTTCTCCAGGACTCCTTCTACTTTGAGGCCTCACTTGCGGGATCGCTCTTGAGGGCCTTGGCGATGATCTGCTCGAGTTCCTCGGCGCTGCCCAAGTCATGCGGGCGCACCACAGCATCCTCCGCAACGTAATAGAACGCCGCGCTGACTTCCTCCAGGGAAACGCCCTTCAACCGCGCCCAGGCAAGACGGTACACAGCCAACTGCACGGCCCTCGCTGCAAGCTGTTTGCCTGCAGGCCGGCGACCTGTTTTCCAGTCGATGAGTTGCCATCGCCCGTCCGCGTCGCGGAAAACGGCGTCGATACGTCCGCGGACCACCACGTCACCGATCTTCGTTTCCACGGGCACTTCCACAAACGCTGGAGCCCGATGCGCCCACTCGGACTGCTTGAACGCTTCAACCATGTGATCCAAGCCGTACGCTTCGTCGATATGGGCATCCGAGCCAGGTGCTTCGTCGATGTCCAACATGCCGGTTGTTCCGAAGTACTCCTCCACCCAGGCGTGGAAAGCTGTTCCCTTTCGGGCCGAAATGCCTGGTTCCCGGGGTACGGGTCGGCGCAGTTGGGCCAACACCGCTGCAGGATCGGCGCCAAGGTCAACGAACAGGGACGCCGAAATATGGCTGGGTAAGTGCACGTCCTGATGAAGCTTTCCCTGGAGCCGGCGATCCAGGAGCAGCTGGGCTTCGTGTGACCACCGCCCCGGGTTGCCAGTCAAAGCTTCCGGTGATGCTTGAGAAGCGCATTCCTCCATGAATTCAAGCACACGGGCTGCCGCCCGGTCCATGGCGGCACGGCGGCCGGGAACGAGCCTAATGCGGGCTCCGGTGCGGGGATCGGACGGGCCTTCGAGTGGATCATACGGAAATTGAGCCACTTCCAACGTGGCGGTGAGCGGACTGTTATCGGGCAGTGATTCTTCGGCTACTGACTCAGGGTGGACCACAACAACGCTCCGCCCAGTCCCGACAGCGCGGGCGTCCCCGGACGAGGAAGACACTCCCGCGAGTGGCGCCAGTTCGGAAAGGAACGACGACATCCCTGCCATACCGGATCTGGACCCGTTCCACGCTGAGCTGGACACCATCAAAACAAACTTGGCCCGAGTGTAGGCGACGTACGCAAGCCGGCGTTCCTCGGCTTCGCCATGATGTTGAACATCCGATTTGAAGTCCCTCTCTGCGTCCAACCACCCTTTTTGGTCGTTGTGGTCCAGATCCCACTGCGGCAGATCAGCCCGGTCACCCCGCAACGGCCATGGCAAGGCGGCTGCGCCGCTGCTCCATCGGGAGTCCCTGTTGCTGGGGAAGGAACCTGCGTTGAGCCCCGGGACAAAGACGACGTCCCATTCCAGCCCCTTGGAGGCGTGGACTGTCAGGAGTTGGACTGCTTCCCGATTGGTTTCAAGAGGTGCAATGTCCAGGCCACCTTCCTCGGAGGCTGCGGCTTCCAGCCAGGAGAGGAATGCCAGGAGATCTATCCGCTGGGAAGTCTGCAGGAATCCGGCTGCTGCGTCCTGGAAGGCATCCAGGTTTCGGCGTGCTTGGTGGATGCTGACGCCAGGCTTTGCGGCTACCTCGATATCCAGCAACATGGCACGTTCAACCTCGCCGAGCAAGGTTGTCAGGTCATCCCCGATGTAGGTGCGAAGGGAGCGCAATTCCTCCGACAACCTCGTCAATCGTTCCAGGGCTGAAGGGCTCAGCGTCCTCCCGTGTCCGGATGTCCATCCCGGCCGCGGCAGGAAGTCCAGGGCTTCCACAAGGCTTGCGGCGTCAGTGATGTCGCTTTCCACCGTCACAGCCGCCGGGTCCTCGTCGGCGACCTCAAGAGTGTTCCCTGGTCCTGACCTTCGCCTGGCCAAAAAACGGGACCAATCGTTGAAGGCCATGAGGTCCGCTGGTCCAAGGCGCCATCGGGCTCCGGCAAGAAGCCGCATCAACGCATCGGAACGGCCAGGATCAGCCAGGACCCGCAGCGTTGCCACCAAGTCCACGATCTCCGGAGTGTCCAACAGACCGCCGAGGCCGACGATCTCATAGGCAATTCCCTGAAGTTCAAATTCCCTCCGAAGGCATTCCAACTGCGCACGTCGCCGGCAAAGAACCGCCATGGTTGGCTTAACAGGAGTACCGTCTTTCTCTTCTTCGAAGACGGTCCTCTGGTAGCGCCGGACGTCGCGGGCAATAGCGCCAGCCTCGTCTTCATCTGTGCTGAACCGACCGATAACAACGCTGCCTTCGGCCGCGAACGGACTTGGCACCAGGGGCGGAACCGCAACGCCACTTGCAGTGTCCCTCTCCCCTGCGGGGCCGTCGGCAGCTGCCGCCTTGTTCAAGGGTGCGGCAATAGTGTTGGCCGCTTGGAGGATGTTCCTGCCGTTGCGCCAAGCCGTGGTGAGGTAGGACGTTGGCGCCACGGAGTAGGCATCTCCGCCAGATGCCTGGTCGTTGTGCCTCACGGGGAACTCCTGCACAAAGTGGAAGAGCTGTCCCGCCGAGGCGCCGCGGAATCCGTAAATCGATTGGTTCGGGTCCCCTACCGCGGTGACGGCATGACCTTGGCCGAAAAGGCGCGAAAACAAGACAAGCTGAGCATGCGAAGTGTCTTGGAACTCGTCCAGCAGCACCACCTTGTAGCGTGCCCGCTCAGTGGCCGCAGCCAACGGTATTTCCCGCGAAATGCGGGCCGCGAGTGCCACGAGGTCACCGAAATCCAGCACTCCCCGTTGACGTTTGGCATCCTGGTACCGGAGAACCATATCTGCGACGCTGGCCCGGGTGCGCAGCATGGAAGCCAGTTCCCCTGCCGCCTGCGTGGGGTTCTTCTTTGCACCGGCCATGTAAGGGAGTTGCTCGAAGGACTGAACGCGTTCCAGCACCCAGTCGCGGACAGTGGCGGGGTCCTGCAGGTGTTCCGCGCACTCGCCGGCCAGCTGGATGACGGCATTGACGAGCGTCGACTTTGCAGCGGTGAAATGCTCATATTCGCCGTCGTAGGCCTCAACAACCTCGCTTGCCAACTGCCACGATTGGGCCCCACCCAGCAGGACGACGTCCCGCTCGATGCCCAACCTCAATCCATAGTCCGAAACAATTCCGCTCGCGTAGGAATGGTACGTGGACACCTTGGGCTCGAGGTCGTCGGCACCCAGAAGCCCCTCCGGGAAGCCAATGCTGCCGTCGTCCTCGGTCGCTATGCGCTGGAGGGTGGCCAGTTTTGTCCGGATTCTGCTGGCCAGCTCGCCAGCAGCCTTGCGGGTAAATGTCACACCCAGGACCTCCTCCGGCCGGACCCAGCCATTGGCCACGAGCCACACAACGCGGTCTGCCATGGTGGCGGTCTTTCCCGAGCCAGCGCCGGCAATCACAAGCCGTGGCGTAAGTGAGGAAGCAATGATGCTTGCCTGCTCTGCGGTGGGGTGGTTCTTTTCGCCAAGAATGTCTGCCAACTCCGACGGGGAGAATCTGGGAACAGGCAGCCCGGACTCCACATGCAGGATTCCGGCATCCCTTGTCCCGGATCCTTCAAGAAGTTCGGTAGTCATTCAGTGACCTGCTTTCCTCTGGCGCACAGTGGGCAAACATCGGGCAGACGGCAACCATGTCCGCCGTGTCCCGCTTTGCTCGGATCATGCCGGGCCTCGAACGTTGCGCCGACCATGAGTTCCGCGGCCTCATTGACCAAAGCCTCTGCCCAGTTGTCGTCGGGCTCGAGCGGATCCTGCTGTTGAACCCCGGGGCTCTTGGCCTTGGTTCCCAGCTGCGCGAGAACGGCGCCACCTGGAACAGGTTTGCCAAACTCCCCAAGCGTGCCCGCTTCCTCAAATGCACCTTTGAGCACCGCTGCCTGGTACGCACCCAGCTGAGGGTGCCTGGCTACTTCGGCCTTGCCCGGCTGGCGTTTCCCGGTCTTGAGATCGACGATCACCAAGCGGCCTTCGGCGTCGATTTCCAAGCGGTCAACCTGTCCGCGAAGCACAGCGTGCCGGGTGGCGGCGGAATCATCCGCATCCTCGTCCCGACGTACAGAACGTAGGTGGACGTCAGGAAGTTGGACTTCGAAGTCGTGCTCCACGGCGAGCAGGCTCCTGCCTTCGCTGCGCATGATGAGTACGTACTGGGCCAATTTGCGCACCATCAGTTCCGCACGCTGGTAATCAAGCTTTCCTTCCCAATTGTCTTTCATGCCAAGGGTGGGCCAGCGGCGAACAAGTTCCGCAACGTACTGCGCGCCTGTTGCGTCCGGCAGTTCCTGTGCAATGCTGTGGACCAGCGTGCCAAGGCTCCGTGCGAAGTCAGTAGCAGCTTCTCCCCCGGCCGCTTGCACAAACCAATCCAGTGGGGACTTATGAACAGACTCCACCTTGGATGGCGATACCGACACAGTTCCTCCTGGAGGCACAACCGCTTCCTCGGAGCTCAAGGGCGCCAAGCCCCACCATGTATCCGGATGTGCCCCGGCCACGGGTGGATCAACAGAGGCAAGACGGGCCAGCACACGTGCTGCTTCGCGCGCGGTGGGCGATTCGTTCTTGGCGTCGTGATCGTCAGCCTGAACATGCTGCCTCAACTCAGCAACAAGCGCGCGAAGAGTCATCGGGCGATCCACCGGGGTGTAATCGCGCCGGTATTCGCCAGAAGCCAACGGTGCGACGTAATCCAGGAAGGCCGAAGGTTGTTCGTCCTCGGAGGAGACAGCCGTGCAGATGAGCACCTCCTTGGCGCGTGAGACCGCAGTGGAGAAACTCCTGAGTTCGTCGTAGCGAATGTCCCTCAGCCTGCTGAGGGGGCCGCGGCCCAGCGCGTAGTCAACTCCATGCTCCACGGCGTCCGCAAACAGGGTACTGCCCAGGAGTTCCCCGCGTAGACGGGTGTTCGGCCAGACACCTTCCTGCAGGCCGGCCACGATCACCACAGGCCATTCGCGGCCCGCGGCGCTGGCCGGCGTCATGATTTCCACGCATTCCTCAAGCTTGGCCCTTGCCGCCAGGGTGTCCATCGGAAGTTCCTGGTTCAACAAGTAATCGAGGAACTGTTCCGGGCCGGAGCCGGGCAGTTGATCCACAAATCGCTCCGCTGTGTGGAACAGCGCCATCATGGCGTCAAGGTCGCGGTCGGCGCGGGCCCCCGCACTCCCACCTTCCATCGCAGCGTCAGTCCAGCGCGAAGCCAACCCCGTGGCGTGCCATAGCGCCCAGAGGACGGATTCCGCGTTGGCCCCAGGCTCGGCTGCGGCGGCGGTGCCCGCAGCAATCATCCGTGCGAGTCGTCGGGCAGGGTTCCCTTCAATCCCCAACGAAGCCAGCGCTCCCGGTTCAAGCAACGCTTCCACCAGCAAAGCGTCACTGGAACGTCCGCCGCCGCCAAGTAGCTCCTCGCGCCGGAGTGATTGACGGAGGCGGCGGAGCTCAATGGCGGAGGCTCCACCAATGCGCGAAGTCAGGAGGGAAACAGCGGTTTCAGGAGTGAGCTTGGCCGGATCAAGGATGACAGCGAAGACTTCAAGGAGGGGTCGGACGGCCACCTCATCCCGGACTGCAGAATCCGCCACAGGAACGCGCACTGGAATTCCCTGTCCACTGAGGTAGCGCTGGAGTTGCGAGATCAGTCCACCATTGCGGACGATGACCGCAATATCACCGAAGTCCCGGCCGTCGCGCAGCTGCGCTTCCAGAATCCGCTGTGCAACATACCGGAGCTCATGGACGGGAGAAGGCAGCACATGCCCTTCCACCCGCCCTCCGTTGCTGATTTCCTGAACGCCTTCGAGGGACTCCGGCTGTTCGAGGCGCCTGGCCCGTTGGCCTCCGGATCGTTGGGAGATACGTGCGGCAACCCTTGTCCAGGCCTGCGCCACCTTTGGGCAATGACGGTGCGTGGTCCACAATGGCCGCTCAAGTACCCCGTGGCTTCCTTCGAGAAGCAGGGGCAGCTCCGCGACAAGGTCCGGCCGCGCTCCGCGGAAGCCCTGCACCACGGTGTCAGGCGAATAGGTAACTACGGCATCCTTGCCCTCGGCAATATCCGCGAGGAGTTCAAACACGGCAGGATTGGATTCCTGGGCATCGTCCACGAGAATCAGCTGCAGGCGGTCGCGCTCAGCGGCGAGGAAAGCGGGCGAGTCCTGAAAAATCTGGCGTGCCGTGGTGATGATCCCCGCTGGATCAAAGGCCTCGGGCATTCGGAGGTCCAAAACATCCCGATACTCACTGTAGAGCTCGGCGGCTGCCATCCAATCCGGACGCCCGCATTCATAGGCGAGCCCCACGAGGTCCTCTGCAGTGCGGCCGGACTCAATAATGCGGTCAAATAATTGGCGGATCTCGTGGCGGAAGCCACGGGTAGGCAGTGCTGCGGAGAGGTCCTCGGGCCAGGGCAACTGATGCCCAGGGCGGGAATGGCCCTCCAGTAACTCCTTGATGATCAGATCCTGTTCTGGTCCGGACAGGAGCTTGGGCTGCCGGGGCAACGGCTGGACGCCCTCCGCTTTGGCCCGCCGGATGACGTCGAAGGCGTACGACGCCCAGGTGCGTGCCGGCGTCGTACTGAGGCTTCTGTCCAGGCGGCCGGTGAAGGTGTCCCGCAAGGCGGCCGCGGCGTGCCGCCCAGGAGCGAGGATAAGTATCCGATCGGGATCCACGCCGTCTTCATTAACGCGGCGGACCGCGGATTCGACCAGCACGGTGGACTTTCCCGTGCCCGGGCCCCCAGGAACCAGAACAGGTCCGCCTCCTTGCCTGACTGACACAACCGCATCCTGGTCCGGAGACAGGTCAGGCGCCGCGTAGTGAATCTCGCGCGGCGGAAGCAGACGGAGTGCTGCCGGGGCTTGGCGGGTTTTGGTAGCTGTTGCGGTCACACAGACATTTCATCATCGGGCACCGACAAAATATGGAGCTGACGCTCCAACTGGTCCGAGATCACATCAATTCGATCGAACTCAGCATCGGTTGGCGCCCATCGTGCAGCTCCGAGATCCACGCGCCAGCGGCCCTCACCCGTCCGCAGGAATTCCTCAAAGGCGCCGTGCAGGGGCGTGGACTCCTGCACATAATGGCGCAGGGCCTCTGCCTCATGGCCGGGCGGTGCATCCCCGCTTGCCCGCAGGACACGCCACCAAGCTACGGAACTGCCGTAGTGGCTCATCACCGACCCCACCTGCCGGGGTCCGCCGGCTCCAAGGAGTTCAGCGACGTCGCCATATGACACGGCCGCGCCGGGCGGAACAAGGTCCACGACAGCCAGCACCGCCGTCACATACTCCATCCGCATGTGCTCCAGCGTAGCCGCAGGAGTGTCGTGCCCAGTACTGTCAGTGCCAGCCGGTAGCGTGAAAACATGAGCTCCTGGAACACCCTCCCCCGCGCTGCCTTCGACCTCGAAACCACTGGAAAGAATTCCCGTTCCGCCCGCATCGTCACCGCTTCAATCACTGTGGTGGATGCACACGGAGAACTCATCAGAGAGCATGAATGGCTGGCGGACCCCGGGGTGGAGATTCCCCTGGAGGCCAGCGAGGTCCACGGAGTGACTACGGAGAAAGCCCGCGCGGAAGGCCGACCAGCGGCCGAAGTCACCCGCGAGGTGGCAGCGGTTCTTCAGCAATTGTTCGACGACGACACCCCCGTCATTGCATTCAACGCCAGCTACGACTTCACGGTGCTCGCTGCCGAGTCAGCGCGGCATGGTGTCCCCCAATTGACCCGTTTCCCGGTACTGGATCCATATGTGATGAACAAGCAGGTGGACCGGTACCGCAAGGGCAAGCGCACCTTGACAGCTTTGTGTGAGGAATATGGCGTGATCCTGGACAACGCCCACACCTCAGCTGCGGATGCGTTGGCGACGCTGCGCGTTTTGGATGCCATGGCTGGCAAATTCCCCAAGTTGCAAATGCCTGCCTCCAAGCTGCACCATTTGCAGGTGGACTGGGCTGCATCCCAAGCTGCTGACTTCCAGCAGTATCTGCGGCGAAGCAAGCCCACCGCTGTGATCGAAGGCGAGTGGCCCGTACTGCCACCCGAGGACGCCAGCCGAGGCGGCTTCTGAGACAGGTTCCGGCACGGGCGACCCGCAGTTGGGACGCAAGTCACAAGAATTCCGAAGCTCCTCAAGCACGAGCGCTGTGCGCAGGGATTCCATCACTTTGCCCATCGCCGGAATAGATCGGGGAGCTCAGGGTTCCCTGTAGGAACTTTCTTCGGAAAAAACGAGCCCGAGCAATCACTTGTTCGATTCACCTCCCGTTCGTGGGCTGGTGACATAATTAAGTTTGGCGGGTTGAAGTCTGCTAGGGCAGCCATCCCCATACTTGTTGCCACGTTCCCCGCCCACCGCGAACGTCTCTGTGACCCGACGAAAGTGATTTCTTCATGAAATTCAAAGCCCTCAAGTGGCTGTCTGCTGCTCCCGTAGCCGCGGCCCTGGTGATCTCCTTGGCAGCATGCGGCGGAGGATCCTCCCAGCCCAGCGGCTCGCCCACCGATGCCCTCGCCGGCAGCGACCAGCAGACCCTGGACAAGTACACCACCGCGGACGTCACGCCGCTGGACAAGATCGACAAGTCCAAGTTGGGCCTCGTCACCGATGGCACGCTGCGCGTCGGCACCCTGTCCGATGCGCCGCCGAACATCTTCATCGATCCTTCGGGCAAGTTCACGGGTTATGACAACGAACTCCTTCGCGCCATCGGCGACAAGCTTGGCCTGAAGGTGGAGTTTGCGTCGACTGACTTCTCCGCGCTGCTCTCGCAGGTAGCAAACAAGCAGTTCGACGTCGGATCTTCCTCGATCTCCACCACGGATGCCCGTCGAAAGACCGTCGGCTTCACCAACGGCTACGACTTTGGCTACATGGCCGTCGTGACCAAGAGCGACGCCAAGGTCACCGGCTTCGCCGACCTCAAGGAAGGCGTCCGGATCGGCGTCGTCCAAGGCACCGTTCAAGATGACTATGTCACGAACACTCTCAAGCTCGAGCCCGTGCGTTTCCCTGACTACAACACCGTTTATGGCAACGTGAAGAACGGTCAGATCGACGCTTGGGTGGCTCCCTCCCAGCAGGCTTCCGGCCAGGTCAAGGACGGCGACGGTACCAAGATCGCCGAAAAGGTTGTCAACACGCAGAACTTCACGGCCTACGCCGTGAACAAGGACAACCAGCCGCTCCTCGATGCGCTGAACGCCGGCCTGGACGCCGTTATTGCTGACGGTACGTGGACCAAGCTCACCTCCCAGTGGTACACCGACCGTCCCACCGCGGCCGAGCAGACTCCGCAGGGCTGGAAGCCGGGCAGCAAAGCCGTCCAGATTCCGGCCAAGTAACCCGGGCGTTCCATGGATATCCTCAAGCAACTCTCTGACACCTTCCTCGACTGGGAGGCGATGGGCGAAGTCGTACCCAAGATGTTCGCCGTCGGCCTGCCGAACACCCTGGTGCTCGCTGTCATTTCGGGCATTATCGGGACCCTGCTGGGCATGGCCCTGGCCCTGATGGGGATTTCCCGGAACGCCGCGGCCCGGTGGATTGCACGCATCTATACGGACGTCCTCCGCGGACTTCCGCCCGTGTTGACCATTCTGGTCATCGGATTCGGCTTTGGCCCCATCATCCGTGAACTGACCGGTTCCACGAGCCCCTACCCGATGGCCATCGCAGCGCTGTCTTTGATGTCGGGGGCCTACATCGGCGAGATCTTCCGATCCGGTATCCAGAGCGTGGACAAGGGACAGCTCGAAGCGTCCCGCGCCTTGGGGTTCGGCTACGGCGCTTCCATGCGCTTGGTAGTGGTTCCCCAAGGCATCCGCCGGGTGCTTCCTGCGTTGGTTAACCAATTCATTGCCCTGATCAAGGAATCCTCCCTCGTCTTCCTCCTGGGCCTGCTGGCTACGGAGCGCGAGATCTTCCAGATCGGCAAGGACGCGGCTGCGACCAGCGGCAACCTCTCGCCCTACGTGGCTGCCGCCATCTTCTACCTGGTACTCACTATTCCGCTCACGCACTTCGTGAACTGGATTGATGCCCGCTTCCGTTCAGGCAGGCCTGAAAAGAAAGAACCGGACGATGCCGCGGCGGTCGTCGGGAAGGGAGCCCACGCATGAGCGAATTTACATCCGGAACGTTGACGGCAAAGAACATCCATTTGTCGTTCGGCACCAACCATGTCCTGCGGGGCATTGACCTGCACGTTGAGAAGGGCACCACGGCTTCGGTCATCGGTCCCTCGGGTTCAGGCAAGTCAACGCTGCTCCGTGTGATGAACCGGCTCATCGAACCGGACCAAGGCGACATCCTGTTGGATGGCCGTTCCGTCCTCAAGGACAATCCCGACGAGCTCCGGCGTCGGATCGGCATGGTGTTCCAGCAGTTCAATCTCTTCCCCCACAAGACGGTGGCCGAGAACATCTCCTTGGCGCTGCGTAAGATTCGCGGAATGTCCAAGGAACAGGCGCGTGAGGAAGCCTTGGCCCAACTGGACCTGGTGGGCCTCAAGCACAGGGCCGATGCCCGCCCTGCCAATCTTTCGGGTGGACAGCAACAGCGCGTAGCCATTGCCCGTGCGCTTGCCATGAAGCCCGAGGTCATGTTTTTCGATGAGGCCACTTCCGCGCTGGACCCGGAACTCGTCAAGGGCGTACTTGCCCTGATGACCGATCTTGCACAGGGAGGCATGACCATGGTGGTGGTTACCCATGAGATGGGCTTCTCCCGCAATGTCTCAGACGTGGTGACGTTCATGGACGCTGGCGTAGTTGTGGAATCCGGTCCGCCGGAGCAGCTGTTCAACGACCCCCGGACAAAGCGGCTCCAAGGCTTCCTCTCGGACGTCCTATAGTCCCCGCAAGGCAGCCAAACAGCAGACCCCGCCTCCAGACCTTCGCCCTAGTGGTGAAAGTCAGGGATGCGGGGTTTCCTGCATTAAGCGCAATGGCGGCGGGGCACCAGCCAGTCTCCGCCCCCTTATCTTATTTCCAGCATTACTTCCCAAGTTTCACAGACAACACCGTCAGGGCCGCAGCGTCCACCTTATTGCGGAAATCCGGCTCGGACTGCGCTTTCTGGAGTACGGCGTCATACATAGCGGGGATGCTTCCCGGGTCCGCGCAAACCAGCATTGTGCCGCCCGCTGCGAAGAAGTTGATAGCGCGGTCCGCGGTGGTCCACGGCTTCAACTGTGCTGCACTACAGACGTCATCCGAGAGGATAATGCCTTTGAAGCCAGCGTCGCCGCGAAGCATCTGCCCCATGACCACGGGTGAGAACGGCGCGATGTTGGCGGGGTCGATTTGGTCGTAGTAGGCATTGGACACCATGACCCATTGCACGCCGTTCGTAATGGCTGTCCGAAATGGCTCCAGGGCAGGGTCATTCCGCGTAGTTTCAGTGTCCCTGACGTTCTGGCTGACATCGGTGTTGGGAACTACCCGGCCGAGACCTGGGAAGTGCTTCACGACCGGTGCAACCCCGGCATCCTTCATGCCTTGGGCAAAAGCGTTTCCGAGGTTGGACACTTGCCCCGGTACATATCCATACTCGCGTTGGAATTGTCCGATGGGCGCATTGGATGGCGCGAACCCAGGGCTCGTCACAGTATCAAGGACCGGAGCCAGATTGACGTTGACGCCAGCGCTACGGAGTTCCTTCCCCCAAACAGTGGCGTCTGCCCGCAGCTTCGCGGGACCAGCCCCGGCCTGCGCCAACGCGGCAGGGATGGCGGAGAAACCCGGACCAGCCAGGACCTGGACGTATCCACCTTCCTGGTCAGTGGCCACGAAAAGAGGCAGCCCACCGGTAGTTTCAGCGGAAACCGTCCCGGTGAGGGACGCCACGAGGGCAGCTGTGGCAGCAGTCCCGGCCTTGCTGCGACCACTCAAGTAGACGTTCCCTGCGTGGTATTTGGTGAGTGCTTCCATGGTGCCCGGCTCCGCACCCGTCGCCTTCGCGGCAACCATGAAGAGCTGCCCAACACGTTGCTCGAGGCTTAGCCTGGCCAGCTGTTGTTGCGCCGTGGACAGTGCGTCGGGGGTAGGTGCTGCCGAAGGTGCCGGGGAGTCCTTGGGCTGGCTCGACGCCCCGGACGTGGCCTTGCCCGGAACAGGGGTATTCGTCGGCGAGGGGGTAATTGCAGACGGCGAAACCGGTGCAGTTGTGGGGCTCGCGGTTTCATTTCCGCTTGAGCAACCAGGCACCATAGTGACCAGGATTCCGGCCGCCGCGGCCCTTACACCAAGGGATGCAATTGACTGGATTCTGCGCATGGTAAACCGTGAATTCGTTGGGGTTGGGTTTCCCTTACGAGCCTACCCCGGGAAGTCGCAGTGCCCCAGCCTGCTTCGACCAGCCGGCCGGGGCGCCGCGTTGTCCTTGACTTAGGCGATCGCGGCGGCTGCAGCCTTCGCAGCAGCCGGGAGTGCGTCAACGATCCTGTTCATGGCAGCGTCGTCATGAGCCGCGGACAGGAACCAGGCCTCGAAGACTGACGGCGGCAAGTAGACGCCGGAGTCAAGCATCGAATGGAAGAACGGTGCGTAGCGGTAAGCTTGCTGGCCCTGGGCGTCGTCGTAGTTGTGCACGCCGTGGGTGGAGGTACCGAACGCAACCGAGAACAGGTTGCCTGCACGCTGGATGGAGTGGTCCACGCCTTCTGCATCAAGGGCGGACGAAAGAGCGGCGGACAGCTCCAGCGAGCGGGCGTCCACATAGGCATAGACGTCAGGCGTGGCATGGGTAAGCGTTGCGACACCGGCAGCCATGGCCACAGGGTTTCCTGACAGCGTGCCTGCCTGGTACACCGGACCCACGGGTGCAAGGTAATCCATGACGTCGGCACGTCCGCCGAGGGCCGCCGTCGGCATTCCCCCTCCAATAACCTTGCCGAAGGTCAGCAGGTCCGGCGCCCATCCTTCCTGACGGCCCGTGAGTCCCCAGTAGCCGGCGTAACCAGTCCGGAAACCGGTGAGGACTTCGTCGAGGATGAGGAGCGCCCCGTGTTCCGCGGTGATGCGGGACAGCCCAGCGTTGAAGCCCTCGCCCGGGGTCACAACACCCATGTTTGCCGGGGCAGCTTCGGTAATCACGGCCGCGATGTTGTTGCCGTGCTTGGCGAAGGCAGCTTCGACAGCTGTGAGGTCGTTGTAAGGCAAAACAAGTGTCTCAGCGGCGGTGGCTGCCGTGACGCCGGCCGAACCCGGGAGGGCCAACGTCGCGAGGCCGGAACCTGCGGCTGCCAGCAGGCCGTCCAGGTGGCCGTGGTAGCACCCTGCAAACTTGATGATCAGGTTGCGGCCGGTAAAGCCACGGGCGAGGCGAACCGCCGTCATCGTGGCCTCAGTGCCCGTGGACACCATGCGCAGGCGTTCGACGGCGGACACGCGCTCTTTCACGATCTCGGCGAGGTTGGCCTCATCCGGGGTGGATGCTCCGAAGGACAGGCCGCGGTCCACAGCAGCGTGTACGGCGTCGAGCACGGCGGGGTGGGCATGGCCAAGCAGGGCCGGGCCCCACGAGCAGACAAGATCCACGTATTCCTTGCCATCAGCGTCAGTGAGGTACGCGCCCTTGGCCGAAACCATGAATTTCGGAGTGCCGCCAACGGATCCGAAAGCACGCACGGGCGAATTCACTCCGCCGGGCATCAAGGACTGGGCACGATCAAAAAGCTGGTCGGACACAGGGGTGTTTGAAGTCATGGTTCCTATTCTTTCAGTCATTCAGAAGCGTCTTTCGGTGATTCAGAAGCGCAGTTATGAGGCGTCCGCCAGCAGCTCAGCGACCCGTGGGGCCACTTCAGTGCCGTACAACTCGATGCAGCGCATCATGGATCCGTGCGGCAGGGTGCCGTTGCTGTATTTGAGGTCGAAGCGGTCCACGCCGAGGTTGCGCTTAAGCAGGGCGATTTTCCGGGCCACAGTCTCGGGAGAACCCACATAGAGAGCGCCCTCCGGGCCGCACATTGCGTCGAATTCCCCCCGGTTTCCCGGACCCCAGCCGCGCTCGGCCCCGATTCTGTTGCGCTGCTCGAGCCAATGCGGAAAGAGTTCTTCCCGGGCATTCTGGTCAGTGTCTGCAATGAAGCCGGGTGAGTGTGTTGCGATCTGTCGCATCGAGTGACCGTATTTGGCCATTGCGTCGCGATAAAGATTGACAAGGGGAGCGAACCGGCGGGGCTCTCCCCCGATGATCGCCAAGATAATCGGATAGCCATATTCCGCGCACCGCAACACAGATTCGGGTGTCCCACCCACACCTATCCATGCCGGCAGCAAATGGTGCTGCAAACGCGGGTAAACCTGGAGTCCGTTCACGTTGGGGCGGGTCCGCCCTTCCCAATGAACCGGCTTCTGGGCCCTTACTTTGTCAAAGAGCTCAAGCTTTTCTTCGAAAAGGACGTCGTAGTCCGCGAGGTCCAGCCCGAACAATGGGAAGGACTCAATAAATGAGCCCCTGCCCAGCATGACCTCCGCCCGGCCGTTGGAGATTGCGTCAACGGTGGCGAAACGTTGGAAGACCCGGATCGGATCATCCGAACTAAGTACTGTCACGGCCGATCCGAGCCGAATGCGGGATGTTACTGCGGCAGCTGCCGCGAGGAAGACCTCGGGAGCAGATACGGCAAAATCGCGGCGGTGATGCTCTCCCACGCCAAAAGCATGAATGCCCAGGGCATCAGCCAGCTTTGCTTCCTCAAGCAACTCCCGCAGAACCTGGGCGTGCTCCTTCGGGTTACCGTCGGCATCGAGGCCTGCGTCCCCGAAGGTGTTCAGGCCGAGCAGGATTTCGGCATCGCCCACGGGTGCGGTGGGGTCGGAGTCAGCCCTGGATGCAGATGGAAATTCCGATTCGGAAGGCACTGCGGTCATCAGGACTCCTTCAGCCAGCCTGCCAGTTCGGAGGCCCAGTAGGTCAGGACGGTATCGGCTCCGGCCCTCTTGATGCCCAGCACGGACTCCGTGATGGCGCCGCGCCGATCGATCCAGCCGTTGGCAGCTGCCGCTTCGATCATGGCGTACTCCCCCGAGATTTGGTAGGCCGAGACGGGTACGGGGCTCATTGCCGCAATATCCGCGAGGATGTCGAGGTAGCTCATGGCTGGCTTGACCATGACCATGTCAGCGCCTTCTTCAAGGTCCAATTCCACTTCGAGAATGGCTTCGCGACGGTTGGCTGCGTCCATTTGGTAGGTTCGGCGATCGCCCTTCAGCTGGGAGTCCACCGCTTCACGGAACGGGCCGTAGAAAGCTGAGGCGTACTTGGCCGCATAGGCCAGGACAACGGTGTTCTTGTGGCCCGAATCCTCCAAAGCCTGGCGGATGACGGCGATTTGTCCGTCCATCATGCCCGAAGGTCCCAACACATGGGCGCCCGCCTCCGCCTGGGCAACGGCCATCTGACCGTAGATCTCCAGGGTGGCATCGTTGTCCACGTATCCTTCGGCATCCAGGACGCCGCAGTGTCCGTGGTCAGTGAATTCGTCCAGGCAGACATCGCCCATGATCACGAGGTCATCGCCTACTTCGGCCTTAACGTCCCGGATGGCCTTGTTCAGGACACCTTCCGGGTCCAAGGATGCCGTGCCCCGAGCGTCCCGAACCTCTGGTACGCCGAACAGCATGATGCCGCCCACGCCAAGTTCCACGGCTTCCGCAGCTGCGCGCTTGAGAGTGTCAGTGGTGTGCTGGACGACGCCGGGCATTGAACTAATCGGGCTGGGCTCGCTGAGGCCCTCACGGATGAAGGCCGGAAGTATGAGGTCTGCCGGGGCCAGACGTGTTTCTGCCGTAAGCCTGCGCATCGCCGGGGTTGTGCGCAAGCGGCGGGGACGGTGGTTTGGAAAGCTCATCTGGGGTTCCCTTCATTGGCGAATACTGTTTCCAAGGCGGCCGCGATGCCGTCCGGGGTAGGTTCTTTGGCGGTGGCTCCGACGGTGATTCCGAGATGAGTGGCCTCTTCCGCCGTCGGACGGCCAATGGCTATGAATCGGCACCTGCCCAAGGGCAGAAGGGTCTGCGCAATCCGCCGGGCGGCACTGGGGGAAGCGGCCACGACGGCGTCGAGCATCCCGGCGTCAATGGCCGCGCGGGCTTCCGAGGGAGTCATTTCCTGCGGCTGTCCGCTACGGGAACCAACAGTGCCGGAGGCAGAACTGGCGAACGCAGAATTGCCGGAATGCACGACGACGGCGGGCAGTTCGGCTTCGAGGCGCAGTCCCGTCCGGGCCGGATAGTCCACCGTGTGATAGGCGGTCACGGACGCTACGGCTGCGCCCTTGGCGGCCAATCCGTCACGCAGACCGGGGCCTGCGATATCTGCTTGCGGGAGAAGAACACGCGCAGGTGCCGGTTCCCATAAGGCTAGAAGGCCTTCGGCGGATTGCATGTCAGTGGGCGCCAGCGAGACGGTCAGGCCGATAGCCTCCAGGATCCGCCGTGATGATGGCCCGATCGTGGCCACGCGGGTCCGGGATGGCACGAGATCTACCGGAAGCGTGCCACGCTCCGCAGCCTTTTCGAGCAGGACGCGCACGGTGGTGATGCTGCTGATCACCATCCAGTCAAAATATCCAGCGGACAGCTGGTCCAGGGCGGCGTCGAGGGAAGCCTGGTCCTCAGCCCGCTCGAAATCGATGAGGGGAAGCACCAACGGCTCCGCTCCGAGCGTGTGCAGGAGCGAAGCAAGTGGCCGGGCACGGTCGGCGCTCCTGGTAATCAGGACCCGCCGACCTGCCAAAGCCGATGCTTGAGTCACATCAGGACGCTGCAAGATCCGCGATCTCCGCGGCACCAGCAGCGAGCAGGAGCTCCGCAACTTCGATGCCGAGCAACGTCGCCCCTACTTCGGTCAGGCCATCGGTGGCTTTCTTCTCGCGAACTGTCTTGGTGCCGTCAACGGCGCAGACAACAGCTTCAAGATGCAGCATGCTGCCCTTCCTGAAGGCATAAGCGCCCACCGGCGCGGCACAACCCGCTTCCAGCCGGGCCAGGACGGCACGTTCAGCTGTCACGGCAAGCCGAGTGTCGTCGTCGTTCAATGCAGCTAGAGCCTGGGCGAGAACACCATTGGGGCCTTCCACGTGCGGGGCATCCTCCGTACGGCATTCGATGGCCAGTGCGCCTTGGCCCGGGGCAGGCAACATGACATCGGTCTCGAAGAACTCACTCACGGTGTCCAGCCGGTCCATCCGTTCCAGCCCAGCCGCTGCGAGCACAACGGCGTCCAAGTCGCAGGACTTGCCGGGAACAACTTCGTCGGTGGCGTTGCCGGGAAGCCCGGGGACGCGTCCCAGTCGCGTGTCCACGTTGCCACGGATATCCAGCACCTCAATGTCAGGCCGGGCAGCCCTTAGCTGCGCAGCACGCCGGGGTGAACCCGTACCTACCTTGGCGCCACCGGGCAATTCGGCAAGGGTGAGGCCATCCCGGGCACACAACACATCCCTGACATCCACGCGCTTGGGAGTAGCGGCGATGCTCAGTCCAACTGCAGCCCCCGTGGGCAGGTCCTTCAAAGAATGAACAGCGACATCGCAGGTTTCAGCAAGCAAGGCATCGCGCAGGGCCGCCACGAAGACACCTGTGCCGCCCATCTGTGACAGCGATCCGGTCTTGACGTCGCCCTCGGTCTTGATATGCACCAATTCCACCGGGAATCCACCAACAGCTGCCAGCCGATCGGCCGTCTGCTGGGTCTGGGTCAGCGCAAGCTTGCTGGCCCGGGTGCCAATGCGGATGGTCACTTGCCGACCTCCGAGGAGGTGTAAGCGTCGTGCCCAACGCCGATAGTGGAACCGACCTCTGCAATAACCGGCTTTGCTCCTCGGAAGTTTTCGCAACAATTGGGGCGGCAGACATCGTACCAAGGACCAAGGTCCGTAACGTGGGGACGATCGGCGATGTTGTTATCCACTGTGCGTTCACAGATCAGGTCAACCAGACCGGAAACAAAGGCCGCGTGCGTTCCCGGGGTGGGGACGCGGGTGGCTTCAATCTCCAGGTTCCTGCAGGTCTCCAGGGCTTCGGTGTCCAGGTCCCAGGCAACTTCCATATGGTCACTGACGAAGCCGAGGGGAACGATCACCACGCCGCGTACGCCTTCGGGGGCGATTTCTTCGAGGTGATCGTTGATGTCCGGTTCCAGCCAAGGAATGTGCGGCGCGCCGGAGCGGGATTGGTACACGAGGTCCCAAGCCACGTTCGGGGCAACGGCATCCATGATGGCCTGGGCGTTTGCCAGGTGCTGTGCCGCGTAGGCAGATCCTTCTGCGAATTCGCGCGGCTCGTCCTCGGACCTTCCGGCTGCTTCGGCGTCGCGCGTGGGAATGGAATGGGTGGCAAACAAGACCCGGATTTTTGAATCGGGATCGGATTCGCCGGCAGCGGTCAGCTTGCCGCGGATTTCTTCGAGGCCGGCTGCGGTGCCTTCAAGGAAAGGTTGCACAACGCCGGGGTGGTCGAAGTACTGGCGGATCTTGTCCACTTCGAGCTTGCCGTCCAGACCCGTTTCGGTGAGGGCGATGCCAATGTCTTCGCGGTATTGGCGGCAGCTGGAGTAGCAGGAGTAGATGCTGGTGGTAAGCATCAGGATCCGGCGGTGGCCGGCGTCGTAGGCATCCTGCAGGACCGGAGCGATGTACGGGTCCCAGTTCCGGTTACCCCACAAGACCGGAAGCTCAATGCCGCGTTTAGCCAGCTCGGCCTCGATCGCGGCCTTCAGTTCACGGTTCTGCTGGTTGATGGGGCTGATACCCCCAAACGCGCGGTAGTGGTGCGAGACCTCTTCAAGGCGTTCATCCGGGATGCCACGGCCACGGGTGACGTTGCGGAGGAAGGGAATGACATCTTCCTGGCCTTCAGGACCACCAAAGGATGCGAGCAGCACGGCGTCGTACTGCTTTGCTTCCTGGCGGCCACGCTCGGTGACTTCGTTGGGGGTGGTGGAGACACCAAGGCCACTCATGCGAGGACCTCTGCGATCTCGGCAGCAGTCACGCGGCGGCCTGTGTAGAACGGAATTTCTTCGCGGACATGGTTGCGGGCGTCGGTTGCGCGAAGGTGACGCATGAGGTCAACGAGGTCGACGAGTTCAGGTGCCTCCAGGCCCAGGATCCACTCCCAGTCACCCAGCGCGAACGAGGAAACAGTGTTGGATATGACCTGCGGGAACTCCCGACCCAGCATTCCGTGGTCGCGCAGCATCTTTCCGCGTTCTTCCGCGGGAAGCAGGTACCACTCGTAGGAGCGGACGAACGGATAAACGCACAGCCAGGTGCTGGGCTCAACGCCCCTCGCGTAGGCCGGGACGTGGCTCTTGGCAAACTCGGCTTCCCTGTGGACGCCCATCGCGGACCAGACGATCTCGGTGCCGGCAAAGAGCTTGCTGCGGCGAATGGAACGCACGGCTGACTGAAGGTCTTCCGGCTTGGATCCGTGGAGCCACACCATGATGTCGGCATCCGAGCGCATGGCGGAAACGTCGTAGCTGCCTCGCAGGGTCACGCCTTCTTCGGCGAGCTTCCCTTCAAGTGCTTCAAATTCCTGGGCAGCATCGCCGCTGCGCAGGACGTCGGCTGAGCGCTTGAAGACGGTCCAGAGCGTAAAGAACTGCTCTTCGGTTCCAGCAGTTTTAGTGACAGATTCGGCAGAAGTGTGGCTCATGGTTCAAGTTTGCCCCGTGCTAGCCACTAAGTCGAAACGGATCACTTCTACAAGACGTAGAAGTGACACAAATCACGAAATTGGGTGAATATCTCTGCTGCCTTGGGCGAGCTGCGAGCGGGTATCCGCCACCACTGCGGCAAGGCCATTACCTGCCAACCAACCACCAACTACCGTTAGGCCATCGGCTGCGGCGCACACCTTCCGGACCTGCTCTACGCGCTGTTTATGACCGACGGCGGCAAACGGCAAGGCGCCTGCCCAGCGAACCACATCCCAATCAACAATGTCCGCGCGCGTAACGGGCACCGTCAACAACGCGGAAGCATCATCGAGCGCTGCGGCCAGCAACTCTTCATCGTCCATGACAACATCCGGCGCTCCCCCATCGGCATCCTCACGGCGGCCATAGGAAAGGCGCAGGACGTGCGTGCCCGGCCCGGCCTCCTCTGCCAGCCAATCCCATTTGGCAGTGGCATGCGTCAAGGCCTTAGCCCGGATACCCGGGGTCTGGGGGGCCACGAGGATTCCGGTGCCGCGGGGCCGTCCATCCAGTTCGGGAAGGTCGACAACCATCGTCACCAAGCTCACCAAGGGTCCTGGAGCAGGCCGCAGGCCGGACAGTTCCGGTACCGCCGTTTCCAGGAGCCCCACGGCAGCGGGGCCATCGAGCGCTACTACCAGCCGACCGACGTCGTACGTGGCGTCACCGGCGGTGACCCGCCAGCCGTTGCTCGTTTTCGATACGCTGTCAGCGCCCTTTCCACTCAGCATGTCCACGCCGCGGTCCCGGAGGTCCTTAACCAGCGCGGAAATCAAGGTGTTCATGCCACCCTTCAAGCCGCCGACGGCGGAACCCGCTTTCGCGGGCCCGGCACCAGGGCCGGGGGCTGCCTTGCGCTGGGCAGCAACAGCAGCAGCCAAGGACCCGTGCTTCTTCAGGCCTGCGCGGAGGCCCGGGGCCACCATGTCGACGTCCAAGAGGCCGGGATCGGCGGAGTGAACGCCACCCACCACCGGAGCAACCAGCCGCTCCAGGACCTTTTTGCCCATGCGGGCGCGGACGAGGGAGGACACGCTGGTGACCTCAGATGTTGTGCCAAGCGAAGCGGGCAGCCAGCGGTCCAGGGATGCACGCAGGGCTCCGGAGAGGCCAAGCGAACGCCTCACCTCGGGGTCCCAAGGATTGGCCGGGATACCAAGAATTCCAGTCTTGGGCAGCTCTTGCGGCCCATCCGGTAACTGCACCCAGGCGCCGCCCGGGTGCGGGGAAACGATCTGGCCCTCCAGCCCGAGTTCGCGCGCCAGATCGGCGACTGCCGTGGACCGCGTAGCAAAGGACTCGGCCCCGCTGTCCAATGACAAGCCGGCTACCGTGTGTCCTCCGACGCAACCACCCCAGGCCTCGCTCGCCTCGAGGATCGTCACGGAGGTTCCCGCCATTGCCAGTTCCCGCGCAGCCAGAAGGCCGGAAACGCCGCCACCGATCACGACAGCGGTAGGCCCAGGCGATGGTTGCGTTGTGGCTGCTTCCTTCGTCTTGCCGTGGACGTGTCCCCCGCGCATGCGTCCTACTCTGCCGGGATCGAGTGGATGAGCTCCACGACCCGCGTCAGGACAGCCGGGTCCGTCTCCGGGGGCACGCCGTGGCCCAGGTTCACCACGTGGCCTGGAGCGTGAGAGCCCGCGGCTATGACTTCGCGGACATGCGCTTCCAGGACCTCCCACGGGGCCGGGAGAAGGGCGGGGTCAATGTTGCCCTGGAGCGGCACCGTGCCACCCAAACGGCGGTTGGCCTCATCCAGCGGCAGCCTGTAGTCCACTCCCACAACGTCCACACCGACGTCGCGCATGGCGACAAGGAGCTCGGACGTGCCGGTACCGAAGTGCACCAGCGGGGCACCCAGCCCGCGCACGTGCTCCAGCGCCCGCGCTGATGCAGGAGCGACGTACTTGGCGTAATCAGCCAGGCCCAAGGACCCAGCCCAGGAGTCAAAGAGCTGTCCGGCTGACGCCCCGGCCTCAAGCTGTGCCTGAAGGAACATTCCGGAAGCATCCGCTGCCCAGTTGGCGAGGGCTGTCCAGGTTTCGGGGTCCGCGTGCATCATGGTCCGGGGGCCGAGGTGGTCCCGCGAAGGTTTCCCTTCGACCATGTAGGCGGCGAGCGTGAACGGCGCGCCGGCGAACCCGATGAGTGGAGTCTTGCCCAGTTCCGCCACCGTCAGGCGAACGGCTTCGCGGATGGGCTCAAGTGCTTCCCAGGTCAGCTTGGGAAGGGCAGCTACATCGGCGGCTGTCCGTACGGGCTTGTCCAGGACCGGACCCACGCCCGGAACGATGTCCACGCCAACGCCTGCGAGCTTCAGCGGGATAACGATGTCGGAGAAGAAGATGGCGGCATCCACGTCGTGTCGGCGAACCGGCTGCAGGGTGATCTCAGCGGCCAGTTCGGGACGCAGGCACGAGTCCAGCATGGCAACGCCCTCGCGGACCTTCAGGTATTCCGGCAGGGACCTGCCAGCCTGGCGCATGAACCATACCGGCCTGCGTGACGGCTTGCCGCCCCGGTAGGCGGTGATGAGCGGGGAGTCCGACGTACGGCCGTCCATCAACGGGTGATCCGCGCCAAGTTTGCCGGCAGGTTCGCCTGCAGGGGCGTTGGTGGCCGTACTATTGGATGCTGCCGCGCTAGAAGTCATGCCTTTGATTGTGCCGAAAATCCCGGCCAAAAGATAACGACAGGCTGTCACGCCCCACCCCTCCAACCGGTGGAGTGGCGGGGATCACAGAACCGCGTGTGAATTCCCACTGCGCCGCATTGTTCTACCGGCCTGCGAAAAAGCTATGATTGGGTTGCTGTGGTTCTTTTCTCATTGGTGGCTACACACGCCGACATCGACCTCGAAACCGTTGCTCAGCTGAGCAACGGTTCCTCTGAGCTTGCCTCTTCGGCCCTCTCCGGATCCCCGATGGTCTCCGGCGCGGTAGTCCTGGCAACCTGCAACCGCTATGAGATCTACGGCGAAACAGCCAACGGAGCAGGCCTCGAAGCCGCCCGGTCGGCCTTGGTTTCCCAGATCAGCGAATTGAGCGGCCTCAACGAACAACTCGTGTCCCGCTCCTTCAGCACGCACACGGGACCTGACGTCACGCGGCACCTCTTCGCTGTAAGCGCCGGCTTGGACTCTGCGGTGGTGGGCGAACGCGAAATAGCCGGCCAGGTCCGCCGGGCCCTGATCACCGCTCAGCAGGAAGGCACTGCGAGTTCTGGACTCGTCCGCCTCTTCCAGGCTGCATCCAAGACCGCAAAAGACGTTGGCGCCCAAACGGCCCTCGGCTCGCGCGGCCTTTCCATCGTCTCTGTAGCCTTGGATCTGGCAACGGACCTCTCTGACAGTGACGATTGGTCTGCCAAGAAGGTAGTCGTTTTCGGAACGGGCGCCTACGCCGGCGCCACCATGTCCTTGCTCCGCGAACGCGGATGCACCGATGTTTCCGTCTACTCTTCCTCAGGCCGCGCCGAGGGGTTCGTCGCTACCCGCGGGGGCACAGCGCTCGACGCCGACAGCCTTCCGGCGGCAGTTGCCGCAGCCGACGTCATGATCGGATGCAGCGGTTCGGACACGCGCGTTGAAGCCGAGGATCTTGCCCGGGTCAGGGCAAATTCCGGTAAGACACTCATCGCGATCGATCTCGCGCTCACCCATGACTTCGACCCCGCAGTAGGCGAGCTCGACGGCGTCGAACTCCTCACGCTTGAGTCCGTACGTCTGGCTGCACCCCAGGAACAGGCGGAATCCCTGTCCCATGCCAGCGAGATCGTCAATGGCGCTGCATCGGCATTTGAAGCCGAACGCGAATCCCGCTCCGTGGACTCCGCGATCGTTGCCCTGCGGCGCCACACCATGAATGTGCTGGACGCTGAGATGGAAAAAGTCCGCGCCCGCCACGGTTGCACCGCCGCTGCCGAAGAGGTGGAGTTTGCGCTGCGCCGAATGGTCAAGCAGCTCCTGCACATTCCAACGGTGCGCGCCCGCGAACTTGCAGCCAACGGACAACAAGATGACTACGTGGCCGCCCTGGAAGCCTTGTACGGCATCCAAGTGGAGCAGCCCCAGGCTCCTGCTGCTGCAGAATGCCCCGTAGACCACGAGCAACTCCGCTCCGAAAGCGCCTGAAGACCCGTCTCCATCGGAATGCGCACGGGGCTCCAGCGATGCTTTCAGCCGAAGGCGTTCACGCCTGTCAGCTCAGCGGATAGTTCCCACAACTTCCGGGCATCCGCCCTGTCAATCGCGTGTCCGTCGACTCCCCTGTACCTTGCCAGGGGCGATTCCTTGTCCGTTGGTTCAGCAATGTCACAGTCCTCGCAGTAGACACCGCCCATGCCAGCCAAAGCCGGGGACGTCGCAGCCCAGACAGACGTCGCAGCTCCTTGCTCCGGCGTCTTGAAACCTTCCCGGAGGTTTCCGTCGGCGTCCATCCACCCCGCAGCCACCATTTCTTCTTTAGGCAGGTGGCGTTGGAGTTCGGTCATGATCCCTCCGGGGTGGACTGCGAAAGCACGGACCCCTGAGTCCCGGCCCAGGCGGTCCAGCTCCACGGCGAAGAGCGAATTCGCGGTTTTGGCCTGCCCGTAGGCGCGCCACTTGTCATAGCCTGAGGTGAAATTGATGTCGTCAAAGCGGAGGGGTGAGAGCTTGTGGCCGGTGGACGAAAGGGACACTACCCTCGCGTTCCCGGAGGCGAGCAGTGCAGGCCACAAAAGGTTGACCAGCGTGTAATGCCCCAAGTGGTTCGTGGCGAACTGTGCCTCCCAGCCAGGCCCAACGCGATGCTCTGGGCTTGCCATGATCGCTGCGTTGTTTATCAGGATGTCCAAGGTGTCGTGCCGGTCAAGGTAGCGCGCTGCGAAGGCCCTGACGCTAGCTTGGTCGGCGAGGTCCAGGGCGTCCGCTTCCACGGCGTCCGCCAAACCTGCCTCTGCCAGTACCTTCTGTGCGTGTTCGAGCCTGCGCGCCGGAACGGTAACGGTCGCCCCGGCCGAGGCCAAAGCCCTCACAGTCTCCAGTCCAAGCCCGGAATAACCGCCAGTGACAATTGCCGTCTTACCCGTCAAGTCAAGGCCTTCGACTACTTCCATGGCAGTTGAGCCATGCCCAAAACCTGAGCCGATGGGGTGTTGGGGCGTTTCTGTAAATTCTCCGCTCATGCTTGAGCTTCGCACAGATCAGGCGCGGGTGGGGAACGACTAGTAGACAGGCTTTTCGGGCTCGACGTCGCGGACCCAGGCGAGGATACCGCCGTCGAGATGGCTGACGCGCGTGTAGCCGGCCTTCTGTGCCGCCTCCAGGACGGCAGCAGAGCGCGTACCGGCCTTGCAGTGGAACACGATGTCCTTGTCCTGCGGCAATTCGATCCAAGCCTCGCCTGAAAGGATCCGGCCCTGCGGGATGAGGACGGAGCCGTCGATGTTCACGATGCTGTGCTCGCCGGACTCGCGGACGTCCACCAATTCAAAGTCGCGTTCACCAGCTTCCCGCTCGGCCAGCATCCGGGCGAGATCCTTCGCGGTGACGGTGTGCTCCTGGTCAGTAGCAGCAACCGGAGTCACCCCGCAAAATGCTTCATAGTCCACGAGTTCAGTGATGGGCTCCGCTTCAGGATCCTTGGAGACCTTGATTTCGCGCCAGCTGCCCCCAAGGGCGTCGAACAACGCTACCCGGCCAAGCAGGGAACGGCCGACGCCGGTAATCAGCTTAACTGCCTCCGTCACCATGAGGGAGCCAACGGCTGCACACAACATACCGAAGACTCCGCCCTCACCGCATGAGGGCACCGAGCCGGCAGGCGGGGCTTCAGGGTAGAGGTCACGGTAGGTGGGGCCGTGCTCGGCCCAGAAGACGCTGACTTGGCCGTCGAACCGGAAGATGGAGCCCCAGACGTACGGCTTGCCCAAAATCGCGGCGGCGTCGTTGACCAGGTAGCGGGTGGCAAAGTTGTCCGCGCCGTCCAGGATGAGATCGTAATCCGCGAACAGTTCCAAGGCATTCGAGGAGTCAAGGCGGACGTTGTGCAGGACAACATCCACCAAAGGGTTCAGCTCCGCAATGGCCTTCCGCGCAGATTCGATTTTCGGCGTGCCGACGTCGTTGACGCCGTGGATGACCTGACGCTGCAGGTTGCTGAGGTCTACGTCGTCGTCGTCGACGATTCCCAGGGTTCCTACGCCCGCCGCAGCGAGGTACAGCAATGCTGGAGATCCCAGCCCGCCGGCACCGATGACAAGAACTTTCGCATTCTTAAGCCTGCGTTGGCCCAGAGCGCCGATTTCCGGAATGATGAGATGCCGGGAGTACCGTTCCACCTCGGCCGGCGTTAGTGCGGCGGCCGGTTCAACGAGGGGTGGCAGGACAGCGGGCGCGGGGTGGGCAGCAAGAATTGAGGCCATACCCCAATGTATGCCTGCCGATGCCGCCCGGTCATATTACCCACCGGTACAGTGGTCATAACTGCAAAGGAAAGGCGGCAGACTGTGGCTGACGGCACACGGGCAAACGATGGAGCACCAGCGAAGCAAGAACGGACTGGTTCGACGCGTTCAGCGAGGTTGCCCCGGGACGAGCGCCGCGCACAACTGCTTAACGCCGCGTTGGAAGTTTTCGTCTCCAACGGCTTCCACGGCGCCGCCATGGACGAAATTGCCGAGACAGCGCATGTGAGCAAGCCGGTCCTATATCAGCACTTCCCTTCCAAGCGCGAGTTGTACATGGCGCTGCTGGACAGCCACCTGGCCGCCCTGACCGATTTGATGCTCAACGCCCTGAACTCCACCACGGATAACAAAGAGCGCGTGAAGGCAGTCATGCGGGCCTACTACAGGTTCATTGCCGACGACGACCAAGCCCACCGCCTGGTTTTCGAGTCTGACCTCATTAATGACCCCGATGTCAGCTCGCGCTTGGAGACGTTCAACAAAACGTTCGCCGACGCCGTGGCCCACGTCATCGCCGAGGACACCAAATTGCCTCCTCTGGAGGCACAGCTCCTGGGCCGGGGACTGGCAGGAATGGCGCAGGTCAGCGCCCGCTACTGGCTGGAAACCGATGGAAACCTGGACCTCGATGTAGCCAGTGATCTGATCTATCGTTTAGCTTGGCGCGGAATCAGTCGATTCCCCAAAGAGTCCTAGGCTACAAATAGAGGACTGACTTAAAACTTGATTGGCTTGGAGGCCTTGCTGTGGAAGTAAAGATCGGCATTCAGAATGTTGGCCGTGAAATTGTGCTCGAATCCGCACTCGATGCTGATGCTGTAGCCAAGATCGTCGGAGAGGCCATCTCCAAGGGTTCGGACCTGCGGCTCACGGATGAGAAGGGCCGCCAGATCATCGTTCCGGGCAGCGTGTTGGGCTACGTTGAAATTGGTGCCGAGGAAGTCCGCCGCGTCGGCTTCGGCGCACTCTAGCGGTTCCCGGCTACAGCTGCCGCTAAGGAGTCTCCATGCTTTCACTCGTTGTGGTGGTTCTTGCCACCATCGCTACAGGCTTCATCGTGTGGGCAAATGACAAGCGACACGGCAAGTACGGCGTTGCATTGCCGGCGGGCGTTTCGGCAACCGTGGGCGTGCTGAGCTGGATAGCTTTCATCATGGCCGGCTTTGGTTACCAGCCCGGGCTGACCTGGATCCCCTGGATCCTCCCTATCGTGTTGGGGACGGTCATCGCGATTGCCGTTGTGGTCTTTCTGGGCCGCAAGCGCACCCAGCATGACACCGCCGCCCTCACCAAAGCCCTGAGGCTCTAGGCGCTGGTCGCTCTCAAACGACGCTGTTCAGTCTTAAATGGCTCTGGCCATCACCCGTGGGTGATGGCCAGAGCCATTTAACCTTCTGTCCCGTTCAAGCTCCTGGGTAGCGATCCGGCTGCGCCGCGGCACCTGATGCGGCTGCGGCCTCGCTCACGGCGGCCGCAGCGGCGACGTCGCGTTGGGTCACCTGGCCGCCGGCGTCGTGGGAAACGTAACGCAGGAACACCCTGTTGTAACGCCAGTCAAGATCCGGATGGTGGTTCTGTTCCTCGGCGATCTGGCCAATGGCGGCAATGAGCGCCAAGGCGTCCGCCGCCGTCGAGGTTTTGAACACCGTCACCAGGCCGTCCTGGAGCCTCCAGTCCGGAAGGTCCTTGAGGGCGGCCTCCATAGCGACCTGGGTCAATGGCTCTTTCCTGTCAGCCACAACGGCTCCTTCATTCAGAGGAACTCTGCCCGGCCTTCCATGGCCGATGACGCGAGGGCGTGCTCCCGGCGCGGGATACGGCCTGCCTGCTTGGCCAGCCTACCGGCGATCACCGCGTGTTTGAAGGCTTCGCCCATCTGCACCGGATTCTGCGCACGGGTCACAGCTGTTGCCAGCAGGACAGCATCGCAGCCCAGCTCCATGGCAAGCGCGGCATCAGAGGCGGTCCCGATGCCGGCGTCAAGCACTACCGGCACGGAGGCCCGGGACACGATCAGTTCGATGTTGTGCGGGTTCAGGATGCCCAGCCCCGTCCCAATAGGCGAGCCGAGGGGCATGACTGCCGTGGCACCCAGGTTTTCCAGCCGGAGCGCAAGGACAGGATCGTCATTGGTGTAGGCGAAGACCTTGAAGCCACGGTTCACCAGCTGTTCCGTTGCCTCCACGAGTTCCACCGCGTCCGGAAGGAGCGTGTGTTCATCGGCGATGACTTCCAGCTTCACCCAGTCCGTCTCCAGCGCCTCCCGGGCGAGCTCTGCCGTCATCACTGCGTCCTTGGCAGTAAAACAGCCAGCGGTGTTGGGCAGGACCCGGATGTTGTGATCCAGCAGGAGTTGAAACAGTGAACCTGTCTCGGCCGGTGAGTATCGCCGCATTGCCACAGTGGTCAGTTCCGTTCCTGACGCCAGGAGGGCTGCTCCCAGCCCATCCAGACTCGGCGCACCACCGGTACCCATGATCAGGCGGGAGCCGAATTCGACGCCGTCGATCACTAAAGCATCAGTGCGGATCTCAGTATTTGCTGCGGTCATTTTCAGCCTCCCTGGACTGCGGTTACGAGTTCGAGTTCGTCTCCATCGGCGAGCGCAGTCGCTGCCCATTGGCTGCGCGGCACTACCTCGGAATTACGTGCGACGGCGACACCCAGCTTGCCGCCGTCGGCTGCCTGTCCCCGGTGGTCCAGGACGCGGCCTGTGATGGCGCTGACCAGCGTGCTGACTGATGCGTCGTCCGCCACGGCGTGATCGGAGCCGTTGAGTTTGATGTTCATGGTGTGTCCTTGATTGCTGGTTGGAGGCGGTGATCCCGCGTTGCCGTGAATCGATCGGGCCGGAAAATGGACCATCGGGGGTCGGCTGAGCCGCTGATCAGCCCGCCTACGATTTTGGCGGCCACAGGCGTCAACAGGACGCCGTGGCGGAAGAACCCGGTTGCGATCACGAGACCGTCGATAGTGCCTTCGGGCCCAGTAACGCGTCCCAGTAATGGTGCGTTGTCAGGAGTCCCGGGCCGTGCGCGAGCTGTCGCCTCCAACAGTTCCAGTTCCGCTACCGACGGAACCAACACCTGTGCATCCCGCAGCAGTTGGTAGACGCCACCGGCGGACACTGCATTGGTGGATACCGATAGTCCGTCCTCGCGCTGGGTGGCTCCAATCACCACCGTGCCATCATCCCGGGGCACGATGTAGACCGGCACCCCGCGGACCATGCCCCGGACGGTGGATGTGATCAGGGGCTGGAGGTGTTGGGGAACGCGCAGCCTGAGAATGTCGCCATAAACGGGCCGCAGGGGCAGATTGAGGCCCTCGGGGAGATTGCCGATCCTTGCTGCGTCGAGTCCGCAGGCCACTACAGTCTCCGAAGCCAAAATGACGACGCCGGAGTCCGTTTTGGTGCCGGGATACAGTTCGACCCCCGAGACCCGGTCCCCATCCCAGAGCAACCGGGATGCTTGGAACGGCAGGGCGAAACCGTCTTCAGCCCCGGAAACCCACGTTGCATCACTTGGTCCGTGGGCTGACAATCCTTCCAGGAGGCATCGTGCAAGGCGCCGAGGATCCACCTGGTGATCGGCTGGTATGTCGAAGGCACAGGAGATCTGTGGGCTCAGCAGAGGCTCACGCTCACGCGCTTCCCGCAATGACAAGGGCTCCACGTGCAGCCCCGCGGCCTGCTGCACGATGCGGAGGTCTGCCAGCGCGCGACGGTCCGCGGCGTCGGCACCAACGGCAATGGTCGACGTCGTGCGGTATCCGGTGGCTGATTCGCTGCCCTGGACGCTCCGGATGAAAGCGGGCCACAGTTGCGAGGATTCCAGCATGAGTTCCAGGAGGTCTTCCTCCTGGTAGTGGAGCTCACTCACCGGAGCCAGCATCCCGGCGGCAGCGAACGTCGCACCCGATGCAGGGGTGGGATCAATGAGGACCACGGAGCGGCCCTGGCGGCGGGCTTCGTGCGCGATGCCAAGGCCAATGATGCCGCCACCAATCACGGCCACATCTGCATGCAAGGGGTTTTGGCGGGATTCTGCCATATGTTTCCTTCCCTACGCCGGTATTAGCCGGATCAGGTCAAGCGGTCGGCGCTGAAGCCCTCTCAGCCGGACGGTCATATGACGCTGTCACGGCTCCCGCAGTACGTGCCCAGTTTAGAGGAACTACTCTGGTTTCCATGACCCAGCATGATGTCCACACCACTGCCCGTCTCTACTTGTGCACCGATGCCCGCAAACGGCAGGGCGATTTTGAAGACTTCGTCGACGCCGCGTTCGAGGGCGGCGTAGACATCATCCAGCTTCGCGACAAGACGCTCGAGGCCGCCGAAGAGCTTGAGGTCCTGGAGGTTCTGCACGACGTTGCCCAACGGCACGGGCGGCTGTGGGCCGTCAACGACCGCGCCGATGTTGCCAGTATTTCCGGGGCTCCGGTGTTCCATATCGGGCAAAAGGACATCCCCCTGCGCGCCGCACGTCACCTCCTCCACGACCGCACCGTGATCGGCCTCTCCACCCATACGCCGGAGCAGGTTGACGCCGCCATAACGGCCTCCCCTGGCAGGAGTGGACTGGATTATTTCTGTGTTGGTCCGGTGTGGGCAACGCCCACAAAGCCTGGTCGTGACGCAGTTGGGCTGGACCTGGTCACATATGCCGCGGAAGCCGTAAAACGCGCAGACGAGGAAACTGTTGGTGGCGTGCTGCTTCCCTGGTTCGCGATCGGTGGCATCGACCTCAGCAACGTTGAACAGGTGGTTGCCGCAGGAGCGAGCCGGATCGTCGTCGTGCGGGCCATCACTGAAGCGGAGGACCCGACGGCGGCAGGCAAGGCGCTGCTGGGAGCCCTCGACGCCGGCTAGACAGTCGGCTCGGACTTGGGCGGCGGCTAGGGCGGGTCGAAGCCTAAGCCGTCAGTCCAAGCCCCGACATCCGGCGCCCGTGCCGCTCGGCAAGCTCAGCGGTGAGTGCCCTGACTGCTGCTCGGGCATCCCCTCCGGCCTTGAGGAGCGGTCCCAGGTCGGGATGTTCCATGCCGACTCGTTGGGCTTGGGTAAGTGCCTCACCGACAAGGCGGCGACCCCACAAAGCCAGTCGCGATGACAGGCGCGGGTCATCCGCCAGTGCGCGCCGCAGGAGGATACGGAGCACTTCCGTGGCTTGGTCGGCGGAGGCAACCTTCTGGACAAAGAGTTGCGTCCCGGCATCAAGGAATGAGGCGACCATGCGGTAGAAGTCCGAAGACACGGTGTCGATCACATACGCCTTCATGACGGATTCAAACCAGTCCGCTGGCCTCGTTCGCTCATGGAAGTGGTCAAACGAACGCTGGAACGGAAGCATGGCCTCTTCGGCGTCGAGTCCCATCTCCGAGAGCCGGCTGCTGATCATGGCGAAGTTTCCGTAGGCACCCACAGCGATCTTCGCCAGCACTGCCCTGTCATGGAGCGTGGGAGCGTACCGGGAGTCGAAAGACAGCCGGCCAAACGCCGAGAGCTCGCCGTATGCCATGGCTCCCAACAGCTCCGAGGAGAGGCGCTGGACACGAGCATTATCGTCCAAGGAAGTGCTCATGGTCCAAGACTATCCAGCGATTTCGGGCTAACCTGATTTTCGTGTCACATCATCGGATTTCGCCCAACGTCGACGACTCGTCGGACCAGCTCGCGGAGGCATTTGCAGCCCTCCGGACCGAACTGGAGCTCCCGGGCGAGTATCCGGCCGAAGCCGTGGCGGAAGCCCGGAAAGCAGTAGAAAACCACACGCTGCCGGACCGTGACCTCAGGGACATTCCGTTTGTGACCATCGATCCAGCCACGTCCACCGACCTGGACCAAGCGGTATTCATTGAACGTGCCGGTGACGGTTACAAAGTCCTCTACGCAATCGCGGACGTGCCATCCTTTGTGGCTCCCGGCGGGGCGCTCGATGCCGAAACCCGGCAACGGGGACAAACGTTTTACGCTCCTGACGGGAGGATCCCGCTGCACCCGGAGGTTATCAGCGAAAACGCAGGAAGCCTGCTGGCTGGCCAAGACTGCAGCGCTTTCGTGTGGGCCTTCGAACTGGACCACAACGCGGAGGTATCCACCACGTCCGTGGCCCGTGGCACCGTCCGTAGTCGCGCCAAGCTCAGTTACAAAGGTGCCCAGGAACTGATCGATGCCGGCACAGCCCCAGCGGTCCTTGAACTCCTTAAGGAGGTTGGCCTGAAGCGCGTTGAACTGGAACGACTCCGCGGTGGCGCCAACCTGAACATGCCGGAGCAGGAAATCGTCCAGGCGACCGGTGGCGGGGGCTACAGGATTGTGGCCGCGCCGTCCCTGCCTGTGGAGGACTGGAACGCGCAGATATCCCTCATGACCGGGATGGCAGCGGCCCAACTAATGCTCGACGGAAAAGTGGGCATCCTGCGCACCATGCCGGCACCGGATGAACGGTCACTGCTCCATTTCAAACGCCAGACCAAGGCTCTCGGAAAACCCTGGGACGGCGAGGTCACCTACGGTGAGTACCTTCGGACACTTGACGCTTCGGATCCCAAACAGCTTGCCATCCTGCACTCGGCAGGCACACTCTTCCGCGGCGCTGGATACACGCCTTTCGACGGCGAACTTCCACCCAACATTCTGCAGTCAGCCATCGGCGCGCCCTATGCCCACACGACTGCCCCTTTGCGTCGCCTCATCGACCGCTTTGTCCTGGTGATCTGCGAGGCCCTCAGCAATGGCCACCAGATCCCGTCGTGGGCGCGGGAAGCACTTCCATCCCTGCCTGAGATCATGGCGTCATCCGACCAACTGGCCGGGCGGCTTGAGCGTCTGGCCATGGACACCGTGGAAGCTGCACTCGTGGCGAACCACATCGGCGAGGAGTTCGACGCCGTCGTCATCTCCGGTTCCAAGCCCTCCAACGGCTCGGCGAATGGCAATGGGCGAGGAAACGGAAACGGCAATGGGCCCTTCGGCATCATCCAGATAGCCGAACCGGCGGTGACAGCCCGATGTGACGGTGAACTGGAATCAGGCACGAAGGTCCGGGTGCAACTCCTGAAGGCCGATATCGCCAGCCGCGAGATCCGCTTTACCCTGCTTCCCTGAAGCTCCGCAGCACCCGAACTGCCGCCGATCCGGGGTTTACGGCTCCCAGAGGATAGACTGACCCTGTAGTAATGGATGCCCGGTCGTTGATTCAGTTAATTTTTGAACTCAACAAGCCCGCCCCTACGCGATCTTGAGATGTGCCCGCTGGTCACCAGTGCCAGTACTTAGATAGCCCGCGATCGGCTTCCACTGGATTAGCTTGCGCGCCCGTTCGTGCTCCGGTACGGCTCCGCCACCCGTTGAGCATGCAGCGCCAATGCCCAAATGAATAAGGAAACTCCCTGTGAGTGAATTGCACACCCATGAAGTCCTGACGGACGCCACCGGCACCGAATCCATCGAGCCCGAGGAAACGATCATCTCTGATGAGACGCCCCACGAGATCGAAGAGAAATCGTTCGCTGACTACAACGTCCGCGCCGACATCGTCGAATCCCTCGCCGATGCCGGTATCACCCACCCCTTCCCCATCCAGGCCATGACGCTGCCCGTCGCCCTCAGCGGCCACGACATCATCGGCCAGGCCAAGACCGGTACAGGCAAGACCCTCGGTTTCGGCATTCCGGCACTGCAGCGCGTGGAGGGCCGGGACGACCCCGGCTACGCCAAGCTGGCCGTCCCCGGTGCGCCGCAGGCCTTGGTCATCGTTCCTACCCGTGAGCTTGCGGTACAGGTGGCCAATGATCTCCAGGCGGCATCGCGTAAGCGCAACGCCCGCATCGCCACAATCTACGGTGGCCGTGCCTACGAGCCGCAGATCGACGCCCTCCAGAAGGGCGTCGAGGTAGTGGTTGGCACCCCCGGCCGTTTGATCGACCTCTACAAGCAGAAGCACCTCAGCCTGAAGAACGTCAAAATGGTGATCCTGGACGAGGCCGACGAAATGCTGGACCTCGGCTTCCTGCCGGACGTGGAAACACTCATCGCTGGTACACCGGCCGTTCGCCAGACCTTGCTGTTCTCCGCCACCATGCCCGGCCCGGTCATTGCGATGGCCCGCCGCTACATGACGCAGCCCACCCACATCCGTGCTGCCGATCCGAACGACGAAGGCCTCACCAAGCGCGACATCCGCCAGCTCATCTACCGTGCCCACAGCATGGACAAGACCGAGGTAGTGGCCCGAATCCTGCAGGCCCGCGGACGTGGCCGCACCATCATCTTCACCAAAACCAAGCGCACCGCCGCCAAGGTGGCGGAGGAACTGGTCGACCGCGGATTTGCCGCTGCTGCGATCCACGGCGACCTCGGCCAGGGCGCCCGCGAGCAGGCTCTCCGCGCGTTCCGCAACAACAAGGTGGACGTCCTGGTTGCCACGGACGTTGCCGCCCGTGGCATCGACGTCGATGACGTTACGCACGTCATCAACTACCAGTGCGTGGAAGACGAAAAGATCTACCTGCACCGCGTGGGCCGTACCGGCCGCGCCGGCAACAAGGGAACCGCCGTCACCTTCGTCGACTGGGACGACATGCCCCGCTGGGGCCTGATCAACAAAGCACTGGGGCTCAGCGTTCCGGAGCCGGTTGAAACCTATTCCTCCTCCCCCCACCTCTACAGTGACCTCGACATTCCCGAGGGCACCAAGGGCCGCCTCCCGCGCAGCAAGCGCACCCTTGCCGGCGTCGATGCCGAGGTCCTCGAGGACCTGGGTGAAACAGGCAAGAAGAACTCCCGTTCCGGCGGTTCATCCCGTGACGGTGGACGCAATGGCGGCCGTGGCCGTGGAAACGCAGCCAAGTCCACCGAAGCCAACTCGGAATCAAACGGTGAGGGCGGGCGCAACCGCACACGCCGCCGTCGTACATCCGAAGCCGATGCGGCCCCCGCTGCTGGTGCCTCCGAAACCCGCAGCGCTACTGGCGAAAATGCCGAGAAGCCGGCCCGCACGCGGCGTACCCGCACGCGCCGCCGTAACGGCGAAGTGGTTTCCGGCGGGACCGCTGGCGCCCAGTCCGGCAACTCCGAGGCCTAAAGTCCTCAATGACTGAAACTGTTTGGGCGCCGGACGGCGGCAATCTGGTGGTGCACGCGGACAACGCGGAATTCCTCCCGACGCTGCCGGACGGCGCCTTCACACTCATTTACGTGGACCCGCCCTTCAACACTGGCCGGGTTCAACGCCGCCAGGAAACACGCATGGTCCGCAACGCGGACGGCGACGGCGACCGCGTCGGGTTCAAGGGACGCTCCTACGACACCATCAAGGGTGCCCTTCACAGCTACGATGACGCCTTCAGCGACTACTGGTCCTTCCTGGAACCCAAGCTCGTAGAGGCCTGGCGGCTCCTTGCCGACAACGGCACGCTGTACCTGCACCTGGACTACCGCGAGGTGCACTACGCCAAGGTGATGTTGGACGCCATCTTCGGCCGGGAATGTTTCCTCAACGAGATCATCTGGGCCTACGACTACGGCGCCCGGGCCAAGAACCGCTGGCCCACCAAGCACGACAACATCCTGGTGTACGTCAAGAATCCTACGAAGTACCACTTCGACAACGCTGAAGTGGACCGTGAACCCTACATGGCACCCGGCCTGGTAACGCCCGCCAAACGCGAACTCGGCAAACTCCCCACGGACGTCTGGTGGCACACCATCGTCTCGCCAACCGGCAGGGAAAAGACCGGCTACCCCACCCAGAAACCCGAAGGCCTGGTACGCAGGATCGTCTCCGCCTCAAGCCGCGAGGGCGACTGGTGCCTGGATTTCTTTGCGGGATCAGGAACTCTCGGCGCTGTTGCCGCCAAGCTGGGGCGCAATTTCGTGTGCGTGGACCAGAACGAGCAAGCCATCGAGGTCATGCGGAAGCGGCTGGGCGCCAAGGCGTCGTTCCACCCCAACTAGAGCCGTATGTTGGTCAGCCGCACCCGTGCATCAATTGGATTCCGTGGTCGCCCTGCCTATTTTCCAGCACTGCTCCATAGGAATCACACAATGCGTTAACCAGCAGTGCGAAGCCTTGACCGTTCTGATAATTCCCTTCACCGCCGGGCACCTCAGGCACGGTGCCTGGAGGGAGGAATACCCAGGCGCCCCAGGCTTCCACATAGCCCCAGTTTCCGGTGAAGTGGACGTTGCTGCTGATATCGGGAACATATACCCACTCAGTGCCTGTATAGGCCGGGCGGCTCACGTTATTACAGTCCAGGGCATTTGCTGTGGCGGGGATGAACATTAAAGTGGCGGCAAGGGCTGTTGCAGCCAAGGATTTCTTGAACATGATTGCTCCATCGACGGGGTGAGTCATTCCTTGCGATGAGACCTTCCGTGGTGCGGCCCAGCCCGCCTCCCCCACGAGCGCCAGACTACTCTTCCCCTGCAGCACGTCAACACATTTTTCGAAGCCGTGGATTCGGCAGCGGTATCCTCTTATGGCCGGACAACCCGCGTTCCCGTGCCCAACTCCTCGATCCTCGCCAGGACGTCCGGGGATGTCAGGTTCTCTCCCAGCCGATTGGGTTTGCCGGCTCCGTGATAGTCGGATGATCCCGTGATGAGCAGCCCATGTTCGGATGCCATGGTGCGAAGAAGGCTACGGCCTTCTTCCGGGTTGTCGCGGTGCTCAATTTCCAGGCCGAGCAGTCCGGCGTCGATCATCTCCCGGTACGTCCGCTCCCCCACAATTCGTCCCCTCGCCGAAGCCACCGGGTGTGCGAAGACCGGCACTCCGCCAGCGGCACGGACAAGCTCGACGGCGATAGCGGGTTCGGGTGCATAGTGCTGCACGAAGTATCGCGAATGCGAGGTGAGGATGGACGTGAAGGCTTCGGAGCGGTCAGCGACTACGCCAGCAGCGACCAAGGCATCCGCGATATGCGGACGCCCTACTGTGGCGCCAGGAGCCACATGGTGGATGACGTCGTCCCACGTCAGGGGGTAATCCTCTGACAACAGAGTGACCATGCGCTCGGCGCGCGTGAGCCGGGCGTCCTTTGATTTGGTGATCTCCTCAAGAAGCCCGGGGTGGGAAGGATCATGCAGGTAGCTCAAAAGGTGGACGCTGATCCCCTGCTCCGTCCGGCACGAGATCTCCATTCCGGGAACAAAAGTGACTCCATGCTCCTTGGCAGCGGCAGCAGCAAGCGCCCAGCCATCAGTGGAATCGTGGTCCGTCAACGCAATGACGTCCAGGCCTGCAGCTGCGGCCGAAATGATCACCCCGGCCGGGGGCTCGGTTCCGTCGGAAACATTCGAGTGCGTATGCAGGTCTATCCTCACTTTCCCAGCCTATGGGATGCGGACCTTCTTGGGGTGTTGCGCCGTTGGCCTCCTCACGAAACTGGTGGGACGATGTAACGGTGAATGATGCCGAAAACACCCCGTATGCGGAATCCACAGATTCCCAGCCCCTGCAAGAGCGCGTCAACAACCGTTCGCAGCGGCCCACATCCGATGCCTTCAAGGCATTCATGGCCAGCAACTGGGCGCCCGCACCGCAGGTAACCCCCGCTCGTGACGCCGTTGCAGACCACGCTGCCCGCCGCCGTCGCGCAATTTCCGAGCTGTTCAAGGGCGAACGGCTCGTTATCCCGGCCGGTCCTCTCAAGGTCCGCTCAAACGACTGCGACTACCGCTTCCGCCCGCACTCCGGATTCGCCCACCTCACCGGGCTGGGCCTGGACCACGAGCCGGATGCCGTTTTGATCCTGGAACCGGTAGGTGAAGGAAAGGGCGACGACGGCGGTCACCACACTGCCACCCTGTACTTCCGCCCCCTGGCGGGCCGCGATACCGAGCAGTTCTACGCCGACTCCCGGGCCGGTGAATTCTGGATTGGCGCACGGCCCACACTGGCAGAATTCAAAGCCCGCCTGGGCCTGCCCACGGCGCACATTTCCGAACTTGAACTGGCCATCACCAAGAACGTGGGCGCGCCGGAAATCGGCGGCATCTCCATCCGCCTGGTCCGCAAGGTCGATGAGAACATCGATGCTTTGGTGGACACAGCCCGTTACAACACGGCCAAGGATCCTGAGAACCTTGACCTGGGCGAGCTCGATGCTTTGGACGAAAAGCTCAGTGAAGCACTCTCCGAACTCCGCCTGATCAAGGACGAGTGGGAGATCGAGCAGATGAAGATCGCCGTCGCCGCCACCGTGGAAGGCTTCGCCGACGTCGTCCGGGCCCTCCCGCGTGCTTTGACGCACAAGCGCGGCGAACGCGTGGTTGAAGGCGCCTTCTTCGCCCGTGCCCGCGAGGAAGGCAACGAACTCGGCTACGACACCATCGCAGCGTCCGGCAACAACGCCACAGTGTTGCATTGGACCCGCAACTCGGGCGCCGTCAACGCTGGTGAACTCCTGCTGCTTGACGCAGGAGTGGAGGCTGATTCGCTGTACACAGCGGATGTCACGCGGACCCTGCCGGCAAACGGCACTTTTACCGAGGTGCAGCGCAAGGTCTACGAAGCTGTCCTGGACGCTGCTGATGCGGGGTTCGCCGCCGCACGGCCCGGCGTGAAATTCCGGGATATCCACACTGCAGCCACCACGGTGCTTGCCGAGCGCCTCGCTGAATGGGATCTGCTGCCTGTCTCTGTTGAGGAAGCCATCAGCCCCGAAGGCCAGCAGCACCGCCGCTGGATGCCACACGGCACCAGCCATCACCTCGGCCTGGACGTACACGACTGCGCCCAGGCCAAGCGCGATCTCTACCTTAATGGAATCCTCACGGAGGGCATGATCTTCACGATCGAGCCCGGCCTGTACTTCAAGAACGAAGACCTGGCCATTCCTGCCGAATACCGTGGCATCGGTGTCCGCATCGAGGACGATATCCTCATGACCGCGGACGGCCCCGTGAACCTGAGCGCAGCGTTGCCGCGCAAGGCCGACGACGTCGAGTCCTGGATGGCCGGCATCTACCAGGAAGCCGCGGGCTAGGCTTCAGCAAGGGGAGCAAGTCCGCCCCGGGCAAACAACAGCACAAAGGGAAGGCCACCGGATGGATATCCAGTGGCCTTCCCTTTGTACTCCTTCTGAGGCTATTGCTTGTGGGAATCCTCGTTCCCAGGCTGCTGATCCTCGTGCCGGGGGGCGTTCTGGCCTTCCGTGACTCGAACGCCGTACTGGGGGCGGCCATCGGGCAGGTCCGGATAGCGCATCGGTGACGGCGTCGGGTTCTGTACTGGCTGCGCAGCAGGAGCCTGCGCGCCGGAGGCATCGGGTTCTGTAGGCTCCGGTCCGCGTTGGCCATAGGGATCGTTCCAGGTGGCAGGACGGTCAGGTGCCTGGCCGGGCTGCTGGAAGGGCGCGTTTGGCGGACTGTAGCTTTGTGCTTGTCCGGTGGCAGCCTGGGCGGAGTTCATGGGTAATTGGTGGAGCAACCGGCGGGCTTCGTGGGCTGCCTCGATGGCAACAATGACATCGTAATTGGTGGCGACCACCTGGCTTGTGGACGTGAAGTCGCGCTTGCCGCGCTGGGTGGCGTACGTGGCGATGCCGAACAGCATAAAGAAAGCTGCACCCATAAGCACGGAGGTGATGATGGAGAAGGTGCCACCAGCGGGCGTGAAGAAGGAGAGCATGACGCCAACGAAGAGGCCGAACCACATGCCGCTCAGAGCACCGGACAAGGCAACGCGTGGGTAGCTCAGCCGGCCGGTTACCCGCTCCACCATCTTGAGGTCGTTGCCCACGATCGATACCAGGTGAACGGGGAACTGCTGGTCCGCGAGGTAGTCCACCGCCTTTTGGGCATCCAAATATGAGGTGTACGAGCCAACAGTGTCACCTTGAGGTACGCTGCGGGACTCCTCAACGGCTTTAGGAGCACCAAAAATGTTTGACATAGCCCCATTGTGTCGCATGTAGATGTGAAGCGGCTGGAATTCAGCTAAAAGAGAGCAGACTCGGTAGCCTGTAAACATGAGCACACATCCCTCACGCGTCTTTGTCGCGCGCCTGCTCGGCTTGGACGTTTTCGACCCCCTGGGCGATCGTTTAGGCCGGTTGCGCGACGTCGTCGTGCTCTCCCGGGGGACCCGTGGCGCCCCGCATGTGGTTGGCATCGTGGTGGAAGTGCCGGGCAAGAAGCGGGTCTTCGTGCCGATGACCCGAATCACCTCCATCGACCAGACCCAGATCATCTGCACGGGCTTGGTGAACCTGCGTCGCTTCGAACAACGGGGCGCTGAAACACTCGTGGTAGCGGAAATGTTTGATCGCCGCGTCACCCTTGCCGATGGCAGCGATGCAACGATCGAGGACATCGCGATGGACCAGCACCGGTCCAAGGACTGGTTCGTCAGCAAACTCTTCGTCCGTCGCGGGCATTCCTTATCGCCCCTGAGCAGGCTCCGCCGCAACGAAACCCTGATCATTGACTGGGCGGACGCGCAGACCGGTGGGCATAACGAGCCCCAGGCGGCCACACAGTTCGTTGCCACGCACGAGGACCTCAAGCCTGCTGACTTCGCCGAAGCCCTGCAGGAGATGAGCGACAAGCGCCGCTTTGAAGTGGCAAGCGAACTTCAGGACGAACGGTTGGCAGACGTCCTCCAGGAGCTTCCCGAGGACGACCAAGTGGAGATCCTGTCCGCCCTGGACGTGGAACGGGCCGCGGATGTCCTGGAAGAAATGGATCCCGACGACGCCGCCGACCTCCTGGCCGAGCTCCCCTCTGCGCAAGCGGAAGAACTGTTGCAGCTCATGGAGCCCCAGGAAGCCGAAGACGTCCGGCGTCTCTTGGAGTACGACGAAGACACTGCAGGTGGCCTCATGACACCCGTGCCCGTCATCCTGCCTCCTGAAGCCACGGTGGCCGAAGCCCTGGCCCACGTTCGGCGCGAGGAGCTCTCGCCCGCCTTGGCGTCCTCCATCTTCATCGCACGTCCTCCCCTGGAAACGCCCACCGGCCGCTTCCTGGGCGTCGTACATATACAACAGCTCCTGCGCTTCCCTCCGCCGGAGCCGCTGGGCAACCTCGTTGACAAGAACCTTGAGCCGTTGTCGGACCAGGCGCACATCAGCGAAGTAGCCCGGACCCTGGCCACGTACAACCTCAACTCCCTTCCCGTCGTCGACGACGACGGCCGCCTTGTGGGGGCGGTGACTGTTGATGACGTGTTGGATCACCTGTTGCCCGATGACTGGCGCGCTCACGAGGACGACGCCCCTATAAGGAAACTCGGAGGCCGCATTGGCTGATATCAACGCCACCCGATCCCCCAGGTCCACTGGACGCGCAAACAATCCCGGGAGCCTCGACACGCCCCTGAGCGGGCGTCAACGCATACTGCCTAAGTTCTCCCCCAACCCGGACGCGTTCGGCAATGCCACGGAGGGCTTCGCGCGTTTCATGGGTACGCCGCAGTTCCTGGTGTACATGACGGTCTTCTGCCTCTTCTGGCTGGCATGGAATACGTTTGCGCCCACGGAGTGGCAGTTCGACCGCGTGGAGCTGGGCTTCACCCTGTTGACACTCATGTTGTCGCTCCAGGCGTCCTATGCTGCGCCGCTCCTGCTGCTGGCCCAGAACCGTCAAGACGACCGGGACCGCGTATCGCTGCAGCAGGACCGCCAGCGCGCCGAGCGGAACCTGTCAGATACTGAATACTTGACCCGCGAATTGGCCTCCCTGCGTATCGCGCTGCGTGAGGTAGCTACCCGCGACTACGTCCGCGCTGAACTCCGCAGCCTGCTGGAGGACATCATCGATGCCCAGGAGGAGCTGCGCGAGAGCGAAACGGCAGAAGAAGGCAGCGAATCTTCGGCTGACAAGGTCAAGGAGAAGCTCAAGGAGAAACGGGACAAGTCGCGTGGACCACGCACGCAGCAGATCCCCAAAGTACGCCCGCAACGTCCGGGGCCCCAGCACTCCAGCGCGAAGCCGGCCCCTCCCGAAAATCCTGAAAGCCGAGCGTAACCCATGACCACCCCATCGGCCGAGGCACTTCACGCTGCCTTGGCAACCGTCATTGACCCCGAATTGCGGCGTCCTATCACCGAACTTGGCATGGTGGAGTCGGTGTCGGCCAACGACGACGGCAACGTCCATGTGGCGGTGCTGCTCACGATCGCCGGTTGCCCACTACGAGACACCATTACGGCAGATGCGACAAACGCCTTGTCCGGCGTCGCAGGCGTCACCGGCGTTGACGTGGAGCTGAAGGTCATGACCCCCGCCCAGCGCGAGGCTTTGAAGGAACAACTCCGCGGTCCGGGCGGCCAACGGGGCATCCCATTCGCGAAGCCCGGGTCCCTGACGAAGGTCTACGCAGTGGCCAGCGGAAAAGGCGGCGTGGGTAAGTCCTCCGTCACTGTCAACCTCGCCTGTGCCCTGGCCGCCCAGGGCCTACGGGTGGGCATCGTGGACGCCGACGTGCACGGCTTCTCCGTCCCAGGGCTCATGGGCATCACGCAGAAACCGACGCAGGTGGATGACATGATCCTGCCTCCTGTGGCCTACGGAGTGAAGGTCATATCAATTGGCATGTTCGTTGCGGGAAACCAGCCCGTGGCGTGGCGTGGTCCCATGCTGCACCGCGCTTTGGAGCAGTTCCTCACGGACGTCTACTTTGGCGACCTCGATGCCCTTTTCCTGGACCTGCCTCCCGGAACGGGCGATATCGCAATATCCGTGGCCCAGCTCCTCCCGAACGCCGAAATCCTCGTGGTAACCACCCCGCAGGCTGCCGCCGCGGATGTCGCCGAACGGGCCGGAACCATCGCAACCCAAACCGGCCAGAAGGTTGCCGGCGTCATCGAAAACATGTCCTTCCTGGAAATGCCCGACGGCGGTCGCATGGAATTGTTCGGAAGTGGCGGCGGTGCCGTGCTGGCTGAGCGGCTGAGTGCTGCCGTGGGCAGCGACGTGCCTCTTCTCGGCCAGATTCCCTTGGACATCCGGTTGCGTGAGGGCGGGGATGCCGGAAAACCTGTAGTCCTTGCCGCTGGCGAAACTGCTGCTGCAAGAGCGTTGGAAGGTATTGCAGGGATGCTGGCAACGCGTCCGCGCGGATTGTCCGGCATGCCGCTGGGAATCCAGCCGCGCTGAAGCCACCGGGCTTCGAAAGGTCCTGGGAAAGCTACGTAGCTTCGGTATCGAAAGGCGCGGCCTCGCCTTCGGCGAGCCGCTCAATAATGCGAGCTGGAGCCTTGGGCTTCGTGTCCACCGCTGCTGCCGCAGCAGTTGCGGCAGCAACTGGGGCGCCGGCGTTGACTGGCTTCGAATCATCCTCAAGCAAAGCATCCTTGATGATGCGCCGTGGATCGTACTGGCGGGGATCGTACTTCTTCCAGTCGACCTCATCGATGTCGATGCCGACTTCTTCCTTGATCTGCTCGCGTGCGCCGGAGGCCATCCTGCGGACTTCCTTCACCAGGTTGGCGAGCTTTTGAGTGTATTCGGGCAAACGGCTGGGACCGATGACGAGTACGCCGATAATCAGAAGGAGTATGAACTCCGGGCCGTTGATTCCAAACACGCTACGAAGATTACCTTGTCTGTGGTGCCGGTCATAAACCAGCGGGACGGAGCAGTGTCCGGAGGCCGCGGATCATCCGTTCGGACCACGTCTCGGAGGCTTGCGGAGCTTTGGTGCTGATCATGGAGTCGCCTGCACGAACCAACTCGGGAACGGCGTCGTCGGCCACATCGGCCGGGAGGTCCGATGAGTAGCTGAGGACTGCGGCGGAGGTCCGGTAGACAGCCTCCCACGGCGTCCCCTGCGTGAGAGAGAGCTGCGCCGAAGTCGGACGTCCAGTGACGGCGAGGTCTGAAGCCTGCAGGTGCTCTTCCACAACAGTGGCGTAATGGCCGTTGCTTTCCAGCCGGAGTTCCACCGCCGGGTGACCGTTGTGCACGGTGGCCTTGGCAGCCACGACATGGAAGCCCATACCGCCAAGTTCAGGACATGCCCACCCCTGGCCCCGCAGGGCATCCAACTGTTCGGAGCTCAAATTCACGGGTGCGGTGGGCCGGAAGTCCGGCGTCGCAACGAATTCCGGCGTCATCATCAGTTCCGCTGGGCCGCCGGTTAACGCACTGGAAAGGGATGAGGCGTCGTTGCCGGCACCGATGCCTGCGTTCGGCGCAGTATCTCCTGCCACCGCATATGCCGCCAAGCCCAGTGCACCTGCACTTACCGTGAGAGAGCCAGCGGCCACTCCGGCGATCCGAAGGGCCCGCCACGCACCACCCCTGGTCCGCGAATTTGCGACCAGCGGGACCTGCTCGTTCGCGAGTCGTTGTGTGTGCTGGAGCAAACGCGCCGTCAGGTCCTCGCTGGCTTCGGGCACCGCTGCTCCGCGAAGCCGTTCAAGATACTGCCGCTCCCTGTTCAGGGCAGCACGGCACTCCGGGCAATGCCGTAGGTGCTCTGGGTTCCGGGTGTGGCGCAGGGCAGCAAGTTTGTAACGTGCAGCGGGATTGCGACGTGCAGCGGGTTTGCGGCGTGACAGTGCACCCGGACGGATGTGGCGTCGAGGCATCGACTACCTAGAGAATGCTGGCGATGCGAGGCATCTTCAGGCGGGGCTTGCGGGCGTCAGCCGGGCGGGGGTCACGGTGGGCGAGCTTCTCCCGCAGCATAGTGCGGCCACGGTGGATACGGGACCTGACGGTGCCCAGCTTTACGCCCAGCGCCTCCGCCACTTCGTCGTAAGACAATCCTTCAAGATCACACAGAACAACGGCAGCCCTGAAATCCGGTGGCAATTCTTCCAACGCACGCTGAACATCAAGGTCCAGGTTGTTGTGCTCGAAGCTCTGCTCGGGGCCTGGCTCGCGGCCCGGCAGGCGTGACTCGGCGTCCTCGGCAAGGGCGTCAAAGCGGATCCGACTCTTACGACGTGCCTGGTCCAGGAAAAGGTTGGTGGTAATACGGTGCAGCCACCCGTCCAGGGTTCCCGGCTTGAAGTTTTCCAGCGAACGGAAAACCCTGACAAACACCTCTTGGGTGAGGTCCTCGGCGTCGAACTTGTTTCCGGTCAGGCGGTAGGCAAGGCGGTACACCTTGGCGGAGTGGTTGGCGACCACGTCCTCCCAGCTGGGCATGACCCAATCTATAACGGCCTCAACGCTCTCCGATGTCTGGACTGGCGCAGCATGCGATGCCGGCATCGTCCACTCCCCTCAAACTGTGGTTCACCGGACTCGTCCGGTGCCGCCCACCGCGTGGATGACCGGATCAATATCATCCCAAGTTTGTCTGGGAATTTCCTGACTAAGGCACAATTTCCACGCAAGGCGAAATCCTGCCGCAGACACAATCCCGGGACGGCTGCGAACACGGGGTTTGCAGCACTGGACACAGTAGGCTTGTACAGACACCCCTACGCGCGGAAAGCGAACCCTTCATGAGTGCCGACAAGTCAACCAGCTGGTCCTATGCAGAAGATCTGCCTGCTGAGGATGACGTCTTGTTGCGCGCCCGGGAAAGGTCCTACGAATTGGGCGTCAAGCCCATCAGCCCTGGCGTTGGAGCCGTGTTGACCGTCCTTGCCGCGGCTTCGAAGGCACAAACAGTAGTTGAGGTTGGTTCCGGCGCGGGAGTGTCAGGGGTTTGCCTCTTGCGGGGTCTGGGTCCGCAAGCCGTCCTGACTACCATCGACGTCGATGTCGAACACCTCAAGGCCGCCCGCGAAGCCTTCCTGGAGTCCGGCAGCCCGGCCAACCGCACCCGGACAATCTCCGGCAGGGCCGCCGACGTCCTCCCCCGGCTCACAGACTCCGCGTACGACCTTGTCTTCATCGATGCCGACAAGCCGAACTTCCCCCGCTACGTTGAACAGGCCGTCCGGTTGCTCAAGACCGGTGGCACCCTGGTGATCAACGACGCCTTGGATAAGGACCGCGTCTCAAATCCAGCAGCCCGCGACTCCACCACTGTGGTTCTCCGGCAAGTTGGCAAATCCATTCGCGACGACGACCGCCTGGCCTCAGCGATGCTTCCCACCGGCGACGGACTTCTGGTGGCTGTCAAAAAATAGGAAATTGCCATTTAGCGCACATTCTTAAAGAACGGCACCCAAGAAAAAACGGTGCTGCTTAAACAAAAGCAGGGCTCCGGCTCTCGCCGGGCCCTGGTCTTTTGAATCCAGCCTGCCTATGAATCTATTCGGTAACGCCCACAAGGCATTCCTTGAGGTTCTCCGCCTCCGCGGCATTGAGCTCGACTACAAGCCGTCCTCCGCCTTCGAGCGGCACACGCATGATCAGGCTGCGTCCCTCTTTGGTTACTTCCATAGGGCCGTCGCCAGTACGTGGTTTCATAGCCGCCATTAGGAAAATCCCCTCCATTTGTCCCAAGTCACGCCCAACCCGGCCGGGCTGGATCCGCTTCGCAATTGCAGCCGGCGGCACCGCTTGGGAGGCCGCCTTGGCCGGGCACTTTTAGGTGCTTTTGTCCTTGCTCGTATTCCATTATCCCGTACTTACCCGTCCGTAGCGAATCAATGGACTAATTACCCTGACACGGAACAAAGACACTTCCCGACGGCGGACAGCCGGGTTATGGCGGATAGTCACCGCCTCCGGGCAATGGCGCCCACGCCCAAAGCCACACCACCCAGACAATCTGGAGGAGGACAAACATGACGACGACGGTTCCCCTGTACGCCTTGGACTTGGACAGCATTGCTGCACCGAGGGCCAGCGGGAAAAGAGGAAGCAGCATCCGGAAAGTACTGGTTTGGGGATGCAGGAACACCAGCAAATAGCCCATGTAGCATGCGCACCAAAGGCGCATTTCCGTTCCCAGTCCCCGTACAGGCTTTGAGACCATCAGCAGCACGAACAAGCCGACGAACACGAAGGGGGCCAGCACGCCAAGAACGGGCCCGAACAGCATGATTCCGGTATCGAACCACGGTTTGAAGGGCACCAGGTCATGTCCGCGCCAGGCAGTCTCCGTACGCGTGTAGGCGCTGGGATCCCCCGTGACCGCCCACGCTATGGCGGGCCATGCAAGGGCTCCGAGTCCGGTGGCCAGCACCAAGCCCCCCAGGGACACGAGTTCTGGCGTGGACGAAGACCCGGCCTGTGGTTCGTCGTCCGCGATTGCCGGCCTGAAACGCTGCCAGAGCCGCCAAACCAGGAGGAGGCCCAGCATCGCAGCGAAGGGGACTCCCGTGGGTCTGGACAAACACATCAACAGCACTATGGGTATGGCTGCCGCGTAGCGTCGCCGGACCACGAGGAGCAATGAGCCGGACAACAGCAGGAGGTTCAGGGATTCTGCGTAGGGCACCTGGAGAATTGGCGACACCGGGAACGTGGACACGAAGACGACGCCCCACATTGCGGTACGCCGGCTGGCCGCTTCCCTGAACAGTTTGAAGATCACCAAGGCAGCACCGAGGCCGGCAACCATGGCTATGGCGGTGAGGGACTGAAGAGTCCCGACTCCTGTGACGACGCTGATCCCCCGTCCCAGGAACGGGAACAAGGCATAGAACGCCCAGGCGTTCTCCTTAACTACCCCGTTGGCATCCACCGGGAGCACGGAGGGGTAGCCGTTGTCCGCAGCCTGCGCATACCAGCGCCCGTCCCAGATGGTGATGAAGTTCCAGTAGTCCGGCGTGGGCGGGAACCATGGATTCACTCCTTGATGAACGGCGGCCGCCATAAAGATGCAGGCACTGACCACCCGGGCCACCACAAACACCAAGGAAACCTGAAGCCACCAGGGCCAATGTGCCATCCTGGCCACCGCGGCGGAGATACTCCGCGAAAGGCGTGCAGTGGGTCCTTCCCCGCCAAAACGGGTTGGTGCAGGTGTGCTCACGGTGAGGTCCGCTTGGCGTCGCCATCCTCAAGCTTTGATTGGACCAGCACGCTGAGTCTCTCGATCTCACGGTCCTTGGCTACCAACTGGTCCCGAAGCTCATCAAGGACCTGGTCCACCTGATCCATGCGGTAACCGCGCAGGCCCAGTGCAAAGCGCACGGCGTCGATGTCTGTGGCTGCAGCCTTCTCCGGGAGCAGCACCGGAGGCAGGTTGGGCAGGGGATCATCCAGGCCCGCTCCCACGGAGCCGCCACGGATGATGCGGGCGCCAAAATACAATGCGGCACCGACGAGGACAATCGCGACAAACACCAGGAAAAAGCTCACAGCCACCATCGTGCCAGAAACAGCCGCCTACTCCGGGCGCTGGTTTCCATTGGTCGTGGCTGGAAGCGGAGCGCCGTGCAATACGCGGTGGACGGCATCGGCAGGGTCATCCACCAGCTGAATCAGGTCCAGGTCCTTTTCGGACACCATCCCTTCAGCAACCAAAGTGTCCCGGATCCACTCAATCATTGGACCCCAGAAGCGAACACCCAACAGCACGATCGGGAACGATGTCACCTTGCGTGTCTGTACCAGGACCATTGCCTCGAACAGCTCATCCAGGGTTCCCAGTCCGCCGGGCAAGACGACGAAGCCCTGGGCGTATTTCACGAACATCGTCTTGCGGGCGAAGAAGTACCGGAAGTTGATCCCCAGGTCCACCCATTGGTTCAGGCCCTGCTCGAACGGCAACTCAATGCCCAGCCCGACAGATACGCCATTGCCCTCCACAGCACCCTTGTTGGCGGCTTCCATGGAGCCCGGACCGCCGCCGGTGATCACTGCAACCCCGGCTTGGGCGAGCTTGCGCCCCACATCCACTGCCATCTCGTAGTACTCGGTTCCAGGTTTGGTACGGGCTGAACCGAAAACACTGACGGCCGGACCAATATCGGCCAACGCCCCAAAGCCCTCAACGAATTCGCTCTGAATCCTCAGGACGCGCCAAGGATCGGTGTGGATGAACTGCCCGGCACCGCTCGTGTCCAGCAAATGCTGATCGGACATTCCCGTGTCCGCCTGTTTACGTCGCAGCTCCAAAGGACCCTTGTGCTTGGCCGGTGGAATCTCCGAAGGCAGGGGCACATGAACGCCCGCGACGTGGCCATTCGCGTCGGGGCTGGGAACCGGGTGCTGGCTAATGCTCATTGCCCAAGGCTAGCGCGGATGAATGCAAGCGAAGACGCTACGACGCGGTTCTTGCATTGCAGTCTGGTATATCGCTGGAGGGCAGGTTTCTGTTCAGTCACGATCTGGAGGAACTTGCCGTGACCGTGGTCATAATTGTGTCTTTGTTCGCTAGATTCGTCCTATGACTACTCAAGTGTCCGGCGATGCGCTCGTCTCCCTGAACAGCGTCAACAAACACTACGGTCAGTTGCACGTCCTCAAAGACATCAACCTCCAGGTTCGGAAGGGTGAAGTCGTCGTGGTCATCGGGCCGTCCGGCTCCGGTAAGTCCACGTTGTGCCGTGCCATCAACCGTTTGGAAACGATCGACGACGGCGACATCGCGATCGACGGGAAGAAGCTCCCGGAAGAAGGCAAAGAGCTCGCCCACCTGCGTGCAGACGTCGGAATGGTGTTCCAGTCCTTCAACCTGTTCGCCCACAAGACGATCCTTGAGAACGTCACGCTGGGACCGATCAAGGTGAAGGGCGTTGCCAAAGGCACGGCGGAAAGGGAGGCCATGGCCCTCCTGGAACGTGTCGGCGTCGGGCACCAGGCTCCCAAGCTCCCCGCGCAGCTCTCCGGTGGCCAGCAACAGCGTGTGGCTATTGCCCGCGCACTTGCCATGAAGCCCAAGGTGATGTTGTTCGACGAACCAACCTCGGCCCTGGACCCCGAAATGATCAACGAGGTCCTGGACGTCATGATCCAGTTGGCAAAAGAAGGCATGACCATGATCGTGGTTACCCACGAGATGGGCTTTGCCCGCAAGGCAGCCGACCGCGTCGTGTTCATGGCCGATGGCCAGATCGTGGAAGATTCAACACCCGAGGAATTCTTCACCAATCCGCAGAGCAACCGCGCCAAAGACTTCCTGTCCAAGCTTCTGACCCACTAGCTCCCTGCTGACCCGCATCCAGGCCCGCACGGACCGCACCCAGGCCGTACGCCGGCCAACCAATGAAAGGAATGTCATGAAGAAGGCTTTTATTACCCGGAGGAAATCTCTCCTGGTTGCCGCTTCTGCTGCACTGGCCCTCTCGCTGAGCGCTTGTGGTGGAGGCGGTGGCACCACTACTCCGCCCGTTGCCTCAGCGAGCTTCGAGGCCGGTACCACAATGGCGAAGTTGAACCAGGCCAAGAAGATCACCATTGGTACCAAGTTTGACCAGCCGCTGTTCGGCCAGAAGGGCCTGGACGGCAAGCCCGTCGGCTTCGACGTAGAAATCGGCAAGGCCATCGCCGCCAAGCTCGGCATTGAACCTGACAAGATCGAATGGGTTGAAACCGTCTCCCAGAACCGTGAATCGTTCATCGAGCAGGGCCGCGTTGACCTCGTCATCGCCACCTACACGATCAACGACGCCCGCAAGGAAAAGGTCTCCTTCGCTGGGCCGTACTACGAGGCCGGTCAGGCCCTGCTTGTGAACAAGGACGATAACTCCATCACCAAGCCCGAGGACGTCAAGGGCAAGAAGGTCTGCTCAGTCACGGGTTCCACCCCGGCCAAAACCATCGCCGAGAAGTACGGTGCCGAGGTTGTGCCCGCTGCCACGTATACCGCTTGCCTGGAACCGCTGCGCAACAAGCAGGTTGTCGCCGTCACAACAGACAACGTGATCCTCGCCGGCTACGTGGACAAGGAACCAGACGCCTTCAAGCTCGCTTCGGACGAGACCTTCACCAAAGAGCCTTACGGCATCGGTCTGAAGAAGGACGACACCGTCTTCCGCAACTGGATCAACGACCAGCTCGAGGCGTTCGCCAAGGACGGCACCTACAAGAAGGCATGGGAAGCCACTGCAGGCAAGGTCATCAAGACCACTCCTGAACTTCCTGCGATCAACCGCTACTAGTCGGAACCCGGTTACTGTGGCCGCCCACCCGGACGGCCACAGTAACCGGATCCTGTCCCCTGATAGCTGCAGTCAAAGGAAGCCATGGACGCCGTCATAGCAAGCCTCCCCCAATATTGGGACGGATTTCTCCGAACCCTCTATCTCTCCGTAATTTCAGGAATCGTTGCCCTCCTCGTCGGCACGCTCCTGGCGGCCATGAGGGTTTCCCCCGTGGCCGCACTCCGCGGCTTCAGCATGTTCTATGTTGAAGTCGCCAGAAATACCCCGCTCACAATTATTTTCTTTTTCTCAGCAATCGTGCTTCCGCGGCTTGGCGTCAAGTTCGAGCAGTTTGAAGTCGCCGCGATCATCGCGCTCAGCAGCTACACGGCCGCCTTCATCGCCGAAGCCGTCCGTTCCGGTGTCAACAGCGTCCCAGTGGGGCAAGCAGAAGCTGCCCGCAGCATCGGGATGACCTTCATCCAGGTCCTGGGTTTCATAGTCCTTCCCCAAGCCGTTCGGACTGTTATCCCCCCGATGATCAACATCTTGATCGCATTGGTCAAAAACTCTTCGGTGGCCGGCGCGTTCTTCGTCCTTGAGCTATTCGGCTACGGTCGCAAGCTCTCCAACGACTACGGTGACCAGGTGCTCTGGATCTTGCTCGGAGTGGCATTCTTCTACCTCCTGATTACAGTGCCGTTGGGTCTCGTGGCGCACTTTGTTGAACGAAAGGTGGCGATTGCCCGATGACCTCGGTCCTGTACGACGTCCCCGGGCCCAAGGCCCGCCTCTATTCGCTCCTGGGATCCGTGGCCGGAATCCTCATCATTCTCGGCATCTTGGCCATCGCTGTGACCACGCTCGCACAGCAAGGCATCTTCGACGCCGATCGTTGGGAGATCTTTTACGGCCCCTTGGCTCCCGATGTCTGGAGTCTGATTGGCCAAGGTATCCTCTCCACACTGGCTGCGGCTGCGGTGGCAGCTGTAGTTGCGTTCCCGTTGGGAATCGCCCTCTGCCTCCTGCGTATCTCCCTGATCGCGTGGATCCGGGTTCCCACCCAAGTAGTTCTGGAGTTTCTCCGGGGCATGCCAGTGGTCCTCATGATGCTGTTCATCCTGTTGGTTTTTGCCACAGGACAGTTCCAGGCCGTCGTGGTCGGCTTGGTGCTCTACAACGCGGCCATTTTCGCCGAAATCCTTCGTGCCGGCATCCAGTCCCTTCCCAAGGGGCAACGCGAGGCTGGACTCGCGATCGGCCTTCGGAGCTTCCAGTCGCGCATGTCCATCGAGTTCCCGCAGGCAGTTCGCCGGATGCTCCCGTCGCTGGTGGCCCAGCTGGTGGTTCTGCTCAAGGACACGTCACTCGGATACATCGTTGGCTACGAGGAACTCCTGCGGAAGATCCAGATCATGGCCGACTTCCTGGGCCCGGACTTCCTGTTTCCCGCGTTCTTCGTGGGCGCTGCAATCTACATCCTGATCAACCTGACCGTTTCCCGGATTGCGATCTGGATCGAACGGCGAGGTTCCAAGAAGGCGGCCGGTGGCATGGCTTCGGCCATCAAGACCGTTGACCTTGAGGTAAACGTCCCTGGACCTGAAAAGAAGTAGTCCCAGGAACATTCCTTTAGGCATGAAAGAAGGTCCGCAGCCGTTCATTCGGCTGCGGACCTTCTCTTTATGCCTTTGAACCTCAGCGAACCAGCCACGTCCGGAGTGCACGAAGGCATTCCCGGACGGCATCGGCGTCGACGTGTTCATTGTCCTTGTGCGCCAGCAACGGATCGCCGGGTCCAAAGTTCACAGCCGGGATGCCTAGCTCACTGAAACGCGCGACGTCGGTCCAACCGTATTTCGGCTTTGGTTCCGCGCCCACTGCGGCCACGAAAGACGCAGCTGCCGGGTGGTTCAGTCCGGGCCGGGCGCCGGCAGCAGCGTCCGTTCGGACGACGTCGAATCCGTCCAGGAGCTCCCGCACGTGGGCCTCAGCCTGGTCCGGCGTCTTGTCTGGAGCGAAGCGGTAGTTGATCTCTACCACGCAGCGGTCCGGGATGACGTTGCCAGCCGTGCCGCCATTGATCCTGACCGCATTGAGGCTCTCCCGGTAGTCCAGGCCGTCCACGTTGATGGTCCGCGGCTCGTAGGCTGCGAGGCGCGCGAGGATGGGTGCCGCGGCGTGGATCGCGTTGCTGCCCATCCACGCGCGGGCTGAGTGGGCCGCTTCACCGAGGGTGGTCGCTTCGAACCGGCTGGTTCCATTGCAGCCCCCTTCAACTGTGCCGTGTGTGGGCTCAAGAAGAATGGCAAAGTCCCCCAGGAGCAGGTCACCATGATTGCGGACCAGCCTGCCCAGGCCACTCTTGACGGCCTCTACTTCCTCGTGGTCATAGAAGACAAAGGTGACATCCTTGTCCGGTTCCTTGCCGTCGTCGAACAAGGTCGCCGCGAGTGCGAGCTGCACGGCAACGCCGCCCTTCATGTCGGTAGTCCCCCGGCCATAAAGCACGCCCTCCCCGGGAATGCCCGACTCCCACGTCGCCGGAACGGTGCCCAGCGAGCCTTCCACCGTGGGCAGCGGCACAGTGTCCAGGTGTCCAGCGAGGATGACGCGCTCGGCGCGGCCAAGCTCGGTGCGGGCAATGATGGCGTCGCCGTCACGGACGACTGTGTATTCGGGGATGGCGCGCAGGGCGGCCTCGACGAGATCGGCGAGCTGGGTCTCGTTGCCGGAGACACTGTTGATATCGATCAGCGCGGCTGTCAGCAAGGCGACGTCCTGGCGCAGGTCCAGTAGGGCAGGGGCAGGGTTAAGGGTCACCACTCCACCTTAACGCTCCGGGCGGCTGTGATTCGGGCAACAAATGCGACCTACCCGGGGTGAGACGGGTTTCAGCCGTGCCACGGGCGCTCGATACACTTGGGCCATGACTGAAACTGCTTCCTCTGCTGCGCCCGCAAACCACCGATCAGCCTACGGATTCGGCCTCGCCACCATCGCAACCTCGCCTTCCGGGGAAGCAACCGTACTGGATGTCTGGTACCCGGCGCCTGCCTTGGGTGTAGCCGCTGAAACCCTTCGTGACGTCGAAAATGCCGATCCCGCACTCACTGCACTGGCCGACGACGGCAAGGACGCCGATCGCGGTACAGAGCAGAAAGTGGTCTTCGCACAGATCGACCTCGACGCCGCCCCGGCGGACACCGCTGATGCTTACTTGCGCCTTCACCTTCTCTCGCACCGCTTGGTCAAGCCCAACAGCATCAATCTGGATGGCGTCTTCGGCAAGCTCCCCAACGTCGTATGGACCAACTTCGGCCCAGCCGCCGTCGAAGGTTTCGAAATGACGCGTGCGCGCCTGCGCAAGCGCGGCAACGTCGTGGTCTACGGCGTGGACAAGTTCCCGCGCATGGTTGACTACGTGGTTCCCACAGGTGTGCGGATCGCCGACGCCGACCGCGTCCGCTTGGGTGCGCACCTGGCCGAGGGCACCACGGTGATGCATGAAGGCTTCGTGAACTTCAACGCCGGAACCCTGGGCACGTCCATGGTGGAAGGCCGCATCTCCGCTGGAGTGGTGGCCGGTGACGGCACGGACGTCGGCGGCGGTGCCTCCATCATGGGTACGCTATCCGGCGGAGGCAAGGAAAAGATTGCCTTGGGCGAGCGGGTACTGCTTGGTGCCAACTCCGGCGTCGGCATCAGCATCGGCGACGATTCCGTGGTTGAAGCCGGCCTCTACGTCACCGCCGGCACCCGCGTCCGTGTGCCCGGTCCCAAGGACGAGAACGGCGAAGATACCAGCAAGATCATCAAGGCCGTTGAACTTTCCGGTGTTCCCAACCTGCTGTTCCGCCGCAACTCCACAACCGGCGGCGTGGAAGTCCTGCCCCGCAAGGGCCAGACCGTGGAGTTGAACGAGGCACTCCACGCCAACTAGCAGAAGACAAGCAATGCGCCGGTTCCGCCGCGCCATCGTTGCGGTGCTTGCGCTGGCCCTCGTGGCCGGTGCTGTCTACGCGATAGTTGCCATACTGCAGCGCTCCGAGACCCTGGTCTCGGAGCGCTGCCTCGCCGTCATAGGTTCAGAAAGCTACGAGTTGGCTACCGACCAAGCGGCCAACGCCTCGCTCATCACGGCTATCTCTGTTCAGCGCGGACTTCCACCAAGGGCTGCAAGCATCGCCCTCGCCACCGCGATGCAGGAGTCCAAGCTGCGGAACATCAATTACGGCGACGATGCAGGACCTGATTCCCGGGGGTTGTTCCAACAGAGGCCATCGCAAGGCTGGGGAACCGAGGCACAGGTCATGGACCCTGTCTATGCGACGAACGCCTTCTATAACGGCCTCATCAAAATTCCCGGTTACGAGACCATGGAGATTACCCAGGCAGCCCAGCAGGTCCAGCGCTCCGCGTTCCCGCGGGCATACGCCCAGCACGAGAACATGGGTCGCGCTTTCGCTTCTGCCCTCACCGGTCATTCCGAATCCGCGCTGACCTGTGAACTCCGGATGCCTGAAGCGGCCGGTGACCCTGCCGCCGTCGTGGAGGAACTGACGGCGGCGTACGGCCCCCAGCCCGCCACAGTCCAGGGCCGCTCGGTGCAACTGGATATCACCGGTACGCAAGCCTGGGCAGTTGCCCATTGGGCTGTGGCCAACGCCAAGTCCCTGTCCATCACGCAAGTGGATGTTGGCGGTCAGACGTGGAACAGGGAAAAACGCGACGGGTGGATTGCTTCGGCGGCGCCGTCTGAATCAGTGACCATCACCGTCTCGGCACCGACCACCTGAGCTAGGCGAGTATCTCCACCACAGGCTGGACATAACTGCGGAAGACGTCGGGCTCGGACAGCAGCTTGTGGCTCATGATCATGGTGCTTGGCTCCAAATACCAGGCCCGGGGTTCGTTGAGCGGCAATTCGATAATGGTGAGATCAAAGTCCCGCGAACTACGCCCGACTTCCAGAAGCCTGTCCTCCACCATCTCGTTCAGGACTCCCGTAACGCCGTTGGCTTCGCGCTCTGCCTCGATCTTCGCGTATTCATCGATCCTGTCCGTTGCCCATCCCAAAGCTGAGCCAAAGTGTGCCTGCAGGACACGCTGGAGGGCAGGGGAATTCCCGAAGGCCTTGAAACTGGGCGGCGCGAGCTCAAGTGCCGGGTCGGGATAGGTCTTCACGAGCTTCTCCCACCAAGCCTCCCACTCGGTTTTCAGGGCGTGGATCCCGCCCACATCCGAAGTGAGGTGACTGTGATCGGCATGGCGGACCTTGGGAGCAGCGTGGGACAGCAACGGTTTTCCGGCACCGTCGAGTCCAGCTACATCGCGCAAGTACAGGGCGATGAGCATCGGCCCGGACGTGTCCATGGTGATGCGCCATCCCGGGCCGCCTGACTCATGCATCCGAATTCCTCCCTTGGCAGGTTCCCGACATGTCCCAGTCTATTCCCGTTGGCTTGCTACGGTAACGGTGCGGGAGACACTGCTTGCTGGGCGGCACACGGGGCTTCCCGTGGACGTCCGCGGGGAGGCGGGACAGCCTATGGCGTAGCCGGCACCGGAGCGAAAGCTGCGAGATGGGCCGTGAGGACGTCACTGCACATCTCGGCCGTCATCCATTCGGGCTGGAGCAGGGCATGCATGCAAAGGCCGTCCATGGTGGCCAGGAGCCGTTCAGCCTCCGTGACAAGGCCTTGCCGGGCTTCGGCTTCGCCGGGGCTCAACAGGATGATGAGGCGTCCCACAATGGCAGCGACTGCGCGGTGACTGCGTTCGGCCTCGGTAGCCAGGACCGGTTTGATTCGCGCAGCGTGGCGGAAGGCCATCCAAACACAGGCGTCCACAGCGAGCTCTTCATCCAAGGGAAGGAACTGACCCAAGAGGTTCAACACCGCGGCGTGCTGCCCGGCGCTGCCCGGAGTTTCGCCTTCAACGGCAAGCAAAGCTGACTCCAGCCGGCCGCTGATACGGTCGATGACGGAGGCAAAGGAGAACACGAGAAGCTCGTCGCTGCTGGCAAAATAGTGCCGCACGGAGCCTACGGCCAGTCCGGCTTCATCAGCTACTTCACGAAGGGATGCCCGCTCCAAACCGTCGCTTGCGATGATCCTGAAGACAGCTTGGACAACTTCCTGGCGCCGGGCTTCGGCATCAACAATTTTGGGCACCAGTAGTTTTTAGCACGAACGTGCTTCAACCACGCTCAACACTGAGCGGCGTGGCTCGGATTTCCGATAGCGTAGACACCATGAAAATTCTTGTCACGGGTGGCACCGGCTACATCGGTTCGCACACCGTTCTGTCCCTTCAGGAAGCCGGCCATGACGTCGTCGTGCTCGATAACCTCGTGAACTCCAGCGAAGAGTCACTGCGCAGGGTCTCCGAGCTCACTGGCAAGACCGCAGCCTTCCACAAGGTGGACCTGGTGGACGAGCCCGCCGTCGAGGCCGTGTTCGACCAGCACCAGATCGACGCCGTGATCCATTTCGCAGGACTCAAGGCCGTGGGCGAATCCGTTCAAGAGCCATTGGCGTACTACTACAACAACATCGTGGGCACGCTGAACCTGCTCCGGGCCATGGACAAGCACAATGTCCGTTCCATCGTGTTCAGCTCCTCCGCAACCGTATATGGCGAGCACAATCCCATCCCGTACATCGAGAAGATGGAAATCGGCGCCAACAACCCGTACGGCCGCACCAAGGAACAGATCGAAGACATCCTCTCAGACCTGGGCAATGCGGACGACCGCTGGCATATCGCACTGCTGCGCTACTTCAACCCCGTGGGCGCCCACCCGTCCGGCCGCATCGGCGAGGACCCGCAAGGCATCCCCAACAATCTCGTCCCGTTCATCGCCCAGGTTGCCGTGGGACGCCGCGAGAAGCTCATGGTTTTCGGTGGCGACTATGACACCCCCGATGGCACCGCCCAGCGCGACTACATCCACGTAGTTGACCTCGCTGAAGGTCACGTAGCCGCACTGAACTTCATCGCTGACCGCGCGGGAGTTCGCCGCTGGAACCTGGGGTCCGGCAGAGGATCCTCCGTGTTGGAGGTACTGCGGTCCTTCGAAAAGGCCGTCGGACACGAGCTGCCCTACGAAATCACGGGCCGCCGCGCTGGCGACCTCCCCGCCTTCTGGGCCGATGCTTCGTCGGCCCTCGCAGACCTCGGATGGTCCACCACGAAGACCGTGGACCAGATGTGCGAGGACCACTGGCGCTGGCAGAAGAACAATCCGTACGGATACAACGCTTCTTAATCACAACGCGGGGATCCTTCTATGGTTGTCAAGGGTGGCGTGGGTCCGTGTTTGTGGCGTTAAGGGTTCGGTAGGTCCGTCGGGCGAGATAGCGTTTCACGCACCGGCGGATCTCCTTTTTGGTTC
>NZ_JAHOPC010000030.1:0-13264 GCF_019038615.1 Paenarthrobacter aromaticivorans
GTGATGGTCAGGGTCCGTTGGCGTGAACGGCGGTCCGCCGCCGGCAACCACCCACCCAGGCCAACCACGTGCGGCGGACCGCCCGCCCACCAAAAGGCGAACGGCCCCAACCGTGGTGTTAGTCGTCGATCATGTGGTGGATGGTTCGGTCGATGGTTTCATGCTCGCGTTCGAGTCTTTTGCGGTCGAGTTCGTCCTCGGTGATTTCGGCTGTTTCGAGCAGGACCTGCCAGGTGTCCATCGCGGCGAGCAGCTCGGGGGTAAACACCTCATCCGAGACGCTGTCGCCGTACAGGCCGAAATGGTGGAAGGTGTCGGTCATGCCGGGGTAGCCGATCCATTCGGCGGTCGCCTCTGCCTTCTCGCGTTCGCCCGCTTCGAAGTGGGCTTCGTAGTCGAAATTGCCCTCGTCGTTCCAGAAGCTCATCGTGTTCCTCCTTCAGAAGGGGCGGGTGCCCGGGACCTTGGTCCCGGCCAGCCCTGCTGGTTTAGGCCGCTGGTTGGGCCAGTCGGGTGTCGAAGAGAGTTTCGGCGCGGCGGATCAGGTACTCGGGAACGTCGGTGTCGTGGGTGAGGCCTGCACGTCCGAGGAACACTGCGTTCCCGGTGACAGGCAGGTCAAGCCCGGTTTCGTGGAGCAGTTGCACGGCCCGGACGTTCGAGGGTCCGTTGGTTTGGGCTTGGGCGTTCAGGTAGACCTGCCAGTCGCCTCGGGCGATGCATTCCAGCTCGCCGCCGATGATGATTTGGAGGCTGGGGTGTCGGGCGTCGATGGTGGCTACGGCGACGTTCTCGCTGAGCCGGGACGGGACGAACAGGGCTATCAGGTGGATAAGCATGGTGTGTCCTTTGCAGAGGAAGAGGAATGGTGAGGGAGCGGCGTAACCCGGCCAGCTGCTTTGTCTCCTCCCCCGTTGTTTTTTGGCTGCTGGCGAAGCTTGCGGAGCTGTGCCCGACGGAGCCTTGTCCACCCCTTGGGCCAGGGGCCGGAAATCTTCGAAAGGAAATAAGCGAAGCGCCGTCGAAGAATTCCGGGCCCGCAGGCCCCGGAGCGTGCGGAGGGGTTGGACGGGGTGGAGCGGGCACGTAACATCCGAAGGACAGCAGCCAAGAAACGCGTGTAGGGAACAGGGGGTGGCGGGTAGGAGCTCTGCGACGGACCGGCGCCACCGGACAGCCGGGCACGGAGCGAAGCGCAGTGGCCGCCCTTACGGGTGCGAGCACCGGCGAGCATGCCTCCCCGGTCCGAGTCATCCCAAGCCATCCGGCGTCCAGGGTTGGCCGCGCTCACCGGGTGAGCGGTGCGGGACTGTGGCGGGAACGGCGGTCCGCCGCCGGCAGCCACCCACCGGGGCCGGGCACGTGCGGCGGACCGCCCGCCCACCAAAAGGTGACCGGCCCCGAAGGACCGGCCCCGTGCGTGTTTTTAGTCGGCGAGGATTTCGGCGACGTCGGCCGCGTTGGTCACCAGGAAGGCGTTGTTGGCTCGCAGGAGGTGGTGGCATCCTTCCGAGTGGCCGCTGTGGACGCTGCCGGGCACCGCTGCGATTTGGTGGCCGATGTGTTCGGCGTGCCGGGCGGTGTTCAGCGCTGCGGACCGTGTCCGGGCTTCGACGACGCAGGTGACCCCGGCCAGGGCGGCGAGGATCCTGTTCCTGTCGATGACGCGGGTCCGGGTGGGCGCGGTAACGGGAGCTTGTTCGGAGAGGATCAGGCCGTTGGCCCGGATCGCGGCCGCGAGGTCGGCGTTGCCGGAGGGGTAGACCCGGTCAAGGCCACCTGCGACGACGGCGATGGTGGCCGGTGCTTCCCCGGTGGAGCCTGCGAGGGCGCCGCGGTGGGCGTGGGCGTCGATGCCGTAGGCGAGACCGGAGACCACGCAGATGCCTTCCTGGGCCAGGCCGTGGGCCATGTCCCCGGCCACGGCGGCGCCGTAGCTCGTGCAGTCACGGGATCCGGTCACCGCGGCCGCACGGGACGGGTCGGGGATACCCTGGGCGATGTTCCCGACGTACCAGAGCCCGTACGGGGCGTTGGGCAGGGCATCCAACGCTTCGGGCCAGTGTTCGTCTCCCGGGATCAGGAACCCTCCGCCGAGGCGTTCGATAGTTGCCAGGTCTTCCTCGATCTTGTCGGTGTCGAGGTCCCGGGGTGAGGGCGCCCACCGGTCCAGCCCGTCGGAGAGATCTTCTGCGGTGATGGTCCCGAACGGGAACAGGGGACGGGCACGGAGGGCCATCCGGTACGCGGGGTACGGGTCGTGGCGCTCGACCAGGCGACGTGCAACGTAGTCGTTCGGGACGAACATGCGGGTCATGGCAGCGCGCGCGATCCGGTTTTCATCAGTCATGGTTGGGTGTCCTTTGCAGAGGAGTGGGTGAGGGAGAGGCGTGACCTAGGCCGGCTGCTTGGGTTCCTCCCCCGTTGTTTTTTGGTTGCTGGCAAGCTTGCTTGCTCGGCGGCCGACGGGGCCCTGTCTACCCATCGGGCAAGGGGACGGAAATTCCCGTAGGAAATAAGCGACGCAGGAGCGCCGCAGGGAAATTCCGGGCCCGCAGGCCCCGGAGCTTGCGGAGGGGCTAGACGGGGTGGAGCGGACGCCTACAATCCGAAGGACAGCAACCAGAAAACGGTAATACTGGAACAGTCCTTGAGCCGGCGTGACTCACCAAAAAACTGACGTACCAGGCGGCAATGTCTTCCCGACGATCTGTCCGCCGGCTCAAGGTCCGTAAAAAAGGGGTGTCGAGCCAGGCGGACATGACCTCATAGGAGCCTGATACGACCAGTCCCATTACCGTTTTGTCTGCCCACCTGGCCCGCACCCACTCATCAGCCACTGATCCGACTGGGGGGCAATTCCATCTTGGCAACCGAACCAACCAACATCATCGCCGGCATCGATACTCACGCCGACACACACCACGTGGCCATCATCAACGAACACGGCAAACCCCTCGCAGACAAGGAATTTCTGGCCGTAGGGACTGGGTACCGGAAGATCTTGGACTTCATCACTAGCCACGGCACCGTCACCGCGGTCGGGGTTGAAGGGACAGGCTCTTATGGGGCCGACGTCGCCAGAATCTTAGGCCGTGAAGGCCTCACCGTTTTGGAGGTCAACCGTCCGAACCGGGCCGCGCGCCGGCTGAAGGGCAAGTCCGATCCGCTGGACGCCTACCAGGCCGCCCACTCGGTACTCAACGGCCGCACCAAAGCCGTCCCGAAGGCAAAGGACGGCCCGGTCGAATGCCTGCGACTCCTACGCGCCGGGCGCACCTCGGCAGTGAAGGCTCGAACAGCTGCCATCAACCAAATCAAGAATCTCCTCGTGTCAGCCCCGGACAGACTCCGCGCCAAATACCGGGCACTCGGAACCTCAGTGCTGATCAATGCCTTACAGCGCACCCGGCCTTCAGGCCATCTCGCTGACCCCGAGTACGTATGCCTGTTGACGTTGAAAGCGCTAGCCGCCCGGTGTCACTCCCTTGCGTCGGAAATTGCCGCCGCTGATGCCGCACTCCAGGAAATCCTAGACAGCTACGCGCCGATGCTCTGCGATCTTCCAGGTGTCGGAACCGAAGTGGCCAGCCAGCTCCTGGTCACGGTCGGGGATAACCCAGACCGCATTGGCAACGAAGCCGAATTCGCTGCCCTCGTTGGGGTCGCGCCGATACCCGCATCCTCGGGTAAGACCACCCGCCACCGGCTCAGTCGGGGTGGTGACCGAAACGCCAATCATGCCCTGTATCAGGTAGTCCTGGTCCGCATGGCTTCGTGCCAGCGAACCAAAGACTACGTCGCAAAACGCACCGCAGAGGGCAAGAGCAAACGGGAAATCATGCGGTGCCTCAAGCGCTACGTGGCCCGGGAGATATACCGCCAGATCACCAATCCTCAGCCCGCACCCAACAACGCAGACTTGCGGCAGAAACGGAACGACATCGGATTCACCCTAGGCCAAGCCGCGGCCCAGCTTGGCCAATGGCCCTCTGCCATATCCCGCCTCGAAAGAGGCCTAATTCGAAACGACGACCTCGCCACGACCTACCGCCAATGGCTGCACGATCACTCATCTCAGAAAAATAGGGAGACCCAAGCCGCCCGGAACAATGATGCCGAAGTCGCGGGACCGGTGCGCTGAAGATGGTGATGCGCAGCATCCGAAAAGAGCATGTAAGTCTCGCCCTCCCGGGTAGGATAAACCCTCCCCTTCCCGGCTGATCGGGGATGAGGAGGGGTGTGTCGCGCGCGGTGGCGCTATGCCCGTGGGCTCAGAGCGCCAGGGCCCTGAGAACAACCACGGCGACGCTGACTCCCAGCAGAACGGCAGACGCGCTCACGGCGCGGTCCCCGACGCGCAGGTGCGCGACGATCGCCCCGGCGAAGTAAAGAGCGGCGGCGATGCCAGCTCCGATTCCGATGTGCCACCAGGCCAAACCTACAAGCATACCGGCTGCTGCGGCGATTTCAAGGGTGGCGAGCAGTGGCGCCGCTTTGGTTGCTTTCACAAGCTCCAGGACGGCCATCTGTTTAGGGTCTTTGCGAAGCTTTCCGACGGCGGAGAACACTAGCAGGGTCGAGAAAAGGACGCTGAGGATGGATGCTGCAATAAACATGGGTGGAGGTACACCGTTCTGACGATGATGGGTGGATGGTTTCCGTGGTGAGGAAGGCGCACGGAATCGCCGTATTCGGTAAGGTGCCCTGACAGGACCGAGGCCCCCTTCACGACCGGGTCAGCGGCCGTGAAGCGGGTTCGCGGTTATCAGGGTGCGGAGGCGAGCGATTCGGCGCGAACGATCGGGGCTACACGGGTGCCGAGGAGTTCGATGGATCGCATTACCTCTTTGTGCGGCATGGTTCTGACGCTGATCTGCATGAGGAAGCGTTCGTTGCCGAAGACGCTCTGCTGGAACAAGATCTTCTCGGCTACGTCCTCCGGGGACCCAGCGACGAGAGCTCCCTGCAGGGAGGCGTCCGTACCGTAGTGCTGCTTCGTCGGCAGGGCCGAGAAGGGCGCATTGAGTAAGGTGCTCATCGCGGACTGGAAGTACGCGTAGCTCAGGTCGATGGCCTGCTCTTTGCTGTCAGCGACATACCCGTGGGCGTTGATACTGACCTTCACAGCGTTCTCCGGGTGGCCAACCTCGAGGGCAGTTGCCCGGTACAGGTCCACCAGAGGAGCGAAGCACCGGACGTCACCGGCGATGGTGCCCAGAGACAGTGGCAGCCCAAGCTTGCCGGCACGGACGGCCGAGGATGGTGATCCGCCAACCCCTACCCACACGGGCAGCTGGTCCTGTGCCGGGCGGGGTAGACGCCCTGGTTCGACAGCGGCGCACGGTGCCTGCCGGACCAGGTCACCTTCTCATTGGCGCGGATCGTCAGCAGTAGGTCCAGGTTTTCCTCGAAGAGAGTGTCGTAGTCCGACACGTCGTACCCGAACAGCGGGAATGACTCCGTGAAGGCACCGCGGCCCGCCATGATTTCCGCACGTCCGCCCGAGAGCAGATCGAGCGTCGCGAAGTCCTGGTGCACCCGCACCGGATCCGATGAGCTAAGCACGGTTACCGCGCTCGTCAGTCGGATGTTCTCCGTTTTCGCGGCGGCAGCGGCAAGAACAACAGCCGGACTCGCAGCAGCAAAGTCCTCGCGATGGTGCTCCCCGAGCCCGTGCACATCGAGGCCGACCTGATCGGCCAGCTCAATCTCCTCGACGAGGTCTCTCAGGCGTTCCTGAGGACTGACCCGGCGCCCGGTATTCGGGTCCGCGACGACCTCTGCGAAGGAATAGACGCCCAACTCCATGCTAATCTCCCATTCCTAGTGTTCTGGAGGGTTGGTTGAACGCCTCAATGAACAGTTACACCTTGCCGAGGAGGCCCTGAGGAACCCGGACAGATGGAAGGGCCTCTCGGGTTACATCATGGCCAGTTGCGCACTCGAGGCTGATAGCCGGGGCTACCTCAATCTCATGACGACCAGGTTCGATGAGTCAGAAACGCTTCTGGCGCTTCGCAGGCGGATCCAGGTGCACATTGAAGAACTGGTCCGCGAGGCGCGCGACACGGCGGCGGTCCGATCGAATTTCAGGGCAGAGGATCTCGTTTTCGTCTTCCTCGCCAACAGTCGTATCGCAGAAATGACGATGGACGTGGCGCCCAAATCGTGGCGGCGCAATGTCGAACTGTTCCTTGACGGTATCCGGCCGGAAAGAGCCACACCGCTGACTGAACCGCCGATGAAACCCAGCCAAGTCGCCCGGGCGATGATGCGTCCGCGGCTTCGAGACCCTCGGCGTACGGAACGAAAAGGGGACAAAGTCAGCGAGGCCTGAGGCGCTGACACCCGCTATGCGCGATAGCGCCTCAGACCCGAGCGGTTTGACGGCCGAGTTAGGCCGCTTGTTGCTGCCCGTATGGTGGCGACAAAAGAAGCGGAACGCCACTTGAGTGGACTGTTTGCGCGAGTACTTGAGCGGCCCGTTGCGCACGCTCGCGCACCGAGGGCGCCCAGCCGCCTGCGACGCGCCGTCCGACCTCCGGGCCCGCGGGGGCGACTGCTGCGAACATGTTCATGGTCCGGGCGGTGGGGGTTCCGCTCGGCCCAGGGGAAGGGGAGGCGCCGTCCCGGTCAGCGTTCACGGCACCGGGACGCCGGCGTCTCGGGCGTGGTGGGTGTTGCCGGGTTCGCGATCGGGTGACATCTGCCTGGCCGCAAGGCCGTTCGTGGGAGGCTCGATGTTTCGGTTCGCCAACGTGTCGTCCATGACAGGCGGCCGGGTGCGCCGTTGACGTGCCCGGCCGCGGCTTCGGGGATGCCGCCTGGGATTGCTGGCAGTCAGCCGAGGTAGAGGTCTTTGCGCGCGGCGACGAACTCTTCGACCGTCAGGGGCCGCTTCCCGGTGATGCGTTCGACGTCGGTGGTCGCCCTGTCGTAACGGTTCGCACGGTGCAGCTGCGCCATAGTCGCGATGTGTTGCTCGGTGTGCTGTGGCAGGCCGGCTCTCGCGAGCACCTCGGTGCGCCACTGTGGTAGGGGGACGTCCCGATAGGTCACCGTACGGCCGAGCGCTGTGGAGAACTCCTCGGCTACTTCGGTCATGTCGAGCGTGCGCGGTCCGGTCAGTTCGTAGACCTTCCCGGCGTGCTCGCCGGGATCGCGCAGGATGGTGGCGGCCACCCGGGCGACGTCGTCCGCGGCGATCGGTGAGGTGCGTCCGGTGCCGAACGGCAGCGCGAGGGTGCTGTTCTCGCGGATCGAGTGTGCCGCGAGGGCGGTGAACAGCGGGTTGTCCAGGAACGTGGTCGGGCGTACGTGGACCACGGGTAGGCCCGACCAGTCCAGTACCTGCTCGGCGAGCCAGTGCAGCCGCTGCTGGTTGGATTCCGCGGTGCTGGTGGCGGTCATCTGCGATACCGTCATCTGCGACATGTCCACCAGCAGGTCGAGGTCGCCGTGCGCCTTGGCGACGGTGGCCATGACGGTTGCCGCGAGCAGATGGTCCGGGGAGACGCTGAGCCCGAAGTATGCCCGGCGTACGCCGTCGAGCGCGGCCGCCACCGTGTCGGCCCGGGTCAAGTCTGCGGTGACGACCTCGGCGCCCAGGGCCCGCACCTCGGTCGCACGGTGATCCTCGCGGCGGGTCAGGACGCGGACCGGTACGTTCAGCGCGCGTAGCTGCTCGGTGACGAGGCGGCCCACGCCGCCGGTGCCGGTGACCAGAACGGGGTCGTGATCAGCCATTGTTGGTTTCCTTTCGGGAGGTGTTCGCCTCGGCCAGGTCTGGCCGAGGCGCGGCTGGTAATAGGTACCGGTGCTCCGGGGCTCCGCTGAGCCACCGCGGGTCACTGAACGGCCGGCCACGCCCGTGGGCCAAGCCCGCGGCGTGCCTGCTTCGACTGCGAACGTGTTGCCGCATGTGCATGAGCCTTACACGGCGGGTCCGGCCGTATCGGTGGTCATCGCTGTTCCCCGTGGTTTCCCCGGTGCGGTTGACCGGCCGGGCGGATGCCGTCGGTGCGGTTTATCGCAGGAGGAGGTCGAGCATCCGATCGGCGCGTTTGCCGAAGGGCGCGTGCAGGAGGTTGATGGTGTTCCAGCGGCCCTGCGTGTAGATCCCCTTGGGGTGGCTGAGCGTGCGGAAGCCCTCGATGCCGTGGTACTTGCCCATGCCGCTCTCACCCACGCCGCCGAACGGCAGGTCGTCTTGGCCCACATGCATGATCGTGCCGTTGACGGTGACGTTGCCCGATGTGGTGCGGTCGAGGACCGCGCGCCGGTCGGGGTCGCCCGGGCCGAAGTAGTAGAGCGCGAGCGGCCGGGGCCGGGCATTCACAAAGTCGATGGCGTCGTCGATGTCCTTGTAGCCGAAGACCGGCAGGATCGGGCCGAAGATCTCCTCGTGGGCGATCTTCATCTGGTCGGTGACGCCGAGGACGACCGTGGGCGCGAGGGTGTGCGGGCGGCGTGCCGCGTCGCCGGGCCGGTGCCCGACCTCGATGACCCTGGCGCCGTGGGCGCGGGCGTCGGCGATGAGGTCGGTGAGGATCGCGTACTGCTTGTCGTTGACGATCGAGGTATAGTCCTCGCTGGTCGGGCCCTGCGGGTACGCCTTCTTCACGAGCCGGTCGTAGGTGTCGACGAACGCGTCGATCTCGCTCTCGTGCACCAGGGCGTAGTCCGGGGCGATGCAGGTCTGGCCGCCACTGACGAGCTTGCCGAACACGATGGAGGACACCGCCGCGTCCCTCACCTGCCCTTTGGCGACGATGGCCGGGGACTTGCCGCCGAGCTCGAGCGTGACGGGGACGAGGTGTTCGCTCGCCGCCTGCATCACCGAGCGCCCGACCGCGGAGCTGCCGGTGAAGACCAGGTGGTCGAAAGGCAGGGACGAGAACGCCGCGCCGTCACCGGAGATGACGGTGACCTGGTCCTCGGGGAAGATCGCACTGATCATCGACGCGAGCAGGGCGTTCGTGACCGGCGTGAACTTGGAGGGCTTGAGCATGACGCGGTTGCCCGCGGCGATCGCTGTGACCACCGGCATCAGCGACAGGTTGACCGGGTAGTTCCACGGCGAGATCACCCCGACCACGCCCAGCGGCTGGTACTCGACCCGGATGCTGCCGTGAGCCAGTTGCATCGTGGCGCGGCGGCGGCTGGGCCGCATGAAGCGGCGCAAGTGGCGGTCGAGGTAGTCGATGCCGTTGACCACGCCCAGGACCTCCAACAGCGCTGTCTCGTACCGGGAGCGGTTGCCGAAGTCGGCGTTGATCGCCACCTCGATGGCGCGACGGTTCTCCAGCAGCGCCACCTTGAGTTTCCTGAGGTCGCTGCGGCGCTGGGCCAGTGACGGAGCGCCGTCGCGCAGGAAGGCCGCGCGTTGGGCGGCGAGGAGGTCTCTGAAGCGCTCCCGGTCGGTTCGTTCCGTGGTCGTAACGGGCGGTGCGGGCGTGGTGAGGGACATCGGACTGCTCCTAGAACGGTTGTCGCTTGCGTGGTGGAAGGGTCCAAGCGCGGTCGCGTCAGCCATGGCTCATGGCCCGGCGCTGGAGTGCGCCGATCAGGCGGACGACCGCCTGGCGCGGCAGGAACCTCGACGCGAGGGGGAGTGAGCGGCCGTTGGTGATCACCGACGGCGGCCCCGGACGGCGGTCGAGGGACTTGAGGGCGATGCTGACGACCGCCTCGGGTGAGATGCGTTTAGTGCCGAGGTCTGCGGATTGGCTGCCGGCGGCGTCGAAGAACTCGGAGTCCATCGCGCCGGGGCTGATGGCCAGGACGCGCAGGCCGGTGCCGCGGGCCTCCTCCCACAGCCCTTCGGTGAAGCTGAGGACGAACGCCTTGGTCGCCCCGTAGGTGGACATGTAGGGCATCGGCTGGTACCCGAGCATGCTCGCGGTGTTGATCAGGACGCCGTTGCCGGCCGCGGTCAGCGGCTCGAAATAGGCGCGGCTGAGGTCGACGAGCGCGGCGACGTTGAGCGTGATCATGCTCTGGAGGCGCTCGGGGTCCTCGTCGCCGAACGGGTCGTGGGTGCCGAAGCCTGCGTTGTTGACCAATCCGGTGGCGTAGATGCCGCGGGATTCGAGTTCGGCACGGAGCGCGCGTCCGGCGTCGGACCGGCCGAGGTCTCGGGCGAGGGCCGTCACGGTGACGCCATGGGCACGGGTGAGCTCGTCCGCCAGGCGCTCGAGCCGGTCCGCCCGGCGGGCGACCAGCACAAGGTTCGAGCCTCGCCCGGCCAGTTGACGTGCGAATGCTTCGCCGAGGCCGGAGCTGGCTCCGGTGACAATGGTGGTCTGGTTGCGGTAATCGATAGCGTTCATGCATTCACTATAGGCACACTCATGCATCGAGTGCAAATCTCTACATGAGATAAAGTTATGTACCATGGGTGCATGACCAAACAACCCGCACCGATCCGCGAGCAGACCCGCTCAGTTGTCCGGTCCCTGCTCGCCCAGACCGCAATGGACCTGTTCGCCGCCAAGGGCTACGACAACACCACGGTCGACGAGGTCGCCGCCGCCGCAGGCGTCTCGCGCCGGACCCTGTTCAACTACTTCCGCAGCAAGGAAGACCTCGCACTTTCCAGCCTGTCCGAACAAGGCAACCTCATCGCCGCGCGCCTCGCCGAACGCCCGGCCAACGAAGACCCTTGGACCGCCCTGCGCGCAGCGTTCCGCGTGATCGAAGAGATCGACACGACCCCCGAAAAGCGCCTCGAGTTCCTCACGCTTCTGTTCCGCAACGACGCCCTCCGCGCCGGCCACGCCGAGAAACAAGCCCGCTGGCAAGACCTGTTCACACCGCTCATCGAGCCCAGACTGCCCGAGACCGACCGCCGTACCCTCCAAGCCCGCACGATCGCGGCCGCCGCGATCGTCTGCCTCCAGACGGCAATCGAGGAATGGGCTCGCCTGGGCGGGAAGGTCGACCTGTTCGAGCTCTACGACACTGCCGTACAGGCCGTCCGCCGCCCCGCCTGAAACCGGCCGCAATGACTACCAGGGGGACTACTGCGGCAATGACTGAGAGCCTGAGCTAGTGCGACTCCGATCGACCTACTGCATATACCCATCTCCGTATCCCCATCGAAGGTGCCCGCCACCAAAAGCTGACGCCAAGTCGTCGGTATGCAGACGTGTGGGCAATGCTTCTCGCCGCCCGTCACCGATAGCGTCAGGAACCTCCTCCCTGCCACCGGTCCTTATTCTCCTCAGTGTGCCAGCGGGGGAGGTCGCCGCCGCATCTTGGAAGTCCCCGAAGCTGATGCCCGAACCCCGGCGTCCGCCGACTACAGACTGGCCTCGCTGCTGCCTAGGTACCGTCCTCACCGTCCAGGTCCAATTGCTTGACACGGCACAAATCCCGATTTGACGCCCATAGGAGCATCGTCGTAGACAGAACAGGTGATGACGGGCAGGAGCCCTGCGACGGACCGACACCACCCAACAGCCGGCCACGCAGTGGACGCCCGTTCTGGGTCTTTGAACCACAGCCGGTCCCGGCGCGGCATGTTTGGTTCTTACGCGGCATGTTTGGTTCTTAAACAGAACGAGCCGGACCTGTTGGTCCGGCTCGTTCTGCTTTTTCTCTGCAAAAGAAATTCGGGGGCAGCGCCGTGCGCTGCCAGGGGGTTTCAGGGTTCGTCGAGGCGGTGGTCTTCCATGGGCCGGTCGACCGGGCCGATGGCCGGGCCCGCAGTCAGGAGACGTAGTTCGAGGATGTCTTCGAGGGCGCTGGCGTCCGGGGCTACGGTGTCTTCCTCGGTCATGCGGATCTCATCGGCCATGGCGGGGGTCCTCGCCTTCGGTGGTGGGCTGGTTTTTCGTTTCACCGTAGCGGCCGTTTCTGCGGTTTCGCTGGATAGTGGCTGCGCCCGCGGCAGCGTCATCGCGGCCGGAGGAGCGCCAGCGGGGGAGGCCGCGCGCCCCGTGGCAGGTTGGACAGGGGTAAGGCCGGACCCCTCTTGGTGTGGGGTCCGGCCTGATCCGGTCTAGCGGCCGAGGTGGAGGTTGTAGGCCTTCTGCGGATCCCGGACGCAGTCGGCCAGCAGGCCACGTTCAACCAGCTCCGTCAGCAGTTCAGCCAGCCGGTAGCCCTCGACGTCGTCCAGTGCGAGCTTGAAGTACCGGGCGGCGAAGCTGGACTTTCCTTTGAGCCATTCGAGCCATCCGATCATGCACAGCATCGGGGCGCGTTGTCCCTCGGGTGTTGCTTTCATCAGTTCGAACGCGAGTTCCTGCGCCGTGTCCACGCGGGTCCAGTCCGGGCGGGTGACGAAGACACCCAGCAGGACCGAAGTGAACTGTTCCGGGGCGTTGGTGATGATGTCGACCATCAAGTGGTCCCGGGTCCCAGGGTGCTGCAGCGCTCCGGCCAGTTCCAACGCAGCCACTGGTGTGAGGGTGTCGGGGTTCCGAAGCAGCCCGTCCCATTGGCTGCGGCGTGCTTCGGTGTCCTCGGGCCAGCCATAGGGCTTGTGGGCGGCGATGGTTTCCCGGGCTTGCTCCTGGCCGGTGAACGGTGCGGGGGTGGTGAATCCCTTGACGTTGCTTCCCCTGTAGATCAGGGCCGCGTTGCCGGTGCTGTCGGCGATCTCCTCCAGTGCCCTTTCCGGGCAGCACGCCGGGTCGATGCACAGGTAGTTGCTCCACGCCTTAGAGGTCACGAGCCATGCGTCTTTCAAGGGCATCCGTGCGATCCGCAACTCGGTCCGCAGCGCCTGAACGTGCGCAGCGTACGGGCGGGGTTGTTCCGGGGTGTTCTCGTCCGTGTAGATGACCAAAAGGGAGCCCGTCGCGGCTTCGTCGAGGGTCGCGTAGCTGACCGCGCTTTGAGCGTAGGCACGGGGTTCGGCGCCGAACGGGGCGTCAACGCGCAGCGTGGCGCCGAGCGCGTTGCCCTGCATCGTGATCAGGACGAAGGATTCCTTAGGGGTCTCGCCCAGCATGTGCGGGACATAGGCCAGGATGTCGGCGTCCGAGTGCAGGTTCACAGGGTTGTTGTTCATGGTTGTGTGTCCTTTGCAGAGGAGTGGGTGAGGGAGAGGTGTGACCCGGCCAGCTGCCTTGGGTTCCTCCCCCGTTGTTTTTTGGTTGCTGGCAAGCTTGCTTGCTCGGCGGCCGACGGAGCCCTGTCTACCCATCGGGCAAGGGGACGGAGTCTTCGAAAGGAAATAAGCGAAGCGCCGTCGAAGATTCCGGGCCCGCAGGCCCCGGAGCTTGCGGAGGGGCTAGACGGGGTGGAGCGG
>NZ_JAHOPC010000031.1:0-3987 GCF_019038615.1 Paenarthrobacter aromaticivorans
TTATCTGGGGCCGGAACCGGGGTGTCTTTGACGTGCAGCACGAGGCCCGTAACCGCACAGTTCCGCGTGATGGAGGTGCTTATCTGAAGCTGTCCATCACACGGGATCGCGGGAGGGTTCATGCAGGTTCAACGAGTTTTGGTGTCCGGTTCGCCGCTTGAGTCGTGGACTGTGCTTGATGATCATGGTGTCGTCGAGCCGGTGGAGCGGTTCCTGGCTTACCTGACCGACGTCGAGAGGTCGCCGAACACGCTCAAGGCGTATGCGCATGATCTCAAGGATTGGTTCGTCTTTCTTCGCCACCGCGGCATTGATTGGCGCCAGGTGGCCTTGGAGAACGTCGGCGAGTTCGTCGCCTGGCTGCGGCTTCCGCCTGCCGGGCGCGCCGCGGACGTGACGCTGCTGCCGTCGGCTTCCCATCACTGCGGGCCGGGAACGGTGAACCGCAAGCTCGCGGCGGTGGGCGGCTTCTACGTGTTTCACTCCCGTCATGGGGTTCCGCTGGGCGACCTTGTCACCGAGTTCGAAACGGTCCGGCACCGAAGAACGGGATGGAGACCGTTCCTTGCCCACCTTGCCGGGGACAGGCCGCAGCGGCGCCGGATCGTGAAGCTGCGTGAGCCCAAGAGGTTGCCCACGGTCCTGCCTGCGGTGCAGGCACAAGCAGTGCTGGATGCGTGCACTCGGCTGAGGGACCGGTTCATGTTCGTCCTGCTGTGGGAGTCGGGAATCCGTATCGGCGAAGCACTCGGACTAAGGCATGAGGACATTGCAGTCGCCGAGGGCGAGCTGACGATCCGCCGGCGGGTGAACGCCAACCGGGCCCGGGCGAAGTCCGTTTCGCCGCGCACGATACCGATCGGCGCGGACGTCGTGCGGCTCTACGGCGACTACCTTCACGAGGAATACGGCGATCTGGACAGCGACTACGTGTTCGTGAATCTGTGGGCCGGCACCCGCGGCCGCCCGATGGGCTACGCGGCAGTCTATGACCTGGTGAAGCGGCTGCGCCGGAACACCGGAGTGGATTTTGACCCGCACTGGTTCCGCCATACCTATGCCACCCGCTTGCTACGAGCCGGGACACCCATCGAAGTGATCAGCAGCCTGCTTGGCCACGCATCGGTCGCAACCACCATCGACGTCTACGGCCACCTCACTGTTGAGGACGCCCGCCGCGCCCTCGAAAAGGCAGGGCTGCTGACCGGAAAAGAGGTCACCTGGTGAACTCCCTCGCACTGAATGAAAACGAGGACGGTCGCGGTCTGTTGGCTAAACTCATGGCCACCGTCCGGCCCGAATTCAGACCCGGGATCGTGATTCCAGCCCCGGGCTCCCTCGTCTTCAACACCGAGCCCTGCCGGATCGACGAGTGTGAAAGACAACGTACGGTGAAAGGGCTCTGCAAAAGCCACTACAAGCGCTGGCTGGACCAAGGACGCCCCGAATTGGAGTCATTCCTCGCCAGCCCCGGCCCATTACCCGTAGGCGATGGCCCCCTGGCGGCATGCACCGTCACCTGGTGCCGCTTCGGTTCGGCCAGACGCGGCCTCTGCATCAGCCATCACGGGTTCTTCAGTCGTTCCAGCGAGACCGACGTGAATAAGTGGCTCGCTACCCTCTCCCCCGAGCCAGCCACCGAACGGCCAGAATGCAGGCTCGCATTCTGCGACCTCTGGGCCCAAGGCAACTCGCCGTTGTGTCTGAACCACAAGTCCCGCTGGCACGCGCTCGGTTCGCCGGACATGGAAGAGTTCGTCACCCGGTGCGAAAGCGTGGGCCTGGACCGGTTCGATTTCCGATGCCTGGACGATCGGCCCCAGCTGCGGCTGGAGCTCCAGCACGCCCTGCAATGCCGCCACGACGAACGCCGGGCCAGTACCCGCTCCTCCGTCGTGACGCCCGTGATCCGGCTCCTCACCGATAGCGGCGTCACCTCGCTGCTGGACTGGAATCTTGAGCAGTGGTCAGTGTTCTACGGCGCAGGCCGCAGCCACCGCCACAACGGGCAACTCGCGTTCCTGCGATTTGCCTACACCCGGCTCGAAGACCTCGCTGCCGGCACCGGCTGGGAGTCCGAGTATTCCCGCGACGCCTGGGCCCTGCACCGGCTCGGCTACACCGACACCCGCGGCACCCTCCGCTTCGACAAGATCCCGCAACCGTGGCTGCGCGCCCTGGCAAAACGCTTCATCCGATGGCGGCTGACCAGCGGTCGGGAAATCATCCAAGCCCGCATCGACCTCCTCGCCCTGAACCGGTTCGCCGCGTTCCTCGCCCACACCATCCCCGGCTCCGACGGCCCGGACTGCATCGACCGCGGCATCCTGGAACGCTTTCTTGCCGAGCTCGCCCGTGACAAACGGGCCGTGACTTCCCGTGGCCGCGACGTCAGCTCCCTGAACGCTTTCTTCGCCGCGATTCGCCGCCACGACTGGGCCAAGGACCTGCCGGCATCGGCGAACTTCTACCCTGAAGACTTCCCACGACCGGCCAAACGACTGCCCAGGGCCCTGGCCGATCACATCATGGCGCAACTCGACCAGCCCGAAAACCTCGGCAAATGGACCAGCCCCGACAGTCGGCTACTCACCCTGATCCTGATGCGCTGCGGACTGCGCGTCGGGGACGCCTGCAACCTGGTATCAGACTGCGTGGTCCGTGACGGTGACAGTGCCCCATACCTGCGCTACATGAACCGGAAGATGAAACGCGAAGCCCTCGTACCCCTCGATGAGGAAGTCCACGCCGCCATCCTCGATCAGCAGCGACGAGGCCGTGAACGATTCCCCGAAGGCAGCAACTGGCTGTTCCCGGCCCCGAAGATGAACCCCGACGGAGCAAAACCGCTGACCACGCACTCCTACCGCGGACAGCTTGAAGACTGGCTGGAACAGTGCGACATCCGCGACGAACACGGGCAAGCGGTGCGCCTGACTCCGCATCAGTGGCGCCACACCTTCGGGACAACACTGATCAACCGCGACGTTCCCCAGGAAGTTGTCCGGGTCCTCCTCGACCACACCTCGGCGGAGATGACCGCCCATTACGCCAGGCTGCATGATACGACCGTGCGCCGCCACTGGGAGAAAGCCCGCAAGGTCAACATCAACGGCGACACCATCACCATTGACCCGCAAGGTCCCCTCGCCGAAGCCAGCTGGGCCAAACAACGCCTCGGCCGCGCGACGCAGAGCCTGCCGAACGGATTCTGCGGGCTGCCGGTTCAGAAGTCCTGCCCGCACGCCAACGCCTGCCTGACCTGTCCCATGTTCGTCACCACCGCCGAGTTCCTCCCCCAGCACCAAGAGCAGCGCCGCCAGACCGTCCAGATCCTCTCCGCGGCCGAGGCCCGCGGACAGACCCGGCTCATCGAGATGAACCAGACCGTGCTGCACAACCTGGACCGCATCATCGACTCCCTCGACGACACCGCACCAGCCGAGGCCGCCGGATGAACCGCCCCGACAACAGCCGGCACCTGGTCAAAGCTGCACAGCAGCGCGCGGCGCTCACCCGGTCCAAAGCCGTCCAAGCGCTGCGCACCCTGCACGCGGAAGGCCGCCCGGTCACCTTCGACGCCGTCGCCAAATACGCCCGGGTCTCCCGGTCCTGGCTCTACACCCAGCCCGACCTCCGAGCCGAAATCGAACACCTCCGTCAAATACAGGCCGCGGCGGAGCCCACGCCGGAATCCCGGCCACAGCGGGCAAGCGAGGCCTCGCTACGGCAACGACTCGAAGCGGCCAACGACAGAATCCGACGACTCAACGACGAGAATCAACGACTGCGACAGCAACTCGCACACGCCCTCGGACAACGCCGCCAAAGTCCATCACCAGACCCCGCGACCATCCCGAATCTATAACGGATCCACGAGAAGGAAAGGACAGCCAATGCCACCGTCATGCACGTCCCGGACACACCCACCAACACAAAACCGCAGGCCAGAGGCACACCAGCCCGACGGGCTCAAGATAATCCAGC
>NZ_JAHOPC010000032.1:0-2047 GCF_019038615.1 Paenarthrobacter aromaticivorans
CTCTCCGTTGAAAACAAAAAATCAAACAGACACAACCACACCCACCGGAAATAACGGCAAGAACGCGGCTGCACAAAATTCGAAACCAGCTGAAAACCAGACCACCACACACGGGGGTGCGCAGCAACCTGGCCATAATTTCAACCAATCAAAAAACAATCGGCATCAACAAACTTGGCACACTATTGAGTTCTCAAACAACAGACCCCCCAAAACATCACCCCGCACAGCGCACCACAAAAGCAGCACACCCAACAAGGCCATTGGAAAAGAAGAGTTATTTTTGGCCGCCTACCGAACCGTACACACCTTCCGGCTTTCCGTTTCGCACCCGGCGACTCAGAAAACAATACACGCCCCACACCCCCAACGCAAATCCACCCCAACAACCACCCAACACACCCCCAAAACCCCCGCCAGCCCGCCGTCGAACATTCCTTGAGAGGCGCGGCAATAAGCCAGTTACGATTCGCCTTCAGTCAAGAAAGTCAGGCATTCCGAAGTGGCGATGCAGACCATCGTCGAGGAATCGCATGATCGATGCGATCTTGTCGCCAGTCTGAGTTGGCTCAATCACCAAGAGTCCCCGGGCCCGGCCCTGCAGATAACAGACGAACGCCGGCCTGCCACCGGCAGTGACAGCAACCAGGGCGTAATTGCCGCCAGGCCTGCCGGCCGCACTGGCACGGAGGAAATTCCCGACGGCCTGCCGGCCCACGTAAAGTTCGCTGGCCGGGGGCATGGCAAGCCAGCATTGATCGGTGAGGAGCTCAAGGACGGAATCGACGTCGTCTCGCGAGAAAGCATCCGCAAACTTACGGGCTAAATCGTGGTGGCGTGCTCCGCTCGCAATTGACCTTGGAGAATGTCTGGCGGAGCGGGCGCGCTGAAGAAGACCCTTAGCCGCCGTCGGGCCTACCGCGAGCATCTCAGCAGCTTCAGCAACGGTGAAATCCAACACATCACAGAGGATCAACACTGCAGCCTGGCGCGGCGGCATCCGTTGAAGCGCAACAACAAACGCGAGCTCGACACTTTCGCGGGCAACCGCCTGCACAGCAGGATCAAGCTCATCGACCAATACATCGGGGTAAGGCTGCAAATGCGGTTGATCGAATCGGTCGTTCGGAGTTGGCGGCTCGAAGGGAGGTACGGGAGCAGAGCGAGGTCGGCGACTTTGTTCCCTTAGAGCATTGAGCGAGCGAGTAGTGGCAATCCGATAGAGCCAGGTCCGCAAGGACGATCGGCCGGCAAACCCAGGCAACCCTTTCCATGCCGCCAGCAAAACCTCCTGCAGAACGTCATCTGCATCATCCACAGATCCTGTAATTCTGTAGCAATGCAGATGAAGCTCCCGGCGAAAGGGTGCTACGAGCGAGGCAAAAGCCTCCTCATCGCCGGACCGGGCGGCCTCCAACTCGGCTGATGTCACGGTTCAATCTTGGCACGGACCCTTGAAGGCGTTCCGATCTGCTGCGAAGTGGTGTCTAAACAGGAGTATCCGCCTACGAAAGGAACCAGACCATGTCTGAAAAGCAAGCCAAAGCCGTCGAGATCGCAGTCGCCTACCACCGGGCCTGGACAACCGGCAACCTGGACTCAGCCATCAAGCACTTAGCCGAGGATGTCACCTGCCATGCACCGTCCGGCACCATGAACGGTAGTGCCGCTGTCAGGGCCTTCATGGAGCCCTTCGCTGCTACGCTCACAAAATCTGCACTTCTTGCGGCCTACGGGTCCGACGACGAAGCGATACTCATGTACGACACAGCCAATCGGGCAGTTCCGAGCGCACCGGGCGCGGAACTGTATCGCATTCACAACGATCAGATCGCCGAGATCCACATCATCTTCGATCGTCTGCCTTTCGCCTTGGCACGTGGCGACGTCGTGGGGACCTGAGCACCTGATGTGGTTGTTAGCAGTGGTTAAAGTGGGGAAGCCCCGACCGTGGTGGTCGGGGCTTCCCGTTAATTGTTGTCCGGCGGTGTCCTACTCTCCCACACCCTCCCGGGTGCAGTACCATCGGCGCTGTGGGTCTTAGCTT
>NZ_JAHOPC010000033.1:0-1484 GCF_019038615.1 Paenarthrobacter aromaticivorans
CCCTGTGTGTCAGGCTGCTGTGTGACAGTTTGTGTGTCGCTCGTGGCCTGACGTGCGGGGCGGGGAAAGGTCCGTTATGGATTTTGTTGTCCCGTTGCGTGCTTCGAAGCGGAGTCACTTCACTTTGGCTCAGAAACACATGATTCTGGATGAATACGACAAGTGTTTGGAGCGTGGCTCCAAGACCGCGTTCTGCAGGGCTGTTGGTATAACCGAAGGCACTATCCGGCTGTGGGCCGGACAACGTGAGGCTGGGGAATTGAGATCCCGGGCCAAAGAAGGGACGGAGGACCATCGCTTGAGGGAAGGCGACAAACGGCTACTCAAACAGGTCTTGAAGGAGAACGAGATCCTCAAGGCCAAGCTGGCCAGATCTGAGGCCGCGGTGGACATCCTGGGAAAAGCTTCCGCGCTCTTGGACGCCATGGCCAAGAGCGCGGCAGCGACGGACCCCGAGCTGAAGGATCCGGAGCCGCAGCGCCCGGACTGGTTGACCCCGGAATCTGGAAAGACATCGCTCTGACCTTTGTCGGGAATCTGGTCGCTGCTGGCTGGTCGGCAGTAAAGGCGTGCGCGGTTGTTGGGCTTCACCGCACCACGTGGTACCGGCATCTGAGCCCGCCGGCAACGGCCGGGATCACTATCGCCCACACCGCTCGGGCGTATCCGAACCGGATTACCTCAGCCGAGGCTGAAGAGTTCATGACCGTCCTGAACTCCGAGGACTACGGGAACCTTTCGGTCACCCAGGCCTATTACCGGATGCTCGATGCCGGACACTGCTCCTTCTCCATCGCAACCGCTCATCGTCTCGTTGCCGCGCGTGGACAAAACGGTGACCGGCGTGTCCAACGCGGAAACACCGGCCAGAAGCGAATCAAACCGGTGGTGGAAGCCACCGGCCCGAACCAGCTCTGGAGCTGGGACATCACCATGCTCCACGGCCCAGGCAAACACACCTACAAGCTCTACGCGATCATCGATGCTTTCTCACGCAAAGTCATCGCACACCGCGTCGAACACCACGAGACAGCGGCCCTTGCCTCCACGTTCATACATGACGCCGCGGACATGACCAGCCAACGACCTTTGGTTCTGCATGCCGACAACGGAGCTCCCATGCGGGCCGGGACCACCGTGGACCTGGCCCGGGCGCTTGGTATCACGCTGTCCTACTCCAGGCCCCGGGTCTCAAACGACAACCCGTACTCGGAAGCGCTCTTCAAAACAGTGAAATACGACCTGGGATTCCCGCAACGATTCCGGGACCTGCAAGACGCCCGGGACTACATGGACCAGTTCTTCGCCGCCTACAACGCCCACCACCGGCACAGCGGCCTGAACTTCTACACACCCGACACCGTCCACCACGGGCTAATCGAGCAGGCGCGCAGGCAACGACAACAAACCCTCGATGCCTGCTACGCCCGCAACCCTCACAGATACCGCCGCAGACCCACCGCGCCAGGAATACCACCCACCGC
>NZ_JAHOPC010000034.1:0-1424 GCF_019038615.1 Paenarthrobacter aromaticivorans
AGGCAAAATCCGAGGTCAACACCGCCTTAGGGGAGGTGCAGCAGGCGTTTCCCACATCCTCACGATGTGCAGGAACAGCACTTAGAGTCATTACTACACGACATAACGTCCATTATCGGCGTTCGAGTGGGACGAGTAGAAGTAGATGAGATAACTCGTCCAAACCTGTCATGCAGTGTTTTCCCACGTCAGCTCTGGGCGTGCTGAGGGCGCCGTCGAGTAACGGCCATCGGCTCGGTCGCGTCATTGCGCGTCGCAACGGCGTAATCTCTCATTAAATGAGAGATTCTTGCGTAGAGTTTGGCTCGTGATTATCGAACCTGGGCGGATTCCTGCCTATCTGAACACTGAGAACATTGGGCTGCTGCGGGCTGAAGACCGGGTTTTCGAGGCGATGCTTGATGGGTGGCGGGCGCAGATGCTGGCACGCGGGCTCTCGACGGCGTATATCAAGAGTTCCTGCAGCGTCGTTGAGCGGTTCCAGGACCACGCGAACGAGTATCCGTGGACGTGGTCGGCGCACCACGTGGACGAGTTCTTCGCGGACCGGCGCAGTTCCGAGCGTGGCCTGGCGTTGTCCACGCTCGGGTCCAACGCTGGAGCGATCAAGGCGTTCTGTGCTTACCTGACAGATGGGCGTTATGGGTGGGCAGCCCTTTGCGAACGGGTGTTCGCCGATATTCCGGTGCAGGTCGTGTTCGAGTGGAACTCGCCGCGGCACACCACCGACGACGCCGTTCCGCCGCGCCGGCGGGCGTTCACCAGGGCGGAGCTTCAAACGTTCTTTGACGTCGCTGATGACTTGGTGGATACGGAGTTCTCCAAGCGCTCCAAGCGTTGGTTGCCGGCGTTGAGGGATTCGACGGCGTTCAAGGTTGCCTACGCTTACGGGCTGCGCCGTCGTGAACTGACGATGCTCGAGTACGTCGATTTCGGCCCGAATCCCCACGTTGAACAGTTCGGCCGGTTCGGCGCGCTCCAGGTGCGGTGGGCTAAAGGAACCAAGGGCTCAGGTCCTCGACGCCGGACTGTGCTGACCGTCCCGGAGTTCGATTGGGTCGTCGGTCAGTTGGAGTACTGGCTCTCCCCTGATGGCCGGAAACGCTTCGCCACCGCGGACCGTTCAGCGAGTATGTGGCCCTCGGAGCGGTCCGGTTCCACCGTTTATCGCAACTTCGACCGGGCGTTCCAGCGCATCAGGAAAACCGCGGGTTTGCCGGAGGAGTTGTCCCTGCACACCTTGCGGCATTCCTATGTCACCCACCTGATCGAGGCCGGCTACGATCCTTTGTTTATCCAGCTTATCTGGGGCCGGAACCGGGGTGTCTTTGACGTGCAGCACGAGGCCCGTAACCGCACAGTTCCGCGTGATGGAGGTGCTTATCTGAAGCTGTCCATCACACGGGATCGCGGGAGGGTTCATG
>NZ_JAHOPC010000035.1:0-1402 GCF_019038615.1 Paenarthrobacter aromaticivorans
CGTAAGTGACTGTGAGGATTGGGGTGGCTGGTCTGGGACTGGCTGGCAGAGTGGTAGTAGTCGTTCTGCCTCGCGGGTGTGACTCTGTAAGTGACTGGCCCTGTAGAGGGTGCCTTTGAGTGGGATCTGTCCGTCCGCGGGGTGGAGCGGCCGGTACCGCCCGGCCCACCTCGGTAACTTGATCAGAAGGTTGTCCGCCCTCAGGCGTGACTCGTCACAGTGTTGTTCCGAAGTGACCTCTACCCGGGACCGGTACCGGCCGTTTTACGGCCCTGACCACATCCGCGAATAGAGGAAGACGCCAGAACCGCCATGACTATCGTCGCGCATTCCCGTCCTTTTGTCGTCGGCGTCGACACGCACGCCAAAAACCATGTCTACGCCATCATCACCGCAGGCACCGGTGAATTGATTGCCACCCGGGCCTTCCCGACCACCGGGGCAGGCATCAACCGTGCCATCGCCTGGGTCGCGCGCCACACCGGCGCTGACCTGGCTGCCTTATGGGTCGTTGAAGGAGCCGCGTCCTACGGCGCCCTGTTGGCCGGCGCGGTCGGCGCCGCCGGCTACGAGGTCGCCGAAGCCGCGCGCATGGATGCACGTCAGGGAACCGGTAAATCCGATCCGCTCGACGCGCACCGGATCGCCGCAGCCGTTCTGCCCTTGGATGAGCAGCAGCTGCGCCAGCCACGGCTGAACGAAGGGGTCCGCGCCGCCTTGCGGGTCCTGGTCTGCGCACGGGAAGCCATGACCACCGACCGTACCCGGGCGGTCAACGCCTTGACCGCCCTCCTGCGCGTAAACGACCTCGGCCTGGATGCCCGCAAACCCCTGACCGGAGCACAGATCGCCGAGGCGTCCCGGTGGCGTTCCCGGGAGGAACCACTGGCACTGACCGTCGCCCGGTCCGAAGGGGTCCGGCTAGCCAAACGCATCAGCGAGCTCGACGCGGACATCAAAACCAACAACCGCCAAATCACAGAACTGGTCCAAATAAGCGAAGCCGCCCCGCTCCTGCAGGAACCAGGCTTCGGTCCCGTCACTGCCGCCATCTGCCTTACCGCCTGGTCCCACCACGGACGGATCCGCTCAGAAGCAGCCTTCGCGTCCCTAGCCGGGGTCAACCCGATTCCGGCGTCCTCCGGCAACACCGTCCGGCACAGACTCAACCGCGGCGGCGACAGAACCCTGAACAAAGCCCTGCACATGGTCGCCCTGAGCAGAATGACCTTCGACCCGGCCACCATCGGATACGTCCACAAACGACAAGCCGAAGGACGAACCAAAAAGGAGATCCGCCGGTGCGTGAAACGCTATCTCGCCCGACGGACCTACCGAACCCTTAACGCCACAAACACGGACCCACGCCACCCTTGACAACCATAGAAGGATCCCCGCGTTG
>NZ_JAHOPC010000036.1:0-1311 GCF_019038615.1 Paenarthrobacter aromaticivorans
GCTGCTGAGTTGCGTGAGTCCGGGGTGCTGGGGTCGGTCGCTGGTTTGCGGGTTGATTTGTATGGGTCGTTGGCGGCGACTGGCCGTGGTCACGGGACCTTCACAGCTGTCTTGCTGGGGCTCGAAGGCTTCGAACCCGAGAAGATCCTGCCCGATGAGGTGGAGGAACGACTGGCTTCCATTGCCGAGACGGGGAAGCTCAACTTGGCTGCGGGCGTGCTCCTGGACTACGCCGTGGAGGATATGGTGTTGCATCCGTTGACGGTGTTGCCGCGGCATACGAACGGGATGAAGTTTGCCGTGTCTGACCCGGAGGGGAACGTGCTGCGGGAGGCGACGTTTTTCTCGGTGGGTGGTGGGTTCATTGTCCGGGAGGGCGAGGAGGACGCGGCTCGGGCGGAGTTGGAGGAGACGAAGGCGGAGTTGCCGTTGCCGTTCCGGACGGCTGCTGAGTTGCTGGGCCGGTGCGCGTCCAAGGGGCTGGGGATCAGCGACATCATGTTCATCAACGAGCGTGCGTCCCGGTCCGAGGAGGAGATCCGGGAGGGTCTCCTTCATATCTGGCACGTGATGGAGGCGTGTGTTGAGACGTCGCTCAAGCGTGAGGGTGTGTTGCCTGGGGGGTTGAGGGTCCGGCGTCGTGCTCCTGATTGGTTGGAGCGGTTGTTGAAGGAGGACAAGGACCGCGATGATCCGAAGTATTGGCAGGAGTGGGTGAACCTGATCGCGTTGGCGGTCAATGAGGAGAACGCTTCCGGTGGCCGGGTGGTCACTGCCCCGACGAACGGTGCGGCGGGGATCATCCCGGCGGTGTTGTATTACGCGTTGAATTACGCCCCGGGCATGGATAAGGCCACGCAGGCCGACAGGGACGATGTGGTGGTGCGGTTCCTGCTCGCCGCGGGTGCTGTGGGTGTGTTGTATAAGGAGCAGGCGTCCATTTCTGGTGCTGAGGTGGGGTGCCAGGGTGAGGTGGGTTCGGCGTCGTCGATGGCTGCTGCGGGGTTGGCTGAGGTGATGGGTGGTTCGCCGGGTCAGGTGGAGAACGCGGCGGAGATCGCGATGGAGCACAATCTGGGCCTGACGTGTGATCCGATCGGGGGGTTGGTGCAGATTCCGTGTATTGAGCGGAACGCGATCGCTGCGGCGAAGGCGATCAACGCCGCGAAGATGGCGCTCTGGGGTGACGGGACGCACCGGGTGTCGCTGGATGAGGTCATCGTGACCATGCGTGAGACGGGCAAGGACATGTCCTCCAAGTACAAGGAAACCGCGATGGGCGGCCTGGCCGTCAACGTCGTCGAATGCTGA
>NZ_JAHOPC010000004.1:0-272161 GCF_019038615.1 Paenarthrobacter aromaticivorans
GAAACCAGCTGAAAACCAGACCACCACACACGGGGGTGCGCAACGGCCCGGCCATAATTTCAACCAATCAAAAAACAATCGGCATCAACAAACTTGGCACACTATTGAGTTCTCAAACAACAGACACACCCGGCACCAACCAAAACCCAAAGGGCCTCAGAATCGCTCCGGAGCAACTTTTCAAGCTTACCCGATTCGACCGCATGAAGCAAATCGCGCTCGGGCCCCCCAAGCCAGTTCAGAGGCACACAAAGCACCACCGGAAACCGGTAATTTGAAGGGGAATTCGTCACCATCATTTCCGCATCAGCGGCGGCGACTCAGATAACTTTACACGCGCCTTACCGTCCGAACAAATCCATCCGCACGCCGCCCAAAACCCCGTAAACACTGGGAAAACGGCCCAAAAACACCTCAATAAGCGCAGAACCGTTGTCCGTGAAGCCCGTCACACAACGAAACGGCTGCAATAGCTGCCCTTTGAAGCGGCACCCCGGATCCGCCGTCGGGCCTAATTCAGCGGCCGATATCAGTCAGGCCAGGAGGCACTGGACTCAACGGCAACCGGTCCAAACACGTCAGGATGTGCGAGAACAACAGCCAAAACGCCTCAGGATGTGAGAGAACGTTGGGAAGGGCAACAGCCGGGCCCAGCGGAACGGCCCGGCCGGGCCCAGCAAAGACTCAGTGACCTCCGTGGCCTGCGCCCTCGGTCTTGCGCATCATCGCACCGAGCACCACTGCAGCTCCAGCGATGATGGTTGCCGCCAGGAAGGCGGCCTGCATGCCGGCTACCAGGCCGGAGGATGCTGACACCACGGCGAAGATGGACACGAGCAGCGCAGTGCCGGCGGCACCGGCCACCTGCTGGGCTGTGCTCATGATGGCCGATCCGTGGGAGTACAGGTGCGGAGGCAGCGGGTTCAAGCCAGTGGTGAAGGCAGGCGTGAAGAGGAGCGCCAGGCCGAGGCTCAACGTTACGTGCAGTGCAATCACCCATCCGAGCGGGCTGCTGCCATCCAGGCGGGAAAACTGCCAGAGCGTCAGGACCATGAGGACTGAACCGGATACGGTCAGCGGCAGTGGACCGACTTTGTCGAAAATCCGCCCGATGACAGGACCCAGCAGACCCATGGCCAAACCGCCCGGCAAGAGGGCCAGGCCGGTTTCCATCGGCTGGAGGTGCAGTGTGTTCTGCAGGTAGAGCGGAAGCAGGATGACTCCACCGAACAGGGCCATCATCGCTACGACCATCAGCAGTGTGGACACCGTGAACATTCGGAAATTGAAGGCTCTGAGATCCAGGAGTGGAGAGTCGGACTTCTGCAGTTTGAGCTGGCGGAAGACGAACAGCGCCAGGCACACGACTCCCACCACGAGTGCGATGATCGGGACCACCCCGGCGTTGGCACCACCGATCTGGCTGAGGCCATAGACCAGGCCACCGAAGGCAGGCACCGTGAGGACCACTGAAGTGAAATCCAAACCAGTCTTCCCGCGCTCCCCCACGTTGGTGAGGTACTTGGCGCCGATTGCCAGGGCAGCCAGTGCTACGGGGAGCACGAACACGAACATGAACCGCCACGAGAAGTGGTCCAGGATGATGCCTGAAACGGTGGGACCCATCGCGGGAGCGACTGAGATAGCGATGCTGACGTTGCCCATGACGGCACCGCGCCGGGACATGGGCACCAGAGTGAGGATGGTGGTCATCAGCAATGGCAGCATGATGGCCGTGCCCCCGGCCTGGACGATGCGTGCAAGGAGCAGCACGGGGAATCCGGGCGCAAGGGCAGCCAGGAGTGTTCCTCCGCTGAAGAGTCCCATCGCCAGCATGAACGAGCCGCGGGTGGTCAATCGCTGCAGGATAAACCCGGTAGTCGGAATGACGACCGCCATGGTCAGCATGAACCCGGTGGCGAGCCACTGGACCGTGGGCGCGTCCACCTTGAGATCAGTCATCAGCCGCTGGAGTGCCACGTTCATAATGGTCTCGTTGAGGATCACCACAAAGGTGGCGACCAACAGCGTGACAATGACCGTGACGGATTCGCGGGCCATCTTCCCTGATACAGGAGCCTGGGTGAGCGCTTCCTCTGTGAAGGTTGCACTTGCGGGCGTGCCGGAACCGGGCTCGCTGTTGGCGCCGGACGTGACGTCGGTAGACATGAGGATTCCTCAGGTTTGGGTTTGGATTCCGGCGGTCGGTACCGGTGAAGACAGGAACATTCTAGACGCCCAAGAGATTCCCGTCAGCAGAAAATCCAAACGTTAGGGATTCAACCTCAGGAATTAAGCGGAACGTTGTCTATCAACCGCACGGGACCTACCTTGGCGGCAATGATTGCCAGCCCTTCGCCGCGGAACGGTGTTTCTTTGCAGTTCTCCGCCAGCGGCTCAAGCGTGGTGGGATCCACGACGTCGAAATAGTCCAGTTCCACCAGCGGCTGGGATTCAACGAGTGCGACGGCGGAATCCAGGTCCAGCGGTTCATGCGCGTTCGCGCGGGACTCGATAAGGCGCAGAGCCCGTGAGAGCACCAGTGCCGCCTCGCGTTCGTCGTCGGAGAGGAAGCGGTTACGGCTGGAAAGCGCCAGGCCGTCCTCGCTGCGCACGATCGGTACGGGCACGATCTCCACGGGGAAGTTCAGATCCACGACCATACGCCTCACAAGGGCAAGTTGCTGGGCGTCCTTCTGGCCAAAGTAGGCACGGTACGCCGGCGTCGAACCGTCCGCAGCTGCGCCGCCCGGGAGTCCATAGTGCAGCAACTTGGCCACCACGGTCAGGGCACCGTCGAAGTGTCCGGGGCGTGAGGCGCCCTCCCATTTCCCGCCGAGCGGACCGGCCGTGACACGGACCAGCGGCTGCCCGCCGGGGTACACCTCGTCCACGGAGGGCGCGAAAACAAGGTCCACTCCTTCGGCATCAAGGATGGCCATATCGGCCTCAAGCGTCCGGGGATAGCGGTCGAGGTCCACGGCGTCGCCGAACTGGAGGGGATTCACGAAAATGGTGGCCACCACGACGTCGTTCTCTGCCACGGCGGCCCTCGCCAACGCGGCGTGGCCTGAGTGCAGGGCCCCCATGGTGGGCACCAAGCCCTGGGAACTTCCCCGCTTGGAAACCAGGAGCCGTGCGCTTTCAGTACGCAGTTCGGCCGCGGTGGTCACGAGTTTGATGGCCATGCTGTTCAGATTCCTTCCGGCGCGGTGGGCTCTGTTCCCAAGGCCTCGCCAATGTCAGTCAGTTGTTCAGGGCGCAGCAGTCCGCGGTTTCCGGCACGCCGGGCCGTCGCCCGGGCCATGGCCTGGTAGGCCGCGAGCACGTCGCCGCCCGCTCCGCCGTCGTATTCTTTCAGTGCCTGGGCGTGCGCAGCGACGGTGCCTACGTCGCCGCGCGCGACGGGACCGGTCAACGCAGATTCTCCGCTCGCAAGAGCGTTCTCGAGTGTGGCCCGCAGCAATGGACCCAGCATGGACTCCGGTGATTCGACGCCAATTTCCCGCAGTAACTGCGACGCCTGCGCAACAAGCGTCACCATGTGGTTGGAGCTGTGCGCGAGGGCCGCGTGGTACAGGGTTCGGTCTGCCTCGGCAATCGCTACCGGCTCGGCACCCATCTCCACAACCAGTGCTTGGGCAATCGGCAACATCGCAGCGTCGGCGGTGATTCCGAACGTGCAATCCATGAGGCGCGTCAGGTCAAGGCTCATACCGGTGAACGTCATGGCGGGATGCATTGCCAGCGGAATTGCGCCGGCCGTGCGGATCGGCTGCAGGATCCCGACTCCGAAACGGCCGGAGGTGTGAGCCACCAGTTGGCCGGGTTGCCACGCACCGAGCTTCGCGAGTCCAGCAACAAGCTCGCCGAGGGCATCGTCAGGAACGGCAAGCAGCACCAGTTCAGAGCGCTCCACGATCTCCTGGATCCCAAGGACCGGGACTCCCGGCAGCAGTGTCTCTGCCCGCTCGCGGCTCGCTTCGGATACCGCAGAAACCCCGACGACGGCGTGCTCGGCCGCGCGCAAAGCGGCGCCCAGGACGGCACCCACCTTGCCGGCGCCGATGATGCCGACTCCGAGTCTTCCTGGCCTAACCATGCTGGGGGTCCTCCTGTGTTGGTGCTTTCGGTAGAGATTGGGGTGGAGCCTGGCCGCTTACCTCCGCAAGCCATTGCTCGCTGGTCTGCCGCTTTCTGGCCTCGCGGGCACGGGCTGCCTGCTGGTCGAAAAGCTGCACAGCCTGCTCCACATCAGCCTGATAGAGCCGGGGCACCACAGGTCCCGCCGTAGTGTGGAAAACAAGATCAGCCACACCGAAACGCCGCGCGAGCGGACCTTGCTGCAAAGCCATGGACTGCGTGCGCTGATGGGGAACCAGGACCAAGGTGCGCCACCATCGGCCGGATCGAATCAACAATGCCGTTCGCGTGGCCAGGAAACCATTGCGCCGCCAACCCAGCGGTGCCAGGAGCCGGGCGCGGCGCGGAGTAGTGACGAAACCATCCGTGGAGGTAGAACCGGCTGAGGCGGAACCCGCAGGTGCCCCACCCCCAAGCCCAGCCAAACCGTCCAGCCCAGCCAACCCCTCCAGCCCGGAAGTGAAAACCCGTTCCGGATCCTCAACACCCGGGTCGGGCAGCACGAGGGACAGCATCCGCATGACGTCCGGCTTCATGCCCACTGGTAGCAACGTGGTCCGGGCAGCGTTCTCATTGCCTGCCGCACCACCGTAGCCCGCCACGTTAACCTGCATGCGGTACCAGCCGAAGATCCTCCAAATGGGCGGCTGAGTGACTTTCAGCGCCTGGATTCGGCCCGGGGGCAAAGTCTGGGCCTGGGTGTCCAGGAGCCCGTAGCGCAGCCGGATCCCATCAGGAGAAATCGCGGCGGTGAAGTTGTAGCCCTTGTTGAATGAGCTCCAATAAGCAGCACCGATGCCCAGCACCGCCGGGATCAGCGCCAGGAAGATGGCGCTGTTTTCGGTGTAAACAGAGATCGCAATGGACGCCACGGCTCCGAGCAGGATACCTACCGTTTGCTCGCTCAGCAGGAGCGAGCCAATAAGGCGGGAAGGCGGCACTGACAAGACAACGTACTCCGGCGCTTCGGGGACAGCTTCCTGAGTCTCCGGTCCACTCACCACTCCAGCGGCACGGGCAAGAATAGTGGCGCGCAGCTGTTTGGCTTGGTCCAGCGGAAGGTAAGCGAGCCGCACGGCCGATTCGCCGGCGTCGGCCACATCAAACTTGAGTTCGGCGAGGCCAAAAATCCTCGCCAAGAGGGGCTGCACGATGTCGATGGCTTGGACACGGTCCAACCGCGCCTGCCGCTGCTGCTTGAACACGAAGCCGGTGTTGACCCGGACATAGCCCTCGGCCACCTGATAACGCGTGAAGTACCAACTCAGGATGAATCCACCCACGGTCAGGAGAAGCAGAATGCCTCCACCGGCCAACAGCCAGGGCACACGTCCGTTGAGGTTGGGATCGAGGATGTCACGGCCCTGCAGCATGCGTTCAAAGGCGTCGCGACCGAAAAAGTATCCGACGGCGGCAAGCGCCACCCAGCCGCGCACGAACGGCGATGCTGGATGCACGCGCCGCCAATCGCCGTCGTCGGCTTTAGTTGGGAGGCCTACGGTGGCGCTACCGTCCGGGCTCACAGCCCGGCCAGCCTGGCTTCTCCACGTGCCGAGAGCTGTTCACGCAGCCGTGCGCCTTCCCCGGCAGGAAGCCCGGGCAGGTATGCGCTGGTTCCGGCGGACGCCGTGTGGAGCTTCAAAGTACAGAGTCCCAGTCCACGTTCCACCGGACCAACAGACACATCCACGTACTGCATGCGTCCGTACGGGACCACCATGGTGCGCTGGAAAAAGATGCCACGACGGATGAGGAGATCGTCATCGCGCTCCGCGTAGCCGATTGCGCGGACCTGACGCGGAATCAGCACGAGCCGCCACAACGCCAGAACGAGCATCACCGCAGGCACCGCGATGGCGAGCCACAGCGGAGGCCAACGCCACCAACCCAGCTGCACAAACACGAGGGGAAGGCTGAGGATCGCCACCATCACCAGGTTTCCGATGGCCCACTCCACCAAGCGGACCGTGACGTACTTCGGGGAGACCCTCAGCCACTGGACGCCGGGAGGGTCAATCGCCTCGGTACGCATACTCGCCTTCGCCTTTTGCTTCCCCGCGACGGGTTTCCGGTCCAGGGGCGCCACCTTCGAGGTCCTCCGGTGGGATCCGGCAGAACCTCTCGACCACCAAGCCGACGATCACCATCACCACGCCACCACCGCCCATCAAGACGGCGTTCCACAGGATGCCTTCACCACTGCGCAAGGTTCCGACCCGCAGAAGGTCAAACGAGATGCCAGCATGCCAGCCCAGAAGGAGCGTCCCTGCATATGCGCATGCCTGGGCAAGAATCAGCGTCCTGGCGGCCAGGATCGGGTTCAGCAGGTTCTTCTTCTTGCCGTTGCGCCACCGCAGCACCCGGATCCCCATAATCAGGGTGAGCACGGCGATGACGCCCATGGTTACCAGTGCGGAGACCGGAAGCACGGGAGTGGGCATGCTGAAGCGGTTCGTTGCCGCGGTGGCCAGCCAACCGATGGCAGCAGCGATGATGGCAATGAGGACCAGAACCGCGGGGCGCATGGGCTTCACTGCTACTCCACCGCTCCCGTCGCAGGAACACCGGCGATGTCGCCGTAGCCGTCGAAGCGACGGATGTCGGGCATGTCATCAGCCACGGCGGCCAACTCTGCAACGCTGTGCCCGTTCAGTTGGGCGTTCGGCTCCAACAGGGACCATGGGTAGAGGACAAAGGCCCGTTCGGCCGCCCTCGGATGAGGCAGGGTCAGGACGGGGTCGTCGCTGACCACATCACCGAAAACGATGATGTCCACATCCAGTGTCCGCGGACCCCAACGAACTTCACGGGTGCGGTGGTGCTTCTGCTCGACGTCGTGGCAGTGCTGCAACAGCTCAAGGGGACTAAGCGTTGTCTCGACTGCCATGACCATGTTCAGGAAATCGGGTTGGCCTTCCGGGCCGCCGACCGCCTTGGTCTGGACAACCGGAGACACTCCAAGGAGCCTGACGTCCGGTGGGTCCACGAGATCGGCGACGGCTGTGGATAGGGTGTCGTTCCGCTCACCAAGGTTGCTGCCTAGGGCAAGGATCGCTTTGGTGTATCCGGAGTTCATGATCGCTCCCTGTGGACACTCACGGTGACATCGCCGAACGGAACCTCGATGGGCGCCTTCGGCTTGTGGACGGTGACATCGACGGCGGCCACGTTGTAATTGGCGAGGATGCCATCTGCGATCCGCACGGCCAAACCCTCAATCAGGTTCAGCGGCTCGCCCTCGATGTGCGATGTAATGAGCTCAGCCACCTCGCCGTAGTGCGCGGTGTACTGGAGGTCATCCGTCTCCGCGGCCTTACTGAAGTCAGTATGAAGGACGGCGTCCACGACGAACGGCTGGCCGTCCCGGCGCTCGAAATCGAACACTCCGTGATGGCCGACGGCGGTGACACCGGTCAGCGTGATCCTGTCCACAAGGTCCTCCGGTCAGCGGGCGATTCGAGCGGCAACCTTGACGGCGTCAAGGCTGGGACCGACGTCGTGGACGCGGACAGCCCAGGCGCCCTTCGCGGCGCTCAGGGCGGTGATAGCTGCCGTGGCGGCATCCCGCTCCAGCGGCGCGGCAGACTTGCCGGCAACAGTGAGGAGCGAGCCTAAGAACCGCTTGCGTGACGCAGCCACCATAACCTTGTGGCCGAGTGCGAACAGCTTGTCCAGGTTCTTGAGGATTTCCCAGTTCTGGTCCTCGTTCTTGGAGAAGCCAATCCCGGGGTCAACGATGATCTGCTCGGGAGCAACGCCCGCTGCATACAGTTTGTCGCGGATACCGCTGAGCTCCGCCACCACCTCTTCCGTCACGTTGTTGTATTCCGCGAGGGCGTCCATGGTGCGGGCATCCCCACGACGATGCGTGAGGATGTACGGAACCTTGGTGCGGGCCACGAGCTCAGGCATGTCCGGCTCGATAGTCAGGCCGGAGACATCGTTGATGATCGCAGCACCGGCCTCCACGGCGGCGGCAGCAGTGGACGTGTGCATGGTGTCGATGCTCACCAGCGCACCGGCCTTGACCAGTGCCTGGATCACCGGAAGGACCCGGCGCTGCTCTTCTTCAGGCGAAACGGGTTCAGCGCCGGAGCGCGTGGACTCGCCACCGACGTCGATGATGTCCGCGCCGGCATAGAACATACGCAAGCCAAGCGCGATGGCGGTGTCGGGCGTGCGGTGGTTGCCGCCGTCGCTAAAGGAATCCGGGGTGACATTGAGAATTCCCATGACGAGCGTGCGGTCCGTAGGCAGGTCTTCGAATCTGGCAGCGGGCCGCGGCTTGCGGAGAACCGGCAGTGGGCTTGTGGCCGGGCCGGTTCCGGGTGCTGCAGCGAGGGAATCCATATATTGCTTACCTTCCGAGTATGAGGCTCATGGCCTCGGCGCGGGTGGCCGGGTCATGGAGCTGACCGCGCACCGCGCTGGTGACAGTCTTGGCGCCGGGCTTGCGGATGCCGCGCATGGACATGCACATGTGTTCGCATTCGACGACGACAATCGCCCCGCGCGGGTTGAGGTGCTTAACCAGGGCCTCAACAATCTGCGTTGTGAGCCGCTCCTGCACCTGTGGCCTGCGCGCATAGATATCCACCAAACGGGCCAGCTTGCTCAGGCCCGTAACCTTGCCGTCATGTGACGGAATATAACCAACATGAGCCACCCCGTGGAACGGCACCAGGTGGTGTTCGCACGTCGAGTAGAAGGGAATGTCCTTCACGAGGACAAGCTCTTCGTGGTCAAGGTCAAACGTGGTGGAGAGGACCTCCGCCGGATGCTGGTGCAGGCCCGCGAAGACCTCCGCATAGGCCTTGGCAACACGCTTGGGTGTGTCCTGCAGGCCTCCGCGGTCAGGGTCTTCACCAATAGCAAGCAGGATTTCGCGTACTGCTGCTTCGATGCGCGGGCGGTCTACTTTGTGGCCCCGCTTAGCGTCCGCGGCTGAGCCGTGGACGGCGGCGAGGTCGTCGTCGTCGAAATGAGTCACAGCAGAAAGCTTAGCCGTGAAGCGGAGAGTCGTTGCCGCCGTCGGCTCCCGGTGACTGGAATGACTCCTGGCTGCTGACACCCTGCGCATGCGGGGCTACGGCATCCAGTGGCTCGTCCAGACGGGCCTTCTTGGCTTCTTCCTGGGCCTCGCGCTCAGCCTTTTCTGCGCGCGACTCGACCGGCGGAATCGACTGGACAGGGCGGGACTCCTTGGACAGCCAGATCTCACGGAAATCGCGCTTGCGGATGTCGTGGAAGATCTCGGCGATCTCGGCCTGGTTGAGGGTTTCGCGCTCAAGCAGTTCCAGTGCCAGCCGGTCGAGGACATCGCGGTTTTCGGTGAGGATGGCGTAAGCCTCGTCGTGTGCCTGATCGATCAGGCGACGCACTTCCTCGTCCACAACGTAGGCGATCTGGTCCGAGAAGTTGCGCTCCTGCGCGGCATCGCGGCCGAGGAACGGCTCGCCGCCGCCTTGGCCGAGCTTCACGGCACCAACCCGTTCGCTCATGCCGTACTGGGTAACCATCTTCCGGGCCGTGGAGGTGGCCTTCTCGATGTCATTGGACGCACCGGTGGACGGGTCATGGAACACGATTTCCTCGGCCACGCGGCCACCCATGGCGTAGGCCATCTGGTCCAGCAATTCGTTGCGCGTTACCGAGTACTTGTCGTCCTCAGGAATCACCATGGTGTACCCCAGGGCACGGCCACGGGGAAGGATGGTGATCTTAGTGACCGGAGCGGAGTTGCGCAGGGCGGCAGCAACCAGTGCGTGCCCGCCCTCGTGGTAGGCGGTGATCTTGCGCTCGAGTTCCTTCATCACGCGGCTGCGCTTCTGCGGGCCTGCCATGACGCGGTCGATTGCCTCGTCCAGGGCGCGGTCATCAATGAGGTTGGCGTTTGAACGTGCCGTCAGCAAGGCTGCCTCGTTGAGGACGTTGGCCAGGTCAGCACCGGTGTACCCGGGGGTCTTCTTGGCAACAGCCCGAAGGTCAATGCCCTGGGCCATCGGCTTGCCCTTTGCATGGACGTTCAGGATTTGCTCGCGGCCCACCATATCCGGGGCCTCGACGGTGATCTGACGGTCGAAACGGCCCGGGCGAAGGAGTGCCGGGTCCAGGACGTCCGGACGGTTGGTGGCTGCGATGAGGATGACGTTCGTCTTGACGTCGAAGCCGTCCATCTCCACCAGGAGCTGGTTCAAAGTCTGCTCGCGTTCGTCGTTACCGCCACCGATGCCTGCGCCACGATGGCGGCCTACGGCGTCGATTTCGTCCACGAAGATGATGGCAGGGGAACTCGCCTTGGCTTGTTCGAACAAGTCACGGACGCGCGAGGCACCAACGCCCACGAACATTTCAACGAAGTCCGAGCCGGAGATGGAGAAGAAGGGAACGCCTGCTTCACCCGCAACGGCGCGGGCCAGCAGTGTCTTACCAGTGCCTGGAGGGCCGTACAGCAGCACACCCTTGGGGATCTTCGCGCCAACGGCCTGGAACTTTGAGGGTTCCTGGAGGAATTCCTTGATTTCCTGGAGCTCTTCCACGGCTTCGTCAGCACCGGCGACGTCAGAGAAGGTCACCTGCGGCATGTCCTTGTTGACCAGCTTGGCCTTGGACTTGCCGAACTGCATCACCTTGGAGCCGCCACCCTGCATCCGGGAAAGCAGGAACCAGAACAGCACACCGAGCAGCAGCACGGGGATGAGCAAGGAGAACAGTCCGGAGAACCAGTTGTTCTCGATCGGCTGGTCAGTGAAGCCCTTGTCCGGGTTGGCGCTGGTTACGGCCTTGACGACGTCCGGGCCACGGTCCGTGACGTAGAAGAACTGGACGTTCTTGCCCTTGTCCTGGCCATCGATGTTCAGGTTGTCCTTGAGCACCAAGTCAACGCGGTTCTCGGCGTCGAATATCTTGGCCTGCTCCACCTTGCCGCTTTGCGCGAGGAGTTCGAGGCCGTCCTTGGTGTCGATACGTGTGGAACCGCCCGGAGCCAGTGTTGCGAATGCCACCAGGAGCAAGCCGACGACGACAACAATCCAGATGCCCGGGCCCTTGAAGAAACTCTTAGCTTTCATCTGATCGGGGTTTTGCCCCGTCCCTCCTGGTAGTGCTGCGAGGCGCAACTTCTGCGCGCGAATGGTGCTGCTTCAGTTTCTAGCTATACACCGTTCCCAGTTATTCACGCACTGGAATGCTCAAAAGTTCCCTCTGGGCGTACACAGGATACTCGCCTACGCCGCGCTAGGACAGCCCTGGGTGGGGATTCGTAATGGATTCGCGGGTCACCAAGGGACACTGAAGAATCGTCGGTTTCGCTGCCAGGACGGTGAGGTCTGCCTTGCCCTCAATGGCATCGATCAGGCGTTCAGTGGCCCAGGCACCCATCTCATAGTGGGGCAACGCCACTGTTGTCAGGCCAGGGTAGAGATTGGCCGCGATGAGTTCCTGATCGTCGAAACCCACCACGGACAGTTCATTGGGAATGCTGATTCCTACCTCGGCCGCTGCACGGTAGGCCCCCATGGCCATGCGGTCGTTGTAGCAGAACAGGCCCGTGGGCCGGTCCTTTCGCTTCAACATCCGCAAAGCGGCAACATAGCCGCCCAGCACCTCCGAGAGTTCGGACTCCACCGGTGCGGCAGCGCCGTCGAGCCCTGCTTCATCCAAGGCGTTCCGGAAGCCTCGCAAGCGGTCCCGCGTAGCCGGGACGTCGTCGGTGTTGTTCAGGAAACCTATGCGGCGGTGGCCGGCATCAAGGAGGCTTTGCACGGCTACCCTGGCCCCGCCCTCTTCATCGGGGACTACCGAAGCGACGCTCCCGGCCAGGCTCTCGGAGTCCACAAGCACCGCGGGAATTGAACTCAGGTTTTCCGGCAAAGTGACCTCGCGGTGGTACATGGTGGCGTACAGGATGCCATCCACGCGCCGCTCCAGGAGGGCCTCGACATCAGCCTGCCTGGACTCGTCACTTGCTGCACCTGAGGTGTTGATGATCATCAGGTTGTAGCCCCGCGCCCTGGCGGCCTCATCCGCACCCAGGATAATCCGCCCGGCGTGTGGTGTGGTGGCGATTTCCTCACTGACCAGACCCAGCATCCCGGTCCGTTGCGTGCGCAGGGCCTGGGCCAGCCGGTTTGGGCCATAGCCGAGACGTTCCGCCGTAGCTTTGACCTTTTCCCTTGTTTCCGGGCTGATGCGAGCGTAAGCGACGTCATTCAGGACGTGGGAAACAGTGGTGACAGACACGCCAGCGGCAACTGCTACGTCCTTGATGCCAATGCTTTTGTTCGTCAACGGCTTCCCACGTCCTTATGGTCCGGTGAAGGGCGTAAGTAAGGGTGGTTACTCGTAAACGTGCGGGGCCAGCGTGCCCACGAAGTCCAGGTTGCGGTACTTCTCGGCGTAGTCCAGGCCGTAGCCCACAACGAATTCGTTGGGGATGTCGTAGCCGACGTACTTGACGTCGATCTCGACCTTGGCGGCGGTCGGCTTACGGAAAGCGGTGCAGATCTCAACGCTGGCCGTACCGCGGGATTCAAGGTTGGACTTGAGCCATGAAAGTGTGAGGCCGGAGTCGATGATGTCCTCGACGATCAGCACGTCCTTGCCCATGAGGTCGGTATCGAGGTCCTTGAGGATCCGGACAACGCCCGAGGACTGGGTGCCGGAGCCGTAGGAAGAAACTGCCATCCAGTCCATGCTGACGTGGCTGTGCAAGGCCCGCGCCAGGTCCGCCATGACCATGACGGCACCCTTGAGGACACCGACGATCAGCAGTTCGCGGCCTTCGTAGTCTTTGTCGATCTGCGCCGCCAGTTCAGCGATTCGCGTTTGGATCTGCTCTTTGGTGTAAAGAACGTGCTTGAGATCTGCCTGGACGTCGTTTGAATCCACCAATGGCTCCTGTTTTGATGCTCGGGTGCGGCTACTGTTGGGGCGATTTCTGATGCCGGAATACTAGCTTCCCACAGGGTGCGGCTTCCCGGGGACCGCCGGTGGTCGAATCACCCGTCCCGGCAGCAGGCGACGCAATGGAAGAACCCGCGCGTTCCGGCTCCAAATCACTCAGCGACAGGCGATAGACACTGACGTGGCCGGGAAGTTCCACAGGACCGGCAGAACCCTGGCGGCGAAGCAGCGCTTCCGCGGCCTGGAGCCGTCCGTAACCGGGTTGTTGGCCCCCGACGTCGGCAGCTGCCTTGGCGATGACTCGGAACCTCAGCGCTGCAGGAAGTCCGCGGACGGCATCCTCTGGCAACCACGCGCCGTCGTCGGTTCGCTGGACCAGCGAGAGATACGTCTCGTTTGCAAGATCCTCAAGGAAATCCGCGTCCTGCTGAAGGATTGCGGCTGTCCGTGCCAAAGATTCGGCAACGCCCGGCCCCAGCTTTTCTTCGAGGACCGGCATGACCTCGACGCGTGTCCGCGAGCGCGCGAAGGCAGAGTCACTGTTGCTCGGATCATGCCACGGCTGCAGTTCCTCGACCTCGCAGATTTCCAGGGTCTCTTCGCGCCGCAGGCCAAGGAAGGGCCTCATCAGGCGTCCCCGGATTGGCCTCATGCCGGCCAAAGAACGGGTGCCGGAACCACGGGCCAAGCCCAGGAGCACCTGTTCGGCTTGGTCGTCCAAGGTGTGCCCCAGCAGGATGTGATCGCAGCCAAGGTCATCCGCAGCCGCCTCGAGGGCTGCGTGCCGGGCATCGCGGGCCGCAGCTTCGGGCCCGAACCCAGTGGACGCGACCTCCACCGTACGGACTTCCACAGGTGAGAGGCCCAGTTCCCCCAGGACAGCTGCCGTCCGGGAAGCTACGTCTGCCGAGCCAGCCTGAAGTTGGTGGTCGACAACCACGCCGGCCACGGAAATGGGATGCCCGTCCACGTGGCCGCGCCGGGCGAAGTATCCAGCTACCGCGGCGAGCGCAAGCGAATCCGGTCCTCCGCTGCAGGCTACGAGCACACGTTCCGGGTAACCCGCAGCGGCCAAGGCGTTTTGCAACTGCTTCCGTGCCTTGCCGACGACCGGTGCCAAACGGCCGGGCCGGCGTCGGCCCTTGCCTGTTGCTGCACGCTCGGAACCGTTGTCAGAACCACTGCTGGAACCTGCGCTGGAACCGCCCTGTGAGGGGCCATCAAATACGGGTGCGCTCAAAGCCCCATCCGCTCGAGCCACATCCTGGAGTTGTGGATCTCTTCCTCGGTGGGGAGGTTTTCGGCCGAGTTCCACACCCGGTTGAAGCCTTCCATGCCGCCTACCTCAACAACCTCCCGCACGAACTTTGCGCCGTCTGTGTACTGGCGCATCTTGGCATCGAGACCGAGGAGGTTACGGATGAACTTCTCGATGATGCCGCGGTCCTTGCCCCGATCATTGAACCGCTGGCGAATCGTCTTCACGGACGGGACGATGCTGGAATCCACCGCATCCATCACCACATTGGCATGACCTTCGAGGAGGCTCATGACGGCAGTGATGTGGGATAGGGAAGCCTTCTCCTCGGGATCCTGCAGCAGGTCCAGAATTGCGCCCCGGCTCGGCACGTTCCCGGATGCAGCGCGGTCCTTCAGGGATTTGGCCACCGCGGCCGCCCGTTCAACCAGGGAATCCATGTTGCCCAGCAGATGGCTGCTGAGCTTTTCGATTTCGGCGAGCATGTGGTCCCGCAGCCACGGTGCTGCGGCGAACTGAACGCGGTGCGTTTGCTCGTGAAGGCATACCCAGAGCCTGAAGTCGTCCGGGTGCACGTTGAGTTCGCGTTCGACGGAGATGATGTTGGGTGCAACAAGGAGTAGCCGCCCGCCCGAAGGAACGCGGGCGGCCGGGGCCAAGGCCGCGAACGGATCGTATTGGCCCAGGACTTTACTGGACAGGAAAGCAAGGATGGCCCCGAGTTGGCTGCCGGTGATGGCTCCGCTGGCTGCAGCCGCAGCAGGTGTCATGGACAGGCTGCCGCGGGACTCCAGCATTTTCTCCAGAATAGGCTGGAGCATGACGGAGAAGCTCTGGGTGTTGGCCTTGGACCATGAGGCACGGTCCACCACGAGAACGTGCGAGTCCCGCAGGTCCCGCGCCGCTTCAAGCCCCGTGATGTCATGGACATGTGGCACGGAGATATCGGCGTTGAAGCGCAGGTTCTCCACCGCCTTGCCGATTTCCCCGGCGCTCAGCGCTGGACCGGGCGGGGTAAGCCGGGCAGCCGTGGAGGCGGCCAGGTCCCAATTGATCAGGGACGGGGCCCCTGCTGACGAATCTCGGGCAGATGACACCATACGGTCCATCACACCACATGAGGCTGGCAATGGGCCTTTAAGTTCGCTCCGCGCTGACCCTCACTCCACCCGAGTAGGTGGGCTAGCGGCAGCCGCACGAGGCCAGCACCGATGCCGAACGGTCCATCGCCTCCTTGTTTCCAGCCGCACCCGGTTCCAGGCCATTGCCGATGAACGAGAACACCAGCAAGCGTCCATCAGCGTCCACTACATACCCGCTCAGCGCGATGACAGTGTTGAGCGTCCCCGTTTTGGCGCGGACAAGGCCCGCACCCTGGGCTGTACTCGGATCCACGTACCTGTCGTCCAGGGTGCCCGTAAGGCCCGCCACCGGGAATCCGTCCAGGGCGGTCCGAAGACTCAGGTCCGGTCCGCTGGTGATGGCACGGACTACCTCGGCAAACTGGTGGGCGCTGACCTGGTTCTCCAGGGCAAGGCCCGAGACATCGGCCAACTGCAACTGCTTGGGATCAGTGGCGATTCCCAACTCCCCCAGCCGTTGGCGCACGGCTGAAGTGGCGCCGTCGTACGTCCCTTCCTGTCCGGACGCAATGGCGGTCATCCGCCCAAGCGCCTCTGCCAGGAAGTTGTCCGAGGTCTCCAGCATGAGGTCCACCTGCTCGCTCACAGTCGCGGATTCAGCGGCGGCCAGCACCTTGGCGGGGACACCCTCTCCGCGCTCGACGCCGGGACTCACCTGGACGCCGGCGGCCACCAATTGTTCGGCGAAAGCCTGGGCGGTGGTGACGGCCGAATCCTGCGGACGCGGCCCCGTGGTAAGCGTGGGTGAGTAGCGCCCGGAATTCAGGGCGAGGGAAAACAAGGGGGCAGTTTCGCCAGCCGCGACGTCGTCCAGGCTCCACGCAGGATTGAGGGGCGCACCGCTGAACAGCGAATCATCCACCTGCACCGTCACGGGCCCTTTGACCCCGGCGGTAGCCAAAGAAGCGGCAGTATCGGAGGCCAGGGTTGCAAGTCCTGACCTGCCCATCACGGCCCCGGGATCCGAGGCACCTGCGCCGAGCAGCACGTCCCCTCCCCCCGTCAACACCACGGTTGACGCATCAGAACCGGCCAGCACACTGGTGGTAAAGCGGGATTCGGGACCGAGCGCCTTCAAAGCAGCGACGGCGGTCAAAAGCTTCATATTCGACGCCGGGATTCGGTTGGCGTTGGCATCGCGGTCGAACAGGACCGTGCCTGTGGAGGCGTCCATGACAATGCCAGTAATGCTGCCGGCGCCGGAAGGTTTCAGGGCGCCATTCAAAAGGCGCGAAAGCTCAGCCGGTACGGGCACAGGGGCATCGGGATCCAAAGGAAGCACGCCGTTGGCCTCGGAAAGGTGGTCAGGCTCCTGCTGCCATGGCGGCGCGGATGGTGACGGCTTGGGTGCGCTGAGGAGTCCTGGCACCATGCCGGCCACCACGATCGCCCCCAGGCACAGGAGGACCAGCGTCAACAGCATCGGCCATTTCAAGCGCCCCCACGCCGTGGACACCCGCTTCCGGGCACCCCCGTTTTTAACGCCCTTCATGCAGTTGCTTGGTCCTGTCAGTCCTGAAAATGTCCCGCCGGTTCAAGAAACCCGGGCCTCTCGCTATATCCTCGATAGTAGTCGGCGGCGCTGGCTGCACTTTCGCCTGCCGCGCCCCACCCACACCCGTCAAGGAGCACGCCATGAAGCACGACGTGACCATCGAGATCCCCAAGGGATCGCGCGTCAAGTACGAAGTTGACCACGAAACCGGCCGCGTCCGCCTGGACCGCGTCCTCTTCACCTCCATGCAGTACCCCACGCACTACGGTTTCTTCGAGAACACCCTGGGCGAAGACGGCGACCCCCTGGACGCACTGGTGCTCCTGCAGGACTTCGATCTCCACCCGGGCGTCATCGTTGAGTCCCGGCCCATCGGCGTTTTCAACATGACCGACGACGGCGGCGGAGACGCCAAGGTCCTCTGCGTCCCGGTGGATGCACGCTTCGACCACATCCAGGAAGTCAGCGACGTCAGCGAATTCCTGATCAAGGAAATCGAGCACTTCTTTACCCGTTACAAGGACCTGGAGCCCGGCAAGTGGGTCAAGGCTGAAGGCTGGGGCGATCGCGCCGCTGCCGAAGCCGAGCTGGAAGCTTCCATCAAGCGCTTCTCGGCCGAAGGCCACTAATTCCCATCTGAGTAGCACTTAAGCGCGTTTTGAACGCTCAAAACGCGCTTAACTGCGACCTAGTTGGGCTCGACGGCGGCTGGTGCTGTTCCCTGTGAACCGCACCAGTCGCCGTCGTGCTTTAAGCAACGCGGGGTCAGATACGGCCCATTGTTGGCTAAAACATGGGCCGTAAGTGACCCCGCGTTGCTTTGATGGGCACTGCTCCCCATCGCGCCATCTTCGGGGTCCGCCTAGGCTTGGACGAGACTTTACGACGCATGTACACAGGGGGTTCCACATGGCTGGGTTCTACGGCGCGGACATTGCGCAGCTTCGCAGTCTGGCCGGCGTCATGGGCAAGGCTGCTGACGCCATCAATATGCAGAGCGCGCAGTTGTCCAACGCCATCAACTCTGCAACGGCGTGGCAGGGGCGCGATGCCACAGTCTTCAAGAGCGATTGGAACAGCCAGCACAGGCAGAGCCTTATGAAGGCCGCCAACATGCTGAGGGACAACGCGGGCCAGCTCAAGAAGCACGCCAACCAGCAGGAATTTGCCAGCCACAATGACGGCTCAGGTACATCGGTGGGCGTCCTGAAAGACGTCTATGACACAGCAACGGGCGTCAAGGAATTGGGCGCGCAGCTCTGGACTGCCTACAAGTACGGCAAGCTCGGTCATGCCGAATGGGTCAAGACCCGCGAGGTACTCACCAACTGGCGGGCTGGCGGTACGGTGCTGCGGGATGCTTTGAGCGCGTTGCGCAGCGGTGAGAAGGTCACTGACGTCATCACCGACCTCAAGGCGAACATTCCCTACAGCCAGGCTTTCCAGGACGCCACAAAATTCTCCAAGGGCCTTCGAATCGCGGGGGCCTTGGCGGCGCCGTTGAACATCGTTGGCGGTATCAGCGACATGATCAGCCCGGAGCACGACGGCTGGCGCGGTACAGGCGACCGGGTAGCCGGCGGCCTGTCCGTAGTGGGCGGGGTGGGCAGCATCATGCTCATGACGGCCGGTGGCGCCGCCTTGCTGGGGCCCATTGGCGCCCCGATCGTGATCGGCGCGGGCATCGTTGCCGGCGCCTGGGCATTGGGCAACCTGGTGGCGGACAACTGGGATTCGATCAGCAACTTCGCCCGGAACCCCGGCAGCTACATCGCCGACGGCGCCCGGGAAGTAGGCAATTTCGCCAAGGATGTAGGCAGTAAGGTGGCAGACGGGGTCGGTAATGCCGCCAAGTCAGTCGGGAACTTTGTCGGAGGGATATTCGGATGACCACCAGCACCATGAATTGGACCGAGCGGGACGTACAGGCTGCGGCAAAGGTCCTGGCGTCGGCCAGCGCCACAGGCAAGGCCTTGCCGACGTTGACCGATGAAGAGGTTGTTGCCTTGGACGGCGTCCAGCACGAGCAAATCGTGGCCCTTCCGTGGCTCACAGCGCAGGACGCCAGCAAGGAGCTGATGTGTGCTGTGGCCCTGCGTGGACTGCTTGCCAAGGAACTCGTCTACCCCGTGATCTTTGAAGGCGAGACCGAACCCACCCGGCTGCACGCCACCGAGGAAATAACCGGTGCCCTGACACTGCGCCGCAGTGGCAGCAGCGTGGTCTCCGTGGAACGCACCGTTTCCACTGGCAAGCGCTGGCTCTACGGCTACCTCCACGACGACGGCGTGCTGCTGGAGGAAGTGGACGAAGGCGGGCTGCACGGCTTCACCGTTGTCACCCGGGATCAGTTGGCTCCGCGCCTGGCTGAATTCGTTGACCCGAACACAGCGGCCAACCGCGACACCGATCCCACTGTTTACTCTGAGGCCGGGTTCGAAGAATACGCCGCAACGGCCCTGGCCGATACCCAGGCGGCCAGCAACGTGGTGGTCTTCAATTCTGATACGAACGACTTTCCAACTGTCACCGTCTACACCGCCCCCAACAGCGTGCACGTGCTTACGCCCCGCGTAGAAGGCGAATCAGTCTCCCTTGAGCTGAAGGAGACCTCCGCCCCCACCCTTGCCCGTGTCCTCGGCGGGCTGGCTGGGCTGGCCTGATCCATGAGCAATTCGAAGTCCCAAACCGCTACTGGCTTGGTTGATGCCCTCAACGGCCGCCCTGTACGCCGCCATCCCGAGACCGGCGCATACTTCGTGAAAGCATCCGGAGGAGCCCACTTCTGGGGTCGCGTACTTGACGCAATCGTGTTCCTTGCCGGATATGGCATCCTGGCCGCGATGGTGGCCGTTGCACGCAATGCCATGATGAACAGTGGCTCGCTTCTGGCCTTTAACGACGGTTTTTGGCTGACGCTCTACGTTGTTCTTTGGTTCGTTGGTTTGTTCGTTTACGGCATGATCTGGGGTACCGCGGGCAGCGTTGGCGATGCTGCCGCGGGCATGCGTTCGGTACGGATCAAGGACGGTACGACGGCGGGCGCCTGGCTGGGCGGCTGGCGTGCCATCTGCTGGTCCTTCTTCCCGTTCTTCGTGGTGATGCTGATTCTGGCGGCGTTCAGCGGGAGCTCGGGCGATACGTGGGATCCAAAGTTTGCAGCTTTTGATCGGCGATCCGGGGTGGCGCAGGGCCGCCAGCCGGTCCCGGACCCCAAAGTGGTCGCCGCACACCAAGCCGCCGAGGCAGAAAGGCAGAACCTGCCAAATCTCTACGGCCAGCGCCCTGATGCGCGGCCGTAACTGGCTGGTAAGGCGCACTGAGCGCAGGCTCGGACCCGAGCTTGGACAGCTACGTCATATTGCGTCCTCGCGCCGCATCTTTTGGAAGCTCCTCATCCCCTGCTTAGCGGTTGGATTCCTTTTCGGCGCAATAGGTGAGTTCATCAGTCCCGCCACCTCCACGCGGGAACCCGGCCACTTCGAGGATCCAGTCCTGTTCATTGTGGCAAGCACTCTTACAGGCCTGGTCCTCTGGTCTATGACCCTCTTGGGCAGCTTCCGCAAACTCCTGGTGTTCGACGGCGGGATTGTGGCCAGGTATTCCCAGCAGTACAGCACTTTGGAGTTTCCGTGGGCGGAGATCGCACCTGCCTACATCAAGGCGGTGACCACGGCGGATGGCACTGATCCTGACCGCCGCCTGGTGGCTCGGCAAAAGGCATCGCTGGGTGTGGCCGGAAAGAACGCGCTGGTTTTTCAGGCACGCGATACATTCTGGGTATTCTCCACCAATGAAGATCCCGTCCCTCTGGTGGAAGCCATCCAGGCGGCGATGCGCGACGCCGGAATACCCGACGCGCGCCGGTTGGCGGCAGGTGCGCTGCCCGCCGTCGTCGTAACCGGACGCACCGCACTGGACTAGCTGAAGGTGGATTGGATCAAGGGAATGGCGAAAGAAATAAGAAAAACAAGCCCTTGCACAGCGGCTACCAGCCGGTAGCATGTGATCCACTATGTTCACTCTGACCATCAACCAACGCGACAGCCGCCGCGACGGCGACCTCGTGCCCCAGCTCCTCAAGGACTTGCGGCACGTTCCGGCACGGCTCGACTTCGACCGTTCGGTTGAGGACGAGGTGCAAGGCATCGTCGAGTCCGGCCACCACGCTGTTGATACAGCGCTGATCGCCCTCCGAACCGGTCAGTGGTACGTGGGAATCGGTGTGGGGCCCATCAACGAACCCCTTCCAAACCTTGTCAAAGACGCTTCCGGGCACGGTCTGGTCTATGCCCGGCGGGCTGTCGATCGTCTCCGCAGCGGGAAGGAACGAGTCCCTGTTGCCGTTGATGGTCCCTTCACGGCTTTGGCAGCAGAAGCCGAAGCAGTCCTGCGACTCCTCGGACACATCGTGCAGCACCGCAGCGTGGCCGAGTGGCGGGTCCTGGACCTCCTCACCCCCGGCGTCCGCGGGCAGCAAAAGGCTGTGGCCCAGGAACTCGGCATCACGACGCAGGCTGTCAGCAAAGCACTTGCCCGCGCACAGTGGGTGGAAGAACATGCTGCCCGTCCCGCCGCAGCACGTCTACTGCAAATGATCCTCGAAGTGCGCTAGCCAGCAGCCGCGAAACAGCCCCGCGAACCCAACTGAGTCGCAGTTAATGCCGTTCTGAGAGCTCAAAACGGGCTTAACTGCGACTCAGTTGGGTGGGTAACGCGATTACTGGTTGCCGAGGTTGTCCTTGGCCATCGCGGCGCGGTCTTGCACATCTGCAGCAGCGGCCTGGCCCTCGTCCTTGACGTTGGCAGCTGCCTCAGTGGCGCTGTCTTTGACGTTCTGGACAGCGTCCTGTGCCGGCTCCTTGAGGTGTTCGGCCATCTCCTGGGCGGCGTGGCCCAGTTCCTCGGTCAGTGGCTGGGCTGCTTCCTTGATTGCCTGCGCAGCCTCGCGTTCCTTGTCCGACGGCGGAATCAGGGCGGACACCAGCAGACCGGCACCGAAGGCAATCAGGCCAGCAGCGATGGGGCTGCCTTGGGCCTTTCGCGTAATCACCTGGGGTGCGTCGGCGATGTCATCGACCACTCCGGAAACGGCGTCCTGGGCTTGGTGGGCTACGTGGCCCGCTCGGTCCTGAACGTCGTCGCGGGCGCCAAACACCGCCGTCTTGATCCTGTCCACCCTGCGGTTGACGATGTGCGAGGGCGTGACCTTGTCGGCAACGGCGTCAACGTTGGTACTGAGCCGCCTGCGAGTTTGTTCGATGTCGGCGCGCAGGGCGTCGGGGTTCTGCGTCATCGTGTCTCCTCAGTATTCGGTTTGAAGGTTGGAGGTATTTCCTTGACTGTCTCCGCGGTGCGCGGCATGCCTTTGATGGTGTTCAATTCCTTGCGTCCCATCGAGGCCAGCACCGCTGCGACTATGCCCCAAATGACCGCCACAACGACTGCGGACCATCCCAGGCCTATGAGCTGACCCAAGGCCCACCAAAGCGCCAAGGACAGGAACAGCACGGTTAGATGCCCGGCCCAAGCGGCTCCGGCCATCATCCCTGCGCCCTTTCCGGCCTTGGTGGCCGATTCCTTGAGCTCTACCTTGGCCAGCTCAACTTCCTGCCGCATCAAGGTGGAGACATCGCGCGTCAGGTCGCTCAGCAGTTCGCCGAGGGGTACGGATTCGGCTTTGAGATGGGCTTCGGTGGGAGGAAGGTCGGCAGGACTACTCATCGGGGACCTCCATATACGGGATCATCGGGATCGCTGGGATCATCGGGACGTGCTAACGGATCTCCTTGCGCCTTTACCCCACCGGCGTCGGTTTCCGGGTAGGGCATGGTTGATCCTTCCAGGCCACCCGTGGTGCCAGCGTCGTATCCCGTGTCAGTTCCGGCACCTGTCACAGTTGTCCCAGTGGCCGTCGTTCCGTATCCAGCACCTGTTCCGGCACCCGTCGTTCCGTATCCAGCGGTCGTCGTCCGGGGACCTGGCAGATCAACTGCCGGAGGTGACACAGCGCCGCCCTGGGTTGGGTAGTACATGGCGCGAGGTGTCTGGGTGGTGGCATCCGAAGTGCCCGTCCCGGTCATGGGCGAGTTGTCCGCCATTCCGCGGCCCAAACGTCCGGCGAGGACACCCGCACCGGCAGCCAACAGCAAGAACGTGCCCGGCTTACGGCGGGCAAAGCTCTTGACCTCATCCAGGAGTGAACCCGGATCCCGGTTCTCCAGCCACCGGGCAACCGAGGAGGAGCGCTCGGCCGCTTGCTGGACCAGATCCGTGGCCACGCCACCGTTTTGGGTCGAATTGGCCATGGTGGACAGTTCGTCGGAAATGGACCGCAAGCCCTCGGCAACCCTCTGCTGTTGGGTAGCAGCCTGATCCGCCAGCTCGCCCTTGGTTTGCGTTAGCAACTGCCGGGCGTTCATCTTGACCTCTTGGGCTACATTTCCGGCCTCGGCCTTGGCTGTTTCGACGACGCCGCCAGCCGCATCGCGCGCTGTGCCGGCGACTTCGGCGGCTTCGTGCTTGGCCGAATCCATGGTTCCCGTGCCGGATGTGGTCCCGGTAGTGCTTCCGTAACCGGTAGTCCCCGCGCCGGCATCGGTTTCCATGCCAGTGGTGTCGGTTTCAACCGGTGAATCCAGGTAACTTCCCGAGTAAGGCTCGGTCCCGGCGGGGACCCCAGTCCGTGGCGCCGCGAAGCTTCCGTCCTGCGGCGATTGGCTCTCAGTCATTGTCGCTCTCTTTCCACAGTTGGCAGGCTGCGGACAGCAGCCGGGATAGTAAGTATCGTTACTATCAATGAGTGTGTACCCGCTTGCCGCGGATTCAATCGCCACATATTGAAACGAAATCCCAGCTCGACACGCGGAGCAGGACCCGTCTACGTTGGACCCATGAGCCACAAGCCCACCCGGCGGCGGCTGATTCCCGCGCTTCGAAAAACTGTCACGCGTCACCGGCTCCTGTTCGCCGCCAAAACCGCTGCGGCGGCAGGGTTGGCCTGGTATCTCGCGCCCTTCATGCCTGGTCCTGCAGCGTCCTACCCCTACTACGCACCGCTCGGCGCACTGGTGAGCATGCATCCCACGGTGGCAGACTCCGCCAGACATGGTCTGCAGAGCCTCATGGGCCTGGCCCTGGGTATAGGCATGGCTTTTGCGGTGACCACGGTGGCAGCGCCGACGGCGTTGGCAGTTGCCGTGGTGGTGGGATTGGGCGTGATCGTCGGCGGCCTCCCCCGGCTGGGCAGCGCCTCCGAATGGGTTCCGATGGCGGCCTTGTTTGTACTCGTCCTCGGGGATTCCAATGCGGAGGGCTTCTCCTTTGCCTACGTCCTGCAGATGGCCATGGGCGTTGCCGTTGGCTTCGCTGTGAACTGGCTGGTTTTTCCGCCGTTGCATCTTGAAGGAATTGACCCCGCCCTGGCCGGTCATCAACGGGCTTTGTCCCAGCAATTGAAGGACATGGCGCGCGCGATGGAGGAATCCTGGCCGCCCAACCACGAAGCCTGGGCAAGCCGTAGCGGCGAACTGTCAGCAACCGCCGCAGCCGTGCGGACTGCCGTTCATGAAGCGGAACTCAGCGCAAAAGCTAACCCCAGGTCGCGGCGTCGTGCTGGCCGGCTACCCAGTGATTTGGCTGGATTGCGGATAGTGCAACGGCTGACTTTCCACGTCCAGGACATCACCGACGTCCTTGCAAGCGTGATCTGGGAAGAGGATGCGGGAACAGTCATACCGGACAGCGTCCTGGCCAACCTGTCCGAGGCGCTGGAGGCCGTGTCCCGGGTGATTGATCAGTGGCGGGACGGAGACGCCGGGGAATTGAAGAGCCGTTTGGCGGAGGCGAAGGACAGCATCTCGGAGCTCGGGGACGCGGTCACGGAAGCTGCAGCCGGCCAGGCATCGGTGAACGCGGCGGCGTCGGTGGCCATGAGTTTGCGGCGGATCATCACGGTTGTATCCCCTGCGGATTAGGCCATCAACACCAAAAATTAGCGTGGCGTCAACGGCGGCGAGGCTTTCCGCCCCTTACCGGCACCGAGTCCGTCCAGCACTTCAGTCAGCGCCTCCAACGATGATCGGTGGGGCATCCAGCCCAGGAGGCTGTGGGCGCGGCTTGTGTCCATAATGGGTGCGCCGGCGGCCATGTCCACCCAGCCGCCGTCGGTTACCTGCAACCGCAAGCGCCAACTGACCTCGACGACGGCGCGCAGCACCGGAAGCGGTAAGGGCAGCTGCCGCCGGGCGTTGAGGATCCAGGCGAGGGCGTTGGGGTCCAGCACGGGCTCCGCTGCGATGTTAAACGCGCCTTCTGCCCGACGTTCCAGCACGCGCCAGTAGGCGTCGGCGACGTCGTCGGCGTGAACGGCTTGAAAAACCAGCTCCTTGGGGATGGGGAGGATGGGCAGCCATGGCTTACGGGGAATGAGCCTCGGGAGAACGCTCCCCAGGAAGTAGCGACCCACTTCACTGCCCGCCTCGGCGCTGAAGATCAGTGCCGGGCGCAGCCGAGCCACTACGATGCCCGGATTTTCCTTGGCAAAGCCATCCAGAAGCCGCTCTTGCGCAGCCTTGTCCACGCTGTAGTGGGAACGCTTGATGCCCCCTGCCGGCCAACCTTCCTTGGTCCGTTGATCCTTGGGGGCCGGCGAATAGGCACCAACGGATGAAGCACAGACGACGTGCTTCACGCCGGCATGCTTGGCCGCGCCAAGTACGTGGGCCGTTCCTGCGACGTTGGTCCGGCGCAGAAGTTCGCGATTGTGATTTGGCTGGATCTGCCAGGCCAAATGCACCACGGCGTCGGCACCTGCGAAGGCGTTCTCCAGTGCTTCCCTGTCCTTGTAGTCGCCGACGTCCAGCGTGTGCCACTCCACTGCGTTGTAAGGGGCTGCGTTCCTGTCAGGTTCGCGTCGCGCAATTCCCACGAGGTCAAGATCGGCACCCTCTTCAGAGCGGGCAGCCTGTAACCGTCTCAGCAATGCCGTGCCCGCGTTACCCGTGGCTCCCGTGATGACTATGCGCATGAAGCTCTCCCTTCCCCATCCTGCAACGCCCGATCAGGCATGCGGGTTCTCTCCCGTGGAGCGGATACGCTCCAGTACCGCCGTCGTGGAGTGTTCGGGGACGTAATCCAAAATCGTCACCGTGCCCCCATAGTGCTCCACAGCCGCGGTCTCGGCCAGCATTTCCGGCGTGTAGTCGCCGCCTTTGGCGTACACATCGGGCTGCAGCAACTCGATGAGCGGGATAGGAGTCGGGGTGTCGAACACCGTGACGTGGTCCACGCAGCTGAGCGCGGCGATCACGGCAGCACGGTCCGCTTCTGGATTCACAGGCCGGTCTTGTCCCTTCAGCTGCCGCACTGAGGAATCGCTGTTAAGGGCCACCACCAGGACGTCACCGAGTTGCTTGGCCTGGTTCAGATAGCGGGTATGGCCACGGTGCAGGACGTCGAAGCACCCATTCGTCAGCACGATCCTCCGGCCCTCCCTGCGATGCGCCTCCACCTGCCGGGCCAATTCATCGGCAGTCAACGCAGTATCGGCGAACCCTCCGAGGTGCCGGGCAAGTTCCTCGGTGGTGCAGACGGAGGTGCCGGGCCGGTGGACCACCACATCAGCTGCGGCCTGGGCAAGGTCAACACTGGTGGTCAGGGGCAGTCCGGCCGCCCGCGCCAAGGTCAGCGCGGCCACAAATGTATCGCCCGCACCGGAGGCCTGTTTCTCGGCTTCCGGCCTGGCCCAGGTTCGGTGGGTGGCGCGGGCTCCGTTCGTATCGTCTCCGCTTGCGTCCGGATCGCTGGAACGCAGCGTCAGCGTCCCGTCACGGTCCAAAGTCACGACGACGGCGCCCGCACCTGAGGCGCGAAGGAGCTGGTCAGCGTGGGCCTCAACGAAGGGGCAACGTGCAGCGCCACCGGGGAGCTCTGTTCCGAGCAGCCCGGCAGCTTCCTGGGCGTTCGGAGTGGCAAGGTCCGGCTTGAGTTCGGCCCACCGGGCAGGATGATGGGCATCGACCACCAAGAGGGTGCCCTGCCTGTGGCTGGAGTCGGGGTGAGAACCAGTCTGAGGACTACGGGTGGGTCCAAGGGCACCCATCAAGGCGTCGCGGACCGGCCCCTCCAAAGCGCCGGCCTCGTAATCGCACACCACCACGGCGTTGGAACCCGCGAGCGCTCCCGGGATGGCGGCCGCCAACTCCTGGAGGCCCTCCGGGGGAACGTCGGTGGCTGCGTCGTCGAGGCGAAGCATCACCTGGCCGGCGCTGCTTATCCGGAACTTCGTGGTGGTGATCATGCCGGGATGCTGCACCACGCCAGATATGTCGATGCCGGCAGCCACGAGTCTCCCAAGGAGCTCCTGGCCGGCAGAATCCTTGCCGACCAACGAGACAAACCTGACGTCGGCCCCAAGGGCCGCCAGGTTCATGGCAGTATTGGCGGCTCCTCCAGGGGCGAAGTCGCGGCGCTTGACCTGGACCACTGGGGCGGGGGCTTCGCGGCAAAAGCGCTCAATCAGCCCATCCCACCAACCGTCCAGGATGGCGTCGCCGACGACTGTCACAACGGGCCGTTCCTCGGCCAAGCGGCGCGGCAGCCATTCGGCCAAACCTTCTTGATTGGAGAGGCGTGCCATTGGGTACCTTCCGGTAGAGGCGGCATGTTCCTGCTCCCCTCAGGTACCCCACAGCCCGCGGTTCACACGCCGGCTCCGGTAGTTTTCCAGCACCTTTGACGAAGGGACATCCAGATGGTCGTTCAACCGAATTTTGACGTTGGCCCGGTGCTGGAGAAGTTCGCGAATGTGGAACGGATCGCGGTCCTCCGGGGAGGCGGTTTAGGCGATGTGATCTACACATATCCCGCGCTGCATGCCCTGAAAGTGGCCTACCCTGAAGCAACTATCACGCTCCTCGGCACGCCGATCCACGCCGCGTTGACCGCCGGGACGGATGGGCCCGTTGACGACGTCGAAATTCTCCCGTTCGCCAAAGGCGTCCGCGACGCCGGCCCTGGGGACGGCGATCAAGTAGACGAAACCGAAGACAGACTTGCCCAAGAGGAATTCTTCTCCGCCATGCGCGCCCGCAGGTTCGATCTCGCGCTGCAAATGCATGGCGGCGGCCGGTACTCCAACCCTTTCCTGCTCCGTCTGGGAGCACGGCACACCGTGGGCACACGAACCAAGGACGCCGAGCCCTTGGAGCGGAATCTCGATTACATCTACTACCAAAACGAGCCTGATCGATGGCTTGAGGTTGCGGGACTGGCGGGCGCGCCAACCATCATTTCTCCCCCCTTACGGCCCCTGCCCGAACACCAACAAGCCGTGCAAAGCCTGCTCAACCCCCAACGGAGTCCCCTCCTGGTGGTCCACCCAGGTGCCACCGATCCGCGACGGCGATGGCCGGCGTCGTACTTTGCTGAAGCTGCGGCGACCATCGCCCAGGAAGGCGCGCAGGTGTTGGTGGTGGGTGACCGCGCCGAAAAGGCGCTGGCCCAGGAAGTGACAGAACTCGTGGCAAGGCAACTGCCCGTCGGGCACAAGAATGCCGTGCGATCAGTTGCCGGCGAACTGGAGATTGGCGAACTCGCGGCGCTCTTGGACGCGGCCACCGTAATGCTTGCCAGCGACAGCGGTCCCCGACATTTGGCGCAAGCCCTTGGAACTCCAACCGTGGGGATCTTCTGGGTAGGCAACGTCTTCAACGCGGGGCCCCGAGGCCGGAGTCTGCACCGGATCCACATGTCGTGGGTGACGGAGTGCCCGGTGTGTGGGGCCGATGTTACGCAAGTGGGCTGGTCAGCACAGCACTGCGGCCACGACGACACCCTGATCAGGGGCATCGCCGTGGCCGAGGTTGTTCAGGACGTGCATGACCTTATGGCCACGAGCCTTCTTCTGCGGGGCAAATAAGGAGCTCACGGACCTCGCTACCAAACGGCTGCGACAATGCGAACACCACGGCTTGCGCCACATTCGCAGGATCGTTGAGTTTGGAGTCGTCCTGCGGCTTGTATTGTTCGTCGCGGTCATCAAAGAAATGTGTCTTCATGCCTCCCGGAATGATGGTGGTGACACCAATGACTCCCCCCGTTTCGGCGGCCAGTGCCCGGCTGAAGCCGATGACGCCGAACTTGGAGGCGCAGTACGCCGTGGCGTCCGGCAGTGCCCGCAAACCGAGGGTTGAGGCGATGGTGATGGCCCGGCCCCGGGATTCCTTCAAGTACGGCAACGCCGCACGGACCACGGAAACGGTGCCCAGGAGATTCACTCCAATCACCTTTTCCCACTCGGCTGCGGGAACGTCGGCAAGTTTGCCACAGCGGTCGATGCCCGCGGCCGTCACCACCCCATCCAGGCCGCCGAGGCTTTCGGCCGCCTCTTTCACGGCGGCTTCAACTGATTCACGGTTGGAAACGTCGACTTCAAGGGCTTTAGCGCCGGACACGTTGCTGATATTGCGGTCGAAGACGAAGGGAGTGCCTCCGGCATCGCGGATGGCATCGACGATTGCAGCGCCGAGGCCGGAGCCGCCTCCAGTGACGATGACGCGGCAGGGAGTTTGCGTGTTCATGCGATTCCTTTCGGTGGTCGATTCTTTGATGGCAGCTACGGTCAGCTGACTTTGGCCAGTGCTTCAGCCAAGCCGCTGGTGGAGCGGGCCGGATGGAAGGGCACCGTAACGCAACGCCCTCCCCATACAGCCACGAGGCTGGCTTCCGGCAATTCGTGGGGTTCGTAATCTCCGCCCTTGACCCAAATATCGGGCCGGAGCTGGTTCAGGCAGGCTTCGGGGGTGTCCTCGTCGAAGACCACCACGGCATCAACACAGGTCAACGCGAGCAAGAGCTCTGCCCTGTCCTCCATGCTGACGATCGGCCGGTGCGGGCCCTTGAGCCGCCGCACAGAATCATCGGAATTCAAGCAAACAATGAGGCAATCACCCATGCTGCGGGCCGCAGCCAACGTCCTTGCGTGGCCGGCATGGAGGAGGTCGAAGCAGCCGCCGGTCGCCACGACGGTCCCACCACTCGCGCGGACTGTCCGCGCGAGTTGGATTCCGGGTTCCAGGCCCTGAAAGCGGCCAAAAAGTTCGACGACGGGACTCGCCTTTGCCCTGACCGGCTGGCTGTTCCCTGCAGCGTCCGGGGTGCTTGTATCCATGACCAGGGAGGAGGCTCCGCCCTTCGCGAGGAATGCAGAGGCATCCTCAACAGCTCTGGCCGCGGCACCCGGCAGCGCGAGCCCCAGACCCAAATACACGGCAAGGCTCCCAGCCAAGCGGTCTCCGGCACCGCAAGGATCGTCCACGGTTGTTTTGGGAGCGTGGATGATCTTGCCCGGTCCCCCACGTTCCACTAAAACCGCACCATCTTCGCCGGTCGTGACCAGGACGGCATTGCTGCGCCAGCGATCCAGCAAATGTTTTCCTGCGTCCTCCGCAGCAGTCTTGGACGGATCCTGCCCGCCCACCTTCGCAGCGACCCGGGCCTCTGCGAAGTTGGGCGTCACGACGGCGACGCCCGGCACCGGCTCCGAACCGGCAGGGTGCGGATCCCACACCACCGGGACGTGGCGGGCAGCGTCGGCGAGGGCAGTGCGGATGTCGGAGTTCGCCGTGATTCCGCGGCCGTAGTCGGCCACGATCACCGCTTCCGCGGAGGCGATGGCTGCGAGCATCTCATCGGTGCATGACGGGGAAGGGGCGGGCGCGCATCCTTCGTCGAACCGGACCACGGGGTGGGTGCCAATGCGCACGCGGGTCTTGGTGGGCGTTGTGGCGAGCGGGGCTCCGGCGAGTATGGCGACACCGGCCAGGGCGCGCCTGAGGTGGCTGGCGCCGTCGTCGTCCGACACCGCGGTGACCAGGGCGATGTCGTGACCGTCGCGCGCAAGCAGTGTAGCCACGAGACCGGCCCCACCTGCCCGACGCCGGATGTGGGCAACGTCCACTACGGGCACGGGTGCGTCGGGGCTGAGCCGTGTGGCGGTGCCGTTGATGTCCACGTCCAGGAGGACGTCACCTACAACTGTCACTTTCATGGCTGGGCTCCGTCCCCGGCCAGGCGAGGCCCCGTCCTCCTCGCGACCTCCGCATCGAAGGCCCGGCACACAGCGTGGACGGCAATGAGGTGGCCTTCCTGGGCGTTGGCTGCGATGGCGTCCACTGTGATGGCTTGATCGCAGGCGTCGGCCAGCCGGTTGGGACCCGCGCCCGTCAGCGCCCACGTTGTGACGCCGCGTTCCCTTGCAGCCCTGACAGCGTTGAGGAGGTTGGGGCTGCGTCCGCTCGTGGAGAGAAGGATGAGGACGTCCCCTGCCCGGCCGTGTGCCCTGACCTGGCGGGCGAAGACTTCCTCGTAGCCGTAGTCGTTTGACAGTGCCGTGAGGGCGGAAGTCTCGGCGTGCAGGGAGATCGCGGAAAAGGGGGCGCGTTCAGCATCGAACCGGCCAACGAGTTCGGCGGTGAGATGCTGGGCTTCGGCAGCCGATCCCCCATTGCCGGCGGCCAGCAGCCGTTGGCCGGACAAGAGCCGGTGGGCGAGTTCCGTTCCCCACTCCGACAGGCGGGCGGCCTGCGAGCGCAAGGACTCGAGCGCAGGCAGAACGTTGTCCAGGTGTGCGGTGACCTCTGATGCAATCTGTGGTTCACCGATGTTTGTTGGCCTTCTGGATCCGCTCCAGCCAGTGGGCACAGTATCCGGGACGGGCCGGGTGTTTGGCGCGATTCTCTTGGGAACTGTCGATTCTGTAGTCACAGTGCTGTTCCTTCCAGTGGTTCCGCCAGGCCTTCTCCGGCTTGCCGGGACAGCCCGGCGGCCAAGACGGACCGGTACGCTTTCTCGGTATCTGCGGCGATGCGGTCCCAGGAGTAGCGTGAGCGGGCGCGGCGGTTTCCGGCCCGGCCCATTTCGGCACGCAAGGCGGGGTCGCCGAGGAGCCGCGCCACGGCGTCGGCGATTGCTTCCGGGTCCCGCGGCGGTACGTGCAGCCCGGTTTTCTGGTCGACGACGGTCTCCCGGAGTCCGCCGACGGCCGCGGCCACTACGGGCACTCCGCACGCCATGGCTTCAAGGGGAACGATGCCGAACGGTTCGTACCACGGTGCGCAGACCACGGCGTCGGCACTGCGGAAAATTCCGGGCATTGCGTCACGCGGAACCTGTCCGCGCATGGTGACCTTGTCCTCCACACCAAGTTCCTTGGTCAAGGCGCGAAGTCTCTGGGCTTCCGGATCCTCTTCGAGGTTCAGGGCGTCGCCGGAGCCTCCGACTATGAGGAGCTCGACGTCGTCGAAACCGGCCTCAGCCAGGATGGGCAGTGCCTGGATCACCAGATCCACGCCCTTCCTTGGAACCAGGCGGCCCACACTCAGGATGCGGTGCGTGCGGGCCTTACTCTCTGGCTCTCCAGTGCCCGGGAAGAGGTTGAGATCCACACCGCAGGGTGCGATGGAAATCCTTGACCGGCCAATGCCCAGCGCTTTGAGCTCAAAAACCTCGTCAGGGCAGGTGGCGATCACCCAGTCCGCTGTGCGCCCTACCCACGGTTCCAGCCATGCACGTGCCGGTGGGCTGGTGTCTGCTGAACCTTGGTGCCTGCGCTTGACCGAACCCAGTGCGTGGAAGGTCTGGACCACGGCTACGGGCTCGGCGGCACCGGCCCGTCTGGAAGCTTGGATCGCCGCCAGCCCGGACATCCAGAAATGCGCGTGGACAACGTCCGGGACCGAATCCGCCCAGTCCCGGCAGATGCCATCGGCGAGCTCACCCATGAAAGGAAGCAGCTCGTCCTTGGGGATATGGCGGGCCGGGCCAGCGTCAACATGTACGACGGAGAGTCCCGGCGCAACCTGCACCTTTGCAGGAAGATCCGGGTCATCCCGCCGCGTGTACACGGTGACTTGGTGGCCGCGGCTGGCAAGGCTCGATGAAAGGGCGGCCACGTGGACGTTTTGCCCCCCGGCGTCCACACCTCCCAAGGCGGCCAATGGACTGGCGTGTTCGGAAACCATGGAGATTTTCATGGGTGCGTCCTCTCTGTGTCATGGCTAACGGACTCCGAACCTGGTTGCGGGCGGCGTTCCGTGTCGGGGAGCTGTTTATTGGGGACCTGCGTTTCAGGGACCTGCTTTTCAGGGACCTGCGTTTCAGGAAGACGGGTATTGGCAGGCGAGGGGCGTGATGTTGGAAGGTCTACCAGGAGTTCGTCCCAGTCCTGGTGAAATCTTGCGAGCCCGTAGCGTTCCAAGGCTGCAGCCCGGGCCACCATCCCCATCGCATAGGCGTCGTCGGGATCGTCCAGCAGCTGCCGGGCGAACCGTTGGAGCTGGTCAACATTGTTTGAGACAAGGCCGGCTTCCGGCGGAATAGCGCGGGACGCCTCCGTGGTCGCCAGTGCCAGGACGGGCATTCCCAGGTGCATGGCTTCGAGCAAGGCCAACCCGAGGGATGTCCAACGCAACGGGTGCAGGTAGAGCCGGCAGCGGGCGAGTTCTTGGTGCAGCCTGGGCGCGGGTACGTCCCCGGAAATCCGCAGACGCTCCTCGCTCAGGCCGAACCCCTTCAGGTTCAGCGCTTCCGGCAAGGCTTCCGTCCCCATTCCGAACACCCTCAAAGGCCCTACCCCGGCGAAGCCAGGGAGGAGGTCCGTGCCCGTCACCCGGCCGCGACGCACGGGTTCGTTGACCACCACCCCCATCTCTTCACGTTCACCGGTATAAAGTCGGCCCGGATCGGGGATGCCGTGCTCGATCACAACTGTTGGCGTGGCTCCGGTGTCCCAGAAGAGCCGGTTGAAGTGCGTCACATGAACCACGGGGATAGTGTGCTGATCGGCCAGCGGATGGAGAGTGAACGGGACGTCGCCTTTGGGCGTGTTGTGTTCAAGGTAGACGGCAGGCAGGTCCACTCCGGGCCTTCGACCCAGCTTCCGGGCAACGGCGGCGATCTCCTCCGGACGTTGCAGGACCACCACGTCCACGCTGTCCGGATCGAGGGTGTCGAGGTCAATCTCCTGCGCGGCGACCGGCCACTCCCTGCCACCTCGCCCCAAACCCCACGGACCGCCGTCGGGCTCTACCGGAAGGAGGTACTCGTGCTGGCCCCTTACGAAGGCCTCCATCCATCCTCCGTGGATATGCCACACCAGGATTCTCATGGTTTCCACACCTTCCTTCTGGTGCTGAGGGAGGAGACTCCCCCCAACAGCCGTTCCACCGCCTCAAGGACTTGTTCCGGAGTAACTGAGCTAAGGCACGGGTGGCCCGGTACCGGGCAGATGCGTGCCCGCGTGTTCCTGCATGCTGCTTCCTGGTCGCCGAGCAATTCCATGGGAACGCCGTAGGGCGCCCAGCGGATGGCAGGAACCACTGGGGAAAACAGGCAGACCACCGGCGTTCCGACCGCTGCGGCCAAGTGGGCGGGACCCGTGTTGCCGGTGACCACGACGGCGGCGCCCGCGAGTACCGCTGCCAGGGTCCGCAAGTCCGTCGTGCCGCCGAGATTGTGTGCCGAAGGTCCTGCCACGGTTGCCGTCAGCGATGTTTCGCCCGGCCCTCCCGTGACCACCACCTGGTGTCCATACGCTTCAAGGAGTTCCACGGTGGCTGCGTGGTGGAGTGCAGGCCATGCCCGCGCGGGAGCCGCTGAGCCCGGGTGGACCACGATGTACGGGCCTTTTTGGGTGAGTTCGTCCACCAGCTCCCCGGGTTCGTCCAGCGGGTTGATGTGGAGCTTGCCATCGTCGCCCCGGGGAAGCTGGAAGCCTGCTGCCTGCGCAATCCCCAGGGCCCGCACCACCTCAGGCTGGTCTTCGGGGAAGTCTTCCCCGGGTTTCAGCCGGACGTCCAGGAGGGAGCCGGCGTAGTCCGTGGATGCGCCCGTGATGCGCTTGACGCCTGCCAGCCGCAGCAACAGTGCCAACGGAAGCGGGGACTGGTGGAAGGACGTGAGGATCACGGCTTCCTCAATCCTGGAGCTGCGGACGAACTCGATCAGGCCAGTGGTCAGCTCAGCCGTCACGTCCGGCGCCGGATTGACGATCCATGGGCACGGCCACGTGTGGACCTGGGTCACTCCGGGGAGCATCTCTGCAGCCCCGGCGCTTTCGGGGCCGCACAGGAGGACGACGTCGTTGGGCCGGCTGCCGTCCGGCCTGCTTCCGTTCGCCACGGCACGCAATGCCGGTCCCGCGAGGAGGACATCGCCCATGCTGTCCAGTCGGGCTACCAGGACGCGGCTCATACAGGTGGGTCCTGCCTGGCGTCGGGTTTCCGGGATGTCCCTCGTGCGCCGGTATCAAGCAACAGCTCGACGGCGGCCAGCAGGTTCTCCGCAACCATTTCTGCCGCCTCAATTTCCTCGGTCCGCGTCACGTGAGTGGGCACCAGTATCGACTGCGAGCCGGCCGCCGTCGCTGCTTCCACGTCGGTACCGATGTCCCCAACAAAGGCCACCTGGCTCGGGTGCAGCCCCAGTGTGCTGCAGGCCGCGAGAATCATTCCCGGGGAAGGCTTACGGCAATCACAGCCATCGGCCGGGCCGTGCGGGCAGAATTCCCACACATCGAACGGGCCCAGAAGCTCATCCACGCGCTGGTTCACGGCGTGGACTTGATTCAAGGTCAGCAAGCCACGAGCAACGCCGGACTGGTTGCTCAGCACCCCTGTTGCCAGCCCCGCCCGGCGTACCAGGTCCAGGGCCGAACGGGCGCTATCCATGGGCCGCACCAGTTGCGGGTCGCCGTTATAGGGCACGTCAACGACGAGCGTTCCATCGCGGTCAAACAGGACCGCTTTCAACGTTCCAGTTCCTCCCATATCCGCAACGTTCCCCAGTTCTCCCGACACTAAACAGCGTGACGACGAGAAGTTTCCCTGCGGCGTTGGCGTCCGCGTTGGCCGCTAGACTCCTAGCGGGAGGCCACCATGGACATCGTCGAAATGAACGGACAACCCCTGCTGCTTGCCCTGCGCGCCTTGAAACTAGGGGACCTCCTTGTTGCCGTTCCGGCGCTTCGCGGCCTGCGCCGGGCATTTCCCGAGCACCGCATTCTGTATGCGGCACCAGCCTGGATTGCCGAGGCCTTGGAACTGGTGGGCGGCATCGACCACCTGCCCACGCCGGGCCTTGATGATCCACTGGACATTCCCCCGGGCGCCGTGGACATCGCCGTGAACCTGCACGGGAACGGACCCGAAAGCCGCCAGCGCATCGACGAACTTGGCGCAAGGCGGGTGCTCGCGTACCAAGCGCCGGGGTTGGACGGGCCCGAATGGATCACCGGCATCCCTGAGCGCGAGCGCTGGACACGACTCCTCAACTGGCACGGCATCGACGCCGATCCCCTGGATTACCGGCTCAACAGGCCAAGCATTCCCTCACCCCGGCCCGGCGCCACGGTCATCCATGTAGGTGCCGCATATGGCAGCAGGCTCTGGCCCATTGAGCGATTCGCCGAAGTGGCGGTCGAACTCACCCGGGCAGGGCACGACGTCGTGCTGACCGGGGGCACCTCCGAGCGCGGGCGGGCAGTGGAGACTGCCGCCTTGGCAGACCTCAAAGGAGCAAACCTCGACGGCGGCGTGCTGGCCGGGCGGCAGGGCCTCGCAGAGTTTGCAGCGACCATTGCAGATGCTCGGCTCGTCGTTTCCGCGGACACCGGCGCGGCCCACCTGGCGTCCGCCTACGCCCGGCCCTCCGTGGTCCTGTTCGGCCCCGCTCCTGCTGAAGAATGGGGTCCGCCGCCCGGACCGCACGTGGTGCTTACCGCCGTCGAACTTCGCCGCGGTGACGTTTTCGCCGCCGATCCCGATCCCGCGCTCCTTGCCGTGACCGTCCGTGATGTGTTGGATGCGGTGGACGGGTTGGGCTGCTGAGTCCTGGGCTCTTGGTGGTTTCGGCTGTTGTTTGCCTACTGAGCCGCCGTTCCGTCCTGGAGGTGCGCTTCCTCATCCAGCAACTGTGTCTGCAGGGACACCAGGATCTTGGAAAGCCGCCGCGAGACCTGCATTTGGGACATGCCCAGTGCCTCCGCGATGGTGGACTGCGTTTCCTCTCGGTAGTAGCGGCGATAGAGGAGGTGCCTGTCCTCAGGGCTCAGGCCGCGGATCGCATTGCGCAGGGCGAGCACGTCCTCCAGCCGGTCGGTCGGACATCCGAAAGCGGAAAGGCTTCCTTGGAGTCCGTCGCGGCCTTCCGCAGCGGGAGCATCCAGGGAATCCGGCCGTTTGCTGGTGCCGGCCATCAAGGCTTCCCTGACTTGGCAAGGTTCCAGGCGAAGGTCCGCCGCCACTTCTTCGGGGGTCGGAGTCCTCTGCAGGCTTTGCGTCAGTTCCTCCGTCCTGGCGAGCACTTGGCGCCGCACATCCTGGATGGGCCTCGGTGGGCGCACTACCCAGCAGTGATCGCGGAGATACCTCTTGACCTCGCCAGCGATGGTCGGGGCGGCGTAGGCGGGGAAGCTGACGCCTTTACTTTCGTCAAATCCTCGTGCCGCCTTGATCAAGCCCATGTACGCAACCTGCCGGACGTCGTCGAGGTCGTGCGTGTGGGCGGAATACCGGGCGGCAATGGATTTTGCGAGATTGAGATGGTCCAAAACCAAGCCGTCTTGGAAACTCTGACGGATGGTACTCTCCGGCGCAGAAGGCCGGGCTTGGACGTCGTGTGGTCGGGTTTGTCGCATGTGGCTTCAATCCTTAGACCTGCTGGGGTGGGTGAGCCCACGGCAAGACTCCTTAAAAAGAGAAGCACACTTACTATTAGCTTTCAACGGGTATTCAGGACTACGCTCGAAGAGTAGCCTCATCCAGGGATCGGAGATCCACGTGGAAAACCAACAACTCACCGAACCGCATCTTGTGGCTGCGGAAATCCAGGACCTGCTTCTGGATACACCCGACGTGGAGGCCTTCCTCGGCGAACTGGCGCGCCACTCAGCGGCGCTGTTCACCAAACCTGACAACGAAGTATTTTGCGGTATCACTCTGCTTCGGCATCGGGCCGCAGCCACAGTGGCAAGCAGCAGCGAACGGGCGCAGATGCTCGACGAACTCCAGTACCAGTTCGCCGACGGCCCGTGTATCCATTGCTGCAGGCACGGCACACTGGTGCATATTCCGAACTTCGAAAAAGACAACACTTGGCCGGAGTACAACGACCTCGCCCTGGCGAATGGTGTTCATTCTGTGCTCGCCGTTCCTTTCCCGCTTACGGATGACACCGCCCGGGCAGGCTTGAACCTCTACTCCGAACGCCCCAACGGCTTCGACCAGGCCGCCGTTCAACGCGCCACTGATTATGTCCAGCAGGCATCCAAGGGCCTGCAACTGGCAGTGCTGATTGCGCAGCACAGCCAAACCGCCGCCAACCTTCGTGCGGCCATGGCATCCCGGACGGTCATCGACGTCGCCACAGGCATCATCATCGCCCAAAACAGATGCAGCCAAGCTGAAGCCGTTGAGCTCATCAAAAAGGCGTCCAGCAACCGGAACGTCAAGCTCCGGGACGTTGCACAGGCAATCGTCGACTCAGCCGGCGGCGGCCAGGTTCAATCCCATTTCACTTAACCCCTCACCTAGCCCACAACCATCCAAATCGAGGTGTCTCTCATGCAAACCGTCACGAAAGCCATCGAGGTAGAGGTACCAGTTTCGGTCGCCTACAACCAGTGGACCCAGTTCGAGAAGTTCCCCGAGTTCATGAGCGGCGTGGAGAACGTCCGCCAGATCAACGATTCAACGCTGCACTTCTCAACCAAGGTGGGCGGAGTCCGGCGCGAATATGATGCCCGCATCACCCAACAAGTTCCGGATTCCGTCATTGCGTGGGAGAGCATCGACGCACCACGTAACGCCGGCACAGTCCGCTTCGACAACCTCGGACCCCAACACTGCGGCGTCAACGTGACACTGGAATGGGAGCCCGAAGGATTCGTGGAGAAGGCAGGCGCCGCGCTTTCCGCCGACGAGATGCAGGTGGCCGCGGACCTGGAGAAATTCAAGGAATTCATCGAGGACCGCGGCCAGGAAACGGGTGCTTGGCGGGGGCGGGTGGACTAACGCGCCCCGCCGCCGGGGTTAGCCGTGCGGCTGTTACAGCAGGCTGCGCAGTACCAGGGCGGCGCCGTCGTCGAATACTGACGCAGTGACCTCATCCGCAACGGCGATCACTTCTTCGGGAGCCTGGCCCATGGCTACTCCCCTGCCGGCCCACGTGAGCATCTCGATGTCGTTGCGGCCATCGCCCACTGCCACCGTGTTGACCTGTTCCGTGCCGATCCTCTGGCGCAGGGCCTCCAGGGCACTGGCCTTCGTCACGCCCTCCGCTGCAATGTCCAGCCATGCAGTCCAACCCACCGAGTACGTCACGCCGGAAAGGCCGATGTGACGGATGGCGTGGTTGAAGTCGTCCGAGGTGTTGTCACTGCTGAAGACCACCACGCGTACGGCCGTGGCCTCCAACATGGTCTGGAAGTCCACGCCGATTGCCTCGACGCCAAAGCTGGCATCCTGGAAGCGCTCCGTGGAGAGGAAGTTCCCGTCTTCATCCTCCAGCGCGTACTTGGCGTTGGGGAGGCGTTCGCGCAGGGCCTTCAGCGCGGGAGCGGGATCGAACGTTGCCTTGTGGATGATTTCGTAGCCTGCGTTGAGGCCCGGATCCAGCCGGAGAGTAACGCCGCCATTGCAGCACACCGCGTAGCCACGTTCCAAGCCGATTTGCTCAATGATGGGGAGCGTTGCATTCAGCGACCGGCCGGTGGCGATCATGACGTCGTGCCCGCTCGCGACTACGTCCTGCGCAGCCGCCCTAACCTCTGGAGACATGTGGCCATCGTGATCCACGAGCGTGCCGTCAACGTCCAATGCGATCATGAGTTTGTTGTTGTTATTTGGCTGGTCATCGATGCCAGCAACTGGAGTGTCAGTCAAAATAGTCATGGTTCCAGTAGAGCAGACACCTCTGACACCGCACTAGGACCGGGGACACAGCACCGGATTAACGCCGCGTGAACACTCCGCGCGGCCCAGCCCGAAAAATCCCGCTCTTGTTCGCTGGTCCCTGCCTACAAGGTTGGGCGTTGCGAACAAGATGGGGCTCATCCTGGCCTGGGCAGGTTCCAGGGAATCCGTCCAGCATCTCGAGCCGGAGACAGGCCCCCTTGCAGCAATTTTCGGCGGAGCCTCTCCGGATTCTCCACATGAGGCCAACCCCAACGCACGAAACCGAATCCGAGGGCGCGAATCCGGTCCTCCCTCAGCTTCTCTTTGTAAAGGACCTCTTCAGGGGTTGCGCCGTTTCTGAGCTCGGCGTCAAGGTACTTCCCCTTGCCGTCAAACTCACCCACTACACCCCTTCGCCCACTGGACGGAGGCCACCAAAAGTCAGCCCTGCCAATGAATCCGTTGGCATCAGTGAAGCGGTGTTGAAGCTCGGGCTGTTGGAAGCCGAGGTAATGGAAGGCCGCCCGGCTGTAAGACTCACCGGCTGACTCGGATAACGGCGTGGCCAAGGACAAGGCAACTTCCGCACGACGACGGGCACTCGCGTTCTGATTCCCACGCACTGCGATCGCGATGCCGTCCACATCCATGAGGCTTCCATGAAGGTCCAGCCTGCCCTGTTTCCACATTTCCCGCGCAGCTCCGTCGGCCACCACGAGGGACTGACTAAGGCGTGAGGTAAAAGCTAAGTCCAAGACAGTTTGCACCAGGGCACTGCACGCATACCCTCCCACCATGTCAGGATTTCGCTCTTTGCCCAGGTGAAATCGCAGAGGAAACCCACCCTCTTGGCGGATCTTCCGCGCCGCCGGGCTCTGCCCAAGGACCGACAGGGTGGGCCGGCCGCGACCCGATCTGCTGGAAGCTGCCGTTATACATTCCACATGGGTCGGCGTGCGCAGAACGGGTATTCCCATCGCGAAAGCCGCAGTTTCACGGCACAGAATCAAGCCAGGCACAGCCCGGGATGCTGCGGCCAACGACCACGCGAAGCGGTCCCAGGGTTTGGCTTCGAGCCAGCGGGACGTCTCCACGTAGTAACCCCGCCGGACCCGCACCAATTCGCCGGCGCGGAATTTCCGATGGATGGAGTCCGTGGTGATTCCCGTTCGCAGCAGCGCAGGCGTCTCAATGAGGCCAGGGGGTATGTTCATCGCTCCACTGTGCCTGCAACGATTCCCTGCCTCTGGACCGGAAAACCCCTATGTGGACAACGGGACCTGTGGAGGACAAGTGGCAGCAAAAAATCCCGCTCTTGTTCGCTGCTCCCGACCTACAAGGGCGGGTGAAACGAACAAGGGCGGGATCCGCCGAGAGAACTACAGGACCGGCAGAACCTCAAGCCCGCCGATGTACTTCTGCAGCGCCTTGGGAACGTTGACCGAGCCGTCCGGGTTCTGGTGGTGCTCCAGCAGCGCAACGATCCAGCGTGTGGTGGCAAGGGTGCCATTCAGCGTTGCGACGGCCCGGGTACCCTTGGCAACGCCTTCCTCGTTGATCACGCGTTCGCGGATGTTCAGGCGGCGGGCCTGGAACGTGGTGCAGTTGGAGGTGGACGTGAGCTCGCGGTAGGCATTCTGGGTAGGAACCCAGGCTTCGCAGTCGAACTTGCGGGCCGCGGACATGCCGAGGTCGCCCGCAGCTGTGTCGATCACGCGGTACGGAAGCTCGCACTTGGCCAGCATTTCCTCTTCCCAGGCAAGCAGGCGTTCGTGCTCTGCCGCTGCTTCTTCAACCGTGGTGTAAATGAACATCTCCACTTTGTTGAACTGGTGCACACGGATGATGCCCCGGGTGTCCTTGCCGTGCGAACCTGCCTCGCGGCGGTAGCAGGAGCTCTGGCCGGCGTAGCGGATGGGGCCGGCGGAGAGGTCCAGGATCTCGTCTGCGTGGTAGCCGGCGAGGGCCACCTCCGAGGTTCCCACAAGGTAAAGGTCGTCTTCAGCGAGACGGTAGATCTCGGCGTCGTGCTTTACGTCAAAGCCTGTGCCCTGCATGGTCTCCGGGCGCACCAAAGTGGGCGTAATCATCGGGACGAAGCCTGCCTCGATGGCCTGGTCCATGGCCATCTGCAGGAGCGCCATTTCCAGTCGGGCGCCAACGCCGCGGAGGAAGTAGAAGCGCGCGCCGGAGACCTTGGCGCCGCGTTCCATGTCGATCGCGCCGATAAGTTCGCCGATTTCCAGGTGGTCCTTCGGCTCGAAATCCGTGAATTCGCGCGGCGTGCCCACCGTCTTGACCACAACGTAATCGTCCTCGCCGCCCTCGGGAACGCCATCCACGATCAGGTTGGGGATGGCACGGAGCAGCTCTTCCTGTTTGGCTTGGGCAGCAGCGGCTTCGGCGGAAGCGGCCTTCACCGAGTTGGCCAGTTCCTTGACCTCGGCCAGCAGGGCCTGCTTTTCCTCGCCCTTTGCCTGGGCAACCTTCTTGCCGAAGGCGTTCTGCTCGGCGCGGAGGGTCTCATGGCGGATCAGCGCGGCGCGGCGATCGGAGTCTGCGGAGATGATCGCGTCCACAACAGACTCGTCGGCGCCACGGGCGCGCTGGCTGGCACGGAACTTGTCCGGATTTTCGCTGAGGTCTTTTACGTCGATCACCACACAAGAGTATCGAATGGGCCGCTGATTTCCCGTGCGGACGCTGCAGCGCGCAAGCGCCGAGAGAACATCGTGAAATCAGCACTACCCGGGACGATAGTGTTGGAGCACCATGAGCGACTGGATCCTGTACGTGATTCTCGCTGGGGGCGTGGCGTTTGCCGTCTCCAGTTGGTGGGGTGTGCGCCGATTGAGAGCACGTCACATCAGGAGCGCGGTCCGGGAGGACACCCACAAGCCGGAGCCAGGGCACCAGAAGGTTGCGGTCATCCTCAACCCGGTGAAAAACAAGTCGCTCGAGGCCCGGCAAGCGATCATCGACGCCTGCGACCTCGCCGGTTGGGACAGCCCGAAATTCTTTGAAACCACTGTTGAGGATCCCGGGTACGGGCAGTCCCGCCAAGCGCTGGAGGACGGGGCCGACGTCGTTCTTGCGTGCGGCGGCGACGGTACAGTGCGTGTGGTGGCTGAGTCGCTGGCGCATAAGGGCGTGGCGATGGGCCTCATTCCGCTGGGCACCGGCAACCTCCTGGCCCGCAATGTCGATCTGGACGTCAACGACATCGCCGACTGCATCCAGATCGCCCTCTTTGGGCATCAGCGCTTTATTGACACCGCCAGCATGGCCATAGACAACGGCATTACCGGAGAATCGTCCACCCATACGTTCCTTGTGATCGCCGGAATGGGCCTGGACGCCGAGGTTTTGGGCGATACCAAGGAAGACCTGAAGAAGAGCGTGGGTTGGCTGGCCTACACAGAGGCGGGAGTCCGGCATCTCCCCGGCCGCCGCAAGCGCGTCACCATCACCATGGATGACCAGCCGGAACAGGCCCGGAAAATCCGCAGCGTGCTTTTCGCCAACTGTGGCCTGATTCCCGGAGGTATTGATTTCATCCCGGAAGCCATGATCGACGACGGCATGCTGGATATCGTCGTCATGAGCCCCCGCAGCGCCCTCGGATGGATCGCCATGTATGCGAAGATCCTGTTCAAGCACAAGCGGAATTTGCCGGTGATGAATTTTTATCGCTCCGGCAAGGTCACCATTCGCAGCCAGGAACCCATGGCGACGCAACTCGACGGCGACCCCGCGGGCGAGGCCACGGAGGTCACCGTTCAGGTCCAGCCGGGTTCACTATTGGTGCGGGTACCGAAGGCTCAAACCCCCTAGACTGCGCCCTTCTCCGGCTGCGCCGCATTCGCCGCGGCTGCTTCAGCCGCCGCCTTCGCTGCAGCCCGGGCCTCGGCCTGCTCACGGATCATCGCTTGTTCTTCTTCAAAACGGAGTCGATCCGCGCGGTCAGCTTCGTCGCCGTCCCAGTCGTCCTTGTTCTCGCCGGAGGGCTTGGGATTGACGATCATGCCCTGGCCGTCTTTGTCATCTCGGTGGACAGACATGACCGCTCCCTTCTTTTTGGCATTCATCCATCGTTTATGGATCAGGCAAGCATACGCACACTTGCATCAACGCGAAAGGGGTTGAAGGTTCAATAATTTAGCGCGGAGACAGCGCTGCCTAGCCCCTAAGAATCGACTGGACCCACGCATGAGCGGAGGCAAAGGCGGCGTCAGAAGTGTGAGGGGCAACCACCGCAGCTTGCTTATCGGCGCGCGCGTACGAGCCCAGGAAACGGGTCGCGGGGCTGATTCTGTGGAGACCTGCCAAGGCATCAGCAACACGGGAATCCGACGCGTGGCCGTCGGCATCGATACTGAAGAAATAGTGGCCAAGGTACTGACCGGTGGGGCGTGATTCGATCCGGCTCAGGTTGACCCCTCGCGAAGCGAACTGGTCCAGGATTTCCATGAGTGCACCGGGGTGGTCTTCCGGCAGCGGGACAACAACCGTGGTCTTGTCCGCACCCGTGCGTTCGGGCAAAGTACCCGGCCGGCTCACCAGGATAAAGCGGGTGACTGCGTCCGGGTTGTCGCCGATGTTTTCGGCCAGAACGTTGAGTCCAGGCTGCTCCCCCGCAATCAGCGGTGCGCAAATGGCGGCGTCGTAGTGGGCATCTCCTTCCAGGAGGCCCATGGCCGATGCCGCGGTAGAGGAACCGGGGACATAATCCGCGTTCGGAATGTTTTCCTCCACCCAGAGGCGGCATTGGGCCCACGCGTGGCCGTGTGTGGAGATGCGCTTTATGTCCGAAACCACGACGCCGGGTCTCGCCACGAGGACGAAGGTAATGGGAACGAGGGCCTCGCGGATGATGCGGAGTTCCGGACCGGTGGCAATGGCATCCAGGGTGGCAGTCACGCCACCCTCCACAGAGTTTTCGATGGGAACCATGGCGGCGTCGGCCTCACCGTTGCGCACCCGCTCAAGCGCCGTGTTCACGTTGGTGCAAGGAATGCGGGAGGCATCAGCGGCGCCGGGGACCTGCATGAGGGCGGTCTCAGTGAACGTTCCCTCCGGCCCCAGGAACGTGTAGGTGAGTGCTGACATTGAATATTCCTTGCTGGTTATATGCGCGGGACGGGCGTGCCGAATGTTAAAGCACCACTGGTTTGAGACCGTTGTCCGAGACCATTGGCCGGCCGGCTTCGAACCACATGTCCATCCCGCCGGCTACATTCACTGCTGAGTAGCCCTGGCCCACGAGCCACTGGACCACGCGGAAGGAACGGCCACCGGTACGGCAGATGACGAAGAGATCGTCATCGGGATCCAGTTCATCCAGGCGGGCCGGCAGCTGGTCCATAGGGATATGCCGTGCGCCCTCAGCGTGTCCGGCAACCCATTCATAGTCCTCACGAACGTCCAGGATGCTGGCATCAGCCGGAATATCGCCCACAGGCACGGTTTCGAAGTCGCTCATGGCGGTTCCTTCCCATCGATTCAGGTCATCATCCAGCCTAGTCGCAGCAGCCACGAAGCGGGACGCCGCTTGCGCCCCGCGGTTGCGACACTAAGACTGGGACGCAAAGACTCCCATGAATCGGCTGTTAGGAGCAGGACCATGGCGGCTGGCCAACCCACCATCCTCGCAACATCCGGCGGTTACAAGCCAGGCAGCCGGACCCGCATCGAGTTCGACCACCTCATGCACTACGCCGTGGAGTTATCCGGGGTAAGTGGCCGCGCACCCCGCGTGACCCACATTGGTACTGCATCAGGTGACCAACGCTGGTGGGCGGCAGAGATGGATCAGGCGGCCCGCATTGCCGGGTTTAATTTCGCTCATCTCAATCTCTTCACCATGCCCAATATTGAGGATCCCGAAGCGCATCTTCTGGAGCAGGACGTGGTGTGGGTCCACGGTGGTTCGGTGGTCAACCTGCTTGCCGTATGGCGGGCACACGGCCTGGATGGAATTTTGCGGAAGGCTTGGGAAAGCGGCGTGGTCCTGGCCGGGGTTTCCGCGGGTTCCATCTGTTGGTTCAAGAGCGGCGTGACGGATTCCTTCGGCCCTGAATTGCAGCCCGTGACCACTGCGCTTGGCTTCCTTCCCTATGCCAACGGCGTCCATTACGATTCCGAACCACGCCGTGCTCCTGCCATCCACAAGCTCGTGGCCAACGGCACGCTGGGCGAGGCGCATTGCACGGACGACGGCGTGGGCCTGGTTTACCAGGGCACCAAACTCGTGGAGGTGGTGTCCGAAGTCAAGAACAAGGCCGCTTTCCGGGTTACTGCGGGAGCTGGCGAGAGCGTGGACGCCATCGCTGTGGAGGAACGGTTGGAGTCTCGTTTCCTTGGTTGATCCTTCCCCGCAAGCCCTCACCGCTGTGGCGCTTCGTGATGCCCTCGCAGCCGGCGAGCTCTCGGCACGGGATACCACCGGCCATTTCCTCTCCGTCATCGAGGCCCGCAACAGACACTTGGGCGCCTTCATTACTGTTACCGCAGAGCAAGCGATGGCCGACGCCAAGGCTGCAGACAATCTCCATTCGAAACTGCGCCGCGAGGGCCGCCTATCTGAATTGCCGCTGCTGCATGGTGTGCCCTTGGCGTTCAAAGACCTTACGGACGTAGCCGGCGTTCCAACCACCCACGGCAGCGCCGCCTTGGAGCACAAACCTGCGCCGGAGGACGGCGCCCTCGCAGCCACTTTGAAAGGCCAAGGCGCCATCTCGCTGGGCAAGACGCAAGTTCCGGAGTTCGGACTCACCGCGTACAGCGAAAACCGCATTGCACCGCCGTCGCGCAATCCCCATTCCTTAAGCCGAAGTTCGGGCGGGTCGTCGGGTGGGAGCGCAGCCGCCGTAGCAGCTGGCATGGTTCCTTTCGCTCCCGGGACCGACGGCGGCGGTTCCATCCGAATTCCGGCCGGGGCGTGCGGCCTGGTGGGGCTCAAGCCGGGGCGCGGCGTGGTGCCATCGGGAGCGAGCGCGGGCGATGCAGCTAAATTGGTGGTCGCCGGACCGTTGGCACGCACGGCGGCGGACGCTGCCCTGCTGATGGACGCGCTGGTCCCCCGCGAACAAGCGCCCGACGGCGGTTATCTCGCCAACGTTGATCACGCTCCAATGCCACTCAAGGTGGGCGTGAGCCTGGATAGCCCATGGGCCGGAGTCTTCCCTTTCGAGGTGGAACAGGAAGCATTGGACGCCCTTTCGCGGGGAATCAAGCTACTTGAGGAGGCGGGGCACCGTGTTGCGGAAGCGGAGGTCCGCTACGACAACCGCTACCCCGAGGCGTTCACCGCAGCCTGGACTGCCGGCGTCGGGAGCGCCCGAATAGCACCCCAGCGCGAGGCGCTCCTAACCCCGCTCACGCGGACATTCCGGCGTCGTGCGCAGCAGCGCAGCGCGTTGAAGGTCAATGAAGCCCTCGGTTTCCTGCGGCATTTCGAGCACGACACGATCGCGCAATACGCGGAGTGGGACGTCGTCCTCATGCCCACGCTGGCGCAGACACCGCGGCCGATCGGCTGGTTCACGGGCGGCGGCCACAGCAGCGAGCCTTGGCCGAGCGAGTGGACGGGTGACGCGGACGATGACTACAGAAGACAGTGCGAGTACGCGCCTTGGTCCTCCATGGTCAATGTGTGCGGATTGCCGGCGATAAGCATTCCTGTGTTTCTTACGGAGAGCGGACTGCCGATGGGTATCCAGCTCATTGGCAAAATGGGTTCTGAGCTGCAGCTTCTTCAGCTCGCCGCGATTCTGGAGGCCTTCCAGTAAGCGGGTTTGAGTGGTTGTCTACCATATGGAAAGTGGTTGCCATGGGCATCCATCGATGTGACAATGCCCGCAGTCAATGCCAGCATTGAGGAAATGAGCACACCTCTAACCACGGCTACGCCCCAAAAACCATCGGGCGATACGTCATTCTTCGGCCACCCAAATATGCTGGCCAGCCTCTTCTCCGTGGAGATGTGGGAGCGATTCTCCTTCTACGGCATGCAGGGCATTCTGCTTTACTACATGTACTTCACCGCGGACCAAGGCGGGCTTTCCATCGACAAGGGCCTCGCCGCCGGCTTGGTCGGCGCGTATGGTGGCGGCGTTTACCTGTCCACTATCCTGGGCGCCTGGCTTGCCGACCGACTCTTTGGCTCTGAAAAAGTCCTCTTCGGCTCGGCCCTCATGATCATGGCCGGCCACATCGCACTGGCCCTCCTGCCCGGTATTCCCGGATTGATCGCAGGCCTGGTGCTTGTGGGGATCGGCTCCGGTGGCCTGAAGGCCAACGCGACGGCGCTGGTCGGCAGCCTGTACGGCGAGAAGGACGAACGCCGCGACGCCGGTTTCTCCATCTTCTACATGGGCATCAACATCGGCGGGCTCATCGGCCCGCTGGTCACTGGCTGGCTCCAGGAGAGCAACGGCTTCCATTGGGGCTTCGGTGCAGCGGCAGTGGGCATGGCGATCGGCCTGGTCATCTACTCGCTGGGCCGCAACAAGCTTCCCGAGGAAGCCCACCGCGTTCCCAACCCGCTCCCGGCTGCTGACCGCACCCGGTACGGGCTGATTTTCCTGGGCATCCTGATCGTGATCGGCGTACTGCTCGGCACGGGCACCGTTAACGCTGACAACCTGGCACGCAGCATGGCCTACGCTGCCATCGGGGCCTCGGTGATTTACCTTTTCCTGATCTTCCGCAGCGCCAAAGTCACAGGCTTGGAGCGCAAACGCGTGCTGGCCTTCATCCCGCTGTACATCGCATCGGCCGCGTTCTGGGCACTGTTCCAGCAGCAGTTCACGTTCATCGCCGTCTACTCCGAGGAGAAACTGGACCGCAACCTGTTCGGTTGGGAAATGCCAGCCGCATGGGTCCAGTCCATCAACCCCGTGTTCATCATCATTTTCGCCGGTGTCATGGCAGCCCTGTGGACCAAGCTTGGTTCCAAGCAGCCGAGTTCCCCGCTGAAGTTCTCGGCAGGCCTGCTCATCATGGGCCTGGCGTTCCTTGCGTTCGTCCCGCTGGCTGGCGAGGGCAAGACACCGCTGCTGGCACTGGTAGGAATCCTGTTCCTGTTCACCCTGGCAGAGCTCTTCCTCTCCCCCATTGGCCTATCCGTGAGCACCAAACTCGCCCCGCAGGCTTTCCACACCCAGATGGTGGCGCTGTTTTTCCTGTCCGTCTCCCTGGGCACCACGCTGGCAGGCATCCTTGCGGGCCTTTACAACCCCGACGACGAACTCCCGTACTTCCTGGGCATCGGCGGCGTGGCTGTGGTGTTGGCTGTGGCCCTCGCCGCTGGATCCCCGGCTATCAAGAAGTTGATGGGTGGGGTGCGGTAGCTGGCTTTCGGGCCTTCGAATTCCGGCGTCGCTCACGGCAACTGACCGACCCACTTCGCGCCTAACAACGACGGCGACCCTTACGCTCGGGGGGATTTCCACCTGACGTAAGGGTCGCCGTCGTACGCGTTTGTGGACAGCTGCCCCCGCGAGGGGCGCAGTGAGCGTTAGTAGTTGTACCTGCTGGTTGATGCCCCGATCGCGGCGAAGAAGAAGATCAAGACCACCACCGTGATAGCCACGCCGACGTAACCCATGATCAGGCCAGCAAGCGCCATGCCCTTGCCAGCCGGTTCACGGTTGAGGGCAAGGTGGCCCAGGACCACTGCTGCGATTTGCGGCAGGATGAAGAACCCAAAACCAACAAACGTTGCAATGCCGCAGCACATGCTCGCGATGCTCAGGCCCTTGGGCTGCGTGGGCATGGCGTAGTAAGCGGGCTGGCCGTACGGGTTCTGCTGCCCATAGGGCTGCTGCTGGTACGGGGTCTGGTTGTACTGGCTCTGGCCGAAAGGGCTCGGCGGCTGGCCATAGGGCGATGGGGCCGGCTGGCTGTAATCACCGGGTGTGTATGAGGCCTGGCTTGCGCCGCTCTGGCCGCTGCTCTGGCTTGTGGGCGGGAGCGGCTGCGTGTAGAAGTCGTTCTGGCCCTGGGCGTTCTGTGTGTACGCGCCCTGATCGTACGGCGGAAGCGGCTGCGTCTGTGAGCTCTGCTCCGGTGCACTGAATTCGGCGGGCGGGATGTACTGCGGCGGTTCGTAGCCCGCCGGTTTGTCCTCGTTGCCCTTGGATGGTTGATCTGACATGGGAATCCCCCTCGCTAAGTCTTCGTTTCCCACCCTACCGCCGCGACGTTCGCCGCATAAGGCGATCCGCTTTCCGGGTTTGGCCCATTATCTGGAACGTCGACGGGGCGGAATCCTCCCACTAAAGCCGCCGCTCGTAAACGCGAGGTAAATCTTTGGCTCATCCGGCGCCACATCGCCGCCATTCTGCGTCACAGGGGCGGCATCCCGGGACATTTCCTGTCAGGGGGCGCGGTGGTCTGGCATGCTGGACGACATGGCTAGCCGAGCGGGCACAGTTGCCCTTCCCCAGGACCTTGTTGACATCACAGCCCTGCTGGACGCGTACTTCGACGTCACCCCGGATTTGGGCGATCCCGCGCAACGCGTGGCGTTTGGAACGTCGGGCCACCGCGGATCCAGCTTGAAGTCGTCGTTCAACGAGCCGCACATCCTCGCGATCACGCAGGCAATCGTTGAATACCGCGGCCGCCAGGGCATCACCGGGCCGTTGTTCATCGGGCGGGACACCCACGCCCTGAGCGAGCCCGCGCAGAACTCCGCTTTGGAGGTGCTCGCGGCCAACGGCGTCACGGTGCTCGTGGATGCGCGCCACGGCTACACGCCCACGCCCGCACTGAGCCACGCCATCCTCAAGTACAACCGCGAAGCCGCACCGGGAACGCCGCAGGCTGACGGCATTGTTGTCACGCCCAGCCACAACCCGCCAGGCGACGGTGGCTTCAAGTACAACCCCCCGCACGGCGGACCGGCCGACACGGACGCCACAGGGTGGATCGCCGAACGCGCCAACCAGCTCCTTGAGAACGGCCTCCGGGGCGTCAAGCGCATTCCCTTGAATGATGCCTTGAATGCGGACACCACCGGAAAGTTCGACTTCCTCAGCAGCTACGTTGACGATCTCCCGTCCGTCCTGGATCTTGACGCGATCCGCAACGCCGGTGTCCGCATCGGTGCCGATCCCATGGGCGGCGCGTCCGTTGACTACTGGGGCGAAATCGGTGAGCGTCACCAGCTCAACCTGACGGTCGTGAACCCCACCGTCGACCCCCAGTGGGCTTTCATGACCCTGGACTGGGACGAGAAGATCCGCATGGACTGCTCCTCGCCGTCGGCTATGGCATCACTCATCAAGCGCATGTCTGTGGGCGCCGATGGTACTGCCGCCTACGACGTCGCCACGGGTAACGACGCCGACGCTGACCGTCACGGCATCGTCACGCCGGACGGTGGACTCATGAACCCGAACCACTACCTCGCTGTCGCCATCGACTACTTGTACCGGAACCGCAGCGGCTGGAATCCCGAATCCGTGGTCGGTAAGACGCTGGTTTCGTCCTCGATCATCGACCGCGTAGCCGCAGGACTCGGCCGCAAGCTGGTTGAAGTTCCCGTCGGATTCAAGTGGTTCGTTCCGGGCCTGCTGTCCGGCGAGGGTGCGTTCGGTGGCGAGGAATCGGCCGGCGCTTCCTTTAACAAGCGCGACGGCAGTGTGTGGACCACGGACAAGGACGGCATCCTTCTGGCCCTGCTGGCCTCGGAAATCACGGCTGTCACGGGTAAGTCGCCGTCGCAGCTGTACAAGGGACTCACCGACCAGTTCGGCGCACCCGTCTACGCGCGCATCGACGCCGCCGCCACCCGTGAGCAGAAGGCCAAGCTTGGCAAGCTCTCCGCGGCGGACGTCACGGCTACTTCACTGGCCGGCGAAGACATCATCGCCAAGCTCACGGAAGCACCCGGCAATGGCGCTTCAATCGGCGGCCTGAAGGTTGTTACCGAGAACGCATGGTTCGCTGCCCGCCCCTCCGGCACCGAGGATGTGTACAAGATCTACGCGGAGTCCTTCAAGGGCGCCGATCACCTGGCCAAGGTGCAGGAGGAAGCCAAGGCTTTGGTGGATGGGGTCATTGCCTAGGCTCTGATTCGCGTCCTTATGCGGTTTGCGAGTCCTCAGCCTCTGCGGCGTCCTGCGTCCAGAGCCTGAGGATGCGCCGGATGGTGTGGTTGCCTTCCGGCGCCATGTCCACCAGCGCCACCTGGTCAAGCACGACGACGTCTCCCGGCTTTGGGCGTTTGCCGTCGTGATGCGAGATGTGTGGTCGGTAACGTTCAAGGACGTAATTCGGCGTAGCGATGCGCCCGCCCACGCTGACCACGGCGTCGAAGAGCTCCTCGTGCAGGCCTTGGAGCAACGGGTTTTGTTCCACCAAGCTCACGGGAATCGACCCCATGTGGCCGAAGCCCGCTTCTTCCCCAATGGTCAGTTGCGTTCCGAGGGCTCCCTGGACCGGCGCCTCGGCCAAGTCAGCGAGGACATCGGCGACGTCGGCACTCACGTCAGTTCCGACGTCGAACCTTAACAACGTGATGTGGAGGGGCCAGTCGCTGCGCGGAAACACCAGCCCTGGCCGCACGGGCTCCGTAAATGCCACCCAGATGAGGTTCCGCATAGGCATAGTTTGCCACTCAGCGGGTCAGAACTGACGGGATCTGCGAGAGGGATGCCGAAATAGCCGCAGGATGTGAGAGAGCATCCAAACCCCCGGATCCTCGCTCACATCCTGACCCTTAAGCGCCGATGCTCTCGCACATCCTGTACGAGAGCATCGGCGGAAAAGTTGGAAAGACTAAACTGTGCGAACAACCTCTTCGTAAGCAAACTTCGGCTTGGCTTCGCCCCAGGCGTCCGGGCCGGGCTGGCCGATGTTGACCACGAGGAAGCTCTTCTGGTCGCCGTCGGGGAAGAACTCAGCATCGATGGCGGCGAAGTCAGCGCCGGTCATCGGGCCAGCAGCGAAACCGAGTGAGCGCACGGCCAGAATGAAGTAGCCGGCCTGCAGGTGGGCGTTGTTGTTGCCGGTGGAGGCAGCGAAGGCGGGATCGGCGTCGTACATTGCCTTGGGGGCGCCGTAGGCAGGGAGGAACTTGTCCCACTGACCCTGCCAGTCGGTGTCGTAGGACAGGATGGCGACCAGCGGAGCCGAGGCAGTCTTGGCCTGGTTGCCCTTGGAGAGCGCGTCAACCAGCTTGGCGCGGGCCTCGTCCGAACGCACGTACGTGACGCGGAGCGGCTGGGAGTTAAAGGCAGTGGGGCCGAACTTGGTGAGCTCGTAGATGGCGCGGGCCTGCTCGTCGGTGACCTCACCGGCAAAGCTGTTTGCGGTGCGGGCTTCGGCAAAAATGGCGTCGACTGCTGCGGCGTCAATGACTGCTTCTTCGTGGGCGATCGTCATTCGTAAACCTTTCGCTGGGCCCTGGCCCTGGGGTGGCCGGGCACTTCTGCTTTCCATGGTTGCAACTTCAACTTCACATGTCCTCTTCCCGTGACGGCCCGTGACGTTGAGCACAGTGAATGACTCCGCGTGTCGTTTCCCTGCGTTGCGGGGCCCGATTTGCGCGTCATTCCGAGCGCGAGGCGCGTAGAGAGGGCCCCACAATGGCGGTAATGTTGCACCGAATCCCAACATTCTTCTGAGGAAGGCCCGCCATGAGCATGCTCGGCACCAAATGGAAGCTCCACGGCAACGGGAAGTCGGTCCGGCCCGGCCACGTGGTCTCGCCCGACGAGCGGCTTGCTTGGCCCCTCACCATTGGCATCGGCATGCAGCACGTGGTCGCGATGTTCGGTGCGACGTTCCTGGTACCGATCATTACCGGCATGCCGCCCGCCACCACATTGCTCTTCTCGGGCATCGGCACGCTGCTTTTCCTCATCATCACCAAGGGCCGCGTGCCCAGCTACCTGGGTTCCAGCTTCGCTTTCATCGCCCCGATCATGGCGTCCCAGCAACAGTACGGCGTTAGCGGCGCTTTGGGCGGCGTCGTGCTGGCCGGCGTCGTACTGGCGCTCATTGGTGCCGTGGTCCAGAAGTTTGGCGCCGAATGGATCAACCGGCTCATGCCGCCGATCGTCACAGGCGCGATCGTCGCGCTGATCGGCCTCAATCTGGCGCCGGCCGCGAAAAACAACTTCGACCTCGCACCGGTCACCGCCTTGGTAACCCTGGTGACGATCATCCTGGTCAGCGTCCTTTTCCGCGGAATCCTGGGGCGCCTCAGCATTCTGGTGGGCGTCGTGGTCGGGTATCTCGTGGCGATGATGCGCGGCGAGGTCAGCTACGAAAAGATGGATGCGGCCGCGTGGGTGGGCCTGCCCCTGTTCCAGACGCCCGAGTTCCACATCGGCGTCGTGGGCTTGTTCGTGCCGGTGGTGCTGGTTCTGGTGGCCGAGAACGTGGGACACGTAAAGTCTGTGGCTGCGATGACCGGTCAAAACCTCGACGGCGTCTCCGGACGCGCGCTGATGGCCGACGGCGCCGCGACCGTACTTGCCGGTCTCGGCGGCGGTTCCGGTACCACGACGTACGCGGAAAACATTGGCGTCATGGCCGCCACCAAGGTCTACTCGACGGCGGCCTACTGGGTTGCCGGTATCTTCGCCATCCTGCTGAGCTTCTCCCCGAAGTTCGGCGAACTGATCGCAACCGTCCCGGCCGGCGTCCTCGGCGGCGCAGCGACCATGCTGTACGGCATGATCGGTGTGCTCGGCGTGAAGATCTGGGTGCAGAACAAGGTCAACTTCTCCAACCCGATCAACCTGACCACGGCTGCTGTTGCGCTGATTATCGGCATTGCGGATTACACGTGGACTATTGGCGAGCTGAAGTTCACGGGCATTGCCTTGGGGTCTGCCGCCGCCCTGGTGATCTACCACGGCATGAAGGGCTTGGCTCGCTGGCGCGGCACGGTTGCGGAGCCCGAGACGGAAACGGCTGGGTTGCCTCCTGCCGTGAAGTCCGCGATGAACGCTGCGGCGAAGAGGACCGGGAAGAAGAAATAGGGGGTTATGCCGCCCCGACGTCCTCTACCTCAGCTTCCCACCGCAGCAGATCCCCTGGCTGACATTCCAGCACCTCGCACAGCGCTTCGAGCGTAGTAAACCGCACTGCCTTTGCCCGCCCATTCTTCAGCACAGCCAAGTTGGCAGGTGTGATTCCAACTCGTTCAGCGAGCACGCCCACGGGCATCTTCCGCTTGGCCAGCATGACGTCGATGTCCACGATGATGGGCATCAGATCACCTCGTCGAGCTCGGAGCGCAAGCGTGCCGCTTCCACGTCGCGTTCCACAGCTTGGGCAAGCAGCGCCCGCATCACCAAAACAAGAAGCGCCACACCGCCGATCATCAGCGAAGCCCCGCAAATCAACAGCACAATCCCGGGCGCAATATCGCCCGGAGCCAAGATCACCGCGATGCCGAACATCAACACTGCGGCAATGGAAACAGCTCCGAAGATCACGTCTACGAACCGGAAGGCCGCGTGGGAGAAGACCGTTCCCCGGCGCACCATCGTGAGCAAACGCCACACGCAGACTGCAACAACTTGAACACAGAGAATCCCCAAAACCACGATCACCAGCAGTGCGATACGTGGACCGTCGGGGGCGCCAGCCTCAACAAGGTCGGCAGAGAACAGCGGCACCATCCACACCTGAACGAACAGTGAGCCAGCCAAAACCATCGCAATAACTACCCGCAACGCGAGGATTGTTAGCTTTCCCATGTGAGCTCCTTTTTATCGAACAACAATGTGATTCTATCGATATTCGATCGTTAAGCAATCAGCATCCCAGCGCCGGTCAATAGTCAGGTTGCTTACTAAAACGTCCTCCCCTAGGCTTGAACAGGTCAGACAAACAACTCTCACAGCGGCGGCTAACGCCCGCGCGCAATTGCAAGCGAACGCAAAGCCGCCGCGCAATGGAGGAGGAACGATGTCAGAACACAGCATCACAGGCAAGAAGGTCGCATTTCTGCTGACCGACGGCGTGGAGCAGGTTGAGCTCACCAGCCCGTGGCAAGCCGTGACGGACGCTGGCGGCCAGCCAACGCTCGTGGCACTTTCAAAGGGAAAGCTGCAGGGATTCAACGGCGTGGAGAAGGGCGACACCTTCGACGTCGATCTCGCAGTAGCTGACGCCAACCCATCGGATTTTGACGCCCTGGTACTCCCAGGCGGCGTGGTAAATGCAGATCATCTCCGCGTGGACAAGGATGCGCAGAACTTCACGCGCGCCTTCTTCGAGCAGCACAAGCCCGTAGCCTCGATCTGCCACGGGCCGTGGATCCTCATCGACGCGGGCGTCATCAGGGGCCGCAACGTCACTTCGTACCACACGCTCCAGACGGACCTGAAGAACGCGGGCGCCAACTGGACCGATGAGGAAGTCGTCGTGGACCAGGGCCTTGTCACCAGCCGGAACCCGGACGACCTCCCAGCGTTCAACAGCAAGGTTGTAGAGGAAATCTCCGAGGGCCAGCACGCTGGCCAGACTGCTTAGCGCCACGCTCCCAAGGTCCTTCCCAAGCACGCCGTCACAACATAGCGTGATGCCTGAGAACCCGATGGAGGTACGTATGCGTAAAGTTACCGCTGGGCTGTTCCACTCCGTGGATGGCGTAGTTCAGGACCCGTTCAAGTTCCAGTTCGATAGCTTCGACGAAGAGCTGGGCAAGGGCCTGACCAAGATGATCAACACCGTGGACACGGTGGTTCTGGGCCGCGTCAGCTACCAGGAGTGGGCCGGATATTGGCCGAACGCGTCGCAGGACGAAGATTTTGCCGCATTCATCAATCCCGTGGAGAAGTTCGTCGCGTCCCGCACGCTCTCCGAGCCCCTCGGGTGGGAAAACTCGCACCTCATCGACGGACCGCTGGAGCAGTTCATCACTGACCTGAAAGGGCGTGACGGTGGGGAGATCGCAGTCTGCGGCAGCATCTCCGTGGTTCGCCAGCTGCTGTTCGCGGGGATCCTGGACGAGCTGACGCTCATGACCCACCCTGTGGTGGCCGGCAGCGGTCGGCGGCTTTTCGAAGACGGCGACCCCCTGAACAGACTCGTCCTGGAAGACCAGTACGCCACGAGCAAGGGCAACGTTGTGAGCACGTACAGCCTGCGAAGGGATTGACCGGCTGTTGCCGTAACGACGACGGAACCCCCGCGGTAGGCGGGGGTTCCGTCGTCGTGTGCGTTTAGGAAATTGCTTACGTCCAGGAGTTTGAAGGGACCTCGACGGCGGCGCGCCGGGCCTGCGCGACCCGCACGAGACCGCTGGAGACGAGCGCCCCCACGAGGGCAAGTGCCGCGAGCACGATGAAAACGATGTGGTAGCCGGCAGCTCCCGGGTTGGCATCCAGGATGGAGCCGTAGACGATGAAAGCGAACATCCCCGGCGCATAACCCACGAGGCATGCGATCCCGAAGGCGGTGCCGCTGGTCTCCTCCGGGATTCCAACCTCGTCCATCGGGGCCCAGAACACGCCGCGCATGGTGAAGATGATGAGTGAGAACAGCAGGGTGACGATCATGGCCGGAATCTGGCTGCCCGGATCAGCTGGGAGGAGCAGCAGGACCGCTACCACCGGAATCAAGCACAGGAACCCCAACCGGATGTACCTGCTGGCACCCTTGAATACCTTATCCACCAGGACGCCGCCGATGGGGCCGCCGAGGATCTTCAGGCCGTACTGGTTGATGATGCCGTAAGCACCGACGAGCGCGACGGGAAGTCCGTAGACGTAGGTCAGATAGGGGATGAAATAGGTGAGGCCACAGTAGACCACGTACACCATGAAACTGACCCACCAGAGCTGAGGCAGCTTGGCCGCGCGCCAGATTTCAGCGAGACCAGCCTTATGTTTCCTAGGCGTTGGATTCTCACTGGTCTGGTTGCGAAGCAGCAGGAACAGAAGCACACCGACGGCAATGTCAAGGACCGCATAGAAGGCGATGGCCGCTCGGAAGCCACCAACCCCCGAACCGAGCCAAACGAAGATTCCCAGGGCGGAGAAGGCCACCGCAGTGTCAACGACGCCGCGCCCGCCCTCGAGCAGGCCGAAGAGCCGCCCCTGCTCCTTGGAACCACCGAGCTGGCGGATGCTCTTCAGCAGCGCCGGCCAGACCAGGCAGTCTGAGCACACAGCGAGCAGCGCGAAGACCACCAGGAGCGTATTGAATCCGGGGAAGGTGCTAAGGAACAGACCCAGCGCTCCGCAGCCTACGAGTCCGAGCGGGATGAGGACCCGCGTGGAGAAGCGGTCCGCGAGGTAACCGCCCACAACGAAAAGGGCCGTTGCGACGATCGAGTTTACGCTCAGCAGCGTCCCGATCTCGGTATGGCTGAGGCCCATGGCCTCCTGCATGGGAACGTAGAACGCGTCCTTGAGGTTGGAGAGCTTATAGATCGTACCGCCCGCCATGACGAGCAGAGCGAAGCGGATCCACTTGCTCCAGTCGATGCTTTTCGTCGTCTTCTCGGGGGCTATCGCGCTCATCGTGCACCTTCCAAGGTCTTGTTTGCTTCCAGGTGCGACACAGCGATATCGCGTAATGAGGCGAGCAGGCCTTTCACATACTTCACTTGGTCGTCGGCCCACCCGGGTTCGGCAGCGAGCAGATCCTCCCTGGTCCACCCTGCAGGGATTCCCGTTGTACTGAAATCCCGGTATGGGATAAAGGGGTCGTCTCCCTCATCGGCGTGCCGGAATGCAGGCGCGTAGTACAGGTTCTCCTGCTCAAGAGCCAAGGCGATTACCTGGGGCTCGTCCTTGCCGAGCATCAAGAGTTCGAAGAGCATCCGCGCGCCGGGGAGGTCGTCGTCCGGACTTCCCTGGAGCACGCCGCGGTGGCCATACCCGTCCCCCTCGGGGAGAACGTGAACACCTTTCAAGTGTGCCTGAAGAATGTGCGGTGCGAGCGTCGATAGGGCGTCCATCGGTCTCTCACAGGCATTGATCATGTTCCCGAAATCGAACATAGCGTGAAGTCGCGGGTGGGAGATGCGGCGCAACAGCCCGGCAATCTCGGTTGATCGCAGCTCCTCGTGCTGCTCGAAGGAAAAATGCAGGCGGTGCTCGTCGGCCAGCTCAGCGAGCCAGCGCAGGTCTTCCTCTATCCGAGCTAAGACATCGGAGAGTACGCCTTCGAAACGCGAGTAGACGCGGATGTTTTGGACGCCGAGGAGCCCGGCAATGCGGACTGCTTCCTCCACGTCCGGGCGTGCGGTGGTGCTGATCTCCAGGTGGATGCTGAGACCCAGGCTGCGGGCGCGGTCCGCGAACTGGCGCAAGCCGTCATCGCTCATCCGCCCCAGGCTCCGCTCCTCGCCGTCGAGGACGTGGATGCACACACCCGCCAGGCCATGGCGATGCGCGAAGTCGAGGACATCGTGCGGCGAATAATCTCCGTACGTCAGGTTGCCCAGGAGGGCGTAAGCATGGCCGAACAGTCGGGCGCCATCGATTCGGTCGATCAGGGTTCGGGCAAGCTCGTCGGTCAGTCGCGGCAGCGAGTCGATTTCCTCTTCATTGAGGCGAGGTTTCAGGAGCTCCTGAAATCGGGTGTCGGAAGGGGGCATGGCTGGCTCCTTGGGAGGCGTGCGAAGGGCGGTGAGGATTGTCACACACCATTTGTACGCGGGTAATGGACGTCGAAAAAGATCCATTATGGGCATTGCTGTTAAGTCCATTCAGGACCTTGCGCCGAGCTGCTCCCATCGATCCCAAGCTGCGGCCATCCTGCCCACCGCCTCAGGCATATGATCTTCAGCGGTCCCCGCGAACCCGATCAACAGGGCGGGCGGAAGGCGGCGGGTTACCCGGTATTCGCCGAGGGGGTAGGTGTACACGCCACCCGCAGCAAGCCCTCGCGCCACCTCGATGTCGTCTAAAGGTTCCCGGAGCCAGCCCATGACGTGCAGGCCCGCGTCCACCTGTTCTGCTTGGATCCTGCGGCTTAGGCGCTGATCGATCGCTTCGAGCAGGGCGTCCTGACGGGCCGCATACAGACGCCGGGTCCGGCGAAGATGCGCATGCAAATGCCCTTCTGAAAGGAAATCAGTAAGGGCCGCCTGGAGGACCGTCGCGGGCGGGCGGCCGATGATGGATGATGCGGACGCGAACGGCTCCACCAAATCCTCCGGCAGCACGCAGTAGCCGAGCCGGATGGATGGCGCGAGCACCTTGCTGAACGAACCCACCGTGATGACATGCCTGCTCAGATCGAGTCCGAACAGGGTGGGAAGAGCCTTACCGCGGTAGCGTAGCTCGCTGTCGCAGTCATCCTCGACGATCCAGCTTCCGTTTCGTTCCGCCCAGGCGATCCACTCCGCCCGCCGTGCCGGACTCATTGCTATGCCGAGCGGATGCTGCCGCGCTGGAGTCAGGCAGGCAAGACGAGCCGGGGACTCGACGTCGTTCTCGTCCGGAAGGACCGCCCCCTCCGCGTCAACGGGGACGCCCCGGACCGGGCAGCCTTGGGACTGGAAAGCGAGCCGTCCGGAGATGTGGCCCGGGTCCTCGACGACGACCGTGTCGCCGGCGTCCAGCAGGAGCACCGCGAGCACATTGAACGCCTGCTGGGCGCCGGAGGTAACGATGACCTGGTCCGGCGTGCAGCCCAGACCCCTGACGTCGTTGACGTAGTCCGCGATCGCCTCCCGCAATGGACGGTGGCCATGCGGATCGCCATACCCGTTCATGAACTGCTCGGTGCTGCCGGCATGGCGGCCCAAGAGGCGTTTCCACGTAGCCGCGGGGAAGGCCGACGCCGCGACCTGGCTGGCGACGAATGATTCCGACTCGGCCGGCGCCCAAGCCTGCGGCGCCTCCCCGGACAGATCGGCGCCACGTGAAGAGGTGGCCGCTCCGCGTTCGGACAGCGGTGGCCGGGACAACGGCTGCCGCGGAGCGTTGTCACTCCATAAGGTGTCCACGTACGTGCCGTCGCCCGCGCGCGAGCGTAGGAAGCCCTCGGCGGTGAGTTGCTCGAACGCCGATACCACGGTGATCCTGGAAACACCGAGCTCAGCGACCAATGTGCGGGTGGAGGGCAGGCGGGTTCCGCTTGGCAGTGAGCCCGTCAGGATCTGCGTGCGCAATTGCCCGTAGAGTTGCCGGTGCAGGGGCTGGGCCGCGTCGCGGTGGAGCTCGAGCCCGGCAAGGAGACGGCCGCCGGCGCTCTTCATCCCGCGGACCGCAAAGCTGATTTCACTTCTTCCCCGCCTTCAAATCCGATACGACCTTTGCGATCCGCCGGGCACGGGTCTCCTCCGTTTTGGCGTCCCCAATCGGCTCCACGTATCGGCGTTGGGCACTGTAGTTCAACGTTCCGTAGAAGGCCTTGGCCTCGGGCTCAGCCTCAAGGGCCGCTGCCAGATCGTCCGGAACCTCGATCACCCGCGGTTGGGTGTCCACTTCCAGATCCACGTCCACGGTGTCGCCAGCGGACGCCCCGGTCAGGTCCCTGTTCGCGGAGCTGACACCCACCATGTATTTCCCACCCATTACGGCGATGCTGCTTCTGTAGCTCAGGCCGTTGATGGTGACAACTACTGGGGGCCGTTTGCCGGCATCGAGCGCACTAACGATTTCCTCCGGAACCTCAATGCCGGCCTTGTTGCCATCGCCGATGATGGTCGTGGTGAATTTCATGTCCCAAGTATGCCGTCGGCCACCCGTAGACGCATCCCGTCAGCCAGACTACGTTCGTATAAGCAACTATCCAGTGAACCAAGGAGAGCAAGCCATGGACGAACAGGATCTTCTGGAACGGATTCAGTCACTCGTGGAAGAGGAGCACCGGCTGCGGGATGCAGCGGCGGGCGGCGGAACGGAGGACGCTGTGGACAGCGACGGCAGCCGCGCCCGCTTGGCCCAGCTCGAGGCTCAACTCGACCAGTGCTGGGACTTGCTCCGCCAGCGCCGGGCCAAGAAGCACGCTGGTGAGGATCCCGACGACGCCGAACCGCGGCCCATCAGCGAAGTCGAAGGCTACAGGCAGTAGTCTCGCCCAGCGACGAAGAAGCTATGCCCCCTCAAGTACCTGACTGGTAGCCCAGGCAACATACTTGGCCGCGTTGGCAACGGCGTCGGCGACATCCGGAACACCGTCCTTGCGCTGAGCGACATCCAACAACTGGGCGGCAGCTACTATCCCGTGCTTGGCGAGATCCTCAGGCGTCACTGTGATTCGGCCTGCCACAGCCACAACGGGGATTCCGTGCACGCTTGCGGCGTCTGCCAAGGCGATGGGCGCCTTACCGGTGAGTGACTGCTCATCCATCGAACCCTCCCCCGTAATCACGAGGTCCGCCTCGCCAAGGTGGGACGCCAGGCCGGTCAGCCCTGCGACCAGTGCGAAGCCGCCTTCGAGCGCGGAGTCGGTAAAGGCAAGGAACGACGCCGGGAAACCGCCTGCCGCTCCAGCTCCCGGAACGTTTACGTCCCGGCCCGTGGCTTCCCGAAGGAGCGACGCCCAGTTACGGAGGCCGGCGTCGAGCCGTTCAATAGCATCTTCGTCCGCTCCCTTCTGGGGGCCGAAAACATGAGCGGCACCGTCCGCGCCGAACAGCGGGTTCTGGACGTCGACGGCGATCCGGAACTTGGCTTGCGAAAGCCGCGGATCCAGCCCGGAAACGTCCAGGGCAACCACGTCCGCAAGGAAACCTCCGCCGAGGGGCACCACATTTCCGGCAGCGTCCACGGGCTTGAGCCCCAGCGCACGCAAGGCGCCACTACCGGCGTCGGACATGGCTGAACCGCCAAGTCCTAATACGATCTCGGTGGCCCCGGCGTCGAGCGCCGCAGCGATGAGCTGTCCGCAGCCGTAACTGTGGGCGCGCAGCGAATTCTCGGGGGTGGGCTCCATGAAGGCCAAGCCGGAAGCCTGGGCGGTTTCGATGACGGCGGTGGCTCCGCCGAAAGAATCTTTGCGGATGGCCCACGAAGCTCCCACCGGCTTGAGAATTGGACCCACAACGGCGTGGTTCCGCTCTTCGTAGCCAGCGGCAATGGCGGCGTCGAGTGTTCCTTCGCCGCCGTCAGCTACGGGAAATTGGGTGGTTACAGCGTCCGGATAGACGCGCAGTGCGCCCTCGGCCATGGCTGATGCGGCTTCCGCGGCGGTCAGGGACCCCTTGAACTTGTCCGGGGCGATGAGGATACGCATGGGTCCATCTTGCCAGCTTTGCCCGGAAAGCGATTCCCGGTTACGAAGATTGCGTCACTCGTTCAGTGGGCGAATGGGGGCACCCTCGAGCCACCCCTTTACGTCCTCGAATGCACCACCGTAAAACTGCCGGTAGCTCTCGTGCGTCACGTAACCGATGTGTGGCGAGAGCACGGTTCGCGACGAATGAAGCAAAGCATGTCCAGCGGGCAGCGGCTCTTCGTCAAAGACATCCATGGCAGCTCCACGAATCCAGCCTTCCTCCAGCGCCCGAATCAACGCTGCCTCATCCACCAGTGGCCCCCGCGCGGTGTTGACGAGCACCCCTTCGGGACCCAGGAGCCTCAGCTCTTCCGCTCCTACGATGCCCTCGGTCCGCTCAGAAAGCCGCAGGTGCAACGTCACCACATCGGACTCCCGGAACAGCTCCTCTTTGCTCACCTTCCGGGCTCCGGCGGCCTCGGCCGTCTCCGCCGTAAGGTTCTGGCTCCATGCCAAAACATCCATGCCAAAGGCTTTCGCGTAGCCCGCAATGCGCTTCCCAATCTTGCCCAGGCCGACGATTCCCAGCGTCTTGCCTTCGAGTTCAAACCCGACGGCGGTCTGCCAGCCGCCTGCCCGCAGCGAGTTTTCCTCCACCGCCAGGTTGCGGGCAAATGCGAGCAGCAACGCCCACGTCATCTCCGGTGCCGCTGCTGGCGAACCGCCAGTTCCGCACACCAGGATGCCACGCTCCGACGCTGCCTCAAGATCGATCGCAGCATTGGCCATGCCCGTGGTCACAAGCAGTTTCAGGTTGGTCAATGACTCAAGCACACGGCGAGGGAAACGCGTCCGTTCGCGCATCGCCACAATGATGTCGAACGGTGCCAAAGCTGCCACAGCCTGCTCTTCCGAAACAAAAGGTGCGCTGAAAACGCTGACCTTCACGCCGTCGTCGAGCAGTGAATCCCAAGGTGCGTAGTCGCTGGCGACCTGCTGATAGTCATCAATGATGGCCAAGCGGAAACTCGTCACGTCAATCTCCTCGCGCGGCGGCTAGTGGTAGAAACACCATCTCACGTGCGCTGGCGGGTGGGTGCACATTTTCCGGTGATGCGCTTGACTGGAAATCGAACCCCTCCCCTTTCGAAAGAGATGCGTTGACACAGCCAAACTCGATGCCGGCCCTTCCCAAGCCCGAGCATCCCCGTCCCCAACTTGTCCGCGAAAACTGGATCAACCTCAATGGAATCTGGGGTTTTGAGATCGACGCCGGTGACTCAGGTTTGGAGCGCGGCCTCGCCAAGCGGGAGCTCACCGGTGAGATTCTGGTGCCGTTCGCGCCGGAATCGGTCCTTTCCGGAATTGAGCACGTGGATTTCATGGAAGCGGTTTGGTACCGACGCACCGTGACCATTCCCCAGGAGTGGGCTGGCCACAACGTGCTCCTGCACTTCGGCGCCGTGGATCACGACGCGACTGTCTGGGTCAACGGCATTGAAGTGGCCCGCCACAGGGGTGGTTTCACCCCCTTCACTGCCGATCTTGGTGGAGTGACCGAGCCCGGCACGGAAGCGGTCATCGTTGTCCGGGCACGTGACTCGCGGCACGAGATGCAGGCACGGGGCAAGCAGGCAACCTGGTACAACAACACTCATTGCCAGTACACCCGCACCACTGGAATCTGGCAGACGGTCTGGATGGAAGCCGTCCCGGAGGTCCACGTTAAACGCCTCCGAATGACTCCCAACCTGGCCGCGTCAAGCATCACGATTGAGGTTCCGATCAGCCAGAACCGCGCGGGGCATACGGTGACTGCTGTCCTCAGCGATAAGGGCGACGTAACTGTGGAAACCACGGCCAGGGCCGACTTGGATCTCACGCCAACATTGCGGCTGAGCATTCCCGCCGAGTCACTGCGCCCTTGGTGCATCGAGGACCCGTTCCTTTACGACCTTGAGGTGACAGTCCGGGACACTGCCGGAGCCGTCGTTGACCGCGTCAGCAGCTACGCAGCCGTTCGTTCAGTGGCCCTTGACGGCAAAGTGGTTCGTGTCAATGGCAAGGCCGTGTTCCAAAGATTGGTGCTGGACCAGGGCTATTGGCCGGAGTCGCTGATGACCGCGCCGGACGAGGCTGCGTTGGTCAAGGACATCGAGTTGTCCATGGCGGCAGGATTCAACGGTGCACGACTCCACCAAAAGGTGTTCGAGGAGCGTTTTCTCTATCACGCAGACCGACTCGGCTACCTGGTCTGGGGTGAGTTCGGCGATTGGGGCGTCTCCGGAGGAGGAACCATTGGCCACAACCAGAAGCCGACAACGAGTTTCGTAGCCCAATGGCTTGAGGTTCTGCAGCGGGACTTCAACCATCCTTCGATCATCGGATGGTGCCCGCTCAACGAAACGCACCAGGTCCTGCATGATCGACTGACGGTATTGGATGACGTCACGCAGGCCATGTTCCTTGCCACGAAATCAGCTGATCCCACGCGGCCGGTCATCGACGCATCCGGATACTCCCACCGCATCCGCGAAACCGACATTTACGACTCCCATTCCTACGAGCAGAATCCGGAGCAGTTCCGGATCGAGCAGCAGGGCCTTTCAGACGGGAAGCCGTTTGTTAACAGGAATCCACAGGGTGAGGAATACTCCGTGCCTTACGCCGGCCAGCCGTATTTCGTGTCCGAATTCGGCGGCATTTGGTGGAATGAGACGGAGGCGCGCCAAGCGGCGGCGGAAGCTGGCCTCGGATCGGACGTATCGACGTCGTGGGGTTACGGCGAGCGCGTCAGCAACGAGGATGAGTTCTACGCCCGTTTCGACGGACTGTGTGGCGTACTCCTGGATAACCCGGACATGTTCGGCTATTGCTATACGCAGCTGACGGACGTTTTCCAGGAAATGAATGGCATCTTCACTTTCGATCGCAGAAGCAAGTTCGATCTCGAGCGGATCCGGGCCAGCCAAGTCCGTACGGCAGCCATCGAGATGGCCCCCTAAACCCAGTGCCCCCTGCGCACCATAAGGTCCTTCAGCAGGTCCAGCCTGTCGGACACGATGCCGTCCACACCCAGATCCAGTAGACGCCCCATTTCAGCGGGCTCGTTGATGGTCCAGACGTGAACTTGGATACCCAAGCGATGGGCGCGACGAACAAATCCGGAAGTCACCACGGGGACTCGCCCATAGCGGACCGGCACTTGGAAAGCATCGACGCCGGTGAGCACCTTGCGGGCCAAACGCGCCGGCAGTACGGGTCCAAGAAGTACGAAAAGAGCGGTCAGGCTGCTGCCAGCCGAAGAAGCCGTCGGCTGGCTGAGGAGTTTCAAGACTGCACGACGACGCCGGTCGGAGAAGCTCGTTACCAACACCCGGCTATGGATGCCGTGCTTCTCGATAGCCTCGGCCATCGGTTTGACGGAATTCCAGTCCTTCACGTCCAGGTTCAGGCGGGCATCGGGGAAAGCTGCCACCAACTCGTCAAAGGTTGGCACAGGTTCCACTCCCCCGATGCGGGCCTGCGCCACCTCGGCCGCTGTGAGCTCGGCGATCCGGCCAGAAGAATTGGTGACCCGATCCAAGGAAGAATCGTGGAAAACGAGGAGGACCCCATCGGAGGTGGTGTGCACGTCAGTTTCAAGGTGCAGGTTTCCCAGCTCAACGGCGGCACGAAAAGCAGCCATGGAGTTCTCCAACCCATTCATGGAGAATCCGCGGTGAGCCAGGGCCAGCGGCCCCACGGTGCCGTCCTTGCGGAGGAAATATGGCAGCGTCACATCCGAAGCGTAGCCCATTGCGCATAGGCGCCTATGACTCCTCCGTGACCGTCGCCTTCTCCAGGGGCACCACCGCCACGTCATCGCTGATGTGCACCAGCGTGCGGCCCCGACCGCCGTCGAGCTCCACCCAAACTGCTGTTGCATCGCCGGTAATGGCATCCACTATGCCAGCCGATTCGTACCCCGGCGTCAGGGTTACGCTGACGCGGTCGCCCTGGCGAAGTGACCTCCAGTGGTGATCCGGCTCGATCCGCCGCAATGGAGCGGTGTTGAAGTCGTTGATCCTACGCTTGGCCATGATTCCCCTACATCCAACAAGCAAACGGGTCTGTGGCTGAAAGCCTATGGGCCCAAGTTGAACGCGGGTTGTATGGAGACTGGGAAGTTGGTGACAGCTTGGCGGAGCATTAGGGCTGCGAAACTAGTGGCATGACTGTGTTGATTGCCGGGTGCGGCGACCTTGGGACCGAAGCCGGACTGCGATTCGCAGGGCTGGGCCATGACGTGATCGGGCTGCGCCGCTCTCCGGAAAAACTTCCCACCGAGATCCGGGGCATGCAGGCGGACCTCGCACGTGGAGTCCCGGTCATCCCAGCAGATGTGAACATCGTTGTGGTCGCAGTCGCCGCTGATTCTTCCACCGAGGAGGCATACCGTGCGGCGTATATAGACGGCCTCCGAAATGTTCTGGACGCCTTGGACCGTGATTCTGTTGAACCGGAACGTATATTGTTCGTCTCCTCGACAGCCGTCTACAAGGATTCCGACGGAGCGGTGGTGGACGAGACCACACCCACCGAGCCCACACGGTTCAGTGGCAAAGTGCTGGTGGAGGCTGAAAATATGCTGTTCGCCCGTACCCAGGGAACAAATATTCAACCCATCTCCCTGAGGCTCGGCGGCATTTATGGTCCCGGGCGAACGAGACTGATCGACCAAGTCCGGTCAGGGCAAGCTGTGATTCCAGCGCGACCCCGGCACACCAACCGCGTTCACAGGGACGATGCCGCGGCCATGATCGTCCACCTCACCACCATGGATCAAGACCCGGATCCCGTCTACGTAGGCGTAGACGACCATGCGGCCGAGATGGGTGACGTCATGCGGTTTCTTGCTTTGGAAATGGGAATCCCCGAACCACCGACGGCGTCGGAAGACGCCCACGCTGGCCCCGGAGACAAACGCTGCTCCAATAAGAGGCTGCGCGGGACTGGCTTCGAGTTCGCCTTCCCCACATACATGGAGGGCTACCGCGCAGTGCTGGCAGGTCGCGGCGTCCGGCATCCGTGATTGCAGGGGCTTTAGACCGTTTGCTCCGCCAGAATCGCTTCCAGGATCTGGGCCACGCCGTCGTCGTCGAAGTGTGGCGCCTGCTGCCCCGCAGCGAGGATGGCTTCCGGGTGGCCGCTGGCCATCGCGTAGCCGTGACCGGCCCAGCGGAGCATCTCGATGTCGTTGGGCATATCCCCGAAGGCCACGACGTCGGCGGCCTCGATGCCCAACGACTCGGCGTACTTCGCCAGGGTGACGGCCTTGTTGATGCCGGGCACGGACATCTCAAGCATTGCGGTGCGCGGTGCCGAGTGCGTGGTGCTGACCAGATGGGCAACGGCAGGCTGAACTTCGGCAAGGAATTCGTCCGGGGTGCCTCTGCGGGTTATCGCCAGGAACTTCACGACGGCGGCATCCGCCGTCAGCGTCTGATCCAGCGGTGCAGGGGTGAACTCGGCCAGCAGTTCGCTTGTTTCGTTCTCGAGGAAGCCCGGCTCCAGTTGAAAACCAGTCAGCGTTTCCACGGCGAACAAAGCGTCCGGCCGCAGGGACTTGATGATGCGTCGCGCTTCAAAAATGGAGGTGATATCCAACGTGCAGGAAGAAATGGGCTTCTCAGTTTCAAGATCCCAGACCACGGCCCCGTTGGAGCAGATCACGATACCGCTGTGTCCGAGTTGTTCCTGGAGCGGGTACAACCAGCGCGGCGGACGGCCCGTGACGAACACAAGCTCCACCCCAGCGTCCCGGCATGCTTTGAATGCCTTGACGGTCCGATCACTGATCTTGCCGTCATGACCGAGGATGGTGCCGTCAATATCACTTGCTACGAGGCGCATCATGTCAGTCTACGTGGCTGTTGGAACCCAAATGCCGCCGCTAACGCTCGAACATGCCCGTGATGGTGCCGCGCGCCAACGTGTGCGCAGGAAGGGCTGAAGCAAGTATGCGTGCATCGGAATCCTTTTCGATGCCCAGGTCCTCCACGTCCAGCGCATGCACGGCCACTATGTACCGATGCGGTCCGTGCCCTCTGGGTGGCGCCGCCCCGACATAGCCGCTGCGGCCGCCGTCGTTCTTTAACTGGAAGGCACCAGCAGGCAAGGCGTGGCCGTCTTGGCCACCGGAACCGGCCGGAACGCTAGATACCTCAGGTGGAATATTAAGCACCGCCCAATGCCAGTAGCCACCAGGATCGGGAGCATCGGGATCCCACATTGTGACAGCGAAACTCCTTGTCCCCTCCGGAGCTCCGCTCCAGCTCAGCTGGGGAGACATATCTTTGCCGCCCGCACCCAGAATCCCGCTCCGCTGATCCGGACCCAAGGTATCGCCGTCGTTGAACGACTCGCTCGCGACCTGTAATTCCGGCGCGGGCGTCACAGCGGAAGGATCGTGGTCTTTCATAACGCACCTCCTCTTGGCCGGAAATCACCGGCAACAGTTTTAGCTTGCAACAGCACGATGGTTGAGCTCAGCCCGCGTGGGCGGATTAGCCCCTGCCCGCGACACCGTGACGGCGGCAGCACGGGTCGCGTGGTCCATGATGGCGGCAAGGGTCTCAGCCGGCATGGCCCTGAGAGCCCCGCGGTTTTGCGCACCGTCCAGACCGTGGTCAACTATGGCCGACAGCAGCCCGGCCATGAACGAATCGCCGGCACCAACGGTATCCACCACGGTCACGGAAGGCGCCGGGACCTGGGTCTCACCGACGGCCGTGATTCCCCACGGACCGCGCGCCCCCCGCGTCACCACCACAAGGGCGGGTCCTTCCGTACCTCCCAGCGACAACCAGCGGCGCGCCGACTCCAGCGGATCAACGCCCGGATACAGCCATTCGAGATCTTCGTCAGAAGCTTTGACGACGTCGGAGAGCACTACGAAGCGTTCGGCCTGCCTCCGTGCGTAATCACGATCGGTAATGATGCTGGGGCGGCAGTTGGGATCGAAGCTGATGGTGCTGCTCGGGTGGGCATGCTCGACGGCGGCAAGCACGTCCGCGGCACCAGGCTCCAAGGCGGTGGCTATTGAACCCGTATGCAGCAACGTGGCGCCCTGCAGCATGAGCGGCAACCGCTCTCCGAGTCCCGGCAAATCCCAGGTGAGATCGAAGGTGTAGGTGGCGGCGCCGTCGTCGTCGATCACTGCCGTGGCTATGCTGGTGGGTTTGCCGTCAGGCGGAAGGGGGACCATCACGGAACTGGACCGGAGGTGCGCCGCAACGGAATCGCCGTACGCGTCCTTGCCAAACCGCCCGATGAACTGCACTGGGTGATCCAAACGCGCCAAGCCAACCGCGACGTTGAGCGGGCTGCCGCCAACGTGCGCCTCGATTCCACTGGGGCGCTGCACGACGTCAACCAAGGCCTCGCCAATCACAGTCAGCATGGGACCACTCTGCCAGAGGAAGGGCGGGCGCTACCAGTGATTCAGGAGAGCAGGCGTTGTACCAATTCGCGGCACTTCTTGTAGGCCACGGCCTTTGGATCTATCAGATCGAAGTGATCCCCAGGGACACGCAGCAATTGCGCTGCGCTGCCGGCAGCCGTTGCTGCGGCGACATAGGCCTCGGACTGACTGGCTGGAACGTCCTCGTCCTCGGTGGCATGGACGGCGAAAACCGGAACATCAATGGGCAGTGAGCTCATGGGATCTGCGTATTTATGCCGTTTGGGGTATCTGGCAGAATCGCCGCCCATGAGGTTGCAGACTGCACCATTGCTGAGGTTCAGTTTTTCGGCCGCGGCCAGGTTCAGCAAGCCGGACTGGCTGACGACGCCCGTCAGGTGGACGGCGTTATCCTCCGGTCCGCGCACCAGTTGGCGGTCGGCGTCGGGCGCTCCGATGGCCGAGAGGCGCTGCCGTCCGGCGGCCCACACAGCCAGGTGACCGCCAGCGGAGTGGCCCAAGGCCACTACCTTGCCCAGCTGGAGCTCGTGCTTCCCGGCGATCTCGGCGAGATGGTCAATGCCGGCCAGGATGTCTTCGAATGTATGGGGCCAACCACCGCCGTTGCCGGCCCGCCGGTATTCAAGGTTCCAGGCGGTAATTCCATGCGCCGCGAGGTCGCGGGCCAAGGGCTCACCGAGCTCGGCGCCGTACTGTGAGCGCCAGTAGCCGCCGTGGATCACCACCGCAACACCACCCGCGACGGCTGACGCGCCGCGATGGTTTCCGTTGTTCGGTTCCGGTATGAAGAGTTCGCCCCATTGACTGGGGTGTTCGCCGTAGCTGTACTTGTGCCGCAACATTGCGCCCTCCTTTGTACCGAGCCTATCGTGACGTCCCGCAACTTTGGCTAGGGCACCCCGACGGCGGGTGGCCCTCCGCGGTGTCGGACCCGCCCCGTAAGCTGGGGGCATGGCAAGCAATTGGGACAGCCTGGACCAGGACCAGCGCGATGCAGTGGATGCGAACGTGGCGCTCTATGAGCGTGTTCGCCCTGCCCTGAAGCGGGTTACACGGGATGTGCTGCTAACCCTAAGGGACATGCTCAACGACGCCGAAGTCACTCCCCTGTTTGTCACCGGGCGAACCAAAACCGTGGAGTCGTTCCGCGAAAAGATCTCACGCACGGATGATCCTTTGGAGCCGGGCGGCCCGCGGGTCCTCAAATTCCCGGACCCGTTCCGCACCTTGAATGACATGGTGGGCATCCGCGTCATCACCAAACTGCCTGCCGAGAACGCAGCCGTAGCCAACATCATCAAGCGCCAACGCCAGCTCTTCGATTGCCGTGGAGACCGCGAGAAGGACATCGGATCCATCGAATCGGGCACGTACGGCTACTCCAGCCGGCACCTGATCCTGCGAACCATCCAGAATGAGGCCGTCAAGGAGTATCAGCACGTCTTCAACCCGGACATGCCTGCCAACGGCAGCTACTTCTTCGAGTGCCAGATCCGCACGGTTTTTGCGCACGCCTGGAGCGAGATCGAGCACGATATCCGGTTCAAGGCGGAGGATCCGCGCGCATGGACCCCGCATTTCGATCGCCAGTTCACAGCCACTGCGGCCATGTTGGAAACAGTGGAAAGCGCCTTCGCGGACCTCCATGAGCGGTACGAAGAGGTTAGAAGCTATTGGGACCTGCATGGCGAGGGCGCTTCCCCGCTGACTCCCAACCGCGTTCGGGATGTCTGGCGTACGCTACTGCCTCACGTTGACCGTAAAGTTGATGACGACTGGGGGTGGGCTGCCGAACTTCTGGCCGCCCACGGACTCACCAAAACCGTGGAACTCGCGGGGCTCCTTAGTGCCAACCGGATCACGGAGGTCCGCAAAGCCCTGGATCACCGCTACTCCCCGGGCCCCGACCGCCTCCTGGATGACCTCCTGCTGTGGCAGTACGGAACCGAACACATTGACCTCACCGCTGAGGCGCCCGACGTCGTACCGCACCCGCGGCGCGATAGCCTCCAGCGGCGTCTAAAGCAGATTGAGCGTTACCGCCAGACTGCACTGTAAGGACGCCATGACTCCCGAGCAACTCATGTCACTGCGGGCAACCTTCCGCTCGCCCCGCCGCCTGCTGACGGAATCCCTGGCTGGACTCGTGGTTGCACTGGCGCTCATTCCAGAGGCCATCGCGTTCTCGGTCATCGCGGGCGTCGATCCCCGGGTCGGGTTGTTCGCTTCCTTCACCATGGGTGTGGTCACGGCCCTTGTTGGTGGCCGTCCAGCCATGATCTCCGCAGCGACAGGGGCTGTGGCCTTGGTCATCGCTCCCGTGATGAAGGAGCACGGACTCGACTACCTGATCGCAACGATCATCCTGGCGGGTGTCTTCCAGATCATCCTCGCTGTCCTCGGTGTCACCCGGCTCATGCGCTTCATTCCGCGATCGGTGATGATCGGCTTCGTGAACGCACTGGCCATTTTGGTGTTCATCTCGCAGATGCCGGAACTCTTCAATGTCCCGTGGATGGTTTATCCAATTGTTGCCGTGGGACTCGTCATGGTCTTTGGCCTACCCCGCCTGACCACGGCCATTCCCGCGCCCCTCGTGGCGATCGTGGTCATCACTCTGGTGACGGTTCTGGGGCATATCGATGTTCCGACGGTCAGTGACAAAGGCGAGCTCCCCCACAGCCTGCCCGGGTTCTTCCTGCCCAATGTCCCACTGAACCTGGAGACGTTCCAGATCATTGCGCCCTTCGCATTGTCCATGGCCCTCGTGGGCCTCCTCGAATCACTGCTGACGGCCAAGTTGGTGGATGACGTCACGGATACCCGCTCCGACAAAACACGGGTTTCCTGGGGTCAGGGACTGGCCAACATCGTCACGGGATTCCTTGGTGGCCTGGGCGGTTGTGCGGTGATTGGACAGACAATGATCAACGTCAAGGGATCTGGGGCCCGGAGCAGGCTCTCAACGTTCCTGGCCGGCGTCTTCCTGCTGGTCCTGGTGGTTGTCCTGGGCGACATTGTGGGGATGATTCCCATGGCTGCCCTTGTTGCCGTGATGATCTTCGTTTCCCTGATTACCTTCGAGTGGCATTCTGTTCGGCTATCCACCCTGAAACGCCTTCCCAAATCAGAGACCGCCGTCATGCTGATCACTGTTGCCGCTGTTGTGGCGACGCACAATCTGGCGGTGGGTGTCGGCGTCGGCGTCATGACCGCGATGGTGCTGTTTGCGCGCCGCGTGGCGCATTTCGCCACTGTCGAGCGCACCGAACTGGAGCTCAACGGGGAAACCGTGGCTACTTACACAGTGGACGGAGAACTCTTCTTTGCCTCATCCAATGATCTGTACACCCAGTTCGACTACGCAAAGGATTCCTCGGAGGGCATAGATCGCGTGGTGATCGATCTCCATAACTCGCACCTTTGGGATGCATCCACTATTGCCGTGCTGGACTCGGTCACTGAGAAGTACCGCAATCACGGGCGCGAGGTGGAGTTCATCGGACTCAACGAAGCAAGTATCCTCATGCGCGAAAGGCTCGCGGGAAAGCTGAACGGCTGACACACGCATCCGAAACAGCGGTCATCTGACATATATGCCGCGGTGGAAGTAACGAACTCAGCCATGCCCGCGGACCCATGTGAGCATGGATAAATGCTTGAGGCAACGAATTCCCAGACAGAGACCTCAGGGTCCGCGGCTCCCGTCAACGCAGCCCTCGCCGCAGAGGCCAAGATCGCGCGGATAGCCGTGACGGTTTTCCCGCTCCTGGTTGTGTTGGCTGGCGTGCTCGGGTTCCTCCTTCCGGAAATGTTCAAGCCCATGGGCGTCGCCGTTCCTTACTTACTGGGCGTCATCATGTTCTGCATGGGCCTCACCCTGACGCCGCCCGACTTCGCTTCTGTGGCGCGCCGTCCGTGGGCTGTGGCACTCGGCATTGTGGCGCACTACGTGATCATGCCTGGGGCAGGCTGGTTGATTGCCGTGCTGCTTCAGCTTCCGCCCGAGCTCGCCGTCGGCCTTATTCTTGTTGGCTGCGCACCGTCCGGTACAGCGTCCAACGTAATGGCGTTCCTGGCCAAAGGTGACGTGGCCTTGTCGGTCGCTGTTGCCTCGGTTTCCACGTTGATCGCTCCCATCGTCACGCCGGCAATTACCCTCTTGTTGGCCGGTTCATTCCTGCACATTGATGCCGGCGCCATGGTCCTGGACATCGTGAAGACCGTGTTGCTTCCGGTCATCGCAGGCCTGCTCGCTCGACTCTTCCTATCCAAGCTCGTCGCAAAGGTGCTTCCGGCACTTCCGTGGGCGTCCGCCGTCGTGATTTCACTGATCGTGGCGATCGTCGTGGCCGGCAGCGCCAGCAAGATCGTTGCAGCCGGCGCCATCGTGTTCCTCGCAGTTGTCCTCCACAATGGCTTTGGGCTGGGCCTGGGTTATCTCGCCGGCAAACTGGGCCGCCTGGATGACAAGGCCCGCCGCGCCCTGGCATTCGAGGTTGGCATGCAGAACTCCGGCTTGGCCGCGACCCTTGCCACGGCGCACTTTAGTCCGCTGGCTGCGCTGCCCTCCGCCGTCTTCTCGCTGTGGCACAACATCTCCGGCGCGATTGTCGCGGCATGGCTGGCTCGCCGTCCACTGAAGGACTAGCGTCCCCCGGCTCCAGCTCTGCTTCAGCCAAGTTGGACACATCTTGACGCAATTAGTTGTGAACGTTAACAATTACGGAAGCCGATAAGTAACCAAGCGGGAAGATCATTCAATGAAGAACTGGGCAGGAAACCTTGAGTATTCGTCCGCTGACGTCCAGCGGCCCACCTCCGTGGACCAGCTGCGCGGGCTTGTGGCCAACGCGCCGCGGATAAAGGCCCTCGGTTCCCGCCACTCCTTCAACAAGGTCGCAGACACCGATGGCATGCACGTTCTCCTGGATGCATTGCCGCAGGAAATCTCACTTGATGCCGGGAAGGGCACCGTCAAAGTCAGCGGCGGTATCAGCTATGGCGCACTTTGCCGGGCGGTCGAGGAACAGGGTTATGCCATCCACAACCTCGCTTCGCTCCCCCACATCTCGGTAGCCGGAGCTATCCAAACCGGGACGCACGGCAGTGGTGTCGGCAATCCCTCCTTGGCTGGCGCCGTCGTAAGTATCGACCTGGTGCGGGCAAATGGCGAGCTGGTGACACTTACTTCGGACGACGACGAGTTCCTCGCCAGTGTTGTGGGAATCGGCGCCCTGGGAATCGTCACAGGACTGGAACTGGCCGTCCGGCCGAGCTATCAGATGCGGCAGCGCGTGCTCACGGGACTGCCGTGGGAGAGGGCTTTGGCTGACTTCGCGAACATCGCGTCGGCCGCGTACAGCGTCAGCTTTTTCACCGACTACACCGGCGGGTCCATCCCGCAGGTATGGTTCAAAGCCCTGGACTCCGAGCCAGCCCTGCCCGAGCTCTTCGGTGCAACCGCCGCTACTGCCGCTCTCCACCCGCTGCCCGGGATGTCGGCGGAGAACTGCACGGGCCAGCTGGACGAGCCCGGCAAATGGCTGGACCGCCTGCCGCACTTCCGCCACGAATTCACGCCCAGCAACGGTGAGGAACTGCAGAGCGAATTCCTCCTGCCGCTTGAGCACGCGCCCGCGGCTCTTCAAGCTGTCCGAGAGCTCGCGGACAAGCTGGCGCCGCTGCTGTTCATCTCCGAAATCCGCACAGTAGCCGCGGACGAGTTCTGGCTCAGCCCGTTCTATGAGCAACAGAGCGTGGCCCTCCACTTCACATGGAAGCCACTGCAAGCCGAGGTGGAAGCGGTACTCCCCGAGCTTGAAGAAGCACTGCGTCCCTTCGGCGCCAGGCCGCACTGGGGCAAGCTCTTCACGCCAAGCCTGTACGACTTCGCGGCCCTCTACCCACGCTTCGAGGACTTCTGCAGCCTCGCCATCACCAACGACCCCTCGGGCAAGTTCCGCAACGGCCTATTGGACAGCATTTTGGGAGCCAAAACCTCGTTGCTTGGCCACTAATCCGTTGCTGCCCCACCACGGAATAGCGGGTTAGCGACGTTCCAGCGGCGCTCCTGACCCACTACTGGATGTGCGCCAGCACGGCTCCGGCGGAGACCACTCCGCCGGGTGCCGAGAGCACTTCGGAGAGCGTGCCTGCTCGGTGGGCTGCAACCTGCGTTTCCATCTTCATCGCCTCGACCACCAGTAACGGGTCGCCTGCTGAGACCTCGGTGCCGGGCTCCACGAGCCACTTCACTACGGTGCCGGCCATGCTGGAGACCAGGGCTGATTCCGCTGGCGAGGCTCCCGTTGAATCGGACGCTCCCAGGGAATCACCCTGCAGTCCCGTGACCACCGAGCCTGAGGGAAGTCCCTGCCCTGACCGGGCCCAGCCCTCCAGCAGATCAGCCGGGAGTCCCACTGCGAGCCGCTTGCCGTCGACATCCACGGTGATGGTGCGCCGCACGCCACCGGGTGCGACCACGTTGTATTCGGAATCAACGGGGATCTGATCTGCAAAGTCCGTCTCGATCCAACGCGTGTGAACGCGCAGCCCGGCTACGGATGTAAAGTCATCGGACTCCACAACCGCTCGGTGGAATGGCAACACGGTGGGCAGTCCGGTGATCTCCATTTCCGCAAGCGCACGGCGTGCGCGGCGCAGCGCTTGCTGGCGGTCTGCACCAGTAACAATCAATTTGGCCAGGAGCGAATCGAACTGCGGTGCAATAAACGAGCCCGCGCGCACGCCGGTGTCCAAGCGAATGCCGGGACCCGTGGGCGCTTGGAACGATGCGACTGTGCCCGGGGAAGGAAGGAATCCGCGGCCAACGTCCTCGGCGTTGATGCGGAACTCAAAGGAATGGCCGCGGGCGATGGGATCCTCGGAAATGCTCAAGGGCAGGCCGGCTGCAATACGGAACTGCTCCTGAACGAGGTCTATCCCGGCCGTTTCCTCGGTAATGGGGTGCTCTACCTGCAGGCGCGTATTTACCTCAAGGAAGGCCACCGCCCCATCCGCGGAGACCAAGAATTCAACAGTCCCGGCGCCGTAATAGCCGGCCTCGCGGACGATTGCCTTGGCGGCGTCATAGATCTGCTGCTGCTGGGACTCGGTAAGGAAAGGCGCGGGCGCCTCTTCCACGAGCTTCTGGTGACGGCGTTGGAGGGAGCAATCGCGCGTGCCCACCACAACGACGTTGCCATGGTTATCCGCGATGACCTGCGCCTCAACGTGCCGCGGCCTGTCAAGGTACTGTTCAACGAAGCATTCCCCCCGCCCGAACGCTGTGATGGCTTCACGCACTGCGGAGTCGAAGGCCTCCTCCACTTCGGCCAGTTCGCGGACAACCTTGAGCCCGCGACCACCGCCGCCAAAGGCCGCCTTGATGGCCACCGGCAGTCCGTGTTCCTCGGCAAACGCCCGGGCTTCAGCAGCAGTGGCAACCGGCCCATCGCTACCGGCCACAAGGGGGGCTCCAGCCCGGACGGCGATCTCGCGGGCTGTAATCTTGTTGCCCAACTGGCGGATCGACTCCGGCGACGGACCGATCCACTCGAGTCCGGCGTCGAGGACTGCTTGCGCAAAGTCAGCGTTTTCCGAGAGGAAGCCATATCCGGGGTGGACGGCGTCAGCCCCCGACTGCTCGGCAATGGAGAGCAGCTTCGCGACGTTGAGGTATGTCTCAGCAGGGCTGTTTCCGACCAAGCTGTAGGCTTCATCCGCGGCACTTACGTGCATTGCGTCGGCGTCGATATCCGCATAGACGGCCACGGACGAGATGCCGGCGTCATCGCAGGCTCGGGCGACTCGAACAGCGATTTCTCCGCGGTTCGCAATCAGGACCTTTCGCATCAAATACTCACTTCTCTGGGGTCTTGGTGAAGTCGGGGGAATCGGGGACCATCCGGAACCGGATCCGTCCGCCAATGGGGACCTGCCCGGCAAGGTCAAGGTGTTCGTCGCGAACGACGCCGATCACGGGGTAACCACCGGTGATGGGGTGGTCGGCCAAGAACAGCACGGGGAGGCCCGCGGGCGGGATCTGGAGGGCACCAGCCATAGTCCCCTCACTGGGAAGTTCACCCTCGCGGGCGCGCTGGAGAGGAGTCCCGTCCAGTCGCATGCCAACGCGGTTGGATTGTGGCGTGACCACCCATTCCTGGCTTGTTAGGGACTCGATGGCCGATTGATCGAACCAGTCAGCGCGCGGTCCGGGAACCACATCGAGCACAGTGACGCCCGTACCTGGGAACTCCGGTTGCAGCTCCGGGCTTCCAACGGCAGTGGAGGCCGTGGCGTCGCCCGCCAGAAGCTCCTGCCCAACCACCAGTGGGGCCGGTCCAATCCCGGACATCGTATCGGCCGAACGACTCCCCAGGACTGCGGGGACCGCTATGCCGCCGCGGATTGCGACGTAGTTCCGGAACCCGGCCTCGGGCGGTCCGAGCGCAAGAACTTCGCCGTCGAGCAATGCGAATGGAGCAGCCATCGGGACGGTGCGCACTGCGTCCTGGGCGTCTCCGTCAGGCTCCTCGGAATCAGCCGACGACGGCGACTGGACCGTTAGAGTTGTCGGCGCACCTGTCACAGCAATCACCTGGTCGCCGAACGCTTCCACCGTAAGTCCGCCATTGACGGTTTCGATGGCTGCAGCCGACGAGTTGTTGCCGACAAGACGGTTGGCCCGGCGGAGCGATGCCCTGTCCAACGCACCGGCCGCCGAGACACCCAAGGCACCGTAGCCTCTGCGGCCCAGGTCCTCGATGAGGCTTTGCGCGCCGGGGTTGAGTATCCGCAGGCCGAAGTCCGTGTGGTGATCCGCGTCGGGTTCGACTTGATGCTCAACACTGGTTGTGACAACCTCGCGAGCCGTCACAACCTCACGTACAGCGCGGTACTGCACCCTGTCACCGGGCCGAACCAGGGCCGGTTGCGAGCGGTCCAAGTCCCACATCCGGGCTCCCGTTCGGCCAATCAGCTGCCAACCGCCGGGAGAACGCCGGGGATAGACGGCGGAGTACTGGCCGCCCAGAGCCACAGAGCCAGCGGGAACTGCCGTGCGCGGCGAGGAGCGGCGGGGAACCGTTAAGACGTCATTCTCGCCCACCATGTAGCCAAATCCGGGAGCGAAGCCAGCGAATGCAACAGTCCAAATCTGGCCGGTGTGAGCCGCAATCACGCCCTCCACGCTAAGCCCGGTGAGCCCCGCGACATCGGCAAGGTCATCGCCGTCGTACACGGTATCGATGACCACCAGCCCGGAGTCGGTCGACTTCGTCGCGATGAGTTCCAGTTCGAGCAACCGGGCACCGATGGCCCGGGTTGCCGCTGCGGATTCGCCAACGACCATCACGGTTTCGGCTGCTGCCAGGACGTCTACCTGGCCAGGAAGCGGAGACTTGTAGAGCATGTCCTGCAGGGCCAGTACGTCCTGCAGCCCATCCAGCTCCGCAAGGACGGCACGGGTGCCGACGGGTCGCACCGAGCGGACCCTCTTCGCAGTGCTCGATTGCGTCGGGGTGCTCGATTGCGTCGGGGTGGTCGTTTGCATCACGGTCTCCATCATCCGCTTCGTCGCCAGTTAGGCGGCCGACTCCTGCAGCAGGCGAAGGTCTTCTTCGGGCTTCGGATCCCGGCCCAGGAGCATGCCCACGATCGTGACAACGGCTGTCAGGACGAGGTATCCGGCGATCAAATACCAGCCGCCGGATGCCGCGCCGTAGAGAGCAGTGAAGATGATGGGCGCAACGGCTCCACCAATCACGCCGGCCAGGGTGTAAGCCAGTGAGCTGCCGGCATAGCGCAGGCGGGCAGGGAACTGCTCAGTGATGAAGGCGGCCTGTGGGCCATACATGAACGCGTGGAGCGCCAAACCGATCACTGTGCCGATGGTCAGCATAACCACTGACTTGCCCTGGATCATGAGGAAGAACAGGGGAATGTATACGGCTGTAGCGGCCGCTGTAACGCCGTAGACGAGGCGGCGGTTGAAGCGGTCTGTAAGAGCGCCGGCCAACGGAATGAGAAACAGCTGGAATGCGGATCCGATGAGGATGGCTGCCAGGACATTACCCGTGGTCATGCCAAGTTGCTTGGTGGCGTAAACCGCTACAAACACCGTGAAAAGCGCGTAGAGGACGTCCGGGCAGACCCGGGAGAGCGCTGCTGAAACCAAGGCCTTGGGTTCAGTGGTGAAGACCTCTTTGATGGGTGCTTTGGGTCGTTCACCGTGGGCTTGAATTGCCTTGAAGACCGGGGTTTCTTCGAGCTTGAGGCGGATGATCAGGCCAAAGACCACCAGGAGTGCGGATGCCAGGAAGGCGACGCGCCAGCCCCAGGAAAGGAAGGCCTCGTTGCTGAGTGAAGCAGCCAGGATGGCGAGGACCCCATTGGCCATCAGGTTGCCCGCGGGCGGGCCAATCTGTGCAGCGGAGGACCAGAAGCCACGCTTGTTGGGGTCGCCGAATTCACTGGACAGCAGAACTGCTCCGCCCCATTCGCCGCCAACACCGATGCCTTGGGCGAGGCGAAGAAGAACCAGGATGGTGGGCGCCGCCACGCCGATCACTGAATAATCAGGCAGCGCACCTATGAGGACGGTCGCGACGCCGATAAGCACCAGCGTGAATACAAGGACGTACTTGCGACCAATCTTGTCGCCCAAACGCCCGAAGATGACGCCGCCGATCGGGCGGGCCAAGTAGCCCACCGCGAAAGCTGAGAAAGAGAGCAACAGTGCAACGAACTCATCGTTGCCGGGGAAGAAGATCTTGGGAAAGACGAGGGCCGAAGCCACGGAGTAGATAGCGAAGTCATAGTATTCAAGCGATGTGCCGGTGAGGCTGGCTATGTATGCCTTGAGGGCGCCGGCCGGTGGCTTCCTTGTCACGGCCTTGGCTGCGTTGGTGCTGGTCATGGTTTCCTCCGGGGGGATGAGGGGTGTGCTGCGGGGCCTGGTTCAAACAGGTCTAGAGGAACGAGCCGATGCTGACGCCGGCGTCGTCGAGAGCGGACTTCACTGCAGTGGCCATCGCGACGGCCCCCGGTGAGTCACCATGCACGCAGATGCTCTCTGCGCGGATCTTCAGGATGGAACCATCGATAGTCCTGACGGACTGTTCGATGGCCATCCGCAAAACGTGCTCCGCCACTTCAGCGGGGTCGTGCAGGACGGCGCCTGCTTGGGTTCGTGGGACGAGGGTTCCGTCCGGGTTGTAGGCGCGGTCCGCGAAAGCTTCGGAAACTCCACGAAGTCCGGCTGCGTCTGCAAGACGGAGGACTTCGGAACCGGGGAGACCGAGGATCGGAAGGTTGGGATCAACTGATTTCACTGCCTCAACCACGGCCTGTGCCTGCGCAGTGTGCCTAACTATCGCGTTGTAAAGTCCGCCATGGGGCTTCACGTACTGGACGCTCCCACCCGTCGTGGCAGCCAGCGCCTGCAGGGCGCCGATCTGGTAAACGACATCGTCGGCCAGTTCCATGGGATCAACGTCCAGGAAGCGACGGCCGAATCCTGCAAGATCCCGGTAGCCGACGTGGGCGCCAATCACGACGCCGGCCTCAGCCGCCTTCTTGCAGGTGCTGCGAATAACGCTGGGGTCGCCAGCGTGGAATCCGCACGCAACGTTGGCACTGGAAACGGATGCGAACATGGCTGCGTCGTCGCCCAGCGTCCAACGTCCGAAAGACTCTCCGACGTCGCTGTTCAGGTCGATGACTGCCATGGTGTGATTCCTGCCTCGTGATGTGCGTTACATCAAGGATGCACCAAATTACCGGATTGTTCAACAATCCGGCGATCTTAATTTTTGAGCAATCGTGTAATTTTGGTGTCATGGCCAGTGCAGATCAGAAACCGCAGCAAAAAGCTGGCATCGACGGCGCCGGAGCCCGCCTGCGCCTACGTGTACCTTCGGTTGCGGAGAGGGTTGCGGAAGAACTGCGCTACCAGCTGGCCGAAGGCTTCCTCGTGCCAGGTGCCAAGCTCACGGAAGCCACCATCGCCGAGGACCTGGGGGTTTCGCGCAACACCGTCCGTGAAGCCTTCGCCGAACTGGCCACTGAACGCCTCCTGGTCCGCCACCCCAACCGCGGGGTGTACGTCGCCACCCTGGAAGCAGGGGATATCCACGATGTCTATACCGTCCGCCGCGCCATCGAGGTCAGTTCCATCCGTGCCGGCGGTTCTCCTGAGCGCATTGCCGCCGTCAGGGCAGCCGTCGAGGAAGGCAAGCGCGCAGCAGCAGCCAATGACAACGAGGGCCTGGGCAGCGCCAACCAGCATTTCCATGGGGCCATCGTTGCCCTGGCCGAAAGCGGGAGGCTGAACACGATCATGGCCCAAGTGCTCGCTGAGATGCGTCTCTACTTCCACAAGGCCACCATGAACGCGCACTTCTACAGCGACTGGCTGAAGGAAAACGAGCAGATTTGCTCGGCACTCGAATCCGGCGACTTGGAGCGCGCCGGGGACCTTCTGCTCGCCTACCTCAACAGGTCAGAGCAGCAGCAGACCACAATCCACGGCGAATAGCCGGGATTCGCTGCACTCCTTCCCACTCGCCTCAGTCCGTAGCCCGAATTTCCGCCGATTGCAGCGCTCCAGGCCGCAAAATCGCGGAGCAACTGGGCAGGAGCGTCAGCGCTTGCCCTTCTTACGGGAACCCTTGCCACGGCCCTTGTCCGGATTCGGAGCATAGCGCTGCGCCACCGCGGGCTTCTTGGGCCCGCTGCCTCGACGATCCGGTTTGGGAGCCTTCTTCGGCTTCTCCTGCTGGGCGGACGGCTGGCGTGAACTCTGCGCTGTCCGGCCCCGCACGATCCCGATGAATTCCTCAATCACCGGGCTATCTGTTCCAGCAAGCCAAGCGAGGCCAATCTGCGTGCCGGGAGCTCCTGTCAAAAGCCGCATCACGGTCTGCTTGTTGTTCAGGTGCCGGGCCACTGACATGGGCAGGATGGCCAACCCGGCTCCGGAGGCCACCACCTGCAAGGCCATGTCCGGCCCGCCCATTTCCTCCACGTCCAGGAAGTTCTCCTCGGACAGGTCCTCCAGCGCTACCTCTTCAAACACAGAGATCTCGTGCCCCTTCGGAGCGACCACCACGGGCTGCTCTTCATAGAGGGGAATGACGTTCAGGCCTTCCCGGTCCACGGGCAGCCGAACAAAGCTGAGGTCAGCGGAACCGTCACGCAAAACCGAAAGCTGCGCACCGTCGTCGGACATGAACGCGTGCAATGGGACGTCCGGCATCCGCTCTTCCCACCGCCGGATCCATTTCCCAGGCGTCACTCCCGCAACATATGCGAAGCGAAGCTCGGTGATGGGCTCGGTTATTTGGGCGGATTCGTCAGTGGCTGGCACACACTCACAGTACCGGCCAGATACCCTTGAAGCATGACGTCCTCGAACTCCCAGTCCATGAAGCCGGCCACCGTTGCCAAGAAACTCGGCATCTACCTGCCCGCGACACCCCAGGAGTTCCAGGATTCGTCCATCTCCCGCGAAGAATTCGCCGAACTCCAGGCCAACCCGCCGGAGTGGCTCGCCGAGCTCCGCCGCAACGGCCCGCACCCGCGCCCGGTGGTGGCACAGAAGCTGAACGTCTCCATCAGCGGCCTCGCCCGCGGTGGCGTCGAAGAAGCACTCACGACGGCGGAAATCACGGAGCTGCTGCAGGCTCCCCCGCAGTGGTTGGTTGTGGAGCGCGCCACCCACGCTGCAGTCCGCGCCGAGGCCCAGCGGGTCAAGGAGGAAGCTGCGAAGAAGGCAGCCACGAAGGAAGCCAAGGACAACGCAGCAGCAAAGCGTGATGCCCCGAAGACGTCAAAGCGCGATCACGCATAGTTTGAACGGGCTATGGCCGGGACCAGTTGGTCCCGGCCATAGCTGTTTAACTAGTCTTGGTGTAGTTGGACGAAGTTCCCGCACCCGTCGTCGAAGACCGCGCTGATCCCGGAGAAATCCTCAGTGGGTTCGCTCTGGAACGTCACGCCGGCAGCCAGCAAACGCTCGTACTCAGCCTGTACGTCAGGCACACCAAAGGTGATCGCTGCCAACCCGGCCTCATGCAACGCGTTCATGTAATTAGCGCCGATCGGGTTGTCGCTGGGCTCCAGCAGGAGGCCCACTGAATTCTTGTCTGCGCCGGTGTCCGCCCCGGGATCCTTGATGATGAAGAGGTTGTATTCGGGCATGGCCATCAAAGTCTCGAAGCCAAGCGTTTCCGTATAGAAAGAGTGGGCCGTAGCGGGGTCCTTGACGTGGATGCTGCACATTTTCAGTCTCATGGTGCCTAGGCTACGCCCGCAATGCGGTGAATTGTCCGTACGGAGGTGTCGCCCGGAAACACTCTGGCGCATACTGAAATCACAGCATCGCGTACTCGCCTGGAGGTGGTCAAATGCCCGCCATGATGCTCCTGTGGGGCGTAGCCCTGGTGCTCGCAACAGCGGCAACCACGTTCGTCCTCCACAGAAAACTCACGCATGGGCGCGGCCCGGAACCGGACACGATCTTCTGGGACCTCTTCGCGGGCCTGGTGGTGATTCTTCCGGCCATCCTGGTTCCCGCAGTGGAATGGGCGCCGGCCGGACTGATCATGGTCTTCGTCGCGATGACCACTGCAGCAGCAACACTGGCGACCAGCCGCAGGGTGGACCGTCTCCACGCAGCTGAGCCCCGGCGTCGTCCCGGTTTTGCGGAAGCTGCCGCCCGCCATGCGAGCGTCCTCCAGCAGTGGCAGCGCTACGAACTCGATCCCGGGCAAGCAATAGATTTCCCGGCAATGACGGACATCAGAACGGCCGAGACGGCTGCACTTGCCCGCGCCATGCGGGAGGCTGAGCGCTGCCGGGTGACACCCGGGACCGACTACCAGGCCGCCGTCGAGCGTCTGGCACAAGCACTCATCGAAGCGGAGCGGGCGGCAGGGGTGCCGACGGCCGGACAACGCGCGCCGAGGTGACACTTAATGCGTATCCCACGCTGGAACATTGTCATCTAGTGCCACCTCGGCGGACGTCTGCGTAATGGTTAGCCGACCGGCAGCGCGCTCAACTTGTTGGCCTCGACGATGCGGGCAGCGGTTGCCTGCCCCATCCGGACCGCGCCGTCCACGTGCTGGTAGCCCTCGGCCGCGAGGTCGGACGAGGACCAGTAGATCGGTCCCACGTTCGCGTGCTGGTCCTTGCCGTAGCGGTGCAGGCCGCCGAGATCGTAGCTGGATGCGTACGCGCCGCGGGTCCATTCCTCGGAGCCCCAGTCCGATTCGTAGTAGACCTCGGGAGTCAGGGCCTTGTCGCCGAGGAAGCCGGCGATGGACTTGAGGACGGCCTTCTTGCGGTCTTCTGCGCTGAGCTCGAACACGGCGTCCGCTTTTTCATCGGAAATGAAGCCCACCAATGTGCCGCGGGAGTCGCCGTGGTTGGTGTTGTCGTAGACCTCCTGCACCAAGGCGCCGGCGCTGAACCCGGTGCCGGAGAGGCCTTCTTCGCGCCAGAACGGCGTGCTGTACACAGCGTGAACCTTGATGACCAAGCCCAGTGACTGGTGCTGGTGCATTTGGTGCTGGCGGCGCGGCAGCGGCGGGTTGAAGGAAACGCGTGAGTACAGGTTGGGCGGCACTGCCATGATCACATACCGCGCGTTCACCGTGGCCCGCTCAGATTCAACCGTCACGCGGTCGGCGTCCCAGTTGATGGTGCGAACCGGGCTGTTAAGCACGACGTCGGAACCCAGCTCGGCTGCCTGGAGCAGCGAAACCTGCTGCATGCCCCCAATGACGCGCTTGTCCAGGATGAAGTCTTCGTCCGTCAGGTGTGTGAAGGAGCCTGCGGAAGCGGCCATGAGGACGGCCTGCAGTGCAGAGAAGGCGTGGGCAGGCTTGGTCAGCATGCCGCCGGCGATGAAGAGCCCGATGTTATTGCAGGCTTCTTCGTCGTTGGAGTTCTGGCGGAGCCAGTGGTGGAAGGAGATGGTGTCCAGTTCGCGGGCCTTGGGGTGCGCCCAGGGCTCCGTCGGCCCGATCTCCGCGGCGAGCCCGTCCAGGATGGCAACGAGCTTGTCCATCTCGGCCTTGGTGTGCTCGTTTACGGGGAAGGTGTCACCCGTGTACTGGACGCGTTTGCCGTCGGCACCGATGTAAACGGACTCGCCGTCGCGGTAGCGCGGGTACATTTTCAGTCCCAGCTCGTCCAGCAGGTCCATGAGGGCCGTCTGGTCCGGGGAAACCCACTGGCCGCCGATTTCCAGCATGGCGCCGTCGATGGTGTCGGTCCAGGTGCGGCCGCCCACGCGGTCGCGTGCTTCCAGCACGGCAACGCTGAGTCCGGCCTTCTTCAATTCGCGTGCCGCCGTCAACCCTGACGGTCCGGCACCGACGATCACAACGTCGCGATCAAGATTCTGCATGATGTCCTCTCCGTGGCCGTCCGTGGTGGCTGACCAATAAATGAATGCCATTCATTTATATTCGATGATAGCGGCCAAGTCCGCGACTGGGAAGACCCGATGGAATAATGCTGGAGATACAGGCAGCAGAAAGGCTTCCGATGCCCGCACCCACACCCGCTCCAGAACCCGAGCCGGGCGTTGCCCCTTCTCCTGCCAGCAAGGCGCGGCGGCGCGCCGGACGGCCCATGGCACGCATCCTGGACCAGAACGGCATCACGACGGCGGCCCTGGAGTTAATCAGCAGCAAGGGTTACGACGGACTCACCATGGCAGCGCTGGCACGTTCGCTGGGCGTGGCGCCATCCGCCCTTTACAACCACGTAGCATCCAAGGACGACGTCCTCTTGCTGGTAGAGGACCACTTGGCCGCCATGGTTGATGTCTCTGCCTTTGGTGTGGAGCCGTGGGATGTGGCTGTGCGCCGCTGGGCGTGGTCGTACCGGGATGTGTTCTCGGAGCACACGCCCCTGATCCCCGTCATTGCGGTGCTGCCGGTTGCGAACGCCCCGAAGACCCTGGCGATGTACGAGGCCGTGACGGCTGGATTCCGCGACGCCGGCTTCCCTGAGGAGAAGATCATTTCGGCGATTGTTGCCCTGGAGGCCTTCGTCTTTGGAGCCGCCTACGACGTCACCGCGCCTGAAGACATCTTCGATGCCGGCTCGCTCGCGGACCAGGTACCCAACTTCACCGCCGCTGTGGACCGGCTTGCCCTTGAGCAGCATCCGCGGCCAACGGACGTTGCTTTTAGCCTGGGGCTGGAGGCTCTGATCGGCGGGTTCGGGGCACTGCGACAAGCTGTTTCCGACTGACGCGACTGACTGAGAGTTTGAGGAGTTCTTGTAGTACAAGTTAATAACTTGTATCCTAGGTGTCAGGCAAAGATGCCCACCCCTTAGGAGAACCATGAGCCCCGTAGATCTCATTCGACACATCAAGTTGTCAACGGCCCGCTTGCCCCTCGTAGTGCCCATCAGCGATGCCAAGGTCTTTACGGGCCGCCAGAAACCGATGACCGAAGTCGTCTTCCTCTTCGCAGAGATCACCACGGAGCAGGGCCACAGCGGCATCGGCTTCAGCTATTCAAAACGTGCTGGTGGTCCGGCCCAGTACGCCCACGCGAAGGAGGTCGCGGAGGGCGTCATCGGCGAGGACCCCAACGACATCGGCAGGATCTATACCAAGCTTCTCTGGGCCGGAGCTTCCGTGGGCCGCTCGGGCGTTGCAACCCAGGCCCTGGCAGCAATAGACATCGCGCTCTACGATCTCAAAGCCAAGCGCGCCGGACTTCCCTTGGCCAAACTGCTGGGCTCCTACCGCGACTCGGTGCAGACCTACAACACCTCCGGCGGCTTCCTCAACTCCACGTTGGAAGAGGTCAAAGCACGCGCAACGCAGTCGATCGAAGAAGGCATTGGTGGCATCAAGATCAAAGTGGGCCTCCCGGATTCCAAGGAGGACCTCCGTCGCGTGGCGGGCGTCCGCGAACACATCGGCTGGGACGTACCGCTCATGGTGGACGCAAACCAACAGTGGGACCGGGCAACCGCCCTGCGCATGGGTCGCCAGCTTGAGGAATTCAACCTCATCTGGATCGAAGAGCCGCTGGACGCGTATGACTTCGAAGGGCACGCACACCTTGCCCAGGTCTTGGATACCCCCATCGCCACAGGCGAGATGCTGGCCTCCGTTGCGGAACACAAAGGCCTTATCAACGCCAACAGTTGCGACATCATCCAGCCCGACGCACCACGCGTTGGCGGCATCACCCAGTTCCTGCGCCTCGCAGCCCTCGCCGACGAACGTGGCCTTGGCCTGGCTCCGCACTTCGCCATGGAGATCCACCTCCACCTGGCTGCCGCCTACCCGCGCGAGCCATGGGTGGAGCACTTCGATTGGCTGGATCCATTGTTCGAGGAACGCCTTGAGACCAAGAACGGCCGCATGATCGTTCCGGACCGCCCCGGACTCGGCGTAACGCTGAGCGGGCAGGCCCGTGCCTGGACCACCGAATCCGTGGAATTCGGCGCGTAATCTTGAACCCATGAGCCGAAACCTGACAGCGGATCTCGCCGCCGACCTTCGCAACCGCATCGTCGACGGCGTCATCCAGCCAGGTGAGAAACTCCCCAGCGAAAATACCCTCATCGGCGAATACGGCGTCAGCCGGACAGTGGTCCGCTCCGCCCTGACCCGTCTGCAGGCAGAGGGACTTGTCGAAACCGAACGTGGGCGGGGCAGCTTCGCGCTGACCCCGCCATCGGACGGCCCACTTCAAGCGCCGGGCACAAGGCCGGTTGTGAGTATGGAAGACCGGCTGCAGATGCTCGACTTCAGGATCGGCGTGGAGACTGAAGCCGCAGCGTTGGCGGCCTTGAATCACACTGAGCATCAATTGAAGGCAGTCCACGGTGCCCTGGAGCAATTCACGGCAAGTTCCGGCCACCCGGCCCACTCCATGAAGGCTGACTTCGAATTCCACCGGGCCGTTGCCGCGGCGTCAGGCAATCCCTTTTATACGGACTGCATCAGTGCGTTGGGCCAAACCATGATCACCATGCCCCGCACGCGCCTCCTGGCCAGCGACGAGGAAGACTCCCGGGAACGCTTCGAGCAGGTGGTCCACGAGCACTCCTCTATATACGCGGCCATCGCCGATGCCGACCCAGCGGCTGCCTCGGCGGCCATGCGCCTGCACCTGAGCAATTCGCGACGCCGGTTCAAGGGTTCGCGGCGCGGCTGACCTCCCGCTTCGCAGCCCAACTAAGTCGCATTAGTGCGCGTTTAGAGCCGTCTAAACGCGCACTAATGCGACTGAGTTGGGGGAAACAACAAAAGAGCCCCGATCCTAAGACCGGGGCTCTTTCTATGCGTGCGCGAGGGGGGATTTGAACCCCCACACCCTTTCGGATACTGGCACCTGAAGCCAGCGCGTCTGCCGTTCCGCCACTCGCGCGCAACTTCTTTTTCAGGACTTCCACCGGTCTCCCAGCTTCGTTTCCTTCAAAAGCAGCGAGATCAAGCATAACGGACATTCCAGACAAAACACCAATCGAGCCCCTGTGGGGGTGTGGACAACGCGGAGGTAAGGTTCCCACGCCGTACAACTTCTGCTTAACGGCACGGAAATTTCACACCCTCCCTGCCCCGCCAGAACAGGCCGGAATCGAACTTTTCCGCGTCGTAAGGCGTTGTGGATTAAGGCCATTCCCAGACACTCCCAGTAGTATCGGGAAGTGGAAGGGCCGTTCGGCGCTCACTTTGCTGTGTGCATGGACGGGTCGAAGCACCGAGTATTGAACCAGGCACAGTGGGTGCCGCGACGAGGAAGGGAGAAGGACCATGGGTTTGCTGGACAAAGTCGAGCGCGGCATTGAAAAGGCTGTCCGCAACGTCTTCTCCACGGGGTCGCGGGCACGTGTTGAGCCGGTGGAAATCGCGAGCAAGCTACGGCGCGAGCTGGACAACAAGTCCATCACCATCGCGGCCGGGCGCACTCTCGCCCCCAACGTGTTCGATGTCCTCCTCAGCGACGAAGATTTTGGACGCGCCCAGGAGTGGGGGACTCCGCTGGCAGAGGAACTGTGCGATGTGGTCATCCAGCACGTTCGCAGCCAGGGCTACACACTCCAGGGTGCGGTCCGGATTTCGTTCCGTCGAAATGAAGAGGAACGCGCCGGACACTTCGAAATAACTTCCCGGACCGAGAAATCCTCCGACGACGCCGCTGCCGCGCCGCAGGCCCCTCGGCCAAATGTTCCAGCTGCACCAGCCCGGCAGCCAACCCGACTCCAGCCTGTCCTGGACATTGCCGGCCAGCGGTATTCACTCAATGCCCAGTCGGTGGTGCTCGGCCGCTCTTCGGAAGCGGACATCCTGGTGGATGACACCGGCGTCTCCAGGAAGCACCTTGAGGTCCGCACCCAGAACGGCACCACGTGGGCCGTTGACCTCGGTTCCACCAATGGCAGTTACGTCAACGGTCACAAGGTGGACGGTAGCGTGGAGCTCACTGACGGCTCAACCATCACGATGGGACGTACAAAGATCATTTTCCGCCTCCTCCCCCAAACCCTGGGTGGCCACGCGTGAACGACATCAGCGAACTGACCATCACGGCACTTCGCTTCGGTTTCCTGCTGTTGCTGTGGGTCTTGATCTTCAGCATCGTGTCCACCATGCGCCGCGACTTCCAGATCGGCCGCAAGGCCGTGACCGGAGCCCCTACGGCGCGCGAAGTCCGCAAGCACCCCGAATTGGCCGCTTCCCCAACGCCCGCCATCCAGCATGCGCGCAATCTGGTGGTGACTGAGGGACCTCTCAAAGGCACCACCCTTCCTTTGGCGGCAAGCCCTATCCTGTTGGGCCGCGCCCAGGAAGCCACGCTGGTCCTGGAAGACGACTACGCTTCCGGCCGGCATGCACGCTTGTTCCCGCAGGGCAGCCGCTGGTTCATTGAGGACCTTGGGTCCACCAACGGCACCTACCTGGCCGATCAACAGCTCACCCGTGCCCTGCCGGTGGAGCTTGGCGTTCCCGTGAGAATCGGCAAGACGGTTATTGAATTGAGGCCGTAGTCCATGGCCTCTCCCGAGACCCCGGAAGGCAAGGAAACGCCTGCGGAGCGCCCGCTCATCATGCGCTACGCCGCGCGATCCGACGTCGGACGGATCCGCTCCAAGAATGACGACTCCGCATATGTGGGCCGCCATCTCGCAGTCGTTGCCGATGGCATGGGCGGTCACGCAGGCGGAGACGTCGCCTCGGCCTCCACGGTGCTGGACATGATCCACCTCGATCATGATGACTACCCCGACGGCGCCGACACGATCCTCGCCGATGAGATCCAGACCGCCAATTCACTGCTGTCCGAGCTGGTGCATCAGAATCCCAAGCTATCCGGAATGGGCACCACCGTTACTGCCCTGCTCCTTGAGGGCCGCAAACTGCATTTCGCCCACATCGGCGATTCCCGGGCCTACCGCCTGCGGAACAAGAAGTTCGAACAAGTCAGCATTGACCATACGTTCGTTCAACGCCTTATTGACGAAGGCCGGCTCCGCCCCGAAGAAGCCGAAACACATCCCCACAAAAACGTTCTGATGCGCGTCCTGGGTGACGTCGATGCCAGCCCTGAGCTGGACTTGGATGCCCTCGACGTCGAACCGGGCGAACGATGGCTGCTGTGCTCGGATGGCCTCAATTATGTGGCAGGGCACGTGGTGGAGCGGGTATTCCGGGAAACCAAGGACCTGCGTGAATGCGCGGAAATCCTTGTCAATCTCACGTTGGAAGCCGGCGCCCCGGACAACGTCACCGTGGTCGTGCTGGAGATTGCTGAGGAGACCGACGACGACGTCAACACGGCCGCCGTCGACGTCGTTCCTCCCGCGGCGCTTGCCGCGCTCGACGAGCCGGACTCCTCTGCCACAGATAAGCCGGCGGAAGGTCCCTCCGCTACCAAGCCCGCAGATGCAAGTCCGGGCGAGCTTAAGGCAGCGGCGCCCGATGATGGCAAGGTTGCTGAAGCCGGTTCCTCCTTCAGCACCGGCGACCCAACTGCGCAGAAGGCTGAGTCCGGTGACGAAGCCGGGACCTCCAAGGAGCCGCCCACCACTACCGACCCGCATCTGGGTGAGCATCTTTCCGCTGAGGTCCTCCGCGAGGAACTCGCCAGCCGTCCCCACGAGCTTGTGGGGGCTGCGGCTACAGCGGCCGAGACCGGATCCATCCCCACTGTGGCAGGCCGCACCGTTGCTCGACGCGCGGCTACTGTGCTCACGCACAAGGCCGAACAGGACCGCCTGGAAACCGAAGAACCGGCACGCCGCCGCATTCGCTGGCTCATGCCTGCCGTCGCAGCTGTTGTTGTGCTCGGCGTCGTGGTGGGCCTGTGGCTTGGTTACGCTTGGACGCAGACCCGCTATTACGTTGGCGAGTACGACTCCCGTGTAGCAATCTTCAACGGCATTTCGCAGCGGCTCGGACCCATCCAGTTGTCCCGGCTTGAAACTGTCACTGACCTCCGTGTTGCGTCTCTTCCCGAGTATGGTCAACAGAGCGTTCGGCAGACTGTTCCTGCCGGAGACCTTGATGATGCCCAACGTATTGTGGAGAACTTGAAGAACTACGGCAGTACCTCTGGAACCTGCCCCAGCACCGCACCTTCCCCCACTCCGTCAGCGACAACAAGTGTTCCAATTCCCAGTACAGCGGCCATTGCCAGCCCCACGCCTTCGCCCGTACCGACTCCCTGTGAGGCGGCAAAATGATCCAGACTGAGACCACGCCCAAGCCGCGCCGCAACGTTGAGCTGGCGCTCATCGTGCTTGCGCTTGCCGTTGGCATCGGCGCCAGCGCTTTGGTGAGCATCAATTCCGAAAGTGGACTGGACAGCGACTTCTGGTTCCAATCGAGCCTGCTTGCTGTCGCTGCCTTTGCCTTCCACGTTGTTCTGAGGTTGCGCGCTAAGTATGCCGACCCAGTAATACTTCCGATCGTTGTTGCCTTGAACGGGCTCGGCCTCGCTTTGATCCACCGCATGGACGGGCCTGGGGACGATACCGGTAATAATCAGCTCCGTTGGACGCTTATTGCCATGGCAGTATCCATCGCTGTGATTTGGTTCCTCAAGGACCACCGCATCTTGCGCCGGTTTACCTACATTTCCCTGGCAGCGAGTGCTTTCCTTCTGGTTTTGCCGCTCGTTCCGGGCATTTCAGCCGGTGAGGTACTGGGCGCGAGCGTGTGGATCCGGATCGGCCCGATGACGTTCCAGCCCGGTGAAATTGCCAAGATCACGCTGGCAATATTCTTCGCGGGGTATCTTTCCTCCAACCGGGACCTCATCCTGCTGGCCGGACGGAAAATCGGCCCCATGCAGTTCCCGCGGTTCAAGGACCTGGGTCCCATGATCACGGCCTGGTTGGTGAGCATCGGCGTCCTCGTATTCCAGCGCGACCTCGGATCGTCAGTCCTCTTCTTCGGCCTCTTCATTGTGATGATCTACGTCGCCACAAGCCGCATCTCATGGGTGGTGATCGGCCTTGCCCTGATCCTTGGCGGCGGCTTCATCGCTTCCAAGATCTTCTCGCACGTTGCCTTCAGGATCGACAGCTGGATCAACGCCTTCACACCCGAAGTCTTTGGCAGGTCGCCCGGTGGCAGTGGGCAGATCGTCCAAGGCTTGTTCGGCATGGCTGACGGCGGGCTGGTGGGCACGGGCCTTGGTCAGGGCCGGCCGGACCTGGTGCCCTTCGCCAATAGCGACATGATCGTGGCACTCATCGGCGAAGAACTCGGCCTCATTGGTCTGTTCGCTGTCGTGATGCTCTACCTGTTGCTTTTTACCCGCGGTTTCCGTGCCGCATTGGGCACCCGTGATGCTTTCGGCAAGTTGTTGGCCTGCGGGCTCTCCTTCGCTATCGCGCTCCAGTGCTTCGTGGTCATTGGCGGCGTCACCAGGCTTATCCCGCTGACGGGCCTCACCACGCCGTTCCTGGCCGCCGGTGGATCCTCCCTTCTGGCCAACTGGATAATCGTCGGCCTCCTGCTCATGATCTCCAACACCGCCCGCGGGCCCATAGATACCACTCCGATGGTCAACAAACCTCCTGCAAGCAGCACCAACCCGGCCGCCCGCAAGTCGTCCGCCGTACCCACACCGGGCGCGCCCACGGAAGCGGTGAAGCACCCGTGAACCAGGCAATTAGAAGTTCGTGGATGGCTGCCGTCGCCATGTTCGCGTTGATTTTCGGCGCCATTAGCTACGTCCAGGTCATTGGCGCTGACGATCTCAACGCCAATCCATGGAACCAGCGGGCCATCCTTGCAACGTTCTGCAATGACCGCGGGGCGATCATCGTCGCAGGTAAGCCGATTGCAGAGTCCGTTCCGGGAAACGAGTCCTGCGCGTTCCAACGCAAGTACACGCAGCCTGAACTTTATGCGGGCATCACCGGATACTTCTCCAGGGGATTTGGTTCTACGGGGCTCGAGCAGTCCCTGAGTGATCAGTTGGCTGGAAACTCTGACCAGCTGTTCCTGGATCGCGTCAGCCAGATGTTCCTTGGGAATGAGCCCAAGGGCGCCTCCGTGGAACTCACGCTCGATCCCGCCATCCAGCAACTTGCCTACGACCTCATCCCGGAGGGTCAGCGTGGCTCCATCGTTGTGACCAACCCGAAAACCGGCGCCATCCTGGCCATGGTTTCCAAGCCGTCTTACGACCCCAACCTGATCGCTACCCACGACACCGCTGCCGCAGCGGCCAATTACGCCGAGCTGAACAAGATTCCCGGCATCAACTTGAACCAGAATGTCAGCGGGCCCACGGGTAACCTGTTGTCCCCGGGCTCGGTGTTCAAGCTTGTCGATACTGCGGCCGCCCTGAATTCCGGCAAGTACAACAAGGACAGCGAACTGCCGAACCCCAGCAGCCTGCCATTGCCTGGATCCAGTGCGAGCCTGCCCAACTACGCCGGAGGCAACTGCAACGTCCGTGAAACGGCAACGTTCTCCTTCGCCCTGGAACAGTCATGCAACACTCCCTTTGCGAGCATCGCGCTGGACCTTGGCCAGGACGCCATTCGGGACCAGGCAGAGAAGTTCGGTTTCGGTGACACCTTCGGCGATCAGCTCAAGCTCCAGCAGGCCGTCAGCGTCTTCCCGAAGGATCTTGACCAAGCGCAGCTTGCCCAGTCCTCGGTGGGTCAGCGCGACGTCAAGGCAACTCCGCTGCAGATCAACCTGATGACTGCGGCAATTGCCAACGGTGGTGTGCAAATGAAGCCCAACCTGGTCAAGACAGTCCGTGCACCCGATCTCCGGGTAATCAGCGAGTTCAAGCCCGAGGCCCTCCGTACAAGCACCACCCAACCCATCGCGAACCAGATCACCCAGTGGATGAGCAGCGCGGTCTCCAACGGCATCGCCAGCGGCGCTGCCGTCCCGGGAGTTCAGGTAGCCGGTAAGACCGGTACTGCCGAGCTCGGCGATTCAGGTTTGAACAACTCTTGGTTCACCGGGTTCGCCCCGGCGAACGATCCGCAAGTGGCCGTCACCATCGTCATGGAAGGTGTGGATGTGCTCACAGGCGCCAAGCTAACCAGTCCGAACGCAAAGAAGATTTTTGAGGCGGTGTTGAATAAGTGAGACCTACTTCGGGAATCACACTCGGCGGCAGGTTCCAGCTGACCAGTCGCATTGCGATTGGCGGCATGGGCGAGGTCTGGAAGGCCAAGGACCAGATCCTGGGCAGGATCGTTGCCATTAAGGTGCTCAAGGAGGAATACACCGGGGACCCCGGCTTCCTCCAGCGTTTCCGCGCCGAAGCCCGCCACACAGCACTCCTTAACCACGTGGGTATTGCCAACGTCTTCGATTACGGCGAAGAAGCCGGCTCGGCGTATCTGGTCATGGAACTGGTACCCGGCCACCCTTTGAGCGGCATCCTTGAGCGCGAGCAGGTCCTGTCGCCTGACATGACCCTTTCGATCATCTCCCAGACGGCGCGCGCACTGGCGGTGGCACATGCCCAGGGCCTGGTCCACCGCGACATCAAGCCGGGCAACCTCCTGATCACGCCTGACAACCGCGTCAAGGTCACCGACTTCGGTATCGCCCGCCTGGCTGACCAGGTGCCGCTGACCCAGACCGGCCAAGTCATGGGCACCGCCCAGTACCTTGCTCCCGAGCAGGCAACAGGACAAACTGCCACTGGCTCGTCTGACATCTACTCGCTGGGCGTCATCGGCTACGAATGCCTCACCGGCCACCGTCCGTTCTCCGGTGAATCGCAGATCGCCATTGCCCTTGCGCAGGTTAACGATGCCCCGCCACCGCTTCCGGAGACGCTGCCTACTCCGGTGCGTGCCCTCCTGATGTCGATGCTCGCCAAGGATCCCAAGAACCGTCCAGCCAACGCCATCAAGCTTGCGGAGGCCGCCGAGGCTATCCGCAACGGCGATATCACCACTGCCCACGCCGCGGTGCCAGGAATGCTCCTCTTCGAAGCCGCTACTGGACCCATCACGGCACCGGTCAACACTGCCACGGCCCCAACCGGCGTCGTTACCTCGCCGTTTGGCAAGGAGCATTCCACGACGTCGACTTCCGCGCTTCCAGTGCTCGGTGCAAGCGCCGCTGTTGGAGGCGCAGCCGGTGCGGCCGTTGGAGCTGCCGGCGCTTCCGCGGACAACCATTTGGCGCGCGCGAATGCACTTGAGGCAGAGCGGCAGCTGAACGACGAAGAAGAAGTCATCTACAGCGATGACGACAACTACGACGACGTCGAGCCTGAGCGTAAGAAGCGCAGCCCCTGGACCTGGCCGCTCGTTGCCCTGATCCTGCTGGTGCTCTTCGCGCTGGTTGGTTTCCTGATTTCACAGTCGGGCTTCTTCTCACCGAATCCGGGTCCGAGCGAGTCCCCATCTGCAAGCACAAGCCGGAGCGCAAGTCCAACGTCGCAATCGGCCACCCCAACGCAGACGTCCCAGGCCCCGTCTCCGACACCGACGCAGTCCACCCCCCAGAAGATCAACCTGATCCCTGAGGAGTATCTCGGACAACCATTTGAGACTGTCCGCAGCCAGCTCGTTGGGTTGGGCCTGCAGGTAAACGGCCAGGAAGTGTTCAACACTGCTGCGGTGGGCACGGTAACTGACCTTAACCCCACGGGACCTGTTGATCCAGGGGAAGTTATCACTGTCCAGTACTCCAAGGGTCCGGAAATGGTCTCCGTGCCCAGCATCGGCGTGGGGCTCAGCGAGGACGAGGTCCGGGGACTGATCGAAGCAGCGAACCTGCGGTGGGTCCCGGGCGATCCCGTCAATGGTGCCGTCGGCCAGAAGCCAGGCACGTTCGTACGTTCCGAGCCAGCCCCTGGAACAAAGGTTGCCGCCGGTTCGGTAGTCACGTACCACCTGTCCAAGTCGCTTGTACCGAGCAATCCGACATCCCCGAGCGCCAGCCCCAGCGGCTCCGGCAGCCCGAGTAACTAAGTAGCCGCCATGTCTACGCCACGGCCCGGTCCAGCGCACCGAGAGGAGAGTACACCTGTCTCTTCGCAGCGCATCCTCAATGGTCGCTACGAACTCGGTGACCTGATCGGCCGTGGCGGCATGGCAGACGTCTACCGTGGTTCAGATACGCTCCTGGGACGCACCATTGCAGTCAAGGTCCTGCGTGCTGACCTGGCCCGCGATCCGCAGTTCCAGGCCCGTTTCAAACGCGAGGCCCAGGCTGTCGCAGCACTGAACCACCCTTCCATCGTGGCCATCTTCGATACAGGTGAGTACTCTGTCCCGGGCGGACCGGGTGAGGACGTGCGTGTCCCATACATCGTGATGGAGTTCGTCGCAGGACGGACGCTGCGGGACATGATTAAAGCGCACGAACTCGGTGTCGAAGACTCCATCGGCTACACCCTTGGCGTCCTCGCGGCGCTGGAGTACAGCCATCGGGCGGGCATTGTGCACCGCGATATCAAGCCCGCCAACGTCATGGTCTGTGCTGATACCGGGGACGTCAAAGTCATGGACTTTGGCATCGCCCGGGCTATGGCTGACTCCGCTGCCACCATGACGCAGACGCAGGCTGTGGTGGGAACGGCCCAATACCTTTCCCCCGAACAAGCACGGGGAGAGACCGTTGATGCCCGCAGCGATCTCTACTCCGCAGGCTGCCTTCTGTACGAGCTGCTTACGGGCCGGCCACCATTCGTAGGCGACAGCCCGGTTTCGGTGGCCTACCAGCACGTGCGCGAGACGCCAGACCTTCCCAGCGCCCATAACCCCGAGGTTTCCGAGGCTTTGGATTCCGTGCTTGCCAAGGCGCTCCAAAAGAACCGGTCGGACCGATTCCAGGATGCGGCTGCCTTCCGGCGGGCACTCAGGGCCGCGAGCAATGGCATCCCCGTTCCCGTTCTTCCCGCCAGCGAGGCACCCACCGACCCCAACGACCTCATTTCATCCGAAGACCCGGACACGCAGCTCTTGAGCGCCACGGCCGTTGGATTCCTTGACGTCGAGCACTACAACGGCGTGACCCAAGACCCCATTGAGGAACCGCTGGACGAAGCACTTCCCTTGGACCTCCCACCCGAACGTGAGCGGACCTCCCACCAGAAGTCCCGCCGTCGCACTTGGGCGGCGACGCTGGCAATCTTCACTATCCTTGTTCTCGCAGGCGCCGGATTCTGGATCTACAGCCTGGTCAATGCGCCCCCCGCGGCGCCGGCCAAGGTGGCGGTTCCCTCGGTGACCAACATGTCGGAGTCCCAGGCGCTGCAAGAGCTCTACTCAGCAAAGCTGGTTCCCAAAACGGCACGTGTGGCCAGTGACAAGGTTGCCAAGGACATGGCGATCGGCACGGCACCCACTGCGGGCTCCATGCTTGAACAGAACGCCGAGGTCATCCTCAACATCTCCAGCGGTCCCAGTTCGGTAACCATCCCTGCAGACATTGTGGGCCGCACCGAGTCAGACGCCCGCGACACCCTTCGGCGCCTGGGAATCACGGGCAACATCTCCAGCGTGAGGACGCACAGCCCCACGGTTCCCATCGGACTCGTCATCACCACGGGTCCTGCCCCCGGGGCGCCCATAGCCGCAGGTTCCAACGTTGAGCTGCAGGTCTCCTCCGGCAAAGTCCTGATGCCCCAACTTATCGGTCTTACCCAGCCGGAAGCCGAAGCGCTGCTGAAGGAGAACGGCCTTGTCATGGCCGTGGTTGAGCAGGAAAATTCCCAGGTCACGCCCGGCAAGGTCACGGCGCAAAGCGAAACCTTCAATACGGAAGTGGATCAGGGCAAGACGGTGACGGTAACGGTAGCCAAGGCGCCGGCTCCGACTCCCACACCCACGCCGACTGACACCTCGAGCCCCAAGCCGACGCCCACCAAGAAGGACTAACGGGTCGCGTCCCCTCAGCCGCCGCTACACCTCAGTGCTGGATCAGCGGACTCAGCTTCGAGGCTCGTTCGGCTGCGCCGGTCATGCCGAGGGACTCCAGCCAGTTGCCCAGCATTTGGTAGCCGCCTTCGGTGAGGACCGATTCCGGGTGGAACTGCACACCGCAGAGGGGAGCGGTCTTGTGCTGCAGGCCCATGACCACGCCGTTCGTGGTCTCGGCTGTGATCTCCAGGACGTCCGGGATCGAGTCGCGAACTGCAGCGAGTGAGTGGTACCGCGTGGCCGTAACGGGCGACGGAAGCCCGACAAAGACGCTCTTGCCTTCGTGCTGCACCGGCGAGGTTTTGCCGTGCATGAGCTCAGGCGCATGGGTGACAACGCCGCCATAAGCTTCGGCAAGGGCCTGGTGGCCGAGGCACACTCCGAACATCGGCTTGGCGGCCTCGCCGCACCACTTGATGAGCTCGATACAGACACCAGCTTCCGCCGGCGTTCCTGGACCTGGAGAGATGAGGACTCCATCACGGGCTGCGGCAAGCTCTTTGGCTTCTGCGAGTGTCACGTCGTCATTTCGGACCACGGTTGTCTCGGCGCCGAGTTCTTGCAGGTAGCCCACCAGCGTGTAAACGAAGCTGTCGTAGTTGTCCACGACGAGGATTTTTGTTGAGCTCATGGCTGCTGCACTAAACCAATCGTTGAGTCGGTCAAAGAAGTGAATTGGGAGAACCACGGGAAGAGGAACTCCACCATCAGGACGAGGGCTACGGCCACAAGCGCCACCGATATGAGTATCCGCAGCCACAAGGGGCCGGGCAAATTCCGAAAGATCCAGGCGTACATCCGTTACCCCTTTCCTTGGGCTTGGGCTACTTGGGTAGCGATTTCCGACGGCGGTCCGGCTGAGGACGGTTGCCAACCCTCAAGGACGGAGTAGGCGATGATGCGTTCCTGGGATCCGAAGCGCGGGTTGCAGCTGGTCATGGTCAGGATGCTTTCACGGGGCGTTACACCGGGTTGGGTGGGGACCGGCATCAGGACGTCGGTTTGGCTGGGCAACACAATCTGGTTGTTGCGGAAGACATAGGTGTAATAGCCGTCCGGCGTCTGGACGTAGATTTTGTCACCGGGGACCAGGGTGTGGATGTTATCCAGGACAGCGCCGTGTGTTTGCCGGTGCCCCGCGACGGCGAAATTGCCGAGGGCTCCGGGCATGCTGGTGTTGCCGTAGTGTCCCAGGCCCAGTGTGTCCAGGACATCCTGGTCTGTTCCTTCGATAATGGGCCGCGTGTAGTCCGGACCGAATCGCGGGATGTACATGATCCCGATCGTTTTCCCATGGGCAGGAGCCGTCCCTACGACGGGCGGACCGTAGTCAGTAGCCTGGCTGACGGCCGGCGTTACCGGTCCCGCAAATTCCTGCGCAAAACTCTTCACGGCTTCGGTCTGCTTGGCGTCGGCCTCCACGTTGGTCCACCACAGCTCCCAGCCCACAAAAAGCAGGAGGACAATGCCTGCGGTGATGAGCAACTCGCCCAGTACTTGGCTGATTTTGCGCAGAATGTCCGAGGCTGTGAGCCGGCCGCGGGGAGGTTTTCGCTGCGTCCCGCGGGCGGACGGCACGGCTGCAGCCGCCGTCGTCTGCTGGTCCGCCACAGGGTCTCCTCGAATAGGGCGCGGGCGGCACTGGCCTACCCTGGTTGCGGCTAGACTTGACAGCTAGTAACAACCCGGAGCATCGCGTGGCCGTTGACCGCTGGAATTTTTCCTTCCTGCAGGATACCAAGGCCGGCAGCATCGGGTTTCAATCGAACAGCCAAGGAGGATCCGTGCCCGAGTCCAAGCCCCGCAAGCGGCCTGCCCGTCAGGCCCAGCAGACTTCCGCCGCGCAGCAGTACAAGCCGAATCCCGTTTGGTACAAGCCGGTCATGTTTGGCCTCATGATCATTGGCCTGATCTGGATCATCACGTTCTATATCACGGAGGGCCGGTTCCCAGTTCAGGAATGGGCTTCGTGGAACATCGTGGCTGGTTTCGGCATCGCAATCGTCGGATTCCTGATGACCACGCGCTGGCGCGCCTAGGAATCCCACACCTCACATTCCGGTGCCCGCGAGCGTCTACAGGATATGAACACCAGGCACACCACCATGGATTCCCCGCTGGGGCAGCTGACGCTGACCGCCCGTGGGGAGTTCTTGACGGGCATCTTTTACGAAGGCCATTGGCACATGCCTCCGCCGGACTACTTTGGCGTCCCGGCAGTGATCGAGGAACCACTCTTCGAGCAGACCCGTAGCGAACTCCACGAGTACCTCGAAGGAAAGCGCACCGACTTCGAGGTTCCCTTTGAAGCCCGGGGCAATGCCTTCCAAGAGAAGGTCTGGCATCGGCTCCAACACATTCCTTTTGGGGAAACCATCAGCTACGGTGAACTGGCTCTCGAGATGGGCGATCCCCACCTGGCCCAGGCCGTCGGGTCCGCAGTAGGGCGAAACCCCATAAGCATCATCATCCCGTGCCACCGCGTGGTGGGGCGCAACGGGCAACTCACCGGCTACGCGGGTGGCCTGCGCAACAAGCGCTTCCTCCTCGAGCTCGAAGAGCCTGCCGCCGTGAAAGAGAGCAAGCTCTTCTGATGCAGCGTCGGCAGCCGGTCCAAACCAAGAGGCCGTTCGAAGCAGTCGTACAGGAACATGGCGGCACTGTGCTCCGGGTGTGCCGTGCAGTGGTGGGCCTTCACGATGCCGATGACGCATGGTCCGAAACCTTTCTTGCGGCTTTACAGGCTTATGGCGCCCTCCCTGCGGATGCCAACGTTGAGGCCTGGCTCGTCACTATTGCGCACCGGAAATGCATCGACCTCATCCGTTCCGGTAATCGCCGCGCTGTGCCTGTGGACCAGCCGCCCGAGCGGCCTTCGAAAATTGGCATTCCGGGTGACAACCAAGCAGAGTTACTCAACGCCATCGGGCAGTTGCCACCTAAACAACGCCAGGCAGTGGCCTACCACTATTTGGCGGGTCTCCCATACCGGGACATTGCGTCACTTTTGGGCGGGACACCAGATGCTGCACGACGTGCGGGATCCGACGGTGTGAAAGCCCTCCGTGCCATGCTCCGCGAAGAGCCCGAATCCGGCCGGGCGTTCCTGGTTCATTCCACATCCGTGACTGCATCATCCGTCCCAGCATCGGCGAAAGGAGAAATCCGATGACTCTTGAATCTCCTTCGGACCACGCCGCGGTGGCCGTGCTCCTTCAACCCCTCGACGCCGGAATCGAGCCTGCTCTGGCCAGCCTCCATGCGCGGCTTGTCCGCTCTGCACAAGAAAGCCATTCCCTGGACATCGCCTACACAGTGGTGGACTCTCCTGTGGGCAAGTTGCTTTTGGCAGCTACGGAACATGGCGTGATACGGGTAGCGTTCGAGCGTGAAAACCACGAGGCCGTATTGCAGTTGTTGGCCAACACCGTGAGTCCCCGCATCCTGTATGCACCTTCGCAACTTGAGTCCGCTGCCCGCCAGCTGGACGAGTACTTCAGCGGCACGCGTAAGGATTTCAACCTTCCCCTGGACTTCCAGCTAGCACGCGGGTTCCGCCTGAACGTCCTCCATCACTTGCCGCAGATCGCCTACGGCAGGACCGAAAGTTACGCACAGGTGGCCCAGGCTGCCGGGAGTCCCAAAGCCGTCCGTGCCGTTGGAACAGCCTGCGCTACCAATCCGCTTCCGGTCATTGTTCCCTGCCATCGCGTGGTGAAGTCCGACGGCACTTTCGGCGGTTACCTCGGTGGAACCGAAGCGAAGCGAAGACTCCTCGCGCTTGAGGCTGCCGCATGAGCGAGGACGCCCTGTTTCCGTTGACGCTTATCCAACCTGACACCCACGACGCCGGCCCTCGGGTTATAGCTCCAGGCGCTGTGCACGTGCCGGGCTGGCTCAGCCTGGAGCAGCAGAGGTGGATCGTGAAACGCTTCGGCGAATGGACCCGCGGCCCGGTACCCCTCCGTGCTGCGACACTTCCCGGAGGACACCAGATGTCCGTCCGGACCGTTTGCCTTGGATGGCATTGGCAGCCCTACCGCTACACGCGCGAAGCTACAGATGTGAACGGGAGGCCCGTACTCGAATTCCCGGAGTGGATGGTTCGCTTGGGCAGGAAGGCCGTATCCGATGCTTACTCGGTGGGGGTCGAAAATGATGCACTGGCCCAACTCGCCAGTGACTACACACCGGATGCCGCGCTCGTGAACTACTACGACCACGGCGCGGCCATGGGAATGCATCAGGACAAGGATGAACGCTCCGATGCTCCAGTGGTCTCCCTCAGCATCGGGGAGACGTGCAACTTCCGCTTCGGCAACACCCAAACGCGTAGCAAGCCGTATGCGGACGTCGAACTTCGCTCTGGAGATCTCTTCGTTTTCGGCGGTCCGTCAAGGTTTGCCTATCACGGCATCCCCAAGGTCTTTCCCGGAACGTGCCCCGAGGGGTGTGGACTCGCCCATGGACGAATCAATATCACCATGCGTGTCACCGGATTGTCCTAGGGACCGACTCGCGGCGCCAAAATGTCATGGGCAAGGGCAAAATGTCACAGCCAACGGGCAGAATGTTTCTAAAGGCAAATAGCAAGGGTGGGCGCCGCGTGCCGGCCGCAGAGGAGCATTCATGACCCCGGAAGAAACCGGCATCATCATCGGCGAGGACGGCTTGGCTCGGCCGCTCTGGGCTGCCTCGGACCCGCTGATGCAGGCTTACTACGATCACGAGTGGGGAATGCCGGTCCGCGACGAGCAAGGGATGTATGAGCGCATCAGTCTCGAAGCGTTCCAAGCCGGCCTGTCATGGGCAACCATCCTTCGGAAACGGGATGCCTTCCGGAAGGCTTTCCTGGATTTCCACCCTGAAAGCGTCGCTGCTTTCACAGACGCGGATGTCGAGCGGCTGATGCTGGACGCAGGTATCGTCAGGAACCGCCTAAAGATCCAGGCAGCCATCACCAACGCCAAGGCCACCATCGCTATTAGGGCAGAAGGCGGGCTGGTGGACTTCGTGTGGTCCTTCAAGCCGGAAACCACCCCTGCGCCCCGATCCTACGCAGAAATCCCCACAACTTCGCCCGAATCCATTGCTTTGTCCAAGGCTCTCCGGAAGAAGGGCTTCGCATTCGTTGGCCCCACCACGATGCACGCACTCATGGAAGCCGTAGGGATCATCGATACCCACTTGGTGGACAGCCACAGACGCGGTACTTCCGGCGTTTGGCTCGAGCAAGGTCAGAAGTAGGGCCTCGGCCTGCCCACAGACGCCCATAATCCTTTTCCACAGAAGTGCGTAACTTTATCCACAGGAGTGGATAAGTTCTGTGGACATCCATGCACTTTTCGCAAAAACCCTTGCGCCGGTGCTGATTCCGGACCCCGCAGTGAGCGGCGCGAAGTTATACCCACTGTGCATCGCGTTGTGGATAGTGGCCGCATCTTCACCGAACGTTCATGGCTCGGGCATTGCTGGATTTACCCACCGGCGTTTTCACCGGCGGAGCCGGAGCCAAAAATCATCCCTCAGCGGGCTTTCCGCCCTCACTGGTCACTTTCACGCCTCTCACGGCCTGGACAGTTACCCACTTAACAACAGCCCCCTACCCACAAGTTATCCACAGGTGGGGAAAACTTGTGGGTTTCTCAGCGGAGATCCGCGCAGTTACAGCCCTGAGGGGCCACCAAGCACATGAACTACACCTGTGTAAGTTATTAACATTGTTGATAAGGCTGTTGATAGGTGCCGTGCTGAGGCGTAATTAACAGTTTTATCCACACATGGCCAGGAATTGGCTTAGTTGTCCACAATGGACTTAGAACCTGGGACAAAGTTATCCACAGGTGTGGATGAACGCATGCCTTTCGGGGGATATCTGCCGCCCTGACGACCCGTACGAGGGGTTGGCGAGCTAACTACACGCATGTAAGTTACACACATTGTGGACAACCACTGTGGATAACCTAGTCAGTCAGCGCAGAAGGGGAGGGGATTGCCAGTCGTGAAAGTCGACCTCAAAAGACAGATCGAAACATACAAGGCTTCGTGTGGCAGGTTTTCCGTGGTGACGGTTCCAGCCCTCCAGTTCCTCATGATCGACGGCCATGGCGATCCAAATACCTCGCAGGAGTACAAGGACGCACTGGCCACCCTTTACCCTGTCGCTTACAAGATGAAGTTCTTCAGCAAACAGGAGCTGGGCCGCGACTACACCGTGATGCCCCTGGAAGCGCTCTGGTGGGCAGAGGACATGGATACGTTTACAAGCGCCAGGGACAAGTCGCGCTGGGACTGGACCCTGATGAATATGGTTCCTGGCTGGATGACCCAGGACCACTACGAGGAGGCACGTAAGATCGTCGCGAACAAAGGCTCCGCGCCGGCAATCGACGGCCTTCGCTTGGAAACACTGGATGAAGGACTAAGCGTCCAGACACTCCACATCGGCCCCTACGATGACGAAGGTCCCGTGCTGGAGGCAATGCATAACAGCTTCATCCCCGGGGAGTCACTGATGATGACGGGGAAGCATCACGAGATCTACCTGAGCGATCCTCGCCGTACTCCACCGGAGAAACTGAAGACGATACTGCGGCAACCGGTCACGGATGCAGAAAGAGTTGCACCTAGCCCGCAGTGATGCGGAACCACGCGACCACGGCCAAAAGGCCTGCCACGAGGATGAGGCCGCCTGCTTGCAGCAGGGCTTGGTTCTTGCCCCGCGGGGCATAGGCGATGGCGGCGGCAGCGAGGGCGCCGATGATCAGGCCACCCAGGTGTGCCTGCCAGGCGATGCTGGGAACAAAGAAGCCAATGGCGCCATTGATCGCAATGAGGATCCACAGTTGTTTGGTTTCACCGCCGCGGTGACGCTGCACTACGAGCATGGCACCGAACAGACCGAAGATGGCGCCGGACGCTCCCACAACGCCCACAACGGGAAAAGTGGGAGTCAACAGCAGATAGCCCACGGATCCGCCAATGGCGGAGAGCAGGTACACGGCGAGGAATCGGACCCGCCCGAGCAAAGGCTCAAGGGCTTGTCCGAAAATCCACAGCGTGTACATGTTCAGGACGATGTGCAGCAGGAACCCTTGCGAATGAAGGAAGGCCGCCGTAAGCATCCGCCAGGGCTCGCTGGCAGCTGCATAATTTGCGAAGGCAAAATTCTGGAATACAGCGTCGCCAGGAACAATCCATTGAAGGATGTAAACCAGCACGCACAACCCGATGATCGTAAACGTCACCAACGGCCGGCCGGTTGCCAAGGCACCGCCGTAGGGAGAGCGGTAGCTCGGCATCGTACGTTTTTGTTCGTTGACGCAATCAACACATTGGAACCCGACGGCGGCCGCCCGCTGGCACTCGGGGCACGCTGGGCGCCCGCAGCGCTGGCACCGCACGTAGGAGGGCCTGTCCGGGTGCCTTGGGCACACCGGGATGGTGGCGGACGGCTCTGCCGACGGGATTCCGTAGCTCATGAATGCAGGCTAGAGCTGTTCGATGTCGATGCTGTTGATGACGACGTCCTCAACGGGGCGGTCGCCCATGCCGGTGCGGACGCCCTCAATGGCGTCAACAACCTTGCGGGATTCTTCGTCAGCTACTTCACCAAAGATGCTGTGCTTGCCGAACAGCCAGTCCGTGTTGACCGTGGTGATGAAGAACTGTGACCCGTTGGTGCCCTTGCCCATCTGGATGCCGGCGTTGGCCATGGCCAGTTTGTAGGGAGCGTTGAAGGTCAGCTCGGGGTGGATTTCGTCGTCGAACTTGTAGCCCGGTCCACCAACGCCGCGGCCCAGGGGATCGCCACCCTGGATCATGAAGTCCTTGATGATGCGGTGGAAGATGGTGCCGTCGTAAAGGGGCGTGCCGGTCTTGTCTTCGCCGGTTTCCGGGTGCGTCCAGGACTTTTCGCCCGTGGCGAGGCCAATGAAGTTGGCGACCGTCTTGGGGGCGTGGTTGCCGAAGAGGTCAACCTTGATGTCGCCGAGGCTCGTGTGGATCGTTGCTTTTGCGGTTGCGATGGTCATGGCCCCATTCTTTCATGCAGGGTCAACGCCGGCATGGCTGTAATGCCGGTTCCGCGCTGGGTGAAATCCGGGAAGAATCCTGCAGATGAATAGCCGCTGTTCCTCAGGGCACGTAGGCTAGCTTCAAACGAGCATGTGTATCGGGAGGTAGTTGTGAAGAAATCAGACCGTATTGCCCGCGACCTTGAACACTCCGTTGCGGCTGGTGTGGATAACGCCCGCGACTGGGCGGCGCCCCGCGTGGAAGCAGCCGTCAATTGGGCTGTTCCCCGTATTCAGCACGGCATTGATACCGCTTCCCCGAAGATCCAGGAGGGACTGAAGTCGGCGGCGCACAACCTCGCCGACGGCGTGGCAACAGTTACGCCGCGGCTTCAGGATGGACTGGCGCACCTCGCGCCGAAGATCCATGACGCTGTGGAGGACGCCACGCCGAAGATCCAGGAGACCCTTAATAAGGCAACTCCGGCCCTCGGAATCGCCCGGGACAAGGTAGTTGAGGAGTACCTGCCCAAGCTGTCCGAGCAGTTGGGCCAGGCTTCCGTAGTTGTCCATCATGTCCTTGAGAACGCGCCAGCCCAGGTGGATGCCGTTGCGCAGAAACTGGTGGACTCGGGTGTGGTTCACAGCGTGCAGGAGCAAGCTCAGGCCACCAGCAAGCAAATCAAGGCAGTGGCGGACCAGACCAGCAAGGCTGTTTCCCAGCAATTGGCTGTCCAGCAGAAGCCGAAGAAGCGCGGATGGCTGGTTGTCACAGTTATTGCAGCCGCGGTTGCTGCCGGTGTCGCTGCGTGGAAGGCCTCCAAACCCGTGGAGGATCCTTGGAAGACGCCGGCCCCGGTCAATCCAACCACTGCCCCAACGCCTTCTCCGGCTCCCGCAGACACTGAAGCATCAGCTACGGCGACGTCAACCTTGCCGGCCGAATCCAAGACTTCTGACATTACGCCCGAGGAAGCGGCTGCAGAAGTGGAGCAGGCAACCAAGGACGCGTTCGAGAAGGGCAAGGATTCCAAGGCCAACGTCGCTACGGATGCCAAGACCGCGGTCAGGAACATTGCCGCAAGCGGCCAAAAGGACCACGACACCCCTTCCACGTCCAAGGACCCTCAGCTCTAGGGTTCTGATTGGCCTGGTTCATAGAGGCCGTCACTGAAACATCATCTGAAGGGATCCCGGCTGGCCGGGATCCCTTCAGTGTTTGCCACCTTGTAACCCAATGGTCCGCTGGGGACGCCATGCCGGGTGTTAGATTTGAACTGATGTCAGCCGATAGACCCATTGCGGGTGCCCTCAAGGAAGTCCCGGAGCCTCCGGGGGTTTCAATCGTCATCCCGGCGTATAACGAGGAAAGCGTCATTCGCCAGTGCCTTATCGCGGCCATCTACCAGTCTGTTCCTGCTGAGGAAATCATCGTGGTGGACAATCTCTCCACTGACCGCACCGCCAGGATCGTGCGCCAGATGCAGCAGGAATACCCGGAAAGCCCCATTATCCTTTTACGGCAGGACGCCACGCAGGGGCTCATTCCCACGCGCAACTTTGGCCTCAACAGCGCCAAAGGAGAGATCGTGGGGCGCATCGACGCCGATTCTGTCTTGGAACCTGACTGGGTTGAGCAAGTCCAGAAGGCCTTCATGGACCGGTCCGTCCAGGCTGCTACCGGACCTGTGGTCTACTACGACATGCCAATGCGCCGCTTTGGACTGAAGGCGGACGACAAAATGCGCCAGCTGATGCTGCGTCTGGCCAAGCACCAATACCACTTCCTGTTCGGTTCAAACATGGCCCTCCGGCGCACTGCCTGGGAGACCATCCGGGACGAAACATGCCTCGATGAGAAGGATGAGATGCACGAGGACATCGACCTCTCACTGCACCTCGCCGAGCACGATCTCCACGTCCGGTATTGCCCGCAAATGGTGTCCGGCATGTCCGCCCGACGCCTTGAGGACTCTCCGCGGGACTACCGCTATTACGTCACGCGCTTCGACCGGACGTACAAGGCGCACAACGTTAAGAAGATGGCCCTGAAAGCGCCCATGGTGGTGTTCTTCTCGGTCTATTTCCCTGCCAAGCTCCTGCGGGCCATTCATACGGCCAACGCGGCGCAGGGCATTCGACGCAGCAGCCTGTAAGCCCCCGGCAGTAGAAGCCCGACGGCGGAAGCTCAGTCAGTTCCCAGCTCGGCCTCCCGCTGGTCTGCTTCGCCCTTGCCACGCCGTTGCCCGGAGACCACCACCGCGAGTCCAATGAGAATGAGCGCAAGGCCGGCGTATGTCCCAGCGGGGAGTGTCTCGTTGAGGAAAATGGCCGCCAGGATCGCTGCCCCCGGAATTTCCAGCAGGATGATCATGGAAACGAGCAAGGGGCTCATTGTGGCCAGCAGGTGGTTGAAGGCGGTGTGCCCTACCAACTGTGCACACACGGTGATGGCGAGAATCCCAAGCCAGCCTCCGGCGTCGAACCCTGCCAACGGTTGGCCACTGAGCAAAGCCAACACGGCAACAATCGCAGCACACATTCCATAGCAGAGCGTGGTGTACGTGCCCGTTCCCATGGACTGGCGGGCCTTGCCGCCAGCCAAGGTGTACAAGCCGGCCAGGGCTCCGCCCGCCAGCGCGAGGACGTCGCCCAGCAGGGCTTGCGGTGAGGAGCCCATATCGAATCCTGTAATGGCTACGACTCCGCCAAAGGCTATCCCCAGGCCCAACAGAACCGGCCAGCGATGGCGGGCGCCCCTGAACAACTGGAAGACCGCGATCCATGCCGACTGAAGGCAGACCAAGGCAGTGGCTGCAGCTACCGAGGTCAGCTGCAGCGCCGTGATGAAGCAAGCGAAGTGAAAGGCCAGAGCGACGGCGGCAACCGTGGACCAGCCAAACTCGCGCCGGTTGATCTTCCCAAACTGTTTGGGCTCCCGGATGGCCACCGGTGCGGCCATCACGACTGCGCCAATCGCGTTCCGCCAGAAGGCGATCGCCAACGCCGTCACGGACGTGGCACCCAAGGTGCCGGCGATCAGTGGTCCTGAGGAAGCCACGCCCAGGACTCCCAGCGCGGAAATGAGAAGGTTCACGGATCAACCCTAGTTTGGTGAGGCGCACGTCCCGCCCTCTATGTGCGGCGCGGACAGTGTGGTTGTCTTGAGTCAACATTCCAGACAGTCGGCGACGGCTTTCCCAAGGGGACATCTGATTGAACACAACGCCCGTCCGCGGAGCTAGACCGAGGCGATCAGTGCTGCTGCTGATCGCAGTTGCGGCTCTGGCTGTCGCTCTGGTTGTTACGGGCTGGTTGGTGGTTTCCCGGGAACGGTCCGGGGGCCACGGGACGGGCAAGATCGAAATCCCAAGCATCTTTCCGATCCCACAACATCTCCAGGCCGGAGTGGGGGATCCCGTCCCTCTGAACGGCCACGTTTACATCGTGGCTTCCCCTGGCACAGACCAGGCGTCCATCACCGCCCTCCAAGACCTGGTGACAGGAGCGGGGGGTACTGCAGAAGCGGTGACAGCCATGAACAGCGCAGCGGCCGGCAGTTCGGCCGTCTTCCTTGGCACCGCATCGGATCCCACAGTAAGCCCGGTACTCAAAGAGCTGGGGAAGGAAAGTGCGGCGGACAACCAGAACGCAGTCAGCCGAGCCGAAGGATACGCCATAGCCACAGGAAAAACTTCAGGGATTCCGACGGCGGTACTCGCCGGAACGGATGCCGACGGCGTTTTCCATGCCGTGCAGACCGCACGCCAATTGCTCAAGGATGGGGCAATGGCGGCCGCACGCGTCAGTGACTGGCCGTTGATGGAGACCCGTGGCGTCATCGAAGGTTTTTACGGGACGCCTTGGTCCCATCAGGCCCGTTTGGATGTCCTCAAATTCGCAGGACGCCAAAAAATGAATACCTACATCTATTCCCCAAAGGATGATCCACAGTTGCGGGAGAAGTGGCGGGCACTGTACTCGAACGAGGACCTGAAAGAACTACAGGAGCTGGTGGATACCGCCACGGCCAACCACATCCGCTTTACTTACGCGCTGTCCCCGGGCATCGATAGTTGCTACTCCAGCGAGGCAGACCTTAACTTTGCAGTGGCCAAGCTCGAATCCCTGTATTCGATCGGTGTCCGTTCGTTCGTGATTCCCCTCGATGACATTGCCACGAAGGTCCAATGCGCCGAAGACCTCAAGGAATTTGGCGCAGGCCAAGCCAATCTAGCCAAGGCGCAGGCTTCGTTCCTGAATGACGTCAATGACCGGTTCATCTCTGCGAAGGCGGACATCCAACCCCTCCAGACGGTTCCTACGTTCTACAACGGTTCCGCCAGCAATGCGTACAAGAAGGAGCTTGGCCGGGCCCTGAACCCCGGGATCGTGGTCCAGTGGACCGGTGAAGACGTGGTCTCCCACAGGATCAGCGCCGACTCAGCCGAGACCGCCCGGCGGACATACGGGAGTCCGGGTTCTCCACGCGACTTGGTCATTTGGGACAACTACCCCGTGAACGACTTTTCGCAGGACCACCTGTTCATGGCACCGGTGATCGGACGCGACTCGGAGCTGTACAAATCTGTCCGTGGACTAGTCACCAATCCGATGATCGAGCCCTACCTGTCCTTCCCCGCCATCTTCAACTACGCCGATCTCTCATGGAATGGACCGGCGTACGATCCCGGCAAGTCCATGGATGCAGCCCTGAAACAGGTTTCGGGGCCAGATCCGGAGGTCCTCGCGGCCGTGAAGGCCTTCGTGGACCTCAACCAAGACTGGCAGGACGATGAGCTCACTCCGTCCGCTCCTGAGCTCCGGCGGGATATAGAGCAGTTCTGGTCCGATTACGACGCCGGAAGGTCCCCTTCAGGCGGCTTGAAGGCCCGAGCTGAGCTGCTGCAGAGGCTGCCGGAACTGTTACCCAAGATGGCAGTGCCGGGGTTCGCAGCGGACGCCACCCATTGGGCAACTGCGGCAGCCAATTACGGACGAGGCGTGGAAGAAGCCCTGATCATGCTCGACGCTGCCAAGCGCGGGAATTCCCCGGCCGTGGCCGAAGCCCGCCGGAATCTCCAGGCAGCGTTGGCGGCCGCCGACGCCAAGACGCAACCGACGCTGGAGCTCGGGGTGGTGACTCCTGTGCTGGGGGATAGTGAACTGAAGACATTTCTGGAGCGGGCGCTGAACACCGTGGCTCAATCAAAACTCAGTTGAGGCCAGCTGAGTTAAAAGCAAAAGTCCCGGTCATTTCTGACCGGGACTTTTCTTATGGTGGAGGCACGGGGACTCGAACCCCGAACCCCCTGCTTGCAAAGCAGGTGCGCTACCAATTGCGCCATGCCCCCATAAGAAGCAACCCGTCAATCATACCCCATGTCAGGACCGGCTTTTACCAGTCCCGGACCTGGCTCCGGGCTAGTCGACCTTGTCGGTTGACTTGCTCCAGAGATCTTTCCGGGCTTCGGATTCCTGCGCCTTTTTATAGACCAGGACGCCTGCGACCGCCGCTGCGACTACTACCAGCAACTTCTTCACAAGCACCTCATTCCGATTCAGTGTTACCTGAACCTGTTAGGTTCCGTGGGCGTACCAGGACTTGAACCTGGGACCTCTTCGTTATCAGCGAAGCGCTCTAACCGCCTGAGCTATACGCCCCGATGCCTCATCGGGCCGAGATATGACTGTACAGCACATCCCGACCCGATCTCAAATCGAGGCATTCTGACCGCTGAATCTCACCGTTTTCGGCGTGAATCCGCGGTTTTTTGCTAGTCGTCCGTCAGTGTGACGCCAATGCCGCCAACCAACGTTGCCGAAATGTTATAAAGCACGGCAGAGAGCATCGACAGGGCGGTCAGCAGAACTACGTTCACCACGGCAATAATCGTCGCGAAGGAAGCCACCTGACCGAGCGAAGCAATCTTCTTCAACTCGAAACCACTGCCTTCAGAACCTGCCAAAGTCCCCAGCAGGCTGTCCACCTGGTTGAAGATACCTGTGAGATCCAACACGGTCCACAGCACGATGGCGGCGACAACGGTGACGATGCCCAGCGCCACAGACAGCAGGAACGCCATCTTCAGTACTGACCAGGGGTCAACCTTGCTTACCAGGAGGCGCGCACGGCGCACCTTCGCCTTGGGGGCCGGCTTTACAAGTCCCGGGCTTCCCTGGGTGGGGCGTTGACCGGGCGCACCAGTTGGACGCTGCCCGGGTTGTGCGGGCCGCTGGCCAGGCGCTCCGGCGGGGCGTTGCCCGGCAGAGGCCGGGCGTTGTCCAGGAGCTCCTGCTGGCCGCTGGGCCGAATTGGTGGTCGTTGCCGGCCGGGCCCCGGTAGCTCCGGCGCCGGCGGAACCGGCTCCAGGGCGTTGCTGGGGCCTTGCAGGCGCTCCTGCCTGCGGGCTGCCCGAGGGCTGCCGGAGTCCGCCGGGGACACCTGTGCTCGGCTTGGGATATGAGTCGGAATTACTCACTCGTTACCTCCGGTGTTGTCTTCGTTCAGCTCCGCGCCCGATTCTGTATCCGGGTCCGCGTCGTTTTCCGTTTCTGACGTGACGGTCGCCTCAGTGGCTCCGTCTTCTGCAGCCAACGTTACGTCATCGTCCTGTCCGTCCTCGGACTCTTCGCCTTCCAAACCGCGTTCGCTGTTGCGGGCGACCTCAATAATGCGGTCATTCTTGTCCGGCTTGGCAAAGATGACGCCCATGGTGTCACGGCCCTTTGCGGGGACGCCACTCACGGCAGAGCGGACCACCTTGCCGCCCTCCATGACCACGAGGACTTCGTCTTCTTCCTGCACAATCAAGGCGCCTACAAGGTCACCGCGATCCTCCGCGAGCTTCGCCACCTTGATGCCAAGGCCGCCACGGCCCTGCAGGCGGTACTCATCCACGGCTGTCCGCTTGGCGTAGCCACCCTCAGTCACGATGAAGACGAAGGAGCCGTCCTGGACCACATCTGCGGCCAGCAGTTCGTCATCTTCACGGAACTTCATACCCGTCACACCGGACGTTGCCCGGCCCATCGGACGAAGTGCGTCATCCGTGGCGGTGAAACGGATCGACTGTCCCTTGCGTGACACCAGCAGGAGGTCATCGGTCTCACTGACCAATTGTGCAGAGACCAGCTCGTCACCGTCGCGCAGGTTGATGGCGATAACACCAGCCGTGCGGTTGGTGTCATAGTCCTCAAGCCTGGTCTTCTTGACCAAACCGTTCTTTGTTGCGAGAACCAAGTAGGGGGCTTGCTGGTAATCGCGGAGATCCAGGACCTGTGCGATGTGCTCGTCGGGCTGGAATGCCAACAGATTTGCAACGTGCTGTCCCTTGGCGTCACGTCCCGCTTCTGCCAGTTCGTATGCCTTGGCACGGTACACACGGCCGAGGTTGGTGAAGAACAACAGCCAGTGGTGCGTGGTAGTCACAAAGAAGTGCTCAACGACGTCGTCGCCGCGCAATTGGGCACCCTTGATACCCTTCCCGCCGCGTTGCTGGGAGCGGTAGTTGTCACTTCGGGTGCGCTTGACGTAACCACCACGGGTAATGGTGACAACCATTTCCTCTTCGGGGATCAGGTCCTCCATGGACATGTCGCCGTCGAAGCCCATGAGGATGTGCGTACGGCGGTCATCGCCATGCTTGGCCACAATCTCTGCGAGTTCCTCGCTGATGATCTGGCGCTGGCGCTCTTCCGAGGCCAGAATCGCGTTGTACTCCGCGATCATGGCTTCGAGTTCGGCGTGGCGGTCCTGGATCTTTTGGCGTTCCAGGGCGGCCAAACGGCGAAGCTGCATGTCCAGGATGGCTCGGGCCTGGAGTTCATCGATCTCCAAGAGCTCCATGAGTCCCTCGCGGGCTGCCTCGGTGGTGTTCGATGCGCGGATGAGGGCGATGACCTCATCCAGCATGTCCAGCGCCTTGAGGAGTGCACGCAGGATGTGCGCTTCTTCCTCAGCCTTGCGCAAGCGGTAACGCGTCCGGCGGGCGATGACGTCCATCTGGTGGGTCACCCAGTGCCGGATAAAGGCGTCCAGGCTCAAGGTGCGGGGAACGCCGTCGACGATTGCCAGCATGTTCGCTGAGAAGTTGTCCTGAAGCTGGGTGTGCTTGTACAGGTTGTTCAGGACAACCTTGGCCACAGCATCGCGCTTCAGCACGATCACGAGTCGCTGGCCGGTACGGCCCGAAGTTTCATCGCGGAGGTCCGCGATGCCTTGGATCTTGCCGTCCTTGACCAGTTCGGCGATCTTGATGGCCAGGTTGTCCGGGTTGGCCTGGTAAGGCAGTTCGGTGACCACCAGGCAGGTGCGGCCCTGGAGTTCTTCCACGTTGACCACGGCGCGCATGGTGATGGAGCCACGACCGGTGCGGTAGGCGTCCTCGATGCCCTTGTGGCCGAGGATGGTTGCACCCGTGGGGAAGTCCGGTCCCTTGATCCGCTGGAGAAGCGCCTCAAGGAGTTCCTCACGTGAGGCGGTGGGGTTGTCGAGGGCCCACTGCACGCCCTCGGCAACCTCGCGCAGGTTGTGCGGCGGAATGTTGGTAGCCATGCCCACCGCGATACCAGAGGAACCATTCACCAGCAGGTTCGGAAAACGCGCCGGCAGGATGGTGGGTTCCTGGTTCTTGCCGTCGTAGTTGTCCTGGAAGTCGACGGTTTCTTCGTCGATGTCGCGGACCATTTCCATGGCCAGTTGGGCCATCTTGGTTTCGGTATAACGGGGAGCAGCAGCGCCATCGTTGCCGGGGGAACCGAAGTTGCCTTGGCCCAGGGCCAGCGGGTAACGCATGGTCCAGTCCTGGATCAGGCGGACCAGGGCGTCGTAGATCGCCATGTCACCGTGTGGGTGATAGGTACCCATGACGTCACCCACAACACGGGCGCACTTGTTGAAAGAGCGGTCAGGACGGTAGCCGCCGTCGAACATCGCGTACAAAACGCGGCGGTGCACCGGCTTGAGGCCGTCGCGGACGTCCGGGAGGGCGCGTCCTACGATAACGGCCATGGCGTAGTCCAGGTAGGAGCGCTGCATTTCAGTCTGCAGGTCCACCTGCTCCACGCGGTCAGTCAGCACATCGCCTTCAAGGATGACGTCATCGACAGTGGGTTCCGCCGGGACTTCGGGAGTTTCGTCACTCATAATCTAAGTTTTCCGTTTCAGGTATATGTCAGCTCTGGAATATCTATCGCCTTGTAAGGCACTAGATATCCAGGAACCTGACGTCCTTGGCGTTCTGCTGGATGAAGTTACGGCGCGATTCCACGTCTTCGCCCATCAGTACCGAGAAGGTCTGATCGGCAGCCAGGGCATCGTCCATGGTGACCTGCAAAAGAGTGCGGCGGTCCGGATCCATGGTGGTGTCCCACAACTCGGTGTAGTCCATTTCTCCGAGACCTTTGTAGCGCTGGATGCCGTTGTCCTTGGGAAGGCGCTTGTTCATGGCCGCACCCTTACGGATGGTGTCGTCCCGTTCGCGATCGCTAAAGACATAATCGTGGGCGGCATTTGACCACTTGATGCGGTACAGCGGCGGCTGCGCAAGGTAGACGTACCCGTTCTCGATCAGCGGGCGCATGTAGCGGAACAGCAGCGTCATCAACAGCGTGGTGATGTGCTGGCCGTCGACATCTGCATCCGCCATCAAGACGATCTTGTGATAGCGCAGCTTGGCGATATCGAAATCTTCGCCAATGCCGGTGCCGAAGGCCGTAATCATGGACTGGACTTCGGTATTACCGAGTGCCTTGTCCAGGCGTGCACGCTCCACGTTAAGGATCTTGCCTCGCAGCGGCAGGATGGCTTGAGTTTCCGGGTTGCGTCCCCGCTTGGCTGAGCCACCTGCGGAGTCACCCTCCACCAGGTAGACCTCGCAACGCGAAGGATCCTTGGAAGAGCAGTCGGACAACTTGCCGGGCATGCCGAAGGATTCCAGCGGACTCTTGCGTCGGGCATTATCGCGCGCTTTGCGGGCAGCCATACGTGCCTGCGCAGCGGAAATGGCCTTTCGGATGACGTCCCGGGCGGGACCCGGGTTGCGCTCCAACCAGTCGCCCAATTGGTCCGTGACAACGCGCTGGACGAAGCCCTTGACCTCTGAGTTGCCCAGTTTGGTCTTGGTCTGGCCTTCAAACTGGGGCTCGGACAGCTTGACCGAGATGACGGCCGTCAGACCTTCACGGATGTCATCACCGGTCAGGTTGTCTTCTTTTTCCTTGATGATGCTTTTCTCCCGTGCGTAGCGGTTGATCAGCGAGGTCATCGCGGCACGGAAACCTTCTTCGTGGGTTCCACCCTCGTGGGTGTTGATGGTGTTCGCGTATGTGTGGACGCTTTCGGAGTACGCGGTTGTCCACTGCATGGCGACCTCGACGGCGATGTGCCGCTCCGTGTCTTCAGTTTCGAACGCGATGACGTCCTCGTGGACGATCTCCACCTTCTTGCTCGAGTTCAGGTGCTTGACGTAGTCCAACAAGCCGTCCGGGTACTCGTAGACCACCGTGCGGTGCTCGGCAGCGACTTCGCCTTCGGTAGCGACGGCGTCGAGATCCAGATCGTCCTCGCCTTCCCGGGCGGCGGGACGTTCGTCAGTCAGGGTGATCCGCAAGCCCTTGTTGAGGAAGGCCATCTGCTGGAAGCGCGCACGAAGCGTCTCGAAGTCGAATTCGGTGCTCTCGAAGATGGTGCCATCAGGGTAGAACGTCTGTGACGTCCCTGTTTGGTCTGTCTCTTCTCCCTTGACGAGTCCGCCTTGGGGCTTGCCGCCGTCGGCGAATGACATACGCCATACGTGGCCCTGGCGCCGGACTTCCGTGTTCACCCGGCGGGACAGTGCGTTCACCACGGAGATACCCACGCCGTGCAGACCACCGGAAACCGCGTAACCGCCGCCGCCAAACTTACCGCCGGCGTGCAAGATGGTCATAACAACTTCGACGGTGGGCTTGCCCTCGGTGGGGTGGATGTCAACAGGGATGCCACGGCCGTCGTCAACAACCTGGACACCTCCGTCTGCGCGGAGCGTGACTTCAATGTGGCTGCAGAAGCCGGCCAGAGCTTCATCTACAGAGTTGTCCACCACTTCATAAACCAAGTGGTGCAAGCCGCGGGGACCGGTAGAACCGATGTACATGCCGGGGCGCTTGCGTACTGCTTCGAGGCCTTCAAGAACGGTGATATCGCTGGCACCGTACTCCCTGGGGGTTTCCGCGGGCGTGTCAGGCTTAGGAACAGTGTCCTCTTCGGGCTCTACTGCCAAGGTCTCTGCATTGTCGTTAGCCACAGGCGCTTTCGACTCCTCTGTATTCGATGACGGCCGTTCCCGTTGAAGGCCGCGGCAAACCGAGTCCTTCAACGAACACGTGACTGATTGCGCCGTTTACTCCGACGAAGAGGGTCCTGGAAGCCATGAAAGTGCTTCCAGGACCCCGACGACGTTTCACCGGCGCTCAGTGATCTACGCCAATTCTATCGTGGAAATGCGGGAATCCTTGCAAATACGGGGGCAGCCGAGAGCTGAATATGCCTATGGGAGGCCACTGGCCCTATCTGAAATGGCCCTACGGTGGTCCTGATGGGGGCCTATACGACTCGGGGGCGTTGAATCGCCCTGCACGCCGTTCAGCCGTACGTGTCCCGGGGTCCCCGACCGTTGACGCTGCGCCCACCTTTTCGCCAACTTGGCGCAGACGGACCCAGCACGTGGATGCTGGTCACCACGCCTTCCCCCAGTTCATTCCGGAACATCTCCAGCAGGCTTGTACTCAGTAACCGCAGTTGGGTTGCCCATGCCGTGGAGTCGCAACGGACATGAAGTGTGGTGTCAGTAAAGCTCTCAGGCGTGCAGTGTGCAGAAATGTCCGCGCCTACCAACGTTTCCCACTCGGCCATGACCGAGCCAACGGCCACGGGAGACGTCCAACCACGTTCTGCCACCAACCGGCCAACGACTTTCCCCAAGCCCAGCGGGTCACGTCCGGTCCCATGAAACTGGGTAAAACCCCTGGTGTCGCGAAGGCCCTTGCGTTTTGGCGCGGATCCGGGCCGGGGCGCCCGCTGCCGGACTTCGCCTCGAGCCGCTGCGGCCTCCCGCATCCGATTCAGCGCGGCTTGGGCAGCATCGATTTCGTCCGGATCGCGGCCTGGTTGAAGTCCGTCGTGGCTATCCTTCACCATCGATGCCTCCCGGAACAACGGTTATGCGCCGCCCGGCCAGCTCCTCGGGAATATCGGCGATGACGGCGGCCGTGACCAGTACCTGTTCGGCGCCGGCCACTATTGCTGCCAGTTTACGCCGGCGCTGGACATCGAGTTCTGCAAAGACATCGTCAAGTATGAGGATCGGCGCGGTACCGCCGGTGCGGGCATCATCCAGCATGACGTAGTAGGAAGCGAGGCGCAGTGACAAGCACATGGACCACGTTTCACCGTGCGAAGCGTAGCCCTTGGCCGGTGCTTGACCGAGCACGAGCTCCAATTCGTCCCGGTGCGGGCCCACCAGGGAGATGCCCCGCTCCAGTTCCTTCTTGCGGGATGCGGCGAAAGCCTGGACGTAGCGGTCGGTGAGTTGATCCACCGACAACAGCCTGAGGTCCTCGCCCGACGCCGAAGGTTCCGTTGGGCGATCGGCCGGCCCGCCGTCGTCGTCCAGTACGCCCTGGATGGTTGAGCGGTACACCGCGCCGGCATCTTTTGAACCGTCAGTAAGCTGCGCGTAGGCACTGTTTAGATGAGGGCGGAGCCGTTCCACAAGTTCGAGCCGTGCATGCAGGAGTTCAGCACCGGCGCGGGCCATATGCTGGTCCCAAACATCCAGCGTTGCCTCATGGCCTGCGGTAAATTTGCCCGTCCGCGCAGATTTCAGCAGGGCGTTTCGTTGCTTCAACACTCTGTCGTAGTCGCTGCGGGTGGCAGCATGGCGCGGAATCAGGCTTACCAGGAGCTCGTCAAGGAAGCGTCTGCGGTTGGAAGGATCGCCCTTGACCAGTGCCAAATCCTCAGGCGCGAAGAGGACCGTCTGGCAGATGCCCAAAATGTCCCTGGCACGAACTGGATTTCCACGGTTAATCCGGCCACGGTTTGCCCGCCCGGCGTTGATTTCCAACTCGATCACAGTGGACTGCTCGCCACGGACCAACTTGGCCCTGATCATTGCCCGTTCCGCGCCGAAGCGAAGAAGTGGAGCATCGGTGCTGACTCGGTGCGAGCTCAGGGTTGCCAAATATCCGATGGCTTCCATGAGGTTGGTTTTACCGATCCCATTGGAACCCACCAGGACAGTAACCCCGGGACCAAGCTTCAAGTCAACTTGGGCGTAGCTCCGGAAATCGGTTAGCGAAAGATGTTCGAGGTACACGCCGTTTGCTGGACTCCTGCAGCCTAGTTGGAAGGACGGGTGGCGTGTCCGCCGAACTGGTGGCGCAGCGCCGAAACCATCCTCATAGCCGGCGAGTTGTCTTCGCGGGAAGCGAACCTGGCAAAGAGTGCTGCGGTGATGGCAGGTGCCGGCACAGCATTGGCGATCGCTTCCTCCACCGTCCAACGGCCCTCGCCGGAGTCCTCAACGTAGTCGTCGATCGAGGCCAGTCCCGGATCTCCGTCGAGTGCTTTGACCATGAGATCCAGGAGCCAGGAACGAACGACGGTTCCTTTTTGCCAGGCTCGGAAGGTTCCTGGAAGGTCCTTCACGATGTCCTTGGCTGCCAGCAATTCATAACCTTCGGCATATGCCTGCATCAGTCCATACTCGATACCGTTGTGCACCATTTTGGCGTAATGGCCTGCACCCACTCCGCCGACATGGACGAAGCTGTCTGCTCGTTCTCCCTCGGGACGCAGGGCATCGAAAACGGGCAATGCCAGTTCGATGTCTTCGTCAGCGCCCCCGGCCATCAGTCCGTAGCCGTTCTGCAATCCCCATACGCCACCGGATACACCGCAGTCGGCGAAGCGGATGCCCTTCTCTGCAAGTGCTGCAGCGTGCTTCTGGTCCTCGGTGAAACGTGAGTTCCCGCCATCGATCACTAAATCACCGGGGCTGAGCTTTTCGCTGAGTTCGGTGATGACAGCATCTGTGATCTCGCCCGATGGAACCATGACCCATACGAGCCTCGGAGAGGGTAGGGCAGCGATGAGTTCGTCGACGGAAGCGACGTCCGTAACGTCGGGATTCCGGTCAAATCCAGTTACCTCAATGCCGCCATTCCGCATGCGCTCCCGCATGTTGAAACCCATTTTTCCGAGGCCGATCAGTCCGATGTGCACGGGATGAACTCTTTTCTGCGCTAGTGGATATGTGGCGGATCGCTAGTTTGGCAGGCGAACCGGCATCACGAGGTAGCGGTAATCGTCCTGGTCATCGCCATCAGCTTCAGCCTGGGCCGTGATCATGGCCGGTTTGGGAGCAGTGGTGAAGGAGAACCGAACGTATTTGGTCTCGATGACGCTCAGGCCTTCAACGAGGTAGTGCGGATTGAATGCGACGGTGATGTCTTCGCCGGAAAGCTGGGCTTCCAGTTCCTCAGACGCCTGAGCATCTTCACCGGTACCGGCGTCAAGGTTTAACAGACCCTGGCTGAAGGCCAGGCGGACCGGTGTGTTGCGCTCAGCCACAAGCGAGACACGACGCACTGCTTCAACGAGTTCCTGTGTTTGGACCGTTGCGTGGATGGGGGTGGAATCCGGGAAGAGGGAGCGGATTTTTGGGTAGTCGCCATCCACCAGCAGGGATGTGGTGGTACGGCCTCCGCTTTCGAAGCCGATCAGGCGGCTGTCGTCGTCAGCGAGGGCAAGGTTGATGTCGCCACTGCCACCGAGGGTCTTTGCCACCTCGTTCAGGGTCTTCGACTTGACCAGCGCGCTGGTGGAAATGCCCGGAGTGACAGGCTTCCACGGGACTTCGCGCATTGCGAGGCGGTAGCGGTCGGTGGCCAGGAGGGTGATCATGTCATCCTCGATTTCCATGCGCACGCCGGTGAGGATCGGCAGGGTGTCGTCCTTGCTGGCGGCGATGATCACCTGGGAAACAGCCTGCGCGAACGCGTCACCTGGCAAAGTGCCACTGATGGCTGGCAATGCCGGAAGAGCCGGGTACTCAGTTTCAGGCATCGTAGCCAGGTGGAAACTGCTTCGGCGGCAGGTGAGAGTGACTTTGCTTCCGTCGGTCTCAACTTCCACCGGAGCCGAAGGCAGGCTGCGGCAAATGTCTGCCAAGAGACGCCCGGACACCAGAATGGTGCCTTCCGTAGCGATATCCGCAGGGATCTCGAGGCGGGCGGAAGTCTCGTAGTCAAAGCTCGAGAGGCTTACCGTTCCAGCCTCGGCTTTGAGGAGGAGACCGGAAAGCACAGGTACGGGCGGCCGCGGAGACAACGACCGCGCGGTCCACGTAACGGCTTCTGCCAGGACGTCGCGGTCGACTCTGAACTTCACGGAAGGGTGCCGCCTTTCATTGCTGCTGCCAAGTAGTAGCTGCGGATTCCTGCTTGGAACCCGCCAAACCTTTGCTGTCCGATACCGGAACCTGCATGGTCCGCACTCAAGCGAACTACAAACAGACCCAAGGATGGGAGCGCTGCTGACAGCTTAGCCGGAAGATCCGCGATTAACCCATCCCCGGCAGCACTCACCTCTCGTATGTGGACAGCCGCAAGCTGGCCTTGGCCTGGCTGTTCGTCTGCCAACGGCAGGGGTTGGCGTGGGGCAGAACGAGATTGTTATTTGAGGGATTTCAATTTTTTGGGATTCGTAGTGTTAATAACTGCTGTGGAAACTGTGGATAACCGGATCTGGCCGCGCAGTTTCGGGGTTAAGCCCTGTTCATGGACTGTGCGTTAACTGGGTTTTAAACAGGGTGTGGATGGGGACAACTCCCAAGCCGGTTTTTAACGATCCACAGATGCCTTAAGGGTTTTAAGCCCATTAACCGCGCTTGTCCCCTTAAGTATCCACAGGGTTATCCACACGCACCTGTTAATAAGGTATGTAGTGCGCGGAGGAATGTGGATTCAGGAGTCGCGCTGCTGCTGTTTGATGCGGTTTGTGAGTTCAGTGACCTGGTTGTAAATCACACGACGCTCGGCCATCAGCTCACGGATCTTGCGGTCGGCGTGGATCACAGTGGTGTGGTCGCGTCCGCCAAGTTCCTGCCCGATCTTCGGCAAGGACATGTCCGTGAGCTCGCGGCAGAGGTACATGGCGATCTGTCGCGCCGTGACGAGCGTGCGCGTACGGGACTTGCTGCAAAGCTCTTCCATGCTGAGCTTGAAGTAGTCAGCGGTCTGGTCCAGGATCTGCTTTGCGGTGATCTCCTGGGCGCCGTCGTCAGTGATGAGGTCCTTGAGGACCATCTCGGCCAGAGCCACGTCCACAGGCTGACGGTTCAGGCTGGCAAAGGCGGTGACGCGGATCAAGGCACCTTCAAGTTCCCGGATGTTGCTGGAGATCTTGGAAGCGATGTACTCCAGGGCGTCGTCCGGTGCAGACAATCCTTCGCTGAGGCCCTTCTTGCGGAGGATGGCAATGCGTGTTTCCAGTTCCGGCGGCTGGATGTCCGTCAGCAGGCCCCACTCGAAACGGGAGGTCATCCGGTCCTCGAAGCCCGCCAACATCTTGGGAGGCTGGTCGGAGGTAATGACCACCTGCTTGTTGGCGTTGTGCAGGGCGTTGAACGTGTGGAAGAACTCCTCCTGGGTCCGGTCTTTGCCAGCCAGGAACTGGATGTCGTCGATCAGCAGCACATCCACGTTTCGATACGTGGTCTTGAAGCTGGTGCCTTCGTCATCGCGGATCGAGTTGATGAAGTCATTGGTGAACTCTTCGGAGTTGACGTAGCGTACGCGAATTCCGCTGTACAGGCGTCGGGCGTAGTGTCCGATCGCGTGAAGAAGGTGCGTCTTGCCGAGTCCGGAGTCGCCGTAGATGAACAACGGGTTGTAGGCCTTGGCAGGTGCTTCGGCTACTGCAACGGCGGCCGCGTGGGCGAAGCGGTTGGAGGAACCGATCACGAAGGTGTCGAAGATGTACTTCGGGTTCAGCCGGCCGAATTCATGTGAGGTGCTGGGCGGTGTCGGCTGAGGCTTCGGCTCTGCGGCCAGGTCCGGCATCGCGGAAAGCTCGACGGCGGGTTCCGGCTCTTCGTGGATGGGCACAAGATCGGTGTCAACGTCGATCGCGCAACGGATGTCATCGGAAAAAACGCCGCGCAGGGCATCGTCAAGTGCGTCCTTGACCTGGGTCTGCAGGACTTCGCGGGTGAGCTCGTTGGGAACGGCGACCAATAGCGTGGAGCCGATGAGGCCTTGGGCCTGGGCGAGGATGACGAAACCGCGCTGGCGGGGTGTGACCCGGTCGTCTTGTTCGAGAAGGCTCAGCACCCTGCGCCAGGAACTTCCGACAGTATTGGCGTGGTTGGCTTCGTCTACTGTCATCAATCAGTTCCTAAATACTTGCTTGCCGGCGTTGCTGGCAGCCGAAGTGTCTCCGACTGGCGATGTTTCCGGGGTTAATCCACAGAGTTATGCACAGCGGGTGGACAATGGGCTACTGAGCCACTCTAGGGGATGGAATCGCTAGAAGATAGCTGGGAAGTTGCTTGTGGATAATTACACTGTTGTGGTTCTGGTTTGGGCCTTGTGAGCCACTTCATCCACAGGCTGTGCAGCGTCCGTTGACACAACTGTGGATAGCTGTGGGAATGGCTTCCGGTTTGACTGAGACTGCCTTTTTGCCCTAACGTTGTGAAGTCCTTTGTGTCCGCTTTTGTGATCAGTTGCATCGACGTACGATTATCGTGCGGCAGGCAACGGCGGCAGGCACATACAAAACTTAGCGTCGGCCAGTTCTTCCCCTTTTGATCGGGTGGGCGCACCTTTGATCCACTGGAGTAACTAACGTGAGCAAGCGGACTTTTCAGCCGAATAACCGCCGTCGGGCCAAGAAGCACGGCTTCCGCCTTCGTATGCGCACCCGTGCCGGCCGCGCCATCCTGGCTGCACGTCGCGGCAAGGGCCGCGTCGAACTGTCGGCGTAAATAACTGACTTGTCGGTCAGGGTCTTTTTGCGGGTTCGACGGTGCTAGCCACCCCAAACCGTCTGCGGACGTCTACCGACTTTTCAACAACTGTACGTTCCGGCGTCCGCAATGGACGCCGGAACTTAGTGTTATATACGGCCCCTATTGGGGCCGCGGAGCCGAGTCGAATCGGCTTCATTGTCTCCAAAGCCGTCGGGAACGCCGTGACCAGGAACCTCGTTAAGAGGAGACTGAGAGAAGCAGGCGCACTGTCCTTGCACACGCATGGTACGGGCCTGGCGGTCGTGGTCCGGGCGCTGCCCGCAGCTGCATCTGCCAGCTGGGAGCAACTGCTCTCGGATTACAACGCCGCATTGGCAGTGACGACGAAGCGACTGGGTGGATCAGCTCCACGCAGCGCTTCGCCAGAACACAACGGCACCACAAGGGAAGGGACACCGCGTGCATGACATAAGCACCGCCGTCGTTCCTTCCTCAGGTGACCCCTCTGGTTTGAGCAAACCCATCGGCAAGGTTCCCCACGGGAACCTGTGGGCGGCGGTAGGCAAGTTCATCTGGGACCTGCCTCGGAATATTCTCATTCTCCTGCTGAAGACGTACCGCAAGGTCGTTTCACCCCTGTACGGCCAGGTTTGCCGGTTCTTTCCGTCCTGCTCGGCGTATGCCCTGGAAGCAGTCACGGTGCACGGCGCCATGAAGGGTAGCTGGCTCGCAGCCAAGAGGCTCGCCAAATGCCATCCTTGGAATGCTGGCGGAGTGGACCATGTCCCCGCCGGCCATCGTCATTGGCCTGAAGGCCAGACGCCCACAATTGTTGTACTGAACAATCCGGACCAGTTCCTGGCTGCTCAGGCTGATGAAGAAGGCCGCACTGCGGCCTGAGGAAAATAGGGATATCTTATGGGTGACTTCTTTGGGACAATCATGTTCCCGTTCAAGTGGCTGGTGTCAGTCATCATGGTTGGCTTCCATGACGGGCTGAGCTTCATGGGCATGCCAGCCGCCAACGGCTGGACGTGGACCCTCTCCATTATCGGCCTGGTGTTGGTGATCCGTGCCGCCCTGATTCCTGTGTTCGTCAAGCAGATCAAGGCCCAGAGGGGCATGCAGCTGCTGCAGCCCGACTTGAAGAAGCTGCAGACCAAGTACAAGGGCAAGACTGATCAGCTCTCCCGCCAGGCCATGGCGCAGGAGCAGATGGCCCTGTACAAGAAGCACGGCACCAACCCGTTCTCCGCGTGTTTGCCCATGCTGATCCAGATGCCGTTCTTCTTCGCGCTGTTCCAGGTGCTGTCTGGTATCTCGACCGCCAAGAACGCCGGCGAAGGCATTGGTGCGCTGAGCCACGAACAGGTCATCGAGTTCGATCAGTCGAGCATCTTTGGTGCGCCACTCTCCGCATCCTTGCTTCATGGCGGTGCGCCCGGCAGTGAAGTTGCCGTCTGGACCCTGTCCATCATCATGATTCTTGCCATGACTGCGTCGCAGTTCATTACGCAGAAGCAGATCATGGCCAAGAACATGTCCGAAGAAGCATTGGCCAGCCCGTTCATGCGCCAGCAGAAGATGATGCTCTACATCCTGCCGCTCGTGTTCGGTATCGGTGGTATCAACTTCCCCATCGGTGTCCTGATCTACTGGACCACCACCAACCTCTGGACCATGGGACAGCAATTCTTCGTTATTCGCCGCATGCCCACTCCGGGCTCGCCTGCCGCGAGGGCACTGGAAGAGCGCCGCGCCGCGAAGGGCCTGCCGCCGCTGTTGGGTGGCAAGAAGAAGGACGACGACGACGCCGAGGCTGCCGCCGCCGCTGCTGCGGCCGAGATCAGGGCCCAGCGCGTCCAGCCACAACGTAAGAACAGGAAGAAGAAGTAATGTCTGCTGAGAGCACTGAAGATGTAACTGCCGCCGCGACTGAGGAACAGGACGACACGCAGGAAGAGTCGCTGTCCAAGACGGCCAGCCGCCTCGAAGAGGAAGGCGACATTGCTGCCGACTACCTCGAGGAACTCCTTGATATCGCTGACATTGATGGCGACATTGACATTGAGGTCCGTAACGGTCGTACCTACATCTCCATCGGAACTGATGAGGAATCCGCTGCCTTGGATAGCCTCGTAGGTCGCGACGGCGAAGTCCTCGAAGCCTTGCAGGAGCTGACCCGACTGTCGGTCCTTTCCGCAACTGAAAGCCGGTCCCGTTTGGTGTTGGACATCAACGGATACCGCAAGGAACGTGCCGGCGTCCTTCAGCAGATCGCAGAGGACGCCGTTGCCAAGGTCAAGGAATCCGGTGGGACCGTTGCACTGGAGCCGATGAGCGCCTATGAGCGCAAGATCGTTCACGACGCCGTCGCTGATCTCGGATTCGTCTCCGAATCCGAGGGCGAGGGCGCTGGCCGCCACATCGTGGTCTCGGCTGACTAGCGGCTCATGGTTGAAATTACCGCAACTGAACTGCAGGCGGCAGAGAAGATCTTTGGGGAGCGCCTGGATCTCGCCAAGCGCTATGTAGAACATCTGGCTACGTCCGGGACCGAGCGCGGGCTGATCGGTCCTCGTGAGATCCCCCGCTTGTGGAGCCGCCACGTTCTGAACTGTGCAGTCATCGAGTCAGCCATTGCCATGGACAGCCATGTGGCAGACGTTGGGTCCGGTGCCGGACTTCCTGGCCTGTGCCTTGCAATTGCCCGTCCAGACCTTGAGTTGACTTTGATTGAACCTCTTGAGCGTCGAGTCATCTGGCTTCAGGAAGTCGTGGACGACCTTGGCCTGGACAATGTGACCATCATGCGAACCCGTGCTGAACTGGCTGTGGGATTGGTGGACGCAGACGTCGTTACGGCACGCGCAGTTTCGGCTCTTTCCAACCTGGCTGGCCTGACCATCCCCCTGCTGAATGGCAAGGGGGAGGTTGTGGCGATCAAGGGTCGCAGCGCTGCCGAAGAAATTGAGAAGGCCAAGAAGGTCATCCGTAAACTTGGCGGCGTGGAAACGTCCGTTGTGGTTTGTGGACAGGAGCTTTTGGAGGAACCCACCACCGTGGTGAGGATCATCGTCAACAAGCCCGGAAAGACGGGCTAGTCTCCGCTCGGTTTCCCGCGTGTCGGCGGCTGAGCAGTTAGGCTAGAGAACGGCAGCAAGCGCCGAATGAGAGTGAGAGTGTGACCAGTGGGCAGTAGCGAAACCTCCACGCAACGGATCCCCCCCTTTATGTCCTTGGGGTCCGCGCGGGCCATGGCCACACCCTCGGCGTCACTGCAATCCGCCATTGTGCGAACGAATTCAGTTGAAAATGCTGCCGTTTCACGTGAAACGCTGACGGATGAGGTTCACAACGTGATGGACTCCATCGATGATTCGAGCCCCATCGCTCGCCAACTGGCCAACGAGACGCGCCGACGCGAGCGGCTGATCGGACGTGAACTCCCGAAACCTGATCGGACCCGGATTTTCACGGTCTCCAATCAGAAGGGTGGCGTTGGCAAGACGACCACCACCGTCAACATTGCGGCGGCCCTGGCGTCTGCCGGTCTCAATGTCCTGGTCATTGACATCGATCCCCAGGGAAATGCCTCTACGGCCTTGGGCATTGAGCATCACGCAGACGTGGACAGCATCTACGACGTCCTGATCAACGATCTTCCGTTGAAAGACGTAGTGGCTCCTTGCCCTGACATTCCCAACCTCATCTGCGCTCCTGCGACAATCCACTTGGCCGGCGCGGAAATCGAGTTGGTTTCATTGGTGGCCCGGGAACAGAGGCTTCGTCGCGCCATTGACGTCTACTCCAAAGAGCGGGAGAAGAACGGTGAGGGACGTTTGGACTTCATCTTTATCGACTGCCCGCCCAGCCTGGGTCTATTGACTGTCAATGCGTTCTGCGCCGCCAGCGAGGTCCTGATTCCCATCCAATGCGAGTACTACGCCCTGGAAGGCTTGAGCCAGCTGCTGAAGAATATCGAGATGATCCAGAAGCACCTCAATGCTGACCTGGTGGTTTCGACGATTCTCCTGACGATGTATGACGGCCGAACCAACCTGGCCGCACAGGTAGCCTCGGAGGTTCGGCAGCATTTCCCCGAGCAGGTTCTGAGCGCTGTGGTTCCCCGCTCGGTACGCATCTCTGAAGCGCCGAGCTATCAGCAGACTGTCATGACCTATGATCCTTCTTCGAGCGGCGCGTTGTCCTACATGGAAGCCGCCGCCGAGATCGCTGAACGCTAGAATTCTTGAAACACTGCAACAGCCTGGGCCGGTCCGCGCTCGGCTATTCCATCGGAGGGATGAATCAATGAGCGAAAAGCGAAGGGGCCTCGGCAGGGGTCTTGGGGCTCTCATTCCTAGCTCGCCCGCGGCGGCCCAGGGGAACGGCGCTGCGCCCTCCCGCCCAGTGGATCTGTTTTTTCCGGAAGCCCGAAAGACAGCGGAACCGGTGGAAGCGGCCGATGCGACGGCGCCTGCCACTACGGCCGACTCCGGGACTTCGAGTGGAGCTAACGGTTCGCGTTCCGACGCTGCGAAGGAAACATCCCAGTCGGTTTCCAAGGCACCTGCCGCAAGCAGGTCCAGCGCGGCGAAGGCCCCCGCGTCCAAGCCATCCACTAAGCGCTCTTCATCTCCCTCAGCGAAGACCGCAGATGCAGAGACGAGTTCCACAGCGTCTTCCGCTCCTGCTGAAGCTACTTCACCCGAGGTGGAGTTGGTCGAAGTTCCGGGAGCGAGATTCGCTGAAATACCGGTCACGGACATTCACCCCAACCGCAAACAGCCTCGCTCCGTCTTCGATGAAGACGACATGGCCGAGTTAGTGCACTCCGTCAAGGAAATCGGAGTCCTCCAGCCAATTGTTGTACGTACTTCAACCGAAAAGGGTGGAGAACCGTACGAGTTGGTAATGGGTGAGCGCCGCTGGCGTGCAGTCCAAGCCGCAGGCCTGGAAACGATCCCGGCGATCGTCCGTGACACCACTGACGACGACCTTCTGCGCGACGCGTTGCTGGAGAACCTGCATCGTAGCCAGTTGAACCCTTTGGAAGAGGCAGCCGCCTACCAGCAGCTCCTGGAGGACTTCGGAACTACGCATGAGCAGCTGGCCGATCGCATTGGTCGCTCTCGCCCTCAAGTGTCCAATACGTTGCGTTTGTTGAAGCTTCCTCCCCTGGTGCAGCGCCGCGTCGCAGCCAGCGTTTTGTCAGCGGGCCACGCGCGTGCTCTCCTGGCGCTCCCTGATGCGGCCGCCATGGAGCGACTGGCACAGAAGATTGTCGCTGAGGGGATGTCTGTACGAGCCACTGAGGAAGCCGTGGCTTTGTATCAGGACCCGACGACGCCAGCAAAGAGTGCTATTCCCAAGCCCAATGCCAGGCACGAGCGACTGGACTATTTGGCGTCATCCCTTTCCGATCGTCTAGACACCAACGTGAAGATTACCCTCGGTGCCCGCAAGGGCCGCGTCAGCATCGAATTTGCCAGCGTAGAGGATCTCAACCGAATCATGGATGTTTTGGGACCGGGCTCTGACGACTAGTTTTCGGGTCCAACGGAATGGGGTTTGCTTTGTGGGCAGACCCCATTTTTTGTTCCGGAGTGACTTTTTGTTCACAGCGCGGAATGTTGGGCTTTCGGGAGTCGAGCAGCTAAGTGGTGTCTATGGTTTCACGTGAAACCTGCCGGAGTTGCCGTCGAAACCACTGAGGATACCTGTTTCGGGTCTAGCCGGCGTCTGCGTTGTGGATACATGTCGCTCGATGCTTCGTCCCGGAAAGCGCGTCCGGTGCTTCGCGTGGTCCTTTCGGGATGACAACTCAAAAGCCGATTCGTTCATTTCGCTGGCGCAGCCTATGTCCACGCATTCGTGCCCGCGCCGGCCTGGTCGGTCTTTGAGCTTGCTTTCTTGGGGAAGGATCCATCTGGTGCAGGTGCTGCTAATGGCACTGGAGGATTCTGGTCTATTGCTCTAGCGCTTCTCTATTGGGATGATCCTGGCTCCGCAGGGACCGGAACGGCTCATGAACGGCAGTCGTTTCACGTGAAACGCGCCGCCGGTGAGGATGCCAATCTGTCCGCTTCCTTTCTCCCGCGCTCGGCACTGAGTTTGGGACTTGCAGGCGTAGATTTCTGCATCTGACGTCGCCGGAGAGAGCTTCAATCCATTAGCTGCCTGACAATCGCAAATGAACCATTTGTCCTATCCCGATGATGCGGTGATGCGGTGAGGCATTGCCTGCACGATCCCATCCGTAGCCCCGACACAGGCTCTACAAGCCGCTGATCTGACGTCCGCGGGGGTAAGACCCTCCTTTGAACCGGAGTGCTCCGAACTCTGATCTTGATGTGAGCTTGCGTGTCCCGGAGCGGAACCACTTTAGGGCTTCGGAGCTTGCGCCCGTGCTCGTGCTTTGCTCTATCGCGGACGTCATGAGGTCTTGCCCCTCGTGGCTTGTTTCACGTGAAACGGAACCTCCCCCTGTGAACTCAGCGGACGGACTATCCTCGTCTAGGCAGGGAACAGAGTGAATCCGACAGCGGCAGATTAGAAATGCTGACTACGATCCGCGCCGTCTTATAGTGTGGGTCTTCGTAGGGAGGCACTGGAGTGTTTCACGTGAAACACACAGATCTTTAGCCGGGCTGAAGTAGACGGCGGGTGGAAACCCAGGAGCTTCGGGACAGAACGAAGGATCGAACTACAAGCCTGCTATTCGTGTTCGTTGGGAGGGCCGAAACACCGTATCGCGGTAGGCGTCAACCATGACTGCCAATTCCAGGACCCTCCATGGCCGGACAGTTCTACGTAGGGTAAGGGAATGTCTCCGCTCGTTAGATGCTTACTGAGAGACGACTCCCTGTTGAGACGGTTCATGCTTTCAGTGCCTGCCATTTCTGAAATGGTTCGTGCTCTCGTGATCCAACTGCGCCTGCGTGTTCATGTAGTTCAGAGGCGTAGGGGGCGGAAGCACAACGGCCGACTGGCGGTTTAGTAAGCTAGTCGGCCTTGGATTTTCCTGTAGGTAGCCGGCGGGCTGCAGCACCGCAACCACACTTCCTCGCCGAAGGCAGTGGCGGTTTTCAAGCCGGTACTTCAGTCCATGTCGATCTAGGATGTTCTGCTCACGGCACGGGCGGCTCCTGAACTGTCGTCCTGTGCTGCCGACTGAGGGGTTGTATGTCCTGGCAGGCCCTGTTGCCGGCGGCGACCAAAGGCCTCGAGCGTACTATGCAGGTGGACCGTCGAGTCGGCAGAGTCAGAGAGGACGAAGGTGCCCCTCCCCATGTCCTGAGACCAGACGAACGATTGAGGCAAGGAGAGGCTCGGCGCTCCGTCCAGGAGACGTCTCCCCTGTTGCGTCTCCCACAGGGGCGACAGTCATTCCTCCGTGACTTCTGGGCGGCACGGCCTAGAGGTACTGGCGGTCGAAGCCGTGCCCTTGGTTCATCTAAGCCCTTCGTTCAAAGTAGCAATTCCAATGTTGATCTCTCTGGCTATTCCAGGTAGATGGCTTGCTCCACGGTTTGACCTGGGCTGCCACACAGCTAGACCTGACCCGGAGACGCCGTCTAACGCTGGGGGTCCTTCATGCGGCCCACGTAGACTACGGTCCCACGGCTATGGACACTGAGTGATTTGAGGAGTGATGCCGCAACATCAGGCCTAGCGCTAGTTGATTGGGACGGCAGGGCTGTGGATAGATCTGATGTTGTACGTCTCTCTGAAAGGGCCGTGTACTGCTTCTGGTCTCAGCTATAGTTCGAGTTGTGCAAGTCGAGCATCACCCCGTCTTTGAGAACATCCTTAAGGGACAATACTGAGTCGACGCTGAGCTTCGTCGCCGAAGAGTATTTGTTTCACGTGAAACACGATCCCATCCTCTACTCCACGACGGAGCGGCGTGTGAGGCACGGATCAAGCACATGTTTGGGCGGTGGATAAGCCTGTGGATAACTGTGGGGATAAGACTGTGGATGGTTCGTGGGTACACGCCCCTTGGCGAGAGCAGTTTCGTTGCGAGCGAGGAACACCTTGACCACGCTCGACCCTGAGTAGACGGCCGTATGTTCCACGTGAAACGCTCCACCGCCGCAAGGGATGTAGTTCATGTCACATGACCCCAAAAAACTTTGATTTGCGGGGAATTTGGCGCACTTCCTAGCAGCGGCGAGACTCAGTATGCCGCTGCTTTCGAGAACGCACCACGAAGGCGAAATTTAGCGACCAGAATGAGCCGAGCGCCGAGCTTTCCAAAAGATGCCTGAATGCTCTTGTGGGCAGTGGAAAAGCCTGTGGATAACATTGTGAATAACGCCACCCGTTCTTCCAGCCTTTCTCTCGCTGCTGCCTTCACGCGACATGAGTGTTTAGGGCCTCCTCACAATTAGACGGAAGCTAGACTCCATCTCCGAAGCGACTGCCGTGGAGGCGGTCCAGCCCGATCACCACCCAGGGCCCCTCCGTCACCCTTTACATCGGTCCATCAGCTTTCCTAGAGAGTCACGCTCCATGAGGGCCTGGTTTACAGAGGTGCCAGATTCGGGTGTCGACAGTCAGTAGGGGCATCTTTGATCCGATGTCTCCGGGCAGGACATGACTGACGGGTTAAGCAGACTGCGCTGAGCTGGACAGCCGCCCCAGGGGCTGGCACTGATCCAGAGAACACTGGGTCCTGCCCAGGAGTCGCTGTATGGCGGCTCGCCAATAGTTCAGGCAAGGAGTACAGTCTCGACGACTATGCGAGTTCGTGATGTTCGTTCGGGCAGCGCAGGAACCCACACGGCGCTTGTTATGGGCGTGGTTGGATGCAGTCGTCCTCTAGATTGGCGTGCTATTGGACCAGGCCACCCTCGGCCCATGCACGGCCAAAGGCTGTCGGATGTTAGTCCCGCTGACAGTATCTAGCAAGACAGTCAGGTTCCTGACTATGACCCCGACTCCGTTCGTGTTTCACGTGAAACAGCACCGCCTCTAGGTGCCCGTCGCGGCCGTGAGATGAAGTGAAAGGCCTGGTTCCCGAGAGTGAGTCCGCAGGGTCGTGGCGTACTGAACGGCGCAGGTAGCTCTCTGGTTGAGACAATGCACTACGCAGTTCAGACTCATGTCTCTATTTGAAGGTATCGAGCCTTATCCCTTCCTGGGTTTCGTCTAAGCTGAGCGGGAGCCGTGGCTGAATCACCCAACAGTAGGCTGGCCAGCCCCTAGGCTCCACAAGAGGTGACATGCAAATAGGGAGTCCGCCTATCGATAGGTGAGAAAACATCGAAAACATCGATGATCCCGCCTGGAGGGACCGATAAGACATCGGGGTACCTTTCCAAGGCGTCTGTTCGACCCTCGAAGAGCCCCCATGGCCCTGTGAGCGGCCCCGTTGTAGTGCAGGCCTCTACTCCCACCTGTCGTGCCTCCGTTCTTGTGGGGCGATATTAGGTCTTGGAAGCGCCGAAGGTACTGGGAGGCAAGGGTGACAACGAACGAGGCGTAGGTGCAAAACCAGAAGCTGCCGGGCACCGGTCCTTATGTTTCACGTGAAACGGATGTCCGTGTCAGGTGATCCATTGTTCCGAACGAACTAGGACGAAGCAGTGCTGATCCACATGGACAGATTATGCAGTTGGCCTTGTCAGCGGAGTGGCATTAGGCGCGGGACAGTGCGAAGAGTCCGTAAGTCACCATCGACGGTCTGAGATCGAACGCCCATGACGGATTGAAGTTCGACGACCCTCCAACGATGGGACATGAAAGCTTAAGTATTGCCTCACTAGGGCCTCAAATATCCACGCACATCCAGGGTCTAGTCCCCAAGTAGAGGAGGGACAATTGTTGCTCGCTGAGGCTGCAAGAACGTGTAAGGCTCGAGAGTCACTGCCTCCGGAGTGGTTCACATAAGGCTCGGATTGGCCGACTGGAGTGAACGACGTGGCTGTTTGACTGTGGGACGGAGCGGATTTGAAGCGTGGCGGCCGCTCTCAGGCGTATGTCCATAACCTTCGGGCTGTCTCTGGCTGGGTGGAGGGCAGTCGGCTACTCCCCCCGGGGAGGCCTATTCGCAGAGAGAACAGTAGATACGATGCTTCCCGGATGTTTGTACTACATTCGGTGGGCATTATTTCTGAGACCGTCGGGGACGGCGTTTCGTTCGGGTGTCAGTTTTCGCACTTCGATAGCCCATCAAGTAGGTGAGCGTTCGTCTGAGACGGTCAGACAAGAGCGGGGTGCGAACCAAGGCTACCTAGATCCCTGAGTCGCCCGCCGTTGCGTTCGGACAACTTGTCGTGCTGCGAAGTATCAGGGCCTATTTTTACTAGGACGGGCCCCTTCAAAGCCACTCCTATCCTGAGTTGGATCCCTAGAATTCGCAATTCCGTTCAGGGTGCATCGATGCGTTTCACGTGAAACATAGTGGAGACCGCCTGCCTCTACGATGAACCCACCGCGCCTAACGCAGCATCTATCCTAGGTGAGGAAGGTATGGAACCCCAGGCAATACCGAACCTCGGCCGTTTCACGTGAAACATCTACACCGACGCCTCCCCGGTGACAACAGAGGCATCGACTATAGAGAGACGCCAACTCGCGTCCGGGATGCTTCTCAAAGCGCGAGCAGCATGAATTCACTGCTGTTGATTTCGAAATTCTCTTGTATGGGGGCTTAGCGATGCAAACAGGAGCCGCGGAGGGAACTGAAGGACCCCCATTAGGGCACTTGAGACTCGTGGGTGTTGTTTGACATGACCGTACGTTCCCGCGAGGGCGTTGAGTCCAGAGGCGAGGTTCGATGTTGTCACAATGAGGACCGTTGCGGAATCGCAGATTCAAACGAACGCAGCTGATCAACGGAAGGTCTTGTCAGGGTGTCCTTGACATGTTGCTATCCGAAAGACCGTCGGTCGTGACGCAAAATCCGAAGTCCACAGGCATTGAAGCACCATGGGAAGTCGTCCAGGCACGACTGATGGATTGCATCAGTGGTAGTTTCCCCGTCGATCTAGGTGCGAGCTGAGGCTTGCCGCCCGAGTTGGAGTTAGCTCTGTCCGATTGAACATGACTCCGACAGAACGTCCAGCCGGGGATCATCACTGGACACCGACGACATTCTTCATGGCCCGTGGGGATGTGAGAGAGGATCGGCTGGGAGGGGGTGGGGATGTGAGTGAGGATCGGCTGGGAGGGGGTGGGGATGTGAGAGAGGATCGGCTGGGTGGGGTGGGGATGTGAGAGAAGATCCGAGTTTGCCTACCCCAGGTAAGGGCAACATGCATTGAGGAGTTCTGAAGACGCACAAGGCGTTTGGTGCAATCCGACACTCAAAAACAAACTGTACCGGGTTCAAATTGACTAAATGCAAAAAGCCGGCGGCTCCCACTCCTTCAGGAGCGACAGCCGCCGGCTTTTCACTGACTAACTAAGGGAACCTAGGACAAAACGTCCGCAAATTCCTTTTCGAAGAACTGCTTCGGCTTGGCGCCGATGACCGTGCTCTTCACTTCTCCCCCGCTGAAGAGGTAGACAGCCGGGATGGACGTGATGCCGTACTCGGCGGCGATGGCCGGGTTGTCGTCGACGTTGAGTTTCACGACGTCAACCTTCTCGCCGTACTCAACGGAGATCTCGTCGAGGATCGGGCCGAGTTTGCGGCAGGGTCCGCACCACTCTGCCCAGAAGTCCACGATAACCGGCTTCTCGGAAGCCAGGACGTCCGTGCTGAAGCTTGCGTCAGTTACGTCTTTAGCGTTGCTCATAACTTTTCCCTTCGTATGGTTGCTGGTCTGGTGAAGCTCAGGATTGCAGGTCTGCGAGGTAGTGCTCGACATCGAGCGCAGCCACACAACCGGAGCCCGAGGCCGTGATGGCCTGGCGGTACGTGGGGTCGATGACGTCGCCTGCGGCGAACACACCCTTGATGTTGGTACGGGAAGTCCGGCCCTCTACGGCGATGGTTCCTTCGGGGGTCAGATCAACTTTGCCCTTCACAAGTTCCGTGCGGGGATCGTTGCCAATGGCGACGAAGACGCCGGTAACGTCGAGTTCAGACTCGGTGCCGTCCACCAGGTTCTTGAGCTTGAGGCCTGTGACCTTGTCACCGCCGAGGACATCCTCTACAGCCGTGTTCCAAATGAAGTTGATCTTCTCGTGCGCCTGGGCGCGGTCGCCCATAATCTTGGAAGCCTTGAGGGTGTCCCGTCGGTGGACCACAGTAACGGACTTGGCGAACTTGGTAAGGAAGAGCGCTTCTTCCATGGCGGAGTCGCCACCACCGATGACTGCGATGTCCTGATCCTTGAAGAAGAAACCGTCGCAAGTTGCGCACCAGCTAACGCCGTGACCGGACAAGCGCTTCTCGTTCTGAAGCCCAAGCTCGCGGTAGGCGGAACCGGTGGACAGGATGATGGCCTTCGCCTGGAAGGTCTCCCCCGTGCCAATGGTGACCGACTTGATGTCGCCGTCGAGGTCCAATTCGGTGACGTCCTCGAAGAGAATCTCGGTACCGAAGCGGGCCGCCTGCTTTTCGAAGTTTTCCATGAGATCTGGACCCATGATGCCTTCGGGGAAGCCTGGGTAGTTTTCAACGTCCGTGGTGTTCATCAATTCGCCACCAGCAGTGACGGAGCCGGCAATGAGCAGAGGCTTCATGTTGGCGCGGGCGGTGTAAACAGCGGCTGTGTAGCCGGCAGGGCCTGAACCTACGATGATGACGTCACGCACCTGGGATGCGTTGTTTTCTGCAATGCTCACTTGGCGTGAACCTCTTCCTTAGTCGATGCTGCGGCTTTCGGGGCAGCCATCTGACTCAACCCCTGTTGCGTTCCAAATATTCCGTTGGAATTGGGGACCCTCAAAGCCACCATCATTCAGGGTACCGTCTGGAGTGGTGGCGAATCGAAGCGGGGACGCCGGATGACTGGTGGCCACATCGGTCACAAGGCCTCGCGGACATGCAAGAAGTAGGTAACAGCACATGCCGTTCTGAAGGCTCAAAACGCGCTCAACTGCGACCTAGTTGGGTAAGCGGAGCGAAAACGGAACTACTGGACCCTGACCTCGGCCAACCGCAGACCAAATCCGAACTGTGTCTTGGGGGCAGCAAGTTTAGGCAGCGTCTTGATGACCACTATGACGTACTGGGTCTGCGTGGGCGCGGCCAGCGGCATCGTCAGTTCCGGGGACGTGAAGCTGTTGGTGCCCACGAGCTTGGCGCCGTCCATTGCGGGACGATCGTTGGTGTAAACGCTGATGCTTCCACCTGATCCGCCCAACTGGTTCAGCACCACTGACTTGACCTCTGTGGGCTCCTTGAGCTTCACCACCAAGGGCATCTCACCTGAGAGTCCACCCCAGTTAGCGGAAGCGAACTCCATGTCGGACCAGTAACTGGCCGGGTTCCCATCAAATGCTTTGGGAAGGTCTTTGTCGAACGATGCAGCGAACGGGAAATCGCCGAGGCGGGTAATGCCATCGATGGCCGGAGGCGTTGCGGGAGCAGCGGTCTCGCTGGGCGTCGGTTGTTCCGATTCGGTGCCCGCTGATGGCGATGACGCTGTTGTTTTGTCTGAGGCCGCAGGAGCGCCGCTCGGCAGGAGGCTGCCCAGATTGGTGACCGCCAGGACAAGGCCCACGATCAATACGGCAGCAAGCAGACCGCCTACGAGCCAACGCATGGACCGCGGCTCGCGTTCCGGGGTTTCGTCCTCGTAGACCTCTTCATCTTCGTAATCTTCAGTGGCAGCAGCCGACGCTGGGAAGCTGGTAGGAGCCCGATCGTAACCAGGGTCCGAGCTTCCTCCAGCGGCTTGAGCCGCGCCACCGGCAGCGAGGCCGTAGTCCTCTTCAGACCAGAGGGAAACCTTTGGCTCCCCGGCAGGCTCGCGAGTCGGTGCGGGCTGCGGGTTCACAGGTTGTGAAGCGACAGGCTGCGAAGTGACGGCTTGGGTAGGCGGCTGAACCGGTGCAACGGGCGTGGTAGCAGGCGAAGCTCCGGACGACGGCGACTGTACTGCCTGCGTCGCAGGCTGGGTTCCCGTAGTAGCAGCGGCACCAGAAGCCCCAGCACCGGCAGCCCCATTAGCGGCAGCCCCGGCGTCGTGGTTCTTGGATCCGGCGTTCTTCAGCGCGGCAGCGGCGGCAACTCCTGCTGCCCCGGCGCCAGCTGCAGCAGCAGCGAGCTTCCCCGCGAGACCGCCCCTGGCCGATGACGGGCTGGAAGAAGGCATAGGCGGAAGGTTGCTGGCCTGCGTGGCCGGCGCTTCGTGGTCAGCATCCGATTCCGATTGGACCGGGTAGCCATTTTCGTCGTACTGAATGTACTCGGCTTCGTGCTCATCGTCTTCGTAGAGGCCGTCATAGGTTTCGGGCTCGTACGTGCGGGCCTGGCCAAAGATCTCGCTGCCGAGGGTTTCCGTGAAGAACGGTTCCACGTACGGCGGGTGGGTTGCGACCACCAGGTCCAGGAGGTCCGGCGCAGTGCTGTGGTTGGTAATCAGGTACGTGGTGTTGTCGCTGACTCCGAGGTCCAGGATCTGGACATGGCCAGGGCGCTCCCCCGTGGCGACTTCGCGGGCGCTCTGAGCTACCTGCTCGGCATTTCCGGGACCGGCAACGAGGATGCTGACGGGGCGGTTGAGGACCTGGTCCACGCCGTCGAGCACCAGATCTTGGTCATGCGAGGTCAATACGGTGGCCGTGACCTTATAGCGGCCGCCAAGCACTGATCCGACGTCGATCGGGTGGGACACGTGTTCCTCCTAGGCTGTCCGGGAGCTGCGGGGCCCTGCACGCGGTCCGCCCGGCGAGCCGGTTGTACCGCTTTTGCAACTACCTGTATTCATTTCTAGCCTAGCCGATTGGCGCCCGCCGCCCATGTTGGCGGCACCGGTTCACTTCTTCCGCTTCTGCCTGGCGTGCTGTCCAACGTCCCCGTCGGCGGGAAAGTAGGGATTTTGGCCAGGTTCGCCTTGGTAGGTTCGCCTGCCTGGCAACGGGACCTGCGGGTGGAACCTTCCTCCTCTGGCCGTGCCCGGTACGTCCTCATCCGGCAGATACTTCGCGTGGGGTTCTTCAGAGCGGGATGTGTCAGCAAAGTCTGGAGTTTTGGCTGGAGCCTCGACGGCGGGCTCCGGTTCGAGTGCCGGGCCGGCCCTGAAGGAGGCAGCGTCGAACTCGCCCGAGATGCGCGGAATCAAACCGGTATCGTCCGAGACCGTGGCGCGTGCCGCCGTCGTGGGTTCAGCAGCGGCCCCCGCAACGGCAGGTGCGCCGCGGCCAAAGCGGCCCATCAGCGGGCGCATCAGATCGCGCAGCTCGGTGACATGGAAAACGCGAAGCAGGAGCAGATAAGCCACCAGCATGACGGGCCCGACGACGACCACGGTCACCAGGGCCGCTGGCCGGCTGCTCCACGCGAAACCATCTGCACGGTAGCTGCCCAGAAGCCACAGCGCCAGAGCACCCGCAATCGCAGAGCCCAGGCCCGCGTAGCCCATGCGGATGTAGGAGTTAGCGATCCGGGGACCATCGAGATGGCCCAGCATGCGACGCAGGAACCACACGCTGATCACCACGGAAAGAATGTTCCCCAAGGTGTAGAGGACGGCGATCGCATAGATGATCTGGCCCACTGGCAGGAACTGGATGATAAACGCGCCAACAACATAAACAACGGCAAGCAACAGCTGCACATAGAGGGGCGTGCGCGCGTCCTCGTTGGCGTAAAACACGCGCGACATCATGAAGTTTGCGCTCATGAACGGCGTGCTCAACGCCAGGATGGTGAGCGTCTGGGCAAGCATGACGCCGTCCTGGGGCTTCCCGCCGGAGAAGAACATGCCCAGCGGGCCAGCAAGCGCGAACAGCGCCAGTGCTCCAAAAACTGTTGCCACAGCCATGGTTCGCAGCCCATGCGAGAGCGCGTCACGCAGTTCTGCCTTGTTGCCATCCTGTGACGCCCGCGTCATTCGGTTAAAGAGGACAGTGGCCAGCGACAGGGCAATGATCGAGTGCGGCAACAGGTAGAGCTGGCTCGCAACTTCAAGGACGGCGTTACCTGGGAGAGTGGAGGCCGCTGTGGTCTGGCCTGAATTGTCCAGCCGGAGCCGCTCGGCGCCGGGAATTGTGGCAATTTTCATGACGTACAGGAACGCCAACTGCCCGACGGCGGCAGTCAGCAGCGTCCACACGCTCAGCTTGGCTGCCTGGCCCAGTCCGACGCCGCGCCATCCGAAACGGGGCCGCAGACCCAGCTTCAGCCTCATGACGGGAATAAGAAGGATGGCGGTTTGGGCGATGACTCCGAAGGTGGAGAACCCGGCAATCAGGAATGTCTGGGTTGGTCCCCAATTATCGAGTGTGTGCGGATTAGTGTAGTTGGCACCCAGGATCCAGATGAACATACCCAGGCCGGCTATGGCCACCACGTTGTTCAGGATGGGAGCCCACATAGCGGGGCCAAATGCGCCGTGCGCGTTCAGGACCTGTGTCAGCAGGGCATAAAGGCCGTAGAAGAAGATCTGTGGAAGGCACCAGAATGCGAAAGTGACCGCCAGGGCCTTCTGCTGTTCCGAGTAGCCCTGGGTCGTTAGGTCGATAACGATGGGCGCGGCCAGGGTCACGAGGGCCGTCAGCGCCAGCAGCACCAGAACAGCGAGGGTCAGGAGTCGGCTGATGTAATCAGCGCCGCTGTCCGCACCCTTGCTGGCCTTGATGATCTGCGGGACCAGGACGGCGTTGAACACTCCGCCAGCCACCAACAGGAAGATCAGGTTGGGAAGGTTGTTCGCGTTGATGAACGTGTCATTGACCGTTGAACCCAGGCCGAGTGCAGCGCCGAGCATCCACGTTTTGGCGAAGCCAAGGAACCGGGAAACCAACGTTCCCGCAGCCATGATGGCGCTGGAACGTGCTTCTCCGGATTGAACGGACTGGGTAGTTTTGGCTTCAGACATCGCCTTTATCGTCCCATGTAGCCGGGTCAGAGGTGTTCGGGGAGCACTTCCCGTGCCAAGTCGGCGATGCGGCGTTCATTTGGGAAGGACAATTTGCGCGCCAATTCCTGGATGGGGACCCATGCGGCGTCCACTGCCTCCTGGTCCGGGTCGTTCTCGATGGTGAGCTCGCCGCCAGTGGCCCGGAGCAGGAAATGGTGAACGGTTTTGTGGACCCGGTGGCCGCTCACGGTGAACCAGTAGTCAATGCTGCCCAGGGGCGCCAGGATGTTGCCCTCGATGCCGGTTTCCTCGGCGATCTCGCGGACGGCAGCTTCCTCGTTGTTCTCCCGGCCTTCCGGATGGCCCTTGGGCAGGCACCATTCAAGCCGGCCACCCCTATTAAGGCGGGCGATAATCGCGACCCGGAGTTCGCCGTCGGACGTGTCTACTACGACACCGCCCGCAGACACTTCCTCCACAGTGGGAAGGGAGGCCTGGACCGGGTGCTGCGGGGCAGGCGCGACGTGCGCGCCGATTGCCGACGGCAACGGTGCGTTCGTCCTCCTGCCAGGAGCGCTCGGGATCGGATTGGCCATGAAGTCCACTCTAACGACTCTTGCCCTCGAGTGATGACCGGGACATGGCCGCAAGATGGACTGCAGGAGACACGCGTTACGGGTCCGCTGGTTTTCGGATGTAACTCTGGCCCAATGCTGCGGAAAAATCTGCCAAGCTTAAGGAACTATGGCGCACGTATTGGACAGTTCTTCAGTTAACTTCACCATCGATCCGGTGGTGCTCGATCTCGGGCAGCGCTTTGTCGACGCCGGCTTCGAGCTGTCCTTGGTTGGTGGACCTGTGCGCGACCTCTTCCTGGGGAGGACGTCCCCGGACCTGGACTTCACCACAGACGCGACGCCCGACCAGACGATTTCCGTCATCAAGAAGTGGGCGGACAACTTTTGGGAAATCGGACGCGCTTTCGGCACGATCGGGATGAAGAAGAACGGCTTCCAGATCGAAGTCACCACGTACCGCGCCGAAGCGTACGATCCTGACTCGCGTAAGCCCGTAGTCGCCTTTGGCAACTCCTTGACCGAGGACTTGCTGCGCCGCGACTTCACCATCAATGCCATGGCCTTGCGGCTGCCGAGCCTGGAGCTGGTGGACCCTTTCGGTGGCGTCCGGGACCTCCACGCCTCCGAACTCGCCACTCCCGGCGCCCCTGAGGCGTCCTTCTCGGATGACCCGCTGCGCATGATGCGTGCGGCTCGTTTCGCGTCCCAGCTAGGCGTCTCGGTTCACGACGACGTCCGTCTCGCCATGTCCCAGATGGCGGACCGCATCAAGATCATCTCCGCCGAGCGGGTCCGCGATGAACTGGTCAAGCTGATTAACGGCGCGCACCCCCGCGTCGGCATCGACCTCCTGGTGGACACGGGGCTGGCTGAGTTTGTCCTTCCCGAAGTATCCGCGCTTCGCCTGGAAGCCGATGAACACCACCGCCACAAGGACGTTTATCAGCATTCCCTGCAGGTCCTTGAACAGGCCGCGGCGTTGGAAACCGGTGCGGACGGTCCCGTACCGGGCCCGGACTTTGTGCTTCGGTTCGCTGCGTTGATGCACGACGTCGGCAAGCCGGCTACGCGCCGGTTCGAACCGGGCGGCGCGGTGAGCTTCAGGCATCACGACGTTGTGGGTGCCAAGCTGACGGCCAAGCGAATGAAGGCGTTGCGCTTCGACAACGAGTCGATCAAAGCCGTGTCCCGACTGGTCGAATTGCACATGCGGTTCTATGGGTACGGAGACGCTGGCTGGACGGATTCCGCCGTGCGCCGTTACGTGACCGATGCCGGTCCGCTGCTGGAACGCCTACATCGGCTTACGCGATCCGACGTCACTACGCGTAACCAGCGAAAGGCCGACCGCCTGTCCTTCGCCTACGATGACCTTGAGCATCGAATCTCTGCGCTCTTGGAGCAGGAATCGTTGGCGGCTGTTCGGCCCGACCTCGATGGAGCGCAGATCATGGCGCTTCTGGGGCTAAAGCCAGGTCCTGTCGTCGGCAAGGCCTACAAGTTCCTCCTCGAAGAACGGATGGAACACGGTCCGCTGTCCCCGGAGGAAGCCGAGAAGAAGCTCTTGGCGTGGTGGGAAGCGCAACCCGAGTCCGCCGTCGTCGACCCTTCAACCGAAACCGCCGCAGAAACCAAGGAGTCCTCATGAACGCCGCGATCTCCCCGCGTCCGCAACTTTGGATCCTTCGCCACGGCGAGACGGAATGGTCCAAGAGCGGCCAGTACACAGGCTTGACCGACCTTCCCTTGACCGTCGAGGGTGAGCAGCAGGCTGTCGAAGCGCGCAAAGTCCTTGAGGGCATCGACTTCGATCTCGTTCTGACCTCCCCCCTGCGTCGCGCCCGCCGCACGGCTGAACTTGCAGGCTTTCCCGATGCTGTCCACGAGCCGCTGGCGGTGGAATGGAACTACGGGGACTATGAGGGCGTCAGCTCCGACCTCATCCGCAAGGACAATCCGGACTACCTCATTTGGACGGACGGGGTGCCCAACGGCGAAACGCTGGACGAAGTGGCCGCCCGCGCTGACAAGATCATTGGACGCGTCCTGGAATCGGGCATGGACAATGTGCTGGTAGTTGCACATGGCCATTTCTCCCGTATTCTCACGGCCCGGTGGCTGGAAATGGATGCCAAGGAAGGCCGCCACTTCATTCTTGGAACAGCCAAAGTATGCACGCTTGGTTGGGATAAGCGGACGCCGGCGATTGTCCGTTGGGGCCTCTAAAACGCGAATTTAGAAAAACTTTTGGCTAAATAGCGAATTGTGCTGGTCAAGACTCCTATTCATGGGGTAGCTTATATCTTGTTCCCAGAGCGACCCGCCGGGAACAAGGCGCGCATTGCCCTGGTTAATCAGCCGGACGTAATGCCACAGCGGAAAAGGAGGTTGGGAAAAATGATTACTTTGACTAGCGGATGGAATGTGACCGTCACTGCTACCCCGGCCTCTTGCGCTGATCGACGCCCTTTTTCGAAGTATTTTTCGAAGCACTGACCACTCCCTGAACCACCGGACCGGCTCCAACGCCGGCGGTCTTCATGGCCAACCGTTAAGGGTGGCATTCTGAGCAGTCAGTTGTAGGCGCAGACCCACGCAACAAGCCGTGGGTGCGCAGTTTCCCCAAAGTTCGGAACCAGCTTCTTGTTGGGGACGACTGCAGGAAGCACACGTAATTGTGCACGATCATTCGCCGCTCGCGCACAGGTCTGCCCACTCCCCCTATTATCGTCGGGCTATTTGTGCGCTCTTTTATGCCTTGATTTCTCCTGAATTCAATTGGCTTTATTTGTTGTGCCCAATTCCGGCAATTTCCTGCATGAAAGGAGGTGAACCACATGCCAAAACGCACTAAGGACCTACGCTTCTACAAGAGCAGCGATGCTCCCAAGGAACGCACGCTGTTCAACGACCAGTTGCTCAGGCAGGGTCGTGAAGACGTCTTCGTCGTCCTGCACCAGATGGGACTCATCCGTTGATGCCCTTCATCTCTTCCGAAGGAGTTTCCGGTGCCGCAGATGCATGCTGAACCGCAGGAAGCCCACGCGGCTACGCGTGGGCTTCCCCCCTTTTAACTGGTCGGTCAGAGCTGCTCCGGTGGCGTTACCCAAGCTGCCTGACTGTAAGCTCGATTTATGCAGGAGACGAAGCCGCACCGGCAGCGAAAACTTGCCCGCTTTGTGGTTCCAAGCCGCAGCGACTCCCTGCTTCGTAACTTCACGGAGGTTGTCGGTGGGCCCTTGGGCCGCCACTCAGCCCCAGGACAGATCTCCCCTGCGCCGTTTACGGTTGAACGCGTCCTCGTTATCCTCACCGTGATCGCTGCCCTGCTGGCCGTGCTGGCGAAGGACTATTGCCGCGTCAATGGCTGGGAAACGCCCACGCAGTTTTACGCCACGTGCTACTCCGACTTCCCGGAGCTCTTCCGCAACCGCGGCTTGGGCGATGGAGTGTTCCCCTTCTTTACACAAGGCAGCTTGTTTGAGTACCCGGTCATCATGGGGATCATCGCAGGCTTGACGGCGCTGCTCGTACCAGGACAAGGGGTGGGCCCCGAACGCATTCTGGGTTACTTCGACGTCAACGCAACGCTGATTGTTGCCGTGTGGATAATTACCGTCCTCCTGACAGCTCGAATGAACAAGCGTCGCCCTTGGGATGCCGCCATGGTGGCCCTGGCCCCGGGAGTCGTCCTTGCGGGGTTCATCAACTGGGACATGTGGGCGGTGGCCCTGCTCGCGTTGGCCATGTACTTCTTCTCCCGCGACAAGTTGATCCTGGCGGGAATCTGCATCGGGTTGGGAACGGCCACCAAGCTGTACCCCGTCCTCATCCTGGGTGCCATTTTGGTGTTGGCGCTGCGCAGTGGTCGTCTGCGGACCTTCTTGGTGACCGCCGCTGCGGCTGCCGCGGCATGGCTGGCCGTAAATTTGCCCATCGCTGCAATGAACCCTTCGGGCTGGCGCTACTTCTTTGAATTCACCCAGGAACGACCCGCCGGATACAGCTCGCCCTGGTTCGCGTTCAACCTCGTGGCTGATCGGCTTCAATGGACCCAACTTAACGCTGCCACTATCAACTCGCTTGCGCTGAACCTCTTTGTCATTGCTTGCGTGTTGATCGGTGCCCTGGCTTTGACGGCGCCCAGGCGCCCCCGCCTTGCCCAGCTGGCCTTCCTGATTGTGGCCGCGTTCATCCTCACAAACAAGGTGTACTCTCCCCAGTTCGTCATCTGGCTCATTCCGCTCCTTGCCCTTGCGAGGCCACGCTGGCGGGACTTCCTCGTTTGGCAGGCCGCTGAAGGCCTGCACTGGGCTGCAATATGGATGTACTTGGGCATGGCCACCAGCGGTGGGCCCGTGCAGCACAACATAGATATGTCCTACTACGTCCTGGCTGTGGCCTTGCACATGCTTGCAACGGCGTACCTGATGGCGAGGGTGGTGATGGATATCTTGGATCCATCGCAGGATCCCCTACGCGCATTGGGCGAAGACGATCCCCATGGTGGGCCTTTCGAAGGCACCAAGGATTGGCTCAGGATCGACCTTCTCCATCCGTCCATGTCAGCTCTCCCCTGGCGTTCTGGGATTGAGCCCGCCGAGCCTAAGGCTCCCCGGCAGTTGGAGGTTGGTAGCGATGGCTGATGTCGCCGTCGTCGGTTCTGGTCCCAACGGTCTAGCCGCAGCAGTGACCATGGCCCGCGCAGGGCTGGAGGTACATCTGTACGAGGCCGCCGATGCCATCGGGGGCGGGACCCGGACAAGCGAGCTGATCGAGCCGGGATACCTTTACGATGTATGCTCCGCGGTGCATCCAATGGCACTGGCGTCTCCTTTCTTCAAGGAATTCAACCTTGCGCAGCGCATTGAGCTGCGCTTGCCTGAAGTCCAGCACGGCACGCCGTTGGACGTGGGCGGAGCCGCCCTCGCTTACCAGTCCTTGGAACGGACCGCCATGGAACTGGGGGCGGACGGCCCAGCGTACCGCCACCTGATTGCGCCCCTCCTTGCGCGCGTCAACGGCGTAGTGGACTTTACGTCGAACCAGTTGCTCCGCGTGCCCAAGGATCCCCTTGCTGCTGTGCTGTTTGGCCTCGCGACCCTTGACCAAGGAACACCGTTCTGGGGACGGCGCTTCCGTGAAGAGGCTGCTCCCGCTTTGTTGACCGGCGTGATGTCCCACGCTTTGGGCTCCCAGCCATCGCTTAGTTCCACGGGTGCCGGGCTCTTGCTCGCCGTCCTGGCCCACGCAGGCGGATGGGTGGTGCCCGTGGGCGGATCCGCAGCTATCGCAGGTGCCATGGCGGAGGACCTCATTGCCCACGGCGGGACCATCCAAACCGGTGTGCGCGTGGATTCTTTCGATCAGGTCAGGCCAGCAAAGGCCATCCTGTTGGATGTTGCGCCTCCGACGCTTGCACGTCTGGGTGGCGCTGAGATACCCGACAATTATCGTCGGGCATTGGATGCATTCCGCTTCGGGAATGCAGCGTGCAAAGTGGACTACATTCTCTCGGAACCTGTTCCTTGGCTTGCCCCTGGCCTGAGGCAGGCGGGGACGGTTCATGTGGGTGGTTCGCGAATGGCCATGGCCGAATCCGAGAACCTCGTGGACATGGGCAAACACCCAGCGGAGCCCTACGTGCTGGTATCCCAACCGTCCCTGGTGGACTCGTCGCGGGCACCGGTGGGGCGACACATCCTGTGGACCTACTGTCATGTGCCGGCTGGCTCTGATGTGGACATGGCGGAGGCTGTCACTGCACGGATTGAACGGTATGCGCCAGGCTTCCGGGACGTGGTGGTTGCCTCGAAGACCACGACGGCGGCTGAACTGGCCGCTTACAACGAAAACTACGTGGGTGGCGACTTCAGTGCAGGTCTGCTGGATATGCGGGGCTTGGTACAAAGGCCGGTAGTCTCCAACGTTCCGTGGCGTACACCCGTGCCGGGCGTCTACTTGTGTTCTTCATCCACCCCGCCCGGGCCTGGTGTTACAGGGATGCCCGGGTACCATGCGGCGAAGCATGCCCTCAAGGACATATTCCAGATGCCGGTACCCGGGCTCGGCCTGACTGTCGGCTAGCCCCGACTTAGGCCAGGCTGCTATTTAGTTTGCAGCCGTGAATCGTGCGCGGCGGTGAGCAGGGCTTTCGATTTCGTCCAGCATGGCCACGGCGTAGTCCTGCGAGGAGATGCTGTTACCGGCCGGGGTATCCTTGGCCACGTTGTATTCACCGGTACGCTCGCCGGGTTGGATAACCGGGGCTGGGGCAAGAACCGTCCAGTCGACGTCCTCCGGGGTCTGCTTGACGGCTTCCAGCGCCTTCGCGGCGGTGGTGGCTTCGGCCTTGTATGCCTCGGGGAAGTCCGGGGAATCGAGGAGTCGGACGCCGTCTACCTCGAGGGTGCCGGCACCGCCAACGATCATGAGGCGGGTTCCTTCGGCGTTGCTGTAAGCAGCGGCCATGGCATCGAGCCACTCTCCATGGTCCCCGCCGGTGCGGCTGGGACCGGTAGCCAGCACAACGACGTCGTGGTCCTTTGCAATGGAGGCAAAGACCTCCGCGTCGGCCAAATCGGCTACCTGGGCAGTTGCGCCGGCGACCTCGGTGCCCTTGCGGGAGATAGCCGTGACTTCATGGCCGCGGGTGAGGGATTCATTGACGATTTCACTGCCGACCATGCCCGTTGCGCCGTAGACTGCGATTTTCATGACTCTCCTTTGGGTTGCTATCCTTGCGATAACACGAAGGTATCTATTTGATACTGATAGCTTCAAAGAAACTGAGTTACCTCATGGATACTAATGGCCTGCCAGGGAACATCCTGGATCCCAATTGCCCATCCCGCGTGATCTTCCAAAGAATCGGGGACAAGTGGGCATCTCTGGTGATCCAAGTCCTCGGTGACGGGCCCGTGCGGTTCTCGGAGCTGCGCAAGATGGTCCACGTTGTCACGCCGAAGGTCCTGACGCAGACGCTGCGTGCCCTGGAACGTGATGGGCTCATTACGCGGACCGTCCACGCCCAGGTGCCGCCGCGAGTGGATTACGAACTCACACCGATGGGTGAATCCCTCCTGCAACCCCTCACCCTTTTACGTCAGTGGGCGGAGAGCCACGTCCCCACGATTCTCGAAGCCCGCGACACCTACGACGAAGCCCAGGATGACCTGTTGCTCGGCTCATCCAACTAAGTAGCAGTTAAGCGCGTTCTGGACGCTCAAAACGCGCTCTACTGCGACCTAGTTGGGCAGGGCGGACGGGAGTGCGGCAGGGCTGATTCGTCCGTCCCGCATGGTTGTGACGGAGTCCGTCAGGGGAAGGAACTCCGTATCATGCGTGACCATCACGGTGGCAGTGGAGAACTCGTCCGTAATCCGACGCAACAACCTGACGATCGATTCGCTGCGTTCGTGGTCCAGGGCTGCGGTAGGTTCGTCCACCAGCAATACGGTGGGGCTGCCCATGAGCGCCCGGGCGACGTTCACCCTCTGCCGCTGCCCACCCGATAGCTGGTGCGGCCTCTTGTTTGCTGATGCGGCCAAGCCCACGATCTTCAAGAGTTCATGTGCTTTGCCAAGGGCCTCATGGACAGCCTTGCCGCGCAGGTGGTCCCGGATCAGCAGCTGCTCGACGGCGGTCAGCGACGGAAGAAGGTTGGGCTGCTGGAAGATGATGCCCACCTTGTCCCGCCGCAAGGCAGTGCGCTCGGCGTCCTTGAGCGCTGAAACGTCCTGGCCGTCGATGACGACGAGTCCCGAGGTGGGCTTCACGAGCGTGGCCGCAACAGCCAAGAGCGAGGATTTGCCGGAACCGGACGGACCCACCAAGGAGAGGAACTCTCCGCGTCCGACTACAAGGTCGACGGCGTCCAAAGCTTTGAGGCTTGACTCGCCATCGGGATACTCAAGGGAGATGTCGATGAGATTCAGTGCATGGGTCACAATGTATGCCTCTCTGGGAATGTTCAAAAACTTAGTTGCCACCGAGGGCAAACAGCGGATCTACTTTGGTGACATTGCGGACCGCGAGGACAGCGCCGCCGAGGCCCAGGACGACGACGCCGACAACCGGCACCAACGTAGTCAAAGGCGTGATGAGGAAGGGCGCTGCGCTGGCCGCGAGAAGTCCGCCCGCGAGGCCCAGCAAACCGCCACCTGCGGCTCCGGCCAGCAGCACTATCGCCGCCTGACCCAAGGCGTCACGCAGGACGTATCCCGCAGAACCGCCGAGTGCTTTGAGGACCGCGATGTCACGCGTCCGCTGCACTGTCCACACAGTAAGGAAGGCAACGATCACCAAGGCCGAGATTCCATAAAGAAATGCCTGCATGAGCATGAGAGAACCGTTCTCACTCTTGTACGAGGCGAGGGCCTGGAACGAGCCGATGGGATCCATGCTCACCGTGCCAGCCGCAGCGTTGGCGGCATCAACGCTGACGGAGGTACCGGCGTCGTACTTTATGGCCAGGACCGTGGCGGTGCCCTGGGGCGCGTGGGCGATCTTTCGCCAGGTGTCTAGCGTCGTCCAGACCACGCCAGTGTGCGAGTACCACTTGTCCTCCACAACTTCTGAAACAGTCAGCTCCGTTCCTCCGACCCGGACTCGACTGGCGGCTTGGAGCCCCAAATCCTTGGCCACGGTTTTGCCGACCACGACGGTCCCGTCCTCAACAGGGGTAGAACCCAAAGAACCGCCAAAAACTGCCACATTTGCAGTGCCGTTCGGAGTGCCACCTTCAGCCAAGGATTGGAGGCGGGTTTGGCTGATGCCCACCGCGTGTGCCGATGAAACGCCGGGTTGTTCCCGCCAGGCTTCGAGCTGCGCATTGGAAACCTCAGACTCGGTGTAGGAGGCCTTCGGCTCCCCGCCCGCCGGTGCACCGAAGACGATCTGCTGTGCAGGCATTGATTCAATGGCCGATGTCGACTGGTTTCCGAGGCCGGCAGTAAGCCCCGAAAGCATGACCAGAAGCAGGGTAATAAGGGCCACAACACTTCCCATGAGCGCGAACCGGCCCCTGGCGAAGCGGATGTCGCGGATGGCTAGAAACATCAGAATCCTTTGCTTGGATGCGGGCTTGGTCCCGACTGAATCCACTCTTCCGCCCAATGGATCCGGGCACATCGGGAGCCCGATGGATTGGCGCACATCAAGGGGTTGAAACCGCCATCATCCGATTGGTTGATTCCTGCTTCGGGACGCGGAATTCCGAGGGAGTGGCGCGTCGGGCGGGGATAGGCTGGGACGCATGCAGGAGACTCCTACCGGCACAGCCACCATCCTCCGTGTGCTGCGGATAAGTCTCCATGTCGGCTTCGCGGTGCTGCTGCTCGTGGCAGTGGTGCGGCTGGTGGCAGGCACTGCGGGCAGTCCGTCGCCGGTGGCTGTTATTGCTGGACTGGCATTGTCAGCCGCCTTGGCCCTTGTGTACCTCGTGGGAACCATCCTCGAAAAACGCCACGCGGGCAATGCCTCCCGGTTCGATCCCACACCTTACTCAGGCTGGTGGCTTGGTGCCGTGATGGCCTTGTGGCTGTTGCTTCTCCTGGTCAGCGGCGATTTCGCATGGGTTGCCTTCCCACTCTTCTTCCTCCAATTGCACGTACTCCCCCGGCGCCTCGCGTTGCCGGCAATCGTGGTGAGCACCGCTTTGCTCATCGGTGCCCTCTGGTTCCACAGCAGGGCTTCGGCCGACGGCGGTCTGCAGCTCGCGATGGTCATGGGACCCATGTTCGGGGCTGGTTTTGCTGTGGTCACCGGACTGGCATACCGTGCCTTGTTCCTGGAGGCCGAGAATCAACGCATTGTTGCCGACGACCTCCGACGAACACGGGCAGAATTGGCCAAAACCCAGCACGACGCCGGGGTCCTGACAGAGCGCGAACGGCTGGCCCGGGAAATTCACGACACCTTGGCACAGGGATTCTCCAGCATTGTCCTGATGGGCAGGTCTGCGGGGAAAGCCTTGGAGGAGGGAGACGTGGAGGCCGCGAATGAACGGTTGAGGATCGTACAGGAGACCGCGTCAGCCAACCTTGCAGAGGCTCGGAGTTTTGTCCGTGATCTCCGGCCACCCGCTTTGGAGGAGTCCGATCTGGTGGACACCTTGCGGAGGCTTTGCGAGAAGACTGAGACCGAAGCAGCCGCCCGGGGAACCGCACTGCGCTGCCGCTTCGAGCTTGTGGGCACCCCCTTGGACTTGCCCACTACTTACCAGACCACCCTGCTTCGGGCCGCCCAGGCTTCCCTTGCGAACGTGTGGGCGCACGCCCGCGCAAGTGCCGTCGTCGTGACTTTGTCCTTCCTCGGCTCGGAGGTAACCTTGGATGTTTTTGACGACGGCGTGGGTTTTGAACCGTCGACGGCGGCCGTCAATGCCCGCGGGGACGGCACCGGCGTGGGACTCCAGAGCCTGCGCGAGCGGCTTGCAGCACTCGAAGGCAGCCTGGATATCGAATCGGCGCCCGGCGAGGGAACAGTGGTTGCCCTTCGGGTGCCGCTGCCAGCCCGGGATGGTGGGGCATGAGTGACATCCGCATCCTCCTGGTGGACGACCACCCTGTTGTCCGGGCTGGCCTCCGGGCGATGCTCGCTGATTTTCCTGGTGTCAGTGTTGTGGCCGAGGCTGCGGACGGTGAAGCGGCGCTGGCCGAACTGGGCAGGTTGAACACTCTGGGTGAGCCCGTGGACCTGGTGCTGATGGACCTTCAAATGGGTAACGGTATGGACGGAGTGACGGCCACAGGCAGGATCAAAGCTGGCCAGGGTGGGACTCCCCCGCCGCCTGTCCTTATCCTCACCACCTACGACACGGACGCTGACATCCTCGCCGCTGTTGAGGCTGGTGCCAGCGGCTACATGCTGAAGGACGCCCCGCCTGAGCAGATCCAGCAAGCTGTCTTATCCGCTGCCGCTGGCCAAACCGCGCTGGCACCGGAGGTGGCGGCCCGACTCATGGGCAGGATCCGGAATCCGTCGCCTGCATTGAGCCCCAGGGAAGTCCAGTTACTGGAACTTCTGGCCACCGGAATGGGCAACCGCGCCATGGCGAAGCAGTTGTTCATTTCCGAGGCAACAGTGAAGACGCACCTTGTTCATATCTATTCCAAGCTGGGCGTGGACAACCGAACGGCGGCGATAGCAGTGGCCGCGCAGCGCAGGATCATTCGGCAGCGGTAAGTCATTTTCGATTGGCACGCCAGCAAGTCGTTCCGGAGGACCTGGCGTGGGGCGGGTCCGCGTTGTGGTCGCGACGAGAAACTGTCAGGGGAACGGGGCATAATGTCGCAAATGGGGAAAATGAAAACACGGAATCTTGTCCTTGGCTTGGTATCGCTGGTGATGGCTGGCTCGCTGACCGCCTGCGATGACGGCCGCGCCGGTGCCGAGGGTGTAGCGAAGCAGCTGGCCTCCTCACTTGCCGCGCTCGACGTCGGTTCACTCGCCGTGGCGGGCAAGGACGCTTCCGCGGCCAACGATGAACTCAACGCGGTGTTTGAGGGACTCGGCGCCAAGCCATCGGTTCAGTCAGGTGACGTGAAGCTCGACGGCGAGACCGCCACCTTCCCTTTGAGCTACAGCTGGAACATCGGCTCAGCAAAATGGGAGTACAGCTCCGAGGCTACGTTGAAAAAGTCCGGTGACAAGTGGGCTGTTCAATGGAACCCCCAGCTCCTTGCCCCGGAACTTTCGGATGGCCAGACGCTCTCCGTTAAGACCGTTCCTGCCCAGCGCGGACAGATCCTCGGCGCAGGGGATGCCCCCATTGTGGAAGACAGGCCTGTTTTCCGCGTTGGTATCGACAAGACCAAGCTTGCCGCAGATCAGGCGGATGCCTCCGCACGGGCAATGGCTGCTTTGCTCGGCCTTGACGTGGAAGACTACGCCAAGCAGGTGGCAGCCTCGGGTCCGCAGGCTTTCGTGGAGGGCATCGTCCTCCGCGCCTATACCCCCGAAATTACCGAAGCAAAGATCACTGCGATTCCGGGTGGTGCGAGCATCCTGGACTCCATGGCGTTGGCACCAACACGCACTTTCGCCCGGGCGCTCCTGGGAAGTGTGGGGCAGGCCAGTGCAGAGCAGATCGAAAAGTCCAATGGTGCCCTGCGGGCCGGGGACACCACAGGAACCGGCGGCCTTCAACAGAAATACGATTCGCTGCTCCGCGGGAAGGACGGCGTGGAAGTGGTCGCCAAGCAGGCAGCGAAGTCGGAAGGCGAGACCCCCGCAACCAAAGTATTCTTCTCGTCCCTTCCTGTGCCTGGAACAACCCTCAAGACCACGCTTGACCTGAAGCTCCAGCAACTGGCCGAAGAAACCCTTGCCGGAGTAGGGCCAGCGTCCGCCATTGTGGCTCTGAAGCCTTCTACCGGAGCTGTGCTCGCGGCCGCATCCGGTCCAGGCAGCAACGGCTACAACACGGCGATGCTTGGCCAGTACGCGCCGGGCTCCACGTTCAAGATCGTCGATTCCCTGGCGCTCTTCCGTGACGGCGCCACACCTGATTCAAAGGTCGAATGCACCCCGACCCTGACAGTTGACGGCAGGACCTTCAAGAACTCCGAGGGCTATCCGGAGAGCTCCTTGGGCTCCGTTACGCTGCGGGACGCGTTTGCCCACTCCTGCAACACCGCCTTCATCAATGCCCGTGACACCGTCAGCCAGGACCAGCTCGAGTCCGCCGCCATGGCATTGGGCGTGGCCGTGGAAGCGCCCAAGCTGGGAGCTGACGCCTTCCTCGGTTCAGTCCCTGGCGCCGCAGAGGGAACCGAGCACGCGGCATCCATGATCGGCCAAGGTAAGGTGCTCTTCTCCCCACTGTCTGCTGCGATCATGGCAGCCTCTGTTGGCAACGGCGCTCCGGTGTCGCCTCAATTGGTGCTGAACCCAGAAGCCCAGAACTCCAGTCCGACAGCGACGCCCACGGAAAGCGGCAGCGCGCCGTCGTCCTCTTCGTCTGGTGCGCCGTCCCCTTCCGCTAGCGCGCCGCCCGCTTCGCCGCCCTCAACCAAGCCGATCACGAAAGAAGAAGCCGCAGCGCTATCAGACATGATGCGGGCGGTGGTGACCTCCGGGCACGCAGGATTCCTCGCCCAGGTGCCGGGAGCGCCCGTTGGGGCAAAAACGGGTACTGCCGAGTTTGGCAATGACGACCCGCCCAAGACTCACGCGTGGATCGTTGCGGTCCACGGAGACTTGGCGGTTGCCGTGTTCGTGGAAGACGGCGGGCTGGGTGCGACCACCAGCGGGCCGTTGTTGAAGTCGTTCCTCACCGCCGCCGGCTAACTCGGGAGAAGCTATGGAAAGCAGCACGCAGTGCGTTGTGGTTGGCGGAGGTCCGGCTGGGATCGTGCTGGGCCTGCTCCTTGCCCGGGCCGGAGTTGAAGTCACTGTGTTGGAGAAGCACGCCGACTTCCTGCGGGACTTCCGTGGCGATACCGTGCACGCCTCCACCGTCCGCCTCCTCGACGAGTTGGGGTTGGGTGAAGGGTTCCGGCAGCTGCCGCAGAGCAAGCTTGGTAATTTCCAGCTCCCTGCAGGGACCGGGGATTCTGTGATCCTCGCTGATTTCGGGCTCCTCAAGGAGCCGTATAACTATGTGGCCATGGTGCCCCAGTGGGACTTGCTGAACTTTCTGGTGGAGGCAGCCAAGCAGGAACCTACCTTCACGTTGCGGATGAACACTGAGGTCACAGAGCTGCTCCGCGACGGGGCCGGTGCAGTATCGGGTGTGGCGTACAGAACCCGGGACCCCCTAACCGGCGAAACCGTAGGGACGGGCGAACTGAGCGCTGCATTGACCGTGGCCTGTGACGGCCGTGGTTCGGTGCTTCGTGCACGGGCGGGTTTGGTGCCACGCGAATTTCCGGTGCCGTTCGATACGTGGTGGTTCCGGCTTCCGAGGTACTCCGATGAGAGGGATCCCGTGGCGTCGATTGCGCCCAGTTTCGGGACTTCGGACGTTCTGCTGAGTTTGACCCGCAAGGACTTTTATCAGATCGCCTACCTCGCGGCGAAGGGACTGGACCCGAAGTTGCGGGCTGAAGGCGTGGAGGCGTTTCGTGCACGCATCGCCAGGTTGCGGCCAGACCTTTCAGACCGTGTTGACAACATTCGCTCCGTGGATGATCTTCACCTGTTGGACGTGAAGCTCAACCGTTTGTCCGAGTGGCACAAGCCGGGCCTCCTGCTTATTGGTGATGCTGCCCACGCGATGTCCCCCGCCGGTGGCGTGGGGATCAACCTGGCGGTGCAGGACGCCGTCGCGGCGGCCCGGATCATTGCATCCCCGTTGCTGAGCAACACGCTCGACGACGGTCACCTCGCCGCCGTCCAGAAGCGGCGCTGGCCACCAACCGTGATTGTGCAGACGTTTCAGCGCGTCTTACATCGCGTGATCTTCGCGCAGGTCATGGCAGGCAAGCAGCCGAAGCCGCCCAAGCTGTTGCTCTTCGTGCTCCGGAACTTTCCCGGCGTCCGGAAGGTGCCTGCACGGATGATTGCCTTCGGCCCGCGACCCGAGCGTGCGCCGCAGTTCGCCCGGCGAAAGCCTGACGCTTAGCCCGCTTGGGCACCGAGGCCAAGTTCCGCCGTCGAGCCTTAATACCTGGCCGTGGGAAGATTGGGCGGTGGCCCATATTGACGTTTCCGGCATCGACTACTTCCTCTCCGACGGCACCCAGCTGCTCAACGGCGTGACCTTCAAGGTGCCGGACGGCACCAAGACCGCGCTGATTGGACCCAACGGAACCGGCAAAACGACGCTGTTCAAGATCATTTCCGGCGACCTCACACCCGACGAAGGCGTCGTAGGCAAATCCGGGAACATGGGCATCATGCGCCAGTTCGTGGGGCAAGTCCGGGACGAATCAACTGTCCGGGACCTGCTGGTTTCCACGGCCCAAGCCGGGCTGGCGGCAGCTGCCAAGGCGGTAGAAGACGCCGAGCTCGCCATGATGGAACACGACGATGAACCCACCCAGATGAAGTACGCCCAGGCGATCGTGGATTGGGGAGACGCCGGCGGTTACGACGTCGAGACGGTCTGGGACGAAGTCTGCATGGCGGCTTTGGGAATTTCCTTCGACAAAGCACAGTTCCGACGTGCCTCCACGCTGTCCGGTGGCGAGCAGAAGCGACTCGTGTTGGAAGCCCTGTTTGCGGGTCCGGATGAACTTCTGCTCCTGGACGAACCGGATAACTACCTTGACGTCCCCGGTAAGCGCTGGCTGGAGTCAAAGCTCAACGAATCCAAGAAGACCGTGCTGTTCATTAGCCACGACCGCGAGCTGCTCAACAACGCCGCCGGACGAATAGTGACGCTTGAACCAGGCATCAACGGAGCCGGAGCCTGGATCCACGGAGGCGGTTTCGGCTCCTACGTGGAGGCGCGTGCCGACAGGAACGCCCGGTTCGAGGAACTCCGCAAGCGCTGGGACGAGGAGCATGTGAAGCTCAAGGAACTCGTCAACATGTACAAGAACAAGGCTGCGTTCCGGTCCGACATGGCCAACAGGTACCAGGCAGCACAGACCCGTCTTGCCAAGTTCCTGGAGGCGGGGCCGCCCGAGGCCCTGCCCATTGAGCAGAACGTGAAGATGCGCCTCAAGGGTGGGCGAACAGCCAAACGCGCCGTCGTGGCGGAGAAGCTTGAACTGACTGGGCTCATGAAGCCGTTCTCCACCGAAATCTGGTTCGGCGACCGTGTGGGCGTACTCGGTTCCAACGGCTCCGGAAAGAGCCACTTCCTGCGCCTGCTCGCCACCGGAGGCACCGACCCCGAGCGGGAGCACTTGCCGGTGTCGGATGTTGTCATTGCTGAAGTGCCGCATGAAGGAACTGTGAAGTTGGGCGCGCGTATCCGCCCCGGATTCTTCGCGCAGACGCACGTTCGCCCGGATCTGCTGGGCCGGACCTTGTTGGAGATCCTGCACCGCGGCGATGAACACCGCTCGGGCCTGCCCCGGGAAGCTGCCGCGGGTGCTCTGGACTCCTACGGTTTGGCCGGACAGTCGGAGCAAAAGTATGAGTCCCTGTCCGGTGGCCAGCAGGCGCGGTTCCAGATCCTCCTGCTGCAGCTGTCCGGAGCCACCCTCTTGCTCCTGGACGAGCCCACCGACAACCTGGACTTGCACTCCGGCGAGGCCCTGGAGCGCGCTATCGATGCTTTCGAGGGAACGGTCCTGGCTGTCACCCATGACCGCTGGTTCGCCAAGTCCTTTGACCGCTTCCTGATTTTTGGCTCCGATGGAAAGGTCTACGAGTCGGAGGAACCCGTGTGGGATGAGAAACGCGTGGAGCGCGCCCGCTAATCCACACGTTCTCTCACATCGTTGCCCTTTTCGCGCGATGCTCTCTCAGTTGATGAGAGAGCATCGCGGGTTTAAGGGGTGGGATGTGAGAGAGCATCGGGTGATCAAATGATCACACTGCATGATTAAGTGAGCGTCAGCCTGATACCGTTGAACTATGGGAACTCCTGACCGCCATCGGCTCATTGGCGAGCTGCTGCGCAAACGCGAAGAAGTGTCGGTGGACGAGCTTGTGGCCGCCACCGGAGCCTCGGGCGCCACTGTCCGCCGCGACCTAGAGATCCTCGCTGCCAATGGAGTACTGAAGCGGGTCCACGGCGGGGCCCGCAGCCTGCTGGCGCGTGGCGACAATCCCGGCTACGGGCAGCGCGAGCTGGAAGACCACGAAGCGAAGCTCAAAATCGCAGCAGCCGTTGACACGCTCCTGAAGGACCGCGAGCACGTGTGGTTGGACAGCGGATCCACCGCCACGGAGATCGCGCGGCGGCTGAGTCAGCGTGACCTCACAGTGATGCCGATGTCTTTGCACGGCGTTGAGGCGCTGACCCACGCCAAGGAGGGCCGCCGGCCGCAGCTCATACTCCCCGGAGGAAGCCTCATTCCCGGCGAACGGTCTTTCCGCGGACCCATGACCGAGGCGAACATTCGCTCGTTGCGGTTCGACACCGCTGTGGTCACACCCTGCGCCCTCAACCTCAAGGACGGACTGCTGGCCCATGACCTTGACGACGCCGCGGTGAAGCGCGCCGGCCTGGAATCGGCGTCGCGGGTCATCGTTGCTTCCTCCGGCAGTAAGTGGAATGCCAGCGCGGTAGCCCTGGTTGCCGCTATGGAGACTGTGGACGTCATCGTGACGGACCTGAAGCCTTCTTCCGAAGATCTTGCCCGGCTCGACAAACTCTCTGTGGAAGTTGTGATTGCATGACCACCAGCACAAGAAGCGACACCAACGTCAACGCGGCGGCGGTGGCGACGTTCCTGATCTTCGCCATGAACGGCTTGGTGTTTGCCAGCTGGGCGGCACGCATCCCCGCTGTCACCGAGGCTCTTAGCCTGACCTCCGGCCAAATGGGCACCCTGCTGCTTTGCACCGCCGTCGGCTCCTTGATGGCTTTGCCGTCCGCAGGTTGGGTGGTGGGCCGAATCGGTACAGCTGGCACGGTTCGCCTCGCCGGCATCGTGGCGGGTGCCGCAGGTGCTGCGATCGCTTTCTCCCTCATGGCTGCATCGGTCCCGGGCACAGCCATCGCGCTCTTCTTCTTCGGCATCGGCATTGGCCTGTGGGACGTGGCCCAAAACATCGAAGGGGCCGACGTCGAACATCGGCTCAAGCGGACCATCATGCCGCAGTTTCACGCAGCGTTCAGCGGCGGGGCGTTTGTAGGCGCTTTGATCGGCGCAGGGCTCTCTCAACTCGGTGTTGGCCTCCCTGAGCACCTGCTCGTGATCGCCGGACTTGCTGTCCTCCTAGCGCTGACCGTGCCGCGGTACTTCCTGCCACACGAAGCGTCAGGGGTTGAAACGCTCGACGACGGCGCGCCGGCTCCCAAGGGACCCACGGCTTGGCGGGACGGCCGGACCCTGCTCATCGGTGTGGTGGTTTTGGGTGCGACCCTCACCGAGGGGGCCGGCAACGACTGGATTGCCAAGGCAGCCGTTGATGGACTCGGTACCTCCGAAGCGACGGGGGCCCTGCTGTTTGCGCTCTTCGTTGCTGCAATGACCGGGATGCGGTTCCTCGGCGGCAAGGTCATCGACAGGTTCGGCCGCGTCGCTGTTCTCCGCGCCAGCATGGCAGCGGCCGCGCTAGGCCTTGCGTTGTTCGTCTTTGCCGGCAACGTGGTGCTGGCTGGCCTTGGTGCTGCACTTTGGGGCGTTGGTGCGGCGTTGGCCTTCCCGATGGGCATGTCCGCAGCGGCCGACGATCCCAAGCACGCAGCGGCCCGGGTTTCCGTGGTCTCCACGATTGGCTACGTCGCGTTCCTGGCTGGCCCGCCGCTTCTGGGCTACCTTGGGGACCAAACCGGGATTCACATGGCACTGCTGGCCATCGGATTGCCTATTCTTGTTGCCCTGCTTCTTGCTGGCGTTGCAAAGCCCTTGCGCGCCAAATAGTCGTCCGACCAGCGATTTCATTCTCCTGGATGCATATGTCGCAGAACGGCCACCACAACAGCAGGACCACGCCGGCGGCAAGGCAAGCACCGCCGAGGACATCACTTAACCAGTGAGCGGACAGGTAGGTTCTGCTGACCATCATCGCGAGTATGCCAAGAACGGCCACCACTTTCGCCCACTGCTGACCGATCAGCAACGCCATGACGACGAGGAAAGCGGTAGTCGCAGAAACATGCCCCGAAGGGTATGAGCCTGTATCCGAGAGGACCTTGGCGCCTTGGGGCCGATCACGCCCAACCAGCGCTTTGGCCAGTTGAGTGAGGCCCAGTGCGGACAGACCGGCGAGTGCAGAGAAGGCGGCCGCGCGGGGACGCTGCCAAATGAGTAGCGCGGCTGCCAGCACCAGGTGCGACACCAAGGCGCCTGTATACCCAGCCCAGTTGAGCACCACGTTTACTGCGTCCCAGAACGGGGCGTGCAGGGTGAAGGAATAGGCCTGCCATGTTGTATCAATTCTGTTGAAGGCGGGCTCCCCTTGGCCGGCCATAATCAGCCCTCCCGGTACCGCGAACGCGCAGAGCAATAGCAAGGCAGGCGCGACAATCTGCCAGCTGGGCCGTTGGCGCGGACGCAGGACGCGAATCATGCACTCATCGTAGTCACCGGCGGTCTGTGTAAGACCCGGAATACCGCCGTCCAGCCGAAGGACTCGCGCTACTGTGGTGGAATGCGAGGTTTCCTGGGCAAAGGCCCCAAGCACGTGGCAAGGTTCGATCATTTCCTTGTCAGGGCAGTTTCGCGCCAGCCTCACGGAGAGCATGATGATCTCTTCCGACGGCTTTCAGCAGCCGCCACCAAAGGGAAGCTCTGGTTCGGCATCGCGGGAATCATGGCCTCGGTTCCAGGAAAGCCGCGCAGAGCAGCATTGCATGGACTCCTTGCCCTGGGCGTGGCCTCTGGGGTCACCAACGTCATCTTCAAGACGGCACTCCCCAGGACACGACCCCTGCCCGAGCATTTGCCGGTCTTCAGGTTCGTGCATCCGCAGCCAGTTAGTTCCTCAATGCCGTCGGGTCACTCAGCTTCCGCCGTAGCTTTTGCCGTGGGTGCGGGGATGGTCTCTCCCGTCCTGGGTGCCGTACTCGCGCCTATCGCCGCAGGCGTTGCCTATTCCCGCGTGCACACAGGGGCCCACTGGCCGTCGGATGTGGTGTTTGGTTCTGCACTTGGTGCGGGTGCTGCCCTGCTGACGCGCACGTGGTGGCCAGCCAAGCCTCCCGAGCCCAAGCCGCGCAGGACCGCAGCTGACGCTCCAGCGATTCCCGACGGCGAAGGGCTCAGTATTGCGGTCAACGTCCTGGGTGGTTCCTACTCCCCCGAAACCGGCGAACTACTGAAGGATGTATTCCCCAAAGCGCATATTCATGAAATCGCGGAGGGCGAGGATGTGGCCGCTGAGATTGAAGCAGCAGCATCCCGGTCAGGCACCGTAGCGCTTGGCGTTTGGGGCGGTGACGGCACGGTTGGCACCGCGGCAGCTATCGCCGTCGCGCATTCCCTGCCTCTGCTGGTATTACCGGGTGGCACCCTCAACCACTTTGCCCGTGACCTTGGGACCAGTTCGATTGACGACGCACTCGACGCAGTGACAAACGGGCACGCCGCTTATGTGGACTTCGGGCATGTTGCCGTCCATCGTGGTTTGCCTGAGAGCCCTGAGACCAGTGAGATCGCCATGCTGAATACGGCCAGCGTGGGTGTTTATCCGAACCTAGTACGCCGCCGGGAGCGGCTGCAGCCTGCCATGGGCAAACCCCTGGCCAGTCTGGTGGCATCGCTGCGGACTTTCGGCGTGAACTCGCCCACGACGCTCACCGTCAACGGCGTGAAGCACAAGCTGTGGATTCTGTACCTGGGACGCGGGCGGTACTACCCCAGCGACCATGCCCCACTTCGACGCCCTGTGTTGGACGACGGTGTCTTCGATCTCCGCATGATCACCGCGGATGAACCATTTGCCCGTGCCCGACTGCTTTGGGCCGTCATTACGGGCACCGTTGCTGCTTCCAAAGTCACGCATCTGACCGAGGCGACAACCGTCACCATTGAAGCGATCGGAGAACCGTTGGTCCTTGCCGTGGATGGTGAGCCTAAGCCCGGTGTGCGCAGTGCCGTGTTCACCGTCAAGAGGCGCGAGCTACGCGTGTACTGTGCCTTGCCGGACGACCCGGGTTCATAGCGTCATCCGGGAGGACTACCCTGACTGGACCCTGAATCATCCCTGGGACAGGCGATTTCTGCACCCTCTGTGACTAGCGTTGTCAGTACAGTCAACAACTCATCTGCACGTACACGTGCTCCGAGGAGGGAACGCTTCCATGATCGAAGCAAAAGGCCTGACGAAGGTCTACGGCGAGAAAACCGCCGTCGGCGGTGTCAGTTTCACCGTCCAGGCCGGACGGGTGACGGGCTTCCTGGGCCCGAACGGCGCCGGCAAGTCCACTACGATGCGCATGATCATGGGCCTTGACGCTCCCACTGCGGGTTCGGTGACCGTGAACGGGGAGCCGTTCGCCAAGCATGTTGCGCCACTGCGTGAAATCGGCGCGCTGTTGGACGCCAAGGCCGTCCATACGAGTCGCACGGCCTACAACCACCTGCTGGCCATGGCCGCAACACACAGCATCCCCAAGAGCCGGGTGCGGGAGGTCATTGAGATGACCGGGCTGGGAGAAGTCGCCAAGAAAAAGGTGAAGGGTTTCTCCCTTGGAATGGGCCAGCGCCTCGGTATTGCCGCAGCGTTGCTGGGCGATCCGCAGACCATCATCCTGGACGAGCCCGTCAACGGCCTGGATCCGGAGGGCGTGGTCTGGGTCCGCAACCTCGTCAAGTACCTCGCTTCCGAGGGCCGCACCGTGTTCCTGTCCAGCCACCTTATGAGCGAGATGGCATTGACGGCAGACCATCTGATCGTGATCGGCCGCGGCAAGATCATTGCGGATGCACCCATCGCAGAGATCATCACCGGTAAGGGCCAGGCCCGCACCCGCGTCCGCACGGACCAGCCCGAGCGGCTCATGCAACTACTCGCCGGCACGGGTGTCTCCGTGAAGGTCCAGGAACGTGAACTGCTGGAAGTTTCAGGCTTGGATCCGCGCGGAATCGCCCGGACTGCCCTGGACAACCAGGTCATGGTCTACGAGCTGACCCCGCTCCAGGCAAGTCTCGAAGAGGCGTACATGGAGTTGACCAAGGACGAGGTGGAATACCACTCGCACATCACCACCGGGGCCTCTGTTCCCGTTCAGGCCGGAGGGAAATAGACATGAGCACCACCACTTTGGACCGCAAGTCCATGCGTAACTCAGTCGGTCCAGGACCGGCCTTCCATCGCGTGCTGAACTCCGAGTTCATCAAGTTCCGCACGTTGTTGTCCACGCTGATTCTCCTGGCTTCCACAGCGTTGGTCATGGTTGGCTTCGCAGCACTTTCGGCTTGGGGTACAGGGCAGTTCGCCGAACAAGCTGCGAGGGATCCCGAAGCCGCCGCAGCCATTGCCGCACAGGGCGGCGACATCGCAGTTACCATCCCCACCTCCGGCATCGCATTCGCCCAGCTGATCCTCGGTTCGTTGGGCGTCCTGCTCATGAGCTCCGAATTCACCACGGGAATGGCGCGCTCCACTTTCGCCGCGGTCCCGAAGAGGCTCTCGCCGTTCCTGGCCAAGCTGATAGTCGTGATGGTCAGTGCCTTCCTGTTGACGGCGGTGTCCACTTTCATAGCTGGCCTCGTATCACTCCCGATCGTGGACAACTACGATCTCAAGCTGGATCTCAGTAGCTCGCAGTCGGTCAAGCTTTTGCTTGTCAACAGCATCTACGTGGCAGCCGTAGCAGCGATTGGCATGGCACTGGGGACTATAGTCCGCAACTCGGCAGGAGGCATCATGAGCCTCGTGGGTCTGTTCTTTGTGGCCCCGATTGCGTTCCAGCTCATTCCCGGCGATTTCTTCGTGGAAGCCCGCAAGTACCTTCCGGGCAACACCATCAACCCGATGACCGCCGTCGAGCATGTTCCGGACACCCTGGAAGTCTGGCAGGCCGCCCTGGTTCTCGGCGCTTGGGTTGTGGTACCCGTTGCCTTGGCAATGGTCCTGTTGAAGAAGCGGGATGTCTAGGCCCCCTAGGCTCAATCCATGACTGAACCTCCACAAACGAAGGACGCGCCGGCTGTAACAGCTGACGCGTCCTTCGCTGAAATCGCCCACCGCCGCAGGGGCCGTATCCGTCGATATTTTTTCGAGCGTCCCCGTGCGATGGATGCGGTGGTCGTCCTTTGCTACGTCCTTTTGGCCTTGCCCACCATCATCGCCTCGATCATCGAGGGCAAGTGGCTCGTGGTCGGGCTCTTGCTGCTGATCGCGACGGTTCTGATATTCCGGCGGCGGTACCCGCTTCAGGTGGTTGCCGCCGTCGCGGTTCTGGAAGTCTTGGCCACGGTGCTGAACCCGTGGGGCTCAAACGTTTCCGCGGGTCTGTGGTTCGCCCTCTACGCGGTAGCGACTACCCGGAAGCGGGCAATTTCACTGGTGGTGTTTGGCGCTGCCAGCCTGCCGCTTAGCCTGCTGTACCTTTTCATGTGGACAAGTCCCAGCAGTATGAACACCCTGCAGGACGTCCCCGAGAACTTCCACCTCATCAACAACATCGCCACTGCTGTGACCATCATGTTGTCCAACCTCCTGGCTACGGGCATTGGTATCTCGGTCCGCCAGCGGCGGGAGCATGAGGCCGAGATCGCCGCATGGGCAGCGCGGACAACGCAGTTGGGCAAGGTCACTGAGCGCAACAGGATTGCGCGGGAAATGCACGACGTCGTGGCTCACTCCCTGACGGTAATGATCAGTTTGTCGGACGGTGCGGCAGTCGTGGTCAAGAAGGACCCCGACCGCGCCGGCGACGTCCTGGGTGAGCTGTCCCGAACGGGCAGGGCGGCGCTTGCGGATATGCGCCGTGTGCTTGGAGTCCTGCGCGACGATTCCGGCCGCCCTGCGCCACTGACGCCGCTCGAGTCGGGGCTTAACCTGGCCAAGCTGCTGGATGGATTCCGTACGGCGGGCCTGCCGCTGCACTATGCGCACACAGGGCCCGCGCTTCCGGCCGATCCTGCTTTCGAGCTCACCGTTTACCGGATTGTGCAGGAATCGTTGACCAATGTACTCCGCTATGGGCGCTCTCTTAGCCGCGTCGACGTGCAAGTAGCCCGCGACGGCGACCTGGTCACCATTGACGTGCTCGACGACGGCCGGGGAACCCGGGAGGGTGGCGACTCAATGGACAGCCTGGGAACACGGCAAGGCATTGCGGGAATGCGTGAACGGGCGGGAATCTATGCTGGAATCGTTAGTGCCGGTCCGGGCAAAAGGGGAGGCTGGGCGGTCCACGCCGAGCTGCACTGGAACGGCGACAAGGGGGAATAGTGGTAGATCACGGCGTCATCAAGATCCTGCTGGTGGATGACCAGCCACTGCTGCGGATGGGCTTTCGACTCATCCTTGAAGGTGAAGAGGACTTCCATGTGGTGGGCGAGGCATCAGACGGGAACGAGGCTGTCCGGCAGGTTGGGGAGCTGCAGCCGGATGTGGTGCTCATGGACGTCCGAATGCCCACCATGGATGGCGTAGAAGCTACGCGCCGCATTTCGGACGCCGGTTCCGAAGCCCGGGTCATCATCCTCACCACATTTGACCTGGACGAATACGCTTTCTCGGGACTGCAGGCTGGTGCTTCTGCATTTCTGCTTAAGGATGTTGCCCCGGTTGAACTCGTGCACGCTGTACGGCTTGTGGCCAGTGGCGACGCCGTTGTGGCCCCCCGCGTAACGCAGAGGCTGTTGGAGACGTACGTACGCGGCGGCAGCGTGCCCGGACAATCGCCCAGCCCGCATCGCGATCCGTTATTGGACGATCTCACACCACGTGAGACTGAGATCCTCACGACCATCGCCGAGGGGCTGTCCAACGCGGAGATAGCCCATAAGTTCTTCCTGTCCGAGGCCACTGTTAAGACCCATGTCCGCCGCATCCTCAGCAAGCTGCAACTGAGGGATCGCGTGCAAGTGGTTGTGTACGCGTACGAGACCGGACTTGTTGTGCCGAGTAACCCGGACTACTAACCCGGCAGCACGTAACGTGCAACATATGCATTAACAAATGTTTTTAATGACCACACGCGGCGAAACTGTGTTACCTTCGTCACTACAGACGCCCTCCTTGGCACCCTCAGTCCGGATGTCCTCAGGCGTACCGTTCGCATCTGTCATTAACCGGAGACACCACATGGAACCTTCAGCACCCCTGCAATTGGACCATCTACCTGATGCTCCCGCTTCCCCCACCGCTCCTGCCGAAACCGGCCTCCGCCGAACGATGGGTCCGCGCCACCTCATCATGATCGCGATGGGAGGTGTCATCGGATCGGGCCTGTTCCTCAGTTCCGGATACACGATTTCCCAGGCAGGCCCCCTTGGCGCTGTCCTTGCATACTTGGTGGGGGCCTTCGTCGTCTACCTTGTGATGGCCTGCTTGGGTGAACTCGCCATCGCCTATCCGGTGTCAGGCGCCTTCCACATTTATGCTGCACGATCCATCGGTCCGGCCACGGGCTTCACAACGGCCTGGCTTTATTGGCTTTGCTGGGCCGTTGCGATCGGGTCCGAATTCACGGCCTCGGGCCTGCTCATGCAGCGGTGGTTCCCTGGCGTCGAAGTGTGGGTCTGGTGCGTGGTGTTCGCAGCGATCCTCTTCGGATTAAATGCTGTTTCCTCCAGGTTCTTCGGAGAGTCCGAGTTCTGGTTCTCCATCGTTAAAGTGGGTGCGATCATCGCGTTGATCGTGCTTGGTGGGGCCGCACTCGTCGGGTTCCAGCCGCTCTCGGAATCCGCTAATCACCCGTTCCTCTTTGAGAACTTCAACACCTCAGGCGGCCTCTTTCCCAACGGTTTCTCAGGAGTCCTTGTTACTGCCCTGGCAGTCTTCTATGCCTTCTCCGGATCCGAACTCATCGGCGTCGCTGCCGGAGAAACCACCGATCCCGCGCGGAATATCCCCAAAGCCATGCGCAGCACTGTAGTCCGCCTCCTGATCTTCTTCGTCGGTGCCATTGCCGTCATCGCAGCAACTGTTCCTTTCGATCAGGTGGGCTTGGACGAGAGCCCGTTCGTTACAGTGTTCTCCTCGGTGGGCATCCCCTACGCGGCCGACATCATGAACTTCGTCATCATCACGGCACTGTTGTCCGCCGGAAACAGTGGACTGTTCTCCTGTGCACGCATGCTGTACTCGCTGTCTGATGAAGGGCACGCGCCAAAGGCCCTGAAGCGACTGACGCGGCGCGGCATTCCCCTCGTTGCCCTTTCTGTCAGCATGCTTGGCGGGCTGGCATCGCTGATCAGCAGTGTGGTTGCCCCCGAAACGGTGTACCTCGCTCTTGTTTCCGTGGCAGGATTCGCGGTGGTAGGGGTATGGATGTCAATCACGGCCTCACATTTCTTCCATCGCCGGGCATTCATCCGAAATGGCGGCCAGGTGGCCGACCTTGCTTACAAAGCCCCGCTCTTCCCGCTGGTTCCGATCCTGGCATTCACGCTTTGCTTGGTCTCACTGGTAGGCATTGCCTTCGATCCCAACCAGGTTGCTGCCTTGTACTTCGGTATTCCGTTCGTGGCCGCCTGCTACATCTACTTCCACTTCATGCACGGGCGGCGGGCCACTAAGCAGATCGCCTGATCAATCCAGCACAGGGCTCCACGGCCGGACTTCAGAGAGAGTCCGGCCGTGCAGCCTTTTCATCGTCCTGCCCATGAGGGCCTGATTCTTGCGGCTGACACGGGCGTGTGAGAATGGCGTGAGCGCTTGGCGGAAGGAGCGGGATTCTTGGAGGTGTCACCGGAGGCGTCGTCGTTGGCGCAGGGGCTTCGTCTCGTTCGGTTGGTTACTGACCGCGAAAAGCAGGGCCGTCAGCTACTTGGCGTATCCCAACTCGCGGCCGAGCTGGACATGGAGCAGAGCCGGGTTTCGCGCCTGGCCCAGGAACTGTGCGATTTGGGGTTACTCGAGCGCCTGGAGCGCGGACCTTTCCGTGCGGGACCTCGGTTCTTCAGCCTGGCAGCCTCCCTCAACGTTGGCTGGGTCCATGATTCGCGTGCAGAACTGGAAGAGTTGGTCTCGTCCCTGGGATTTAGGTCCCGACTGTCAGTGCGCGACGGTGTCAGGGTTCTATTGCTGCGTTCCTCTACTAACAACTCAGTCCTGGGCGGGTTCGCAAAGCCGGGAATGGTCACGCCTGTGTGGTGTACGGGTTCCGGGCGGGCATTGCTGTGGGACCACTCCCGAAACGAACTGGAAGCCCTGCTCAAAGACGTCAACTTCATTGGCGTCGGCGGGCCTGCTGCAGCGCATTCCCAGGCGGAAGTCCACGCCCTCATGGAGCGCGACAGGCCCCAGGGTTTTGTTTTGGCGGCTGAGGAGTTCGAGCACGGTGTATGGGAACTGGCCGTACCTGTTCGGGATCCTTCGGGCGGCATCATTTCTGCCCTCAGTGTCCTGGGCACCCGTTCCGATCTTGAGAGGGCCGCACCGGAGCTTGCCCCGCTGCTGCATTCGGCAGCGCAGAGGCTCGGTTCCGCATCCGGCGCCTAAGGCCAGGGCAGCTACTGAAGCCGTCCACCAACCATAGACTCAAGCCACTCCTGCCAAGAGTGGAGTGCGACTGCGTAAGTTTCGCGGTGGGGCTCAATGCGTGACTTTGGGCCCACAATCTGAAGGGCCGCTGCAACCTCCCCCTTGAAGTCGCGTATGGGGGCAGCCAACGAGTAAAGTCCTGGTTCAGCTTCTTCGTCCACGATTGAGTAGCCGCGTACGCGAGCATCATTGAGGCGCGCCAGGAAGTCCTCCACAGAGGAAGGCGTATTGGGTCCATGCTTCACGAACTCAACAGACTCGAAGATCTTGCGGACTTCTTCGTCCGGAGCGTCCCACAGGAGTGCTTGGCCCGCGTCACTGCAATATGCAGGATAGGGACGTCCAAGCCACGATCCCACGAGGTTGGCGCTGGCAGGCACTTGTTCACCGATGGTGACCGTACTGTTGCCGCTGAGCACGCCAAGAAAGCATGCCTCGTTGGTTTCAGAAGCGAGACCCTCAAGGGCGGTTAGCCCGTCTGTTTTCAGCCGTTGTTCAGCGACCAGTTGGGCGTCCGTCAGGATAGTCCAGCCCAAGCTGTACTTCCTCTGATCCCTGCGGGCCAGGAAGCCCTCCTGCAAGGCGCCCTTGAGACTCCGGGACACTTGGCTGCGGTCCTTGTCCAGGTCGGCAGCGACGTCGGCGACCGTCCCGCCGTCGTATCCTTGCGCGTGACGGGCACCGACCGCAAGGATGGCCATCATGCCGCGGCCCATGCTTGAGGTCTTTGACATGGATTGATTCTAGCTATTGGCCGCAGGCGCGGCGGACCAGGGCGGGGGACAGGCGCGGGCCTTAGTGGATTGCGAAAACCCTGGCCGGAAATCCACTGCCTTCCAGGGGTTTGGCCCAGGAAGCAACCAGGACGCCCCCGGCCTCGGGCACGTTGTCCAGGTTGGCAAGAAGTTCAATCTGCCACTTGTCCCGGGCCAGGACATAAGTTTCCAGGCTGAAGTCCTGCTGGGAAGTTGCGACGCCGGGATCAGTGTCCGTTTGTTCGTGGCCCACGGCAGCCACAGCACGGTTCTCGATCAGGAATTCCAGAACCTCCCTCGACCAGCCGGGAGTGTGGCTGATGCCGGCTTGGTCCTTGTTCGCCATGGCCTGGGCATCGGGCCACCGCCTGCTCCAACCAGTGCGGAGCGCCACGAATGAACCCGCCAAAATGTGCCCGTTCCTCTCCTCCCAAGCCTGGACATCGGCGAGTGTTGGGGTGGCATCTTCATCCTTGCTGACACGGTCACTGATATCCAGGACAACCAAGGGCAAGAGCATTTGTTCCACGGGTATCTGGTCCAGCGTTCGGCCTCCCCGCACAAAGTGCGACGGCGGATCCACGTGGGTTCCCCACTGGCCCACGATCGAGTACCGGTGGGCAGTAAAGCCGTCCCCTTTTTCCATGTCAAAGAGGGCTTCGCGGGACTCATCCGGAAAGGCCGCGAAGCGCGGCTGACCTGGATGGAAAGCATGCGTCAGATCGGTGTACGTCCTGCCTTCGAGCAGGGGCGCGAGCTGCTGCCATAGCGGGTAATTCATCAGGCCACCCGGCTTTCAGTGACAGGAGCGTGGGCACTGCTGGAGACACTCAGTGGCCCGGAGACTTCAATGACGGGAACTTCCCACGGGTGGATATCGACGATCCGCTGGACGAGCTCATGAACGGCCTGCTCAGAGAGCGAATCATCGAAGTATGTGGTGAAGACAAAGGTCGGCGAGATGGTCCTCTGCCCCACGCTTCCCAGCGTGGGATTGGCACCTTCGGCGACGGTAAAGCCCTCGAACCCTGCCGAGGACTCAAAGACGTGGTGGTAATTACCGAAGCCACCCAGCTCCGGCGTTGCGGTGAGCGTTTGCAGCAGCGAGGCGATGCCGGCGTCGGACTCCAGAGCGCCCAGATCGCCACTGGCCAGTTGGGTCATGGTGTCCAGCGGAATGGGCCAGTGGATGCGCAGCTTTCGCACGGCTTTCAATTCAATGTTCATGGGGCAATGCCTTCCGAGGTGTGCTTACTGGGAGCAATGGTGGCACAACGTGACGAGCATTACAAGCATATAGAAATGTTTATATTGCACACACAGTGCGAGAGCTCTTAGTCGCGGCTTTCACAGCGCCACCATGGGTTCGGCATGTACAAGTCACAGCCCCCGTGGGTTTGATGGACGCATGACCTCCCCACAGCCCCATCCAGACCACGATCGCGGCCTCGAATTCGATCTCTCCACTCTCCTGAGCCGTCGGCGATCATTCGGCCTCCTGTTCGGCGCCGGGACGGCAGCAGCCCTGGCTGCCTGCACGCCGGGTTCCGGAGGTGGCGGCGCGTCGCCGTCGTCGTCCTCCGGCGCTGCCGCTACCGCAACAGAAAGCACGACGGCGGCCGTAACACCTTCCGCTACGAGTACCGTGACGCGCGCCCTCGCCGAATGCGGGGTCGAGATCCCCGAGGAAACAGTCGGCCCATATCCCGGCGACGGTTCCAACGGGCCGAATGTGCTCGAAGCATCGGGAGTGGTTCGAAAGGACATCAGTTCAAGCTTCAGTAGCTCCACCACGAAGGCCACGGGTGTCCCGCTGACTTTCACCCTGACGCTCATGGACAACGCCAATGGTTGCTCGCCCCTGGCGGGCGCAGCTGTCTATGTATGGCATTGTGACCAGAATGGAAAGTATTCCCTGTACGACTCGGGGCTGAAGAACGAGAACTACCTGCGCGGCGTCCAGGAAGCTGACAGCAACGGCCAGGTAACTTTCACCTCCATCTATCCCGGCGCCTACAGTGGCCGGTGGCCTCATATTCACTTTGAGGTATTTGAATCCATGAGCAACACTTCTGCGGCCGGGCAGGTGCTGGCAGTTTCCCAGATCGCCCTTACCGAGGCAGCGTGCAAGGACGTCTACGCGTCGGAGGGATATGAGTCGAGTGCCCGAAACTTCGCAAAGAGCACCCTGGCAGATGACAACGTCTTTGGTGACGATGGGGGCATATATCAGCTGGCCACTATGTCGGGCTCCGTCCAGGGAGGCTACACAGCCGCGCTGAACGTCACGGTCTGACGCGAAGCGGTCGACGAGCGCGGCTAGACTCGGGGCATGCCTTCGAATGCTTCCGCAGCAACTGACCACATCCAGGACCTCGGCGCATATGTTTCGGCTTCGCCATCCAGCTTCCATGCAGTGCACGAGGCCGGTCGCCGGCTCAATAGCGCTGGCTTCACCTCACTGGATGAACTGCAGCCGTGGGAAGGTGGCGCGGGTAAGTTCTACGTCATCCGCGATGGCGCCCTGATCGCGTGGGTAACTCCGGAGAATGCCGGTCCAACCACGGGCTTCAATATTCTGGGCGCCCACACGGACTCCCCCTCCTTCAAACTCAAGCCGAAGCCCACCACCGGGAAGTTCGGTTGGCTGCAGGCCGGCGTCGAGGTGTACGGAGGGCCACTCCTGAACTCCTGGCTGGACCGTGAGCTGCAACTGGCCGGTCGCCTGGTGTTACGCGACGGCACGCAGCACCTGACTGCAACCGGCCCGCTCCTGCGCTTCCCACAACTGGCCATTCACTTGGATCGTGGGGTTAACGACAACGGCCTCCTGCTTTCCAAGCAGCAGCACATGAACCCGATTTTCGGGCAGGGCGATCCAGCCAATGAAGATCTTTTGGGCCTGCTTGCCGAGCGAACCGAGGGCACCGCCGTTGATCCGGCGGACATTGGGGGTTACGACGTCGTGGTGGCGGATACGCAGGCGCCCGCGGTTTTCGGCGCTAAGGGTGAGTTCTTCGCCTCCGGCCGCTTGGACAACCTTTCTTCGACCCACGCTGGTTTGGTGGCATTGATTGGACATGCGAAAGCGGGCCCGGAAGACGGCCCCATCGCTGTCCTCGCTGCTTTTGACCATGAAGAGATCGGTTCCAACTCGCGCTCCGGGGCCTGCGGGCCCATCCTCGAGGACATCCTGACTCGAATCTCTGACGGTCTTGGCGCTTCGGTGAGCCAGCGGCGGCAGTCCTTGGCGGCGTCGTTCTGTGTCTCTGCGGATGCCGGCCACGCCGTCCACCCGAACTACGCCGAGAGGCATGATCCGGTAAACCGTCCCGTACTCAACGGTGGGCCGCTGTTGAAGATCAATGCCAACCAGCGCTACGCCACCGATGCGGCGGGGGCTGCGCTGTGGGCGCGGATGTGCGCGGAAGCAAATGTGCCGTACCAGGAATATGTCTCCAACAATGACCTTCCATGCGGTTCCACCATCGGTCCACTGACCGCGACGCGCTTGGGCATCAGGACAGTTGATGTGGGCATCCCTCTGCTGTCCATGCATTCGGCACGGGAGTTGTGCGGCGTTGAGGACGCCTTCCGTTTGGCTTCTCTGGCTGAACTGTTCTACCGAACTGCCGTCTGAGGTCCTCCAAGGAAACCAAAAGCCTCAAGGACTCATTTCAAGAGCGTTTCCAATGTTTCGCAGGGGAAACTTTGGATGCTTATTATCATACTTTTTGTGCGTGCTTCCGTTTTGAAGAACGTCAAAATGTACATCTGCACAAGAAGATGCCCTGTCCGGATGGCTACTCTGGGAAAGCCATGTGGCCCACTGCACATCAACTGGGCCCCTTCTCCAAACAGACTAAGGACGGCGCCGACCCATGCACGCTGACCAACAGCTTTCAAAGTCCCTGAAGCCACGACACCTCTCCATGATCGCCATCGCCGGCGTGATTGGTGCTGGGCTCTTTGTGGGATCCGGCGCCGCCATCCAACAGGCTGGTCCGGGCATCCTTGTCGCCTATCTGGCCGCTGGCCTGGTGGTCATCCTCGTCATGCGGATGCTTGGCGAGATGGCTGCGGCCAACCCGGAGACAGGCTCCTTCTCCACCTACGCGGACAAGGCGTTGGGCCGCTGGGCCGGATTCAGCATTGGCTGGCTCTACGCGTGGTTCTGGATCATCGTGCTGGGCATCGAGGCCACCGCAGGTGCTGCCATCATGCATCGCTGGGTTCCAGGCGTCGACCAATGGGTTTGGGCGCTGGTACTCATGGTCCTCCTGACATTGACCAACCTGGGCTCCGTGAAGTCCTACGGCGAGTTTGAATTCTGGTTCGCGTCGATCAAGGTGGCTGCCATCGTCATCTTCCTACTCGCAGGCATTGCCGCCATCCTTGGCTTGATCCCGGGTGTTTCCGCGCCGGGCGTCGCCAACCTTCTGGACCAGGGCGGCTTTATGCCCAACGGTCCCGGGGCGGTCTTGGCTGGCATCCTCGTGGTGGTCTTCTCGTTCTTTGGTGCCGAGATTGCCACGATCGCCGCGGGCGAGTCCGAAAACCCAGTAGATGCCGTAAAGAAGGCTGTGAAGTCCACTGTGTGGCGCATCTTGATCTTCTACATCGGCTCCATTGCCATTGTGGTCACGCTCCTGCCGTGGAACAGCGCCTCAGTTGCCAAGAGCCCGTATGTTGCCGTGATTGAGCTTTACGGAATCCCGGGTGCCGGCACCATCATGGACATCGTGGTGCTCACGTCGGTTCTCTCCTGCCTGAACTCGGGCCTGTACACGGCAAGCCGCATGCTTTTCTCGCTCTCGCAGCGTGGCGACGCTCCCAAATCCTGGATGAAGATTTCCAAGCGCGGCGTTCCTGCGGCAGCAGTGCTGGCCTCCACCGTGGTGGGGTTCATCACTGTTGGCCTGAACTACGTCGCTCCGGATACCGTGTTCCTGTTCCTCGTCAACACGTCCGGCGCTATCGCCTTGTTTGTGTGGCTGGTTATCGCCAGCTCACAGCTCATCCTCCGCCGCCGGATGGGCGCGGCCGCCAAGGACCTGAACCTCAAGATGTGGATGTTCCCGTACCTCACGTGGATCGCAATCGGAAGCATCGTTGCGCTCATCATCGGCATGGTGATCCTTGAATCCACGCGAGAATCGCTCTTCCTCTCGCTGGCGCTGGCCGCTGTTGTCGTCGCCATCGGCGTATTCCGATACCGCAAGCGTGGGACGCCGTCCGCTCCGGCGGGTGACGTGGATGCCGAGCGTGTGACGTTGGGTTCCGGTCCGGCGTCGTAAGCGTCCTTTTCGTCCGGGGCAGCCGCTGTCAGCGTTCGACGGCGGCTGCCCCGTTTGTGGTTTAAGGCACCTCAACGGGGAGGTACTGGATGGGTCCGGGGCACTGTGCGCCGGTGGTGTCCGGAACACCAGGTATGGCAGGGATGTCGAAGACGGAGTCCCGCTGGCGTTTGCCTGCCTCCTTGACCACCACACGGACCTTGGCCACAACGCTGGGCGGGGAGGCTGATTGCCCGGCAGATAGATACGGGGGCTCCTGGGGGATGAGCCAGCGGCCATCCGTCTGCTGCTGGACGGGCCGCGGTGTGCAGCCGTCTCCGAAACATGCCTGGACGCGGCTTGGCGTCGAGGCTATCTTCAGCTCGATCGGAGCGGCGTTCCCAATTGCAGGGCACACGCGTGACTTGTCCACGGCGAACCACACCAGTCCGCCGATCGCGGCCACGAGAATAGTCGCCGCAACCAAGATCAGCCGGGGCTTCATGGCAAGTAGCCTACGCCTGGGCGCGCCGCCGGGAACCGGCCACGGCGCCGGGAACTGGCCACGGCGCCGGGAACTGAGCTTCGGGCGGTGTGGGCTACTGGGCCAAGCCAATGACGAGGTTGATTGTGGCGGCCAGGATGACGGTGCCGAACAAGTAGGACAGCAGACTGTGTTTCAAGGCCTCAAGCCGGATCCTATGGTTGCTCAGGTTGGTGTCTGAGACCTGATACGTCATGCCCAGGCTGGTGGCCAGATAGGCGAAATCCGTATATTGCGGTGGGCGGTCCTGGTTGAAGCTGATGCCACCAACCCCACCACCGGCCTCGGCTTCAGGGCTGTAATAGAGCTCGGCGTAGCGCAGGGTGAAGAGCGTTTGGACCAGCATCCAGGACAGGGCCACGCACGCCAGGGAGAGCGCGGCGGAATAAAAGCGCGTGTCCGTTCCTTCAGTGTGCGAGTTGACGATCACCGCCGCAGCAGCGGCGATGCTGGCCAGGTTTGCGATAAGGATCAGAACGTCGGTGACTCCACGGGACGGGTCCTCGGATGTCGCGTGTTGCCGGGTCTCGGCGGGGTCCATCCGCGCTATCACTAGCCACACCCAGACAACATAGATCAGCGCTGCCGTTGCCCAGCCCACGGCCGGCGCATCAACCCAGCTGCCTGCGGCTCCGGTGACCATGAAGGCTAGGGCGCCGGCTGCCACCATGACAACGAAACGCAGGCGGCTACGCCGAACTCTGTTCAGTGCATCCATGCCCCCACCCTAGCCCGGTTCTCCTTTTGATCCGGGGCATTGGGACACAGGAATCCACTAAATGGGCATCCTCGTGTTAGTGTCTTTGTCGCTGTTACGGAGAAAAACGAAACACTGTTTCTCCGAATCACCCTGCGCGGGTGGCGGAATGGCAGACGCGCTAGCTTGAGGTGCTAGTCCTCGAAAGGGGGTGGGGGTTCAAGTCCCCCTCCGCGCACAGGAAACCCCTGGAAGATCGCTGATCTTCCAGGGGTTTTGTCGTTTCCATCGCACGCCAGCTTCCTCTGGGGTCAAGGTTATCCACATACGGCGACTGGCGGGTTTCGGTCCAGGATCCCACCGAATAGCTTTGGGTGCAGGAGATGCACTAAGATATTGAAGTCTGTGTTGCGCCCTCCTTCCGAATCTTCGGCGGGGGAGCGAGCCACAGCATCGCAAATGAACCTCCTGTTACGGAAATACCGTAACCGCTTAGCCCAAAGGAGGTGGGTTCACATATGCGTCCTTACGAATTGATGGTAATCATCGACCCCGAGGTCGAAGAGCGTACCGTAGAGCCGTCGCTTCAGAAGTTCCTTAATGTCATCACCACCGATGGTGGAACCATCGAAAAGGTTGACATCTGGGGCCGTCGCCGTCTGGCATACGACATCAAGAAGAAGTCCGAAGGTATCTACGCAGTGGTGAACTTCACCGCTGAGCCGGCTACCGCCAAGGAACTTGACCGCCAGCTGTCTCTTAACGAGACGATCATGCGCACCAAGATCATCCGCCCCGAAGACCAGAAGGTCGTTGCTGAGTAATCAGCCCCTTCCAGATCTTTACACCGCAGGAACGAACAAGGAGGCAGTAGATGGCAGGCGAAACCACTATTACGGTCATCGGTAATCTCACCAATGACCCGGAGCTGCGGTTCACCCCGTCTGGCTCAGCAGTAGCGAACTTCACCATCGCTTCTACTCCCCGGACCTTTGATCGTCAGTCGAATGAGTGGAAGGACGGGGAAACCCTGTTCCTCCGCGCTTCCGTCTGGCGCGAAGCAGCCGAGAACGTGGCCGAGTCCCTTACCAAGGGCATGCGCGTCATTGTTTCCGGCCGTTTGAAGAGCCGTTCTTACGAAACCAAGGAAGGCGAGAAGCGCACCGTTATCGAGCTTGAGGTCGATGAAATCGGCCCGAGCCTGCGTTACGCAAACGCCAAAGTCAACCGTACCCAGCGCTCCGGTGGCCAGTTCGGCGCCGGAAACGGTGGCCAGGGTGGCTTCGGTGGCGGTAACGCCGGTGGCTTTGGCGGAGGTGCAGCAGCTGGTGCAAGCCAGGGCGGCAACTCCGGTGGAAACTGGGGCGGCAACCAGCCCGCGCAGCAGGATGACCCTTGGGCTACGCCCGGAGTCAGCAATGCAGGCGGCTGGGGCAACGGCCCGGATTCCGAACCTCCCTTCTAAACACCAAGAAAAAGTCCGACGCCGGAACCCGCCGGGACTGCTGCAAGGCATCCGGGCGACTACCGCCGTCGAACACCACCATCCCGTGGATCAATATCCACGGGCTCCATAGAAAAGGAGCTCCACGATGGCTAAGGCTGAACTCCGTAAGCCCAAACCAAAGTCCAACCCCTTGAAGGCCGCTGACATCACTGTCATCGACTACAAGGACGTAGCACTGCTGCGCAAGTTCATCTCCGACCGCGGAAAGATCCGCGCTCGTCGCGTTACCGGCGTTACCGTTCAGGAACAGCGCAAGATCGCCCAGGCAATCAAGAACGCCCGCGAAGTTGCTCTGCTGCCTTACTCCGGCGCTGGCCGCGGCTAAGGGAAGGGATTAACTAACATGGCAAAGCTCATTCTGACCCACGAAGTAACCGGTCTCGGTGCTGCTGGCGACGTTGTCGAGGTCAAGGACGGTTACGCACGTAACTTCCTGCTGCCCCGCGGCTTCGCTCTGACCTGGACCAAGGGTGGCGAGAAGCAGGTTGAGACCATCAAGGCTGCCCGCGCTGCTCGTGCCCACGCTTCTGTTGAAGCTGCACAGGCACAGGCCCAGGCTCTGTCCTCCAAGAAGGTCAAGCTCGAGGTGAAGGCCGGCGAGTCCGGTCGTCTCTTCGGCACCGTCAAGCCTGCTGATGTCGCTGCTGCTGTTGAGGCCGCTGGCCTCGGCGCCATCGACAAGCGCAACGTTGAACTGCCGAACCACATCAAGTCTGTCGGTTCGTACCAGGCCAACGTTCGCCTGCACGAGGATGTTTCCGCTGTTATCGACCTTGAGGTCGTTGCAGGGAAGTAGTCTCTGACTGCTAAGAAGGACCCCCGCCGCCGGTTTCCGGTGGTGGGGGTCCTTTTGCTTATGAGGACGGTGTGTGGAGCTCAGCCATGACGTGCTGGTAGCCCGTCCGAATCATCTCTGCGAGGATTTCCCGGTCCACATCGTCCAGCTTATTGATGTATAAACATGCTGCTCCGGTCTTGTGCTTGCCCAACTCCGGAAGCAGACGGTCGGCATCGGGCCCGTATGTGAGGCCATAGAGTGCCAGGTTCGTCTTGCGCGGTGAGAAACCGACGGCGGCAGAGTCACCTTCCCGCCCGCTCTCGTATTTGTAGTGGTAGCTACCGAAGCCCACGATTGTAGGCCCCCACATCACCCCTTCGTGGCCAGTAATCTCCTGCATCATCCTCCGCAGTTCCAACCCATCGGCGCGCCGGCCGGAGTGCTCCACAGATGAAAGGAATTCATCCACGGACATGCTTGTGGGCTGGGTCTTGTTCTCTGCCATGTTCGTAGTTTTCCAGACTCACGATTGGCCGGCCACCCAGTGATAACCTGCAGCGGTGACTTCAGAATCCTTGCGTATCCGCCCCTTCCACCAGGTCGACGTCTTCTCGGCCCAGCCATATCGCGTTAACCCCCTGGCAGTAGTGGTGGACGCAGAGGGACTAAGCAGCGAGGCAATGCAGCACTTCGCCAACTGGACCAACCTCTCTGAGACCACCTTCCTTCTACCTCCAACAGATCCGCGTGCCGATTACCGAGTGCGCATCTTCACGGGCAGCGAGGAGTTCCCTTTCGCTGGGCACCCAACCCTCGGTTCCGCCCACACCTGGCTGCAGGCCGGGGGAGAGCCCAAGACTGACGGTGTGCTGGTGCAGGAATGCGGCGCAGGTTTGGTCCGGGTGAAGCACGACGCCGGCCGGCTGGCCTTCGCTGCACCACCACTGACCCGCTTCGAGGCGGTGGATGCCGCCGTTCGTTCCCAGCTGGCAGCCGGTCTTAGGCTCCCGGAGGCCTCCTTACTGGACGCATCATGGCTGGTGAACGGCCCGGAATGGGTTGGCGTCCTGCTTGAGTCTGCGGAACAAGTCCTGGCAATCGAACCGGATCTGGTGGCGATGGGTGACCTCAAGGTCGGGGTGATTGGCCCCCACAAGCCTGGGTCCGACGTCGACTTTGAAGTGCGCACGTTCATACCCGGCGACGCCATGGTGGAAGATCCCGTGACCGGCAGTTTCAACGCCGGTGCAGCGCAGTGGCTGATCGGTACGGGGCGGGCGCCTGAAGAATATGTGGCGGCGCAGGGCACTGCCTTGGGCAGGGCGGGTCGCATCCATGTGAAGGCTGAGGACGGTGACATTTGGGTCGGAGGGGCATCGGCCACGTGTATCCAGGGCACTGTCCTGTTGTAGCTCCAACCGGAGCGGAATTGGCGTCCCCTCCGGCGAGCGTTTAGCGTGAGACTTATGTCAGCATCCGATGCTTCCGCCAAGGCCAACGGCAACCCTTTGCTTGTCCTTGGCAAGATCACGTCTATCCTGGACGCCTTTTCCCTATCGAAGCCGGTGCTGCAGCTAAGCGACATTCGCGAGTACACCGGGATGCCGACCTCCACGGTGCAGCGTCTCGTCACCAACCTGACGTCCCAAGGATTCCTGGACCGGGAGGGCGACGCCTACCGCATTGGCATGCGGATGGCCTACTGGGCGGCTCCGGCGACCCGTGGCATGGACGTGGTGGACATCCTAAGCCCGCTGCTGAAGACGTTGCGCGATACTACCGGTGAGACTGCGTGCTTCTTCAAAGCAGAACAGCACTACCGCGTGTGCGTCGCCATGGCCGATACCCGTCACGCGCTCCGCCGCGAGATGCATCTCGGCAAGATCATCCCGCTTCATGCGGGTTCGGCGGGCAGGGTTCTGCTGGCTTGGTCTCCTGAATTGATGGAGGCCGTCCTTCGCGATCCGTTGGAGCCCATTACCGACTACACGATCACCAGCTCAGAGGAATTGGAGGTCGCGGTCAAGAAGACGCGGGCTGATGGCTTTGCTATCACTGTAGGGGAACGGGAAGACGGTGCCTCAGGGCTCTCGGCGCCAGTGTTCGATTCAGCTGCTGCCCTTGTGGGCGCGGTCACCATCAGCGGACCTACATTGCGGATGCCACTGGAAACGTGCGAAGCGTGGGTGGAACCTTTGCTCGCGACCGCGGAACATATGACCAGACTCATTGGTGGGCGGTTCCCGGGGGAGTCGTAGGGGTATTAAGGGCTAACAGGCAGTAACCAAACGGGCGTACACCCAAGGAGCACATTATGCATTCCGCACGGAACTTTGAATCGATCGCCATTATTTTCAATCCCAACAGCACAGGCAATGCGCCCGAACTGGCTGAGCAATTACAGGTCAAGCTGAAGGACACGCTCCCCTACGCCCCAGAGATTACCCTGCAGCCCACTGAACACGCTGGACATGCCGTTGAGTTGGCCAGGACGGCGGCGGCAAGGGGAGGCGACGTCCTTGTTGTCTCCGTGAGTGGTGACGGCGGCTATAACGAGGTTGTCAACGGCGTGATGCAGGCCGGGAACCCGCAGGCAGTCTGTGCGGTCATGGCCGCGGGCAACGCCAACGATCACCGTCGGATCACGGGAACCAAACCCCTGGAAGAAGCTATTGCTGAGGGCCACGTCCGGCAAATTGACCTCCTGAGCATTCACACGGGCCAACAAGAAGGCGAGCCTTTGGAATACGCGCACTCATACATCGGATTTGGTCTCACACCTGTTGTGGCCACCGAACTCGAAAAGGGCAGTAAGGGAGCCCTGACTGAGATGGTCTCCGTCATCAAGACCTTTTCGAAATTCGAGCCATTTGGCATCCGCACATCCGATGGCAAACGCAGGAAATTCGACAGCTTGGTTTTCGCCAACATCCCCGAAATGGCTAAGTACGCAACGCTTAGTGAGGCCGAAGATCACCCCTCTGATGGGAAATTTGAGGTCATCATATTTCCGCACATGCCCAAATGGCGGGTGCTGCTGACTGCCCTGCGCGCGACAACGCAAGGCTTGGGCGATCAGCCGAGCGTGAGCAGTTACGAATTCACTACGCTCAAACCCTTGCCATACCAGATGGACGGTGAAGTGAAGACGGTGGAAGCCAATGTGAAAGTCAGGGTGGAATGCGCTCCGGCCGCGCTGGCTACAGTGGGTTAGGACGGGCCTAGACATCGGTCCACTTCGAGGACGAAATGGAAGAGGGCGGTCACACCCCGCTTCTACGGGTCGAAGGACCAGAGTCCGCGAGATAAGCGACGCATATGGAACACCGCGGAGTCTTAATCCGTAGTTGGATAGGATGTCGGCGCCCGCGGGAGTTGCGGGATGCTCGTCGCCAGAACCGGAGGAGCCAGCACACCATCTTCGTGCACTGGGGAGAACTCAGCAGGGATCCAGGCGGCCTAGTAAAAGCGCCCAGGAAGGCGGCAATAGCATTGCTCTTGGAGGTTCCCCGGTTCAGGGACGGAACAACCCCTTCAAGTACTCCTGCACATGGCCAGCCAGGTTAGGGGATTGTGTTGGCACATGGAGACCGAACCACATCCACCGCTGGTAGATGGTTTTAGTCCGGTCGGCCACTACCTTGAACCGATAGCGGGTGTGCATCTCGGCGGAAGCATCGCTTCATAGGTCTAGCCAATAGTTCGGTGAGCTGCGAGCGCTTGTTTGGAAGGCTCTTGGCTGAACGGAGCCTGTGACACGAAAAGTTGCTACACACGGTCCTGAACGCAGTCTCTTGGACTGCGTAGCGCGACTGTCATTCTGCGACATGTCTGCTACATGGATATCCGGCGTTACTCGTCCAAAGTGAGTCTCAGCAACGTGTCCTGGCCCTGAGATTCGTATACAAGAATTGCCCCCCATGCGCGTGAACTTTTCCGCGCCGCCATCGATCAAATTGCAGCGCGGCCGCACATGGCGGTCAAGCTGACCAGGCATGACAGCCGACGGATCTGCCACGCTACCAGCACGGTCGTCTTCCGCTTACTTACAGAGGGAAACCTCAGCTTGATGATGCTGCCATAAATCGCCGCGATCCTGGCAGTGAGAAGTGCGTCACGTTTCCGCATGCACGCACACATAGTAGGAGGATTGTATGCGTCTCTTGCAAAAGACACTACTGGCAGTGAGCCTGACGGCAGCGTTGGCACTGTCGCCTACTGCTGCTCACGCGGGTAATGCGCCCGGAGATCGAGGTGTCTACACCCTTACCGGAATTCAGTATTGGAATCAGGCCAACGTCATCGTGCACAGCACTCAGGCCTGGGGAGAAACGAGAAGCGGACCGGACACGCATTGTGTATCAGCAGGTTCGATTGCTGCTAAAGCGAAGCTCTTTGAGAGTTCGGCGAGTGGCACCGGGGCTGCTTTGAGATCTGAAGGTCCTTGGTATTACACGGAGGTTACCCTTTGTCCTGGCGAGTGGCGGGGGTACACCGCCTACTACAACTTTGGTGGAGGAATGCGGTACTTCTACAGCCACGGTGAAACCATGGCTTGGAACACCTGGTCCAGCTCTTACAACCACTACTCGACTATTCCAGGGAAAGTCCAGAATCCATAATTTCGGAGGGGAAAATGAAGCGTCTATTGAAAGCCCGAACAACAACTGTCCTCCTAGGAGCAATTCTTCTCGTCGGTTCCGGAATCGGAGTTGCCAGCGCTACATCCCAGCCGCCGGCCCAGGTAGTGCCCCTTGCGCCCGCTGTCGTGTTAGGTGACGGCGTTTTCGAGAAAAATGCCGCTGGCCAAACGTATGGGCTTCCAACTGAGGTTGATGGGGTTACCGTTGAACCGGACCTGATTCGGGCCTATGCAACCAACGATCGAATTGGGTACGTCAGGAACAGCGAACGAAAAGTAGCAACTGGCGATCCATCGCTGTTCAAGTCGCCAGAAGAGGCATTGCAATGGCAGGCAAACCGGCCCAAGGGCCCGGTGAGTATCGGAGTTTACGACCTCGATGGCGTCACCGTCATAGGTGAGTTCGTCTTCTCGGAGGGGACCGTCACTTCGAGTACTGACAAGTAGAAAAGGCCGGAGTGAACGGCTCACCCCGGAGCGCAGCAGCTTCGGGGTGATCTTTGTCCTCCCCGACAATTAACATTGAGCGAACCCTCACTATCCGCCACAGGTCGCCCTATCCACCACAGGCGGCCGTCACGAAGTCATAGATACGTCCACGCAATTCATTTGGTGCTGCAACCTTCAGTACGCCTTCCCGCGCGCCCACCGAAATCCTTAGTGGCAAGAGCGTTCCCACCTTGTCCTCGGCCACCGCATGCGGGTCGCATCGCGCCGGACGAATCGTCAAGGGCAGCTCTTTCCGGGCCATGCCGGGCGATATCGCGATGTCCCGCGGCCAGGGGTCCGCGGGCGATTCGGCCAGGAGGGTGGTTCCGTCGATGGACCTAATCGTGAGCTTTTGCGGTGGCTCACCTGGAGTGCCCGCAGGGGTAATGACAAGACGCACGACGGCGGTTCGACCATCCGGGGCCACCTCAAGATCGGAGTTCAAGACGATGGTAGCTACGGCGGCGGCGTCCGCTGCCAAGCACAGCTCGTCGGCGTTCCGGGGCAGGACGTTGAACGGATCCTGCGCCTCAACCGAGATTTCTGCGGGTCCCTTAGCTGGCTCCGAATATTCAACCATGGCCTTGATAGGTCCATTAGGCGACTGGCTGCAATGCGGCGCAGGCAAATTGGCGGGAAGGCTCTTGGGCTGCCGGGGTGGTAGCTCCAGGACGCCGCCTGTTGGCTCCCATACGATGTCTTTCTCAAATAAAGGGGAGTTCAGCCGCGCACCGGTAACGGTAACGGGAGCATCCGCGGAGTTGGTGAGCTGTATGAGGATGGCTTGCTTGCCGTATTGGTCCCGGGATTGATTAACCTCTACGGAGATGGGTTGTGGCCCTGGGCTGGTCGGCGGTTCCTTGCTGGGGGAGCGGTCACATGCCGCCAACGGCAGGGTGGACATCAGGGCTACGCATGCTGCCCAATAACGCCACTCCCCGCTCTCCATGCCAACAGTGTAGGCGGCCGGTAGCGGACAATTGATAAGCATGCTTAGCTTAGTCTCACCACAGATGCCGAAGGCACGCAGAAGGGAACTCCATGTCCACTGTTACTCAGCTGTTCAGGTCCTCTGCCGCGGACGTCTGGAACGTCATCGCCGACGGCTGGCTGTACTCCGGGTGGGTGGTTGGCGCCTCAAGGATCCGCGCGGTGGATGACCAGTGGCCACAAGTCGGCTCCAAACTCCATCACTCCGTGGGGCATGGCCGCTCCTCCTCAACGACAGCACCAGCGTCACCGGCGTGGAACCTGGCCGTAGCCTGGAACTTTTAGCCCGCGGCTGGCCCGTAGGTGAAGCAAAGGTGCGCATTACCTTGGAGGAGCTGGGTGGCAACCACTGCCGCGTCTCTATGGCTGAGGACGCGATTCGGGGCCCGGGAAAGGTGGTGCCAAAGGCACTCAGGGATCCCATGATCACCGTCCGCAACCGCGAAACCCTGCGTCGCCTGGAGTTGATGGCGGCAGGCGGGGCGGGGAAGCCAAGCTAGAGCCCTGCCACAGCGCGGCCGGCAGCCCGCATCGCCTCAGTCTCAGTTGCCCTGTGCCGTCGTTGGCGTGGCAGCCGGCATGACCCAGTCGAAGGCGTCTGCCCGGGAGCGGGCGCCTTGGGCAGCCTTCGAACGGTTGGGTTCCCCGAGTTCCGCGAGTAGCTTCTCGGACAGAGCCACGAGGCCGCCGAAAGTCCCGGGCGTGAGCCACTCGGGTCGGGTGGCGAAGAGTATGTCTTCGCTGGAAGTGTTGCCGCTGGCGCCGGGGGCGAAGGGACAGCCGCCCAGGCCGCCCAAAGCGCCGTCGACCATTGCTGCGCCCGCCTGGATTGCGGCGAGCGTGTTGGCAACGCCCAAGCCCCAGGTGTCGTGACCGTGGTAGACGATCCGCCGGGCAGGGGATTCATCCCGCACACGGGTGATCAGGCGTGAAACCTGTGCGGGGACGGCTTGCCCCAGCGTGTCGCAGATGACGATGTCCGTGGTGCCCTCGGCCCGGGGGTCATTGGCGATCGCGAGGATGCGTTCCTCTGGAACATACCCTTCAAAGGGGCAGGTGAAGGACGTCGCGATGCACAGCTGGATCTGGCCATTCACTGCGCGGGCGTATTCAACGGCCTCAGGCAACGCGGCAAGGCTCTGGTCCGTGGTGCGGCCGATATTGGCCTTGTTATGCGAATCCGAGGCCGACAGGCAGTACTGAAAATTCCGTGCTCCAGCAGCGGCGGCCTTGGCGACGTGGCCCGGTGTGGCCACCCATATCCAACATTTCTCGAGTTCCTCGGGCGTGAGGGCCTGGACCACTTCGAGTGTGTTGGCCATGGTGGGGACCAAGTCCGCGCGGGCCATGGAACCGAGCTCGATTGCTGGCACACCCAACCGCAGCAGCTCACGCACCGTTTCGATCTTCTGCTCCGTTGGCAGGAGTTTCCCGGTCAGTTGCAATCCATCCCTCAGCGTGACATCCCGCAGGATGGCGCCACCCAGGGTTGTGGCCAAAGGCCCTTCAAAGCGGTTCATGGTCGGACGGCCTCCTCGCGGCCGGAAGCCGCATCGATTTGCACAGCATCCAGGTGAAGGAGGCCGCCAAGGATTTCTTCAGTGTTTTCGCCGAGGTCCGGTCCGAGGTTGCGGATGGGCAGGGACTGCTCCCCGATCACGGGAACGATGCCCGGGAAACCTACTCCCGGGAGGATCTCCTCGCCGGTGGAAACGTCGAACTTCTGGATCATATTGCGGGCCGCGTATTGGCTGTCCGTACTGATGTCCGCAGCTGTATAGATGGGACCAGCAGGAACTCCGGCGTCCTCCAAGGCCGCCAATGCTTCAGGCGCGGTCAGCTGGCCGGTCCACTCGCCGATTGCCTGGTCCAGTTCCTCGCGGCTAGCCCAGCGCCCGGCATTTGTTTGCAGCGCCGGGTCCTCGGCCAGGTCCGGCCGGCCGATCGTCTGCATGTATCGCTGGAAAATCGAGTCCCCATTTCCGGCCACGACAATGCTGGCGCCGTCCTTGCACACGTACGCATTCGAGGGCGCAATGCCTTCCATCCGGCCACCAACGCGCTGCCGATCCACGCCATACGCCTGATAGTCAGGAATAAGCGATTCCATCATGGAGAACATTGCTTCGTTCAGCGCGACGTCGATGATGCGTTCGGCGAGGGGAACAGCGCCGGCCGCGCTCCGGCGTCGTGCTTCACGCTGGTAAAGACTCATCATGGAGCCAAAGGCGGCGTAAAGGCCCGCGATCGAGTCTCCGATGGAAACGCCCACACGCACCGGAGCGCGGTCCGGGTCACCCACCAGGTTGCGGAACCCGCTATAGGCCTCGGCGACGGCGGCAAACCCCGGCCGCTCGGACAATGGCCCTGTCTGTCCAAAGGCAGAGATGCGGGTGACGATGAGGTCCGGATTGGCTTGGTTGAGGACCTCGGGCCCTAGACCCCACTTCTCCAGCGTTCCGGGGCGGAAGTTCTCAAGCAGGATGTCCGACTTGGCAACCAAGGCCAGGACAGCCTGCTTCCCTGCCTCGGTGCGGAGATCCAGGACCACGGACTTCTTGTTGCGGTTCAGCGTGCGGTAGAGCATGGAAGTGTTGCCCTTGTGGAGGCGCCAATTGCGGAGCTCGTCGCCGCTGCCTGGACGCTCGACCTTGATGACTTCAGCGCCGAAATCGGCTAGCAGCCTGCCAGCCGTGGGAGCGGCAATGTAATTGCCGAGTTCGAGGACTCGGACGCCGTCCAACGGGGCGATTGTTTCGTGTGTCATGGTCTTCTCTCGTGCGTGCTTTTGTGATGGGACGGTCGGCGGGCGGTCAGAACAGCAGGCTCATGGGCAGGATCAGCAGGATCGCGACCACGGAGGCTACCGAAACTCCCACCGTGACCGATTTCAATGCACCCCTCACACTCTGGCCCAAAAGAGACTGCAAGAGCCAGAACGTGTTGCTGGTGACGTGAACCATGAAGAGCGAGCCGGCGCCAGCGGCGAGGGCCAGCAGCACGGGATCAAGTCCAATAGCTGGGGCGATGGGTGCCAGCAGCCCGGCGGCCGTAATGGCGGACAGGGTGACGGAGCCGACGGCGATGTGCAGCGCTGCGGCGATGGCCCACACCACCAGCAACGGGGCCACGGTGCTCGCTGAGAAGAAGCCACCAAGGATGTCGCCGAGCCCGGCGGCTTTGACGGTGGCTGCCAGGGATCCGCCCACGCCGGTCAGGATCAGGATCTGTCCGCTTTCCTTGAAGCCCACAGCAATGGCCTCTTCAACCTTTTTCTGGCCAATCGACGCCCGGGTTACAAGGCAGGTGCCGATCAGCCCAATGAGAAGAGCGATGACGGGTTCGCCAAGCAGCTGGAGCCAGGGGAGATCGATCTTGAAAATCTGGAGGATAGCGCCCGCACCGATGAGGATCAGGGAAGTCAGGAGGGGGGCAAAGAGCATGATCAGCGGTTTCTCATTGCTCTCGCGTTCGGCAACAACCACCGCGCCCTTGGTTGGCTGGGTGCTGGAGCCGGAGTTGCTGGCAGTATCTGTTCCAGGGAGCGAGCCGCTGGTGGGATCCTCGCCCTCGCTGTCTTCCTCGGCCACGAAGGTGTGGTCCTCGTCCTTGGCTTCATTCCAGAAACCGCGGCGGAAGAGGAACGTCATGATGGCAATGGAAATGATGATGGTGGGAACCACCAGCAGCAGGCCGAAGAGAAGCATCTTGCCGAGTGGGACGTTGAGGAGGCCGGCCAGTGCCAGGGAAGCCACACCGGGCACCGTGAAGACGATGCCGCATTCCAGTGCGATAGCCATGGCGGTTGCCATGCGTGCCGTTCCCAGTTTTCCGATTTTGGGAGCCAGCTTGCGGGCAAGCGGGGCTGAGATAACCAGGAGGACATCCAGGAAGATGGACTGGAGGAGCGTGCCTATCGCCAGCCCCATGGTGTACGGAAGGCGTTTGGGGCCGAAGGTCTTGAGGAGATGCTCTACCAGGCGCCGGATAGCTCCGCTCTGATTGAGGATGGAGCCCATCAAAACGCCGAAGGCGATGAGCAGGCCTACATCGACCATGATCTCGCCGAAGCCGGACGTGATGGTCTTGACGGTCTCTTCGACCCCGAGGCCGACTGCCAGGCCCAAATACACGGAAGCGATGACCAGGGAAATGACGGGGTTGACTCTGAAGCGGACGATCAGCACAACGGCGGCCAGGACCGCTACAGCTGTGTTGATCAGAACAGCAATGTCTGACATGGGAAATCCGATCGTTGGGCCTTCCGCTCTGAAGGCTGGGAACTGATGCACGCCGTGAGGCAGGCCACATCACTGATCCCATATTATGAGTTTGAACTCATATTGCAAGCTTTTTCGAGAAATCGGACGGGATTTCCCTTCATGATCCAGCCCCGGAGACTTAGCATGGTCCACAGGTACACCAACTGGGGGAGTGTGTAATGGGGCCACTGGAATCGACTCAAGCCAACGTGACTGGCGCGGCAAAAGCCCGGACGGATGCGGGAGGCGGTTCCCCTTTAGGTCCCGGTTCCAGGGCAGCTTCGCAGACCAAGCGACGGCGTCCTTCCCGAGTGAGGAAACTCGACCTCGCCATCATTCTGATCCTGGTCATTCTTCTGGCCCTGTCGGCGACTCCTTGGCCCTCGGCTATGTTGATCCGCAGCGTTTTTGAGCGCGGAGCGCAGTCGACTATTGATGAGATGGAGCCGTACGTCCCGGACACTCCCTTGCAGGAGCACGCCGGTGTTGTTTACAAGCCCGGTTCCGCGTTCGATGTTTTCAGCCCTTCGGGGACCACCGCTGCGCTCCCTACGATCGTCTGGATCCACGGCGGTGCGTGGATTTCAGGGGCTCAACGCGATGTGGAACCCTATCTTCGAATTCTTGCGGCTGAGGGATACACGACCATTGGTGTGAGCTACCCGATCGCGCCGGAGGCCGTCTATCCCACCGCCGTACGGGACATCAACGATGCCCTTGGCTATATCAAGGCGCACGCCACAGAACTGAACGTGGATACCACTCGGATTGTCCTGGCCGGCGATTCTGCTGGAGCGCAGTTGGCCAGCCAAATGACCACTCTCACTGTTAACCCTGAGTATGCCAACCTGATGGGGATCGAACCCGCGCTCCAGAAATCGGACCTGGCCGCGACCATCCTGCACTGCGGTGTGTATGACCTCCGGGCCATGGCCGACCTCAATGGCCTGGTTGCGTGGGGCTTCAAAACCTCGCTGTGGGCATATACGGGAACGAAGGACTGGTCCTCCACATATGCGGGCAGTACCATGTCCACCATTGATTTTGTGACCAAGGATTTCCCGCCGACCTTCATCAGCGGCGGCAATGGTGATGGTCTGACGTGGCTTCAGTCGGTTCCCTACAGCAATCGCCTGAAGGAAGCCGGTGTTCCGGTGACAGAATTGTTTTGGGCCGCGGACCACGCCCCCGAACTGCCGCATGAGTACCAATTCCACCTGAACTTCGCCGAGGCCCGCGATGCCAGGGACAAGACCTTGGACTTCCTGTCCATGCATGCCTCCAGAACGAATTGAGGGAAAGACTGTGGACCGCTCGGAAGGGCATATCGACGCCGGAGTATTGTCGCTGCCAGAAGCCATGACTGGCAGGGCAAGTCCCGCGAAGGCCGCAGTTGGGGACAAGCCCGTCTTCGCCTACATCGCCAGCCTTCCGCAGCCACAGCGTGGCATCGCCGAAGCCATCGATGCGCTGGCGGCCAAGACACTGCCGGGACTTGAGCGCTCGGTGAAATGGGGCATGGCGTATTACGGCGTCGGCGACGGTTGGTGCTTCAGCTGCGGCGGCTTCGCTGGCCACGTCAAGCTCATGTTTATCAATGGCGTGACGCTTCAACCCGTGCCGCCAGTGACGCCCGTGGGAATGGGCAAATCGACGCGGGGTCTGGAGCTCGAATCCGTGGAGGACATCGACGAAGACCATATAGCGACGTGGATGAAACAGGTCACGTCCGTCCCGGGCATTGGAGGAAGGAAGCGTTGATGGATGCCCTGCGGGAATAGTTTGTGATGCTCGCTCGTTCAGTGATTTAGATGCATATGCATGTATGCTGGGAATGAACGAGCAACAGGAGAATGCCATGGAAACCCGCCGCATCACAGTCCTTTCCGCCGGACTCGGCGTCCCGTCGTCGAGCCGTCTGCTGGCGGACCAGCTGGCCGCATCCGCCGAGCGGCAGCTGCGGGCGGCAGGCTACGAAGCGAGGATCGACGTCGTCGAACTTCGAGACCTGGCCGTGGACATCGCCAATAACTTCGTCACCGGTTACGCCGCTCCGCGCCTCGCAGAGGTGATTGCCGGCGTCGAGGATTCGGACGGCATCATCGCCGTCAGCCCTGTTTTCAGCGCGTCCTACAGTGGCCTCTTCAAGTCCTTCATCGACGTCCTGGACCCCAAGTCCCTCGACGGCAAAGCCGTGCTGCTTGGCGCAACCGGCGGCACCGACCGCCACCAAATGGTCCTGGACTACGCCATGCGTCCGCTGTTCAGCTACCTGCGGACCCGGGTTGCGTCCACCGGCGTCTTCGCGGGGCCCCAGGACTGGGGAAACGACGACGGCGGCTCGCCCCTCTCGGCCCGCGTAGACCGGGCGGCCGGTGAACTCGTGCAACTGCTCAGCGGTCCCCAGCCCGGGCGCAAGACCCCAGCCCTGGAGTCGCTGCCATTCGAACAACTGCTGGCCGGTATCTCAGGGGGCAGGTAAGAGACCCGTCTCCATTGGCGTGAGCTTGCCGACCCGGAAATGAATCGAGCGGTTCCAGCTCTTTGAATTTCAGTTCTCCGTCAGACCGAACTTTTCCCCGGGTCCGGTCGTTGGGGCAAGCATGAAGTGTCCTGTGGATTCCATTGATCTGGTGATGAGCGAACGAAGCGGCGTGGAGATTGACTACTGCCCGCAGTGCAGGGGTGTATGGCTCGATCGCGGTGAGCTGGACAAGATTATTGACCGGGTCGCTGTCGAAACCATGCCGGCTCCTGCCAGGCAAGCCCCGGCACCCCAGCAGCCTCCGATCGCTCCGCCGCCCATCTACAACCCCTTTGAATCGCGTCCGCAACAGCCCCGATACGACGATCGCGGCGATCGCCGTGACTATGACCGCAGGGGTGACTATGACCGACGCGACGAGTATGGCCGTAAACGGAAGAAGAAGGAAGGATTCCTGGGAGAACTGTTCGACTTTTAGCCGCGCCTAATCGTCCAGGAGTTCGATGAATTCACGCGCTTGTTTAATGGTGATGTCCGAGTGGCGTGTCAGGGCCAGGGCTGCGCCCTCCACATCACCGCTTTTTGCCAAAGTCCGGATTCGTCCGTAGATCTCATCGTTGAGCATGTTGCTGCTCACCTCGCGCGTCACGTCACCCTTGCTAACGATGGCCCGGTATCGGTACGGGAAGCGCTCGGGCTCGTCGTCGTCCTCGGACAAGAGATCCTTGGGCTTCGCCTCTGGCGTAAAGGGCTGCGGGTGGGCGGCCAGAGCGCCCACGGCGTCCCGCGACGCCCGTAGCCCCTCCCCGGTGGCTTGCAGATACAGTTTGATGGCTGCCATGCCCTGGCCCTGGGCAATAAGCGAGTAGAGCCGCCTATGTTGTTCCTCGTTCAGCTTCGCAGCCGATTCTTTGGCGAGCTGAACCGGATCTTTGGGGGAGTTGGCTGCAGCTACACCAGCCTTTGTCTCGGCCGAACGCTTGCTAAAGGAACGCATCAGCAGCAATACGCCCGCGATGACCGCGATCAAAATCACGAGCGGGACAAACAAGGAATCCATGGCGTTGTCAGAGCCGATCTACATAGTTCTTAGCGGTGAGTAAGTCTGAATGCGTGGCCTGGCGGAAGACTTTTATGGCTTCTATCTTGCGTCCGCCGCGAACAAGGTTCTGCAACTCAAAGGCGAGTTGAGGATTGAGCTGTCCATTGGGAAGCACCGCAGGCTGGTGCCCCGTTTGCGTGCCTGCCGTCCTGGCGGCTTGGGCCTGATGAGCGGCCCGGGTTTGTTCTGTCTGCTGGGTGTGCTGGGCCTCGTTCTGGCTTGGCTTGGTGGAAGCCTCGATCTTGGCCCGGGCAGCAAGCGCAGCCTGAACTTGTGAAGCTTGATGCGCTGCGGAACGGGCCGCAAGTTCGTGTTGATACCGCTCGGCATCGGAAAGGCCAGTGTCGCGCGGTTTAAAGGCCGCTGAAAGCGCCCACAGCAGGCCCAGGAGGACAATTAGCGGAAGGGCAATCATCAGCACGTCACCAAAGTTCATCCCCATGCTTAGAGCTTATGCCAGAACTTGGTTATCCACAGCACATTCCAGTCTCGGCATAGACTTCTGAGAGGACAGTGTCAAATTAAGGCCCTCTTTGTAAGATGCATCACATTTGCGGCATGTTTAGCATGGATTTAAGGCTCTAGTGACCAACTGGACCAGCTCGGTCTGTGGATGATTTTCCACCAAAACTTTCTTTGCTCCACAGGCTGTGATGAACGTTTCCGCAGGTCAGGCCATAGTTACTGCAAAAAGAATTTCTCTATCCACAGGGTAACGCACAGACTGTGCACAACGTGGGGGTGGTATTCCACAGGTTATCCACATGTGCACTTGACAGTGGACTTTGCGCCCGGACTTAGCACCGCTAACGTGGCTCGGGTACCTGTTTCAGTATGGAATTTGCCCTCTCAGTGACCTTCAAGCAGCCGCGCGCAAACATGCTTGGGGAGACTTCTGTGGATAAGTTGTGGAAATTGGGGAAAGTCGAAAATTGTCGGACCCCCATGGATATAACAGGAGCACTCGGCTGGTCCGGAGGCTCGGGCAATCCATCCCAGGTCCACCTGCGCTTTACGCACCACTGAGGGACTAACTCTCTGCAGCGGTACACAAATGGAGGACGGCTTTGTCAGTTACGCACTTGGACTCAATCGAGGGCACACGCGCTTCGGACTCGAGCCGGAAACCTCCCCAGGACATCCCCGCTGAGCAGTCAGTCCTGGGCGGCATGATGTTGTCCAAGGACGCCATCGCCGACGTCGTCGAGATCGTCCGTGGCCACGACTTCTACCGTCCGGCGCACGAGACGATTTACGAGTCCATCATTGACCTCTATGGCCGTGGCGAGCCCGCCGACGCCGTAACGGTCTCCGACGAACTGACCAAGCGCGGTGAGATCAACAGGATCGGCGGACCAGCCTATCTGCACGAGCTCATCCAAACTGTACCTACGGCCGCCAACGCCGGTTACTACGCCGAGATCGTGGCAGAGCGCGCAGTGCTGCGCCGCCTCGTGAACGCCGGCACCAAGATTGTCCAGATGGGCTACGGCCAGGACGGCGAAGTGGAAGACCTCGTCAACCAGGCACAGGCAGAGGTTTACGCGGTTGCTGAAAAGCGCACTGCCGAAGATTACGTGGCGTTGAAGGACGTCATGGAGTCCACCGTGGACGAGATCGAAGCTTCCGGGCATCGCGGCGAAGGCATGGTGGGCGTTCCCACCGGATTCTACGAGCTTGACGAACTGACCCACGGCCTCCACCCGGGCCAGATGATTGTTATCGCTGCCCGTCCTGCTGTCGGTAAATCCACGTTTGCGCTGGACTTCGCGCGCTCCGCCGCCATCAAGAACAATCTGGCTACGGTCATGTTCTCCCTCGAAATGGGCCGGAACGAGATCGCGATGCGTCTGCTCTCTGCCGAGGCCACCATCGGACTTCAAGATCTCCGTAAGGGCACCATCAAGGACGAGCAGTGGTCCAAGATCGCCACCACCATGGGCCGCATGAACGACGCCCCGCTGTTCATTGACGACAGCCCCAACATGTCACTCATGGAAATCCGGGCAAAGTGCCGTCGGCTGAAGCAGCAACATGACCTCAAGCTCGTTATCCTGGACTACCTCCAGCTGATGAGCTCCGGTAAAAAGGTTGAATCCCGCCAGCAGGAAGTCTCCGAGTTCTCGCGTGCCCTCAAGCTGCTCGCCAAGGAACTTCAGGTTCCCGTCATTGCGCTGTCACAGCTGAACCGTGGTTCCGAGCAGCGCCAGGACAAGCGCCCCATGGTGTCTGACCTTCGTGAATCAGGTTCTATCGAGCAGGACGCCGACATGGTCATCCTGCTCCACCGTGAGGATGTGTATGACAAAGAATCGCCGCGAGCCGGCGAGGCCGACATCCTCATCGCCAAGCACCGTAACGGCCCTACCAAGGACATTGTTGTCGCGTTCCAGGGTCACTACTCGCGCTTCGCAAACATGGCCGGCGATGCTGGTGGTGGGGGCGGCTTCTAGGTTCCCGAGCCGGAGGCTCCTTAGGCAACGGGCAGTACCAGCAGGTACCCAGTCGGCAGCGAACCGCTCCAGCGTCGCGGTTCCCGGACAACGAACTGCGTCGCCAACTGTTCAGGGGTCAGAAGGCTGTTGGGGGCAGGCGAAGGGCCCCACTGTCCGCTGCCGTAGGGGTAGAGCGGGTCCTGTACCCGTATTCCCGTGACGGAGAAGTCCGGGAACTGGGAGGGATCTCCGAGTGACTCGAATCCGCTCATCACCCAGGCATGGCGGCCACTCCACATGACCAAGCCAACGGGGCGGCCCGTAGTGGCCATGGCTCGTGCAGCAGTTCGTACGGCTTCCCCATAGTTGGCGATGCTGACGACTTCGTACGGTCCCATCCCGACGGCGGTCAGAACCGCTGCCCAGCCGAAGGGGTTTGCGCCGTTGAAGGAGTCGGAGGACCGCATTCGCGCCATTTCCCACAGCTCGGACTGCTGGGCGCGGCCGGCCCATGTGCCGCCTCCGGTATCGTCGATCAGGTTGTGCGCGATCTGGATGCTCGCTGCGACACACCAATCAAACGTGTACTGCGGTACGAAGTCGCCTTCTTGGTACAAGTTCAGGGAGTACGCCTGAGGCACCGCCACAGGCGTTGGGACTGGGGCCGGCGTCGAAATCGGAGCAGGGGCCGTTTGAGTCGTTCCCTGAGCTGGACCGGCGACACCGCCAGCCACTGGCTGGGCCGTGGAAGATGAAGGCGGTTGATTCGGGGCGGCCTCGTCCACGCCGGTCGCGGACGAACAGGCCGACAGAAGGGTGGCAAAGGCGACGAACCAAGCCAGGAGACGGGCGCGGGCACCGGTCATGATCCAGTTTAGCGCGGGGCTGGCTAACCCCTGAAGGCCGCCTTTTCCGCAATTCGGCCGGCTGCTACAAACGTTAAATGCGTCGGAGCGTGGAGTAGGGGCGACTTGGGAGGGTTCCTGCCACCCATGGTTGAACTGAGGGTTCAAGCGGAATCTGCCCGCGGCCGTCGCGGATCACCAACACCGCGGCCCCTATGGCGGCGGCAAGGGAAGCCAGACCCAACAGGATGAGGACAACAGCAAAAGCCAGAGACATCTCCATGCACCTCTAGGCCTAATTTTACCGGTCTTCGTGCTTCTTGGAGCTCCGTTGACGTCCTGCATCGCATTGTTGGAGCGTTGCACGACACAGAGTCCTACAAGGCGGGGAGCTAGTTGCCAGCAGCCTTAAGCAAATGATCCGGCAGTCGATTCCCGGGCGCCCGTCCTCGGATTTCCAACAATTCCCGGGCATGGGCATGCAACTTTCTGTCCTCTTCCGATACAGGAACCCATTCTGGAATCGGCACCGCAGGTCCCGTTTCATCCCGGGCCACCATCACAGTGAGGCAGTACGTGGTCAGGTTCATCTCGCGGGTTTTCGGATCACCGGAGCGGACGTGGACAGCGATGTGCATTCCCTTTGCACCCGTGTAAACGAGACGGGCTTCTACTTCCACCACGTGGCCAATCAACAACGGCCGATAGAAGCGCACGCCGCCTGAGAACACTGCCACGGTGTCCCTGCCGCAGTATCGCGAGGCGCAAACGTATGCGGCTTCGTCGATCCATTTCATGACAATGCCGCCGTGGACCTTGCCGCCCCAGTTCACATCAGTGGGGGCCGCCATAAACCGCAGTACGACGCGCTCGGCGGTGCCGGCGTCGGTATATTTCTGGGCGTTCATCGCATTGACGATCTGTTCACGCACTTCAATGCGCGCAAGCGCGTGATCCCTTTGCTCGATTTCTTCCGGGGTGGAGGGCTCGAATTGCGGCACGGGAATCGGCTTGCCGTCAGGTCCTACGGCCACGAATATCACCATGCACTGGCTGTGCATCGTCTCCGGTCCGCCCTTGGGGTCACGGGAACTGACCACCGTGTGGATGTGCATCGAGGAGCGGCCCGTGTACACGATGGTGGAAGTTACCTCCACCATGTCGCCGCTGTTCACCGGATCGGTGAAGTGAATGTTGCCCACGTAGGCGGTGACGCAGTACGACTTCGCCCAGCCCACCGCTGCGGCATAAGCGGCCTTGTCCACCCACTCAAGGACAGTGCCGGCGTCGACCGAGCCGCTGTGTCCAATGTCCATTGGAGCCGCAAGGAAGCGGAGGGTCACGGAGTTGCCGGCTGTCTCACTCATGCTGGAAGTTTACTGTCGGCATGTTTCTGTTACGTGAGTAAGTCTGGATCCGCTGTCCGAGTGGCCGGACGTCCGCTGCCTACCCGCGCTGGATTCCCAGGGTTGCGATGAGATCCTCGTGCAGTTCGAACCATGCCCGGTGGAAGGAATCACGGTCGGTGGCGGTGAACCAGGCACTGTCCCTGCGCGCCTGCTCGAGCGCGTTCATCAGCCGCCGGGAGTAGCCCGCGAACCGTGGCAATGATTCCGCCAGGCGTTCTTCCACCGGACGCCACGAAGCTAACACCTCCTCCAAGATCCCGGAGGCAGCCATGCCCCTTACTTGCTGGAGTTGGATGGCGCTGCAGGCACTGACAACCGTCGGATTTAGGTCCACGAACTCGTTGTGCACGCCCATCACCACGGAGCGGGCGTCTTCACGGTCCAATTCAGCTGCGAGGAGGCGCTCATTCTCGACACGCCCAGCACTGGACAGGGACCACCCGCTGCTACCAGCAAAAGAAGTGTGGGAAACGAAACCGAGCACGCCGGCGTCGATGAGTTCGGATTCGACCAAGCTGTGATCCCGACTGAATCGATCCGCAATGGCGTGGGCGTCGGCGAATCCGAGGAGTCGGACGGCGTGAAGTGTAAGCAACAAGTCGCCAGTCATTCGGCTGATTCCGCAACGGCAGCGACGGTAACTGTGCCCAAGGATCCGTTGATCGTCACGGAAGTTCCGTCCGCGAGCAACGTCATGGCGTCCCGGACACCTACGACGGCCGGTATTCCGAATTCACGGGCGACGATGGCGGCGTGGGACAACATTCCGCCACTCTCAGTGACAACTGCCGCAGCCATCCCAAAAAGTGGCGTCCATGCGGGGTCGGTGGTGCGGCACACCAACACATCGCCAAGCTGGAACCGACCGAAGTCATCGGGCCCGTTGATGATTCGCGCGGTCCCATGGGCCGTTCCTGCGCTTGCCGCTGTTCCGTTGAGTGTGACTGCCATCGTCAGCGCCCACCGAGGTTCGGATTGGGTCGATCGGTAAGCCGATCGAGTCTTTGTTGTGCGGCCTGGGCGGAGCGGAGCCCGAGGCTCTCCGCGATCTGCGGCCACGTGAGGCCTTCTGCCCGCGCAAGAAACAGAAGCGCGGTTTCGACGGCGTCCATCTCACCACGAGCGGCGGCAACCAATGCGAGGGCGGCACGTAGATCCGCGGCCTCGACGGGGGCAGGATTTGGGTCTGTGCCCTGACTGGAACCCCTGGACCGCCAAAGTACGTGCTGGATCAGGTCCGTGGCCGAGGGGGGTTGACCAGCCGCGAGCCAGGGCCGGTGACTGAGGTCCGAACCACCCCTGTCCATGAGTAACCGGACAGCCCTGGTTTCCCGCTCCGCTTGGTCAGCGTCCTGGGACCCTGCGTCGTTTTCCATGTGCTGCTCCTTGATTGACCATTTCTAGCGCAAGCATGGGATATCAACACTATGTTGTCAACATGCTGTTGATGGGTTCGGCGCGGCGCCCGACACATTCGCTCTGCGAGTTGATACACAAATGAGAATCAATATCATTTAACTCATGCCTCATCATTCCACCCTTATTTCCCCTGCATCAGCCACCCCCAAACGCCGCTTCCCCGCAAAGCCGCTTGCCGCCGTCGGGCTTTCCGCCCTTCTACTCTCCGCCTGCGGAGCCCCTGGAGGCTCAGCTGGCAACGCCGCGGAGCCTGCCGCCTCCAGCAGTGGGAAGTCGAGCCCGAAAGAGGCCGGCGCCCCCAGCCCGCGTTTGGTTTACACGCACGACGCCGGTATTGGAGTCCTGGACGCCACCACCCTCAAGCCTGTGGGAGGGGCGGAATTGTCAGGTTTCAATCGGCTGAATCCCGCCGGTGACGGGCGCCATGTGTTTGTATCCACGGGAGACTCGTTCCGCCTGTTCGACGCAGGCGCCTGGACCGAGCCGCACGGCGACCATAGCCATCACTACGTTGCCGAACCCAAGTTGACCGAGCTGGCGATTGAAGCAGACAAGTCCGGTCACGTGGTTCGTCATGCGGGCAAGACAGTCCTGTTCAATGATGGATCGGGCAAGGTTGAGAGCTTCAAGTCGTCTTCCTTGGGTGCTTCCATCGAGGATGGCGCCCTGCCTGCCACCGACGTCTACACGACGCCGGAGCCGCATCACGGTGTGGCAGTGGAGCTGGAAGACGGCAAGTTGCTGGTGACCCTGGGAAATGAGGAAAGCCGCTCAGGAATCGCTATCCTCTCCGCAGGCAAGGGCCAGGAGCGTAAGGAAATCGTCCGCAACGAGGACTGCCCGGGCGTCCACGGCGAGGCTGTTGCTGCCGGAGAAGCTGTGGTGGTCGGCTGCGAGAACGGCATGCTGATCTATAAGGATGGCGTGATTACCAAGGTCGCCAGCCCGGATGCCTATGGACGTCTGGGCAATCAGGCGGGTTCCGGGAAGTCGCCGGTGATCCTGGGGGATTACAAAGTGGACAAGGCCGCTGAGCTGGAACGGCCAACCCGCATTTCGCTGGTGAACACTGAAACCGCAACCCTTCAACTTGTGGATATTGGAACCAGCTACTCGTTCCGTTCCCTCGGTCGCGGACCTGCCGGTGAAGCGCTGGTCCTTGGAACTGACGGTTCCCTGCGTGTCATCGACCCAGTTTCAGGCTCAGTGACCTCGACGATCCCCGTAGTGGCCGCGTGGGAAGAGTCCACCACCTGGCAGGATCCGCGTCCCACGCTGTTTGTCCAGGGCGCGACGGCGTTCGTCACCGAACCTGCGACGAGCACCATCCACGCGGTGGATTTGAAGACGGGAAAAGTGAAGAAGTCGGCTGAGCTGGAGCACGTCCCGAATGAGCTAACCGGGGTAGAAGGCTAAACGCTCTCTCACTTCCCGCGGGCTTTTCACCGATCTTCTTTCACTTCCAGAGGCCTAAAGCCGGATGTTCTCTCACTTTCTTGACGAAAGTGAGAGAACATCCGGCTCAAAAGGCTATTAGGTGAGAGAGGGTATGGGAGCGCTTACGCGAGGACGCGGAGTTTGGATCCCTGCCGTCCGAAGAGCGCGTTGTCGGCGGAAAGCTTGCCTGCACCAGCGAGGGCGAGAGCCAAGGCGGCGCCGGCAAAGATCAGGACAAGCTCGTAACCGCCATTGGCGACGAAAACGCCGGCCGGTGCGTGAACCAGGAACAGTGCGCCCAGCATATCGACGGCCAGGAGGGCTGCGAACACCCGGGTCAGGAGGCCAATGATCAATGCGATGCCGCCCACAAGTTCAAGGGTTGCAATTACCGGGGCCACGGCTGAAGCGCCGGGCACGCCCATCTGCGCGAAGGAGGCCTGTGTTCCCGCAATGGTGAATTCGTTGAACTTCTGCCAACCGTGCGCGGCGAAGAGAAAACCTGCAATAACGCGCAGGACGGTCAGGGCTGTGGTGCTCAGGCTGGACTTGTTCATATATTCAACTTTTCCCGAGATAAGTTGAAGAGTCAACTAATTAAGAAGTTCCGTGACTTTTCCCACGCGGCGTTGCTTGTAGCCATGGCTGCAGAAGACGCGTCGTGATCGGCAGGAAGATGTACGTCATCAACGGCGTCAGGATGACGATGTTAAGGAGAACCTGGAACACCAGTGGCCAGCCTTGCGTCAAAGGGTGCAGCAGGAAATTAGCCAACAAACTGAGCGGAAAGAACGGCAGGAAGATGCTAATGGCTTGCTTCCAACGAGGCGGCACAACGGTTTCCGGGACGACCACAGAGGAGTCGCCAGGCTGTGAAAACCAGCCCTCGATTCCAGTGCGCCGTTCAACGCGAGTGGTCTCCATCATTTCCCGGGCACTATCAATCCACCAGCGACGTTCCTCGGACTGCTCCCATCCGTGCAGCGTTTCAGCATCAGCGAAGCGGTACAGCATGTGCCATTCGTTTGAACCAGCGCCATTCCGGACCCACCCCGACCCCAGGTAACCGGGCCATTCGCGTGCCAGTTCCTGGCCGGCGTGTGCCCAGGCGTTTGCTTGCCGGGTATACCCCGGAAGAATGGTGCGGGCGACGGAAACTGTAACGGGATGCTTGTGTGACACGGCCCCAAATTTACCCGCCCCCAAGCGGACTAGGCTTGTTTAGTGCCTCAAACCACAACCATCACCACACGTTCCAATGCCCGCGAGATCTTGCGCCTGGCAGTACCCGCGTTCGGCGCGCTCATAGCCGAGCCGCTGTTCCTGCTCGCCGACTCCGCCATCGTTGGCCACCTTGGCGTAGATCAGCTCGCGGGTGTTGGCCTGGCATCCACCGTTATGCATACCGCTGTGGGACTTATGGTCTTCCTGGCATATTCGACGACGCCTGCAGTCGCCCGGGCGATCGGTGACGGAAAGTTGGCGAAAGCTTTGGCAGCAGGGCGCGACGGCGTCTGGCTGGCTTTGGTGCTGGGCATTTCGCTCGCTGTGGTTGGCTTTGTCGCTGCCGAACCCCTCGTGGGCCTCATGGGCGCCACTGGCGACGTGCGTGGGTTCGCGGTGGATTATCTGCGCTGGTCGATGCCCGGCCTCGCCGCGATGCTCCTGATCTTCGCAGGTACTGGCGTGCTCCGCGGCCTTCAGGACACCCGGACGCCTCTGGTGGTTGCCACTGCAGGTTTTGCACTGAACATCGCGCTGAACTGGTTCCTCGTGTACGGCCTGCATCTCTCCGTTACTGGTTCGGCAATCGGCACCAGCATTGCCCAATGGGCCATGGCCACCGTGTATCTGGTGATGGTCGGGCGAAATGCACGGCAACACGACGTGTCCTTCAAGCCCGATTGGCACGGCATTCGGGCCATGACCAAGGTGGGCTCGTGGCTGATGCTCCGCACGCTCAGCCTCCGTCTCGCCATCCTCGCCACGGTCCTCGTGGTCACAGCCCAGGGTGCGGTGAACCTCGCGGCGCACCAGTTGGCGATGACCATTTTCTCCTTCCTCGCCTTCGCTTTGGACGCTCTCGCCATCGCAGCGCAAGCCTTGATCGGCAAGGAACTGGGTGCGCGAAATGCTGGCCGCGTCCGTGAACTCACGCGGACCATGATCCGATGGGGTCTCGGTTTTGGGGTGGTCACCGGGTTGCTGCTGGCGTTGGTTGCTCCTTGGGCCGGCTACCTCTTCACCTCTGATGCCGGTGTCCGGGAGGCTCTGACGCTGGCGCTCTGGGTCCTCGCCGTCGGACAGCCATTGGCCGGCTACGTGTTTGTCCTCGATGGAGTTCTCATCGGTGCTGGCGACGCGCGTTATCTGGCGATTGCCGGCGTCGTAAATCTTGCGGTCTATGGGCCGTTGCTGGCGGCCGTCCATGTCATCAGGCCCGACGGCGCGGCGGGGCTGGTGTGGTTGTGGGTGGTCTTTGCGCTTGGCTACATGCTCGCCCGTGGAGTGACCTTAGGGTTGCGCGCGCGGACCGATAAATGGATGGTGCTGGGTTCACACTAAACTGGACGGGTGACTCTCCCAGCGAATTCTGCCCAGACACCGTCTGCCTCCGTGGCCGAGCTCTGGAAACCCGTGCTGGTCCGCGCCGCCGTTGCACTGGTGTTTGGCCTGGTTACGATCTTCTGGGGATCGCCTTCTGTGCAGGTCCTCGCGTGGGCTATCGGCCTATACCTGCTGGGGACAGCTGCCGCTCTGTGGATGTCCCGCGTTCTGCCTAAGGCCGTTTCCGTAGTCGTCGCAGTGGGCGGTGTGGCGGCTTTGGTCACTCAGTCCGATGCCGGCGTCGCACTCTCCGCCGCCGCCGCACTGCTCGTGCTTGGCGTTTTTGAACTGATCCACGGCCTGCGGAATCGCGACTCGTTGACCCGTGATTGGCTTGTTTCCGGCGTTATCGCTGTGGGTACCGCATTGGCGTTGCCGTTCTTCATTTCGCTCGGGGCGCACGCGCTTTTGGGGGTCGCTGGCGGCGGTGCGATCCTTTCCGGAGTGTTGTGGATGCTCTCCGGACTCACCCTCCGGCATGACGCTCAGTCGGGGACCCAGGCCACTGCGCCGGGTGCTTCCCCTGAGGCCGTAAACTAGTAGCTGGACGTTCTACTCTCTGTAGAACTTTTGCAACCGGCGGGCGCCGAACAGGCCCGCCATCATTGGAGGAATGACCGTGGCAGACCAGACACCAGGAGAGCCGCGCAAGATGCGGACCTCGGTCAAGGGACCCCTCATGTTCTCCGCGTTTTTCGCTGCACTGGCATTCGTCGCCGTGCTGATCTTCGCTTCAGGCGGCAGTGCCCACACTCCGCGGTTCGATCTCGCATTCACCGGCGCAGGTATCGCGTTCATCGTGAGCCTCGTGGTGGCGGCCATGCTTTCCATGAGCCACAAGGAAAACGCCGAGCACCTGGGCAAGGGCTCCGGCGTCAATCTCAGTTCCAAGCGCCCCGGGCGCGGCGGTTCCGCAGCTCCCGGTTCGGCTGCTGATGAGACAGAAACGCCCGACGCCGGCCACTAGGCTCCCGGCCTTAGTCGCCCTCGGCAGCCTTCCTCGCCCGATACGCCGCGACGTGGGCCCTGTTGGCGCAGTTGCCTGTGTCGCAATAGAGCTTTGAGCGGTTGCGGCTGAGGTCCAAAACCACGGCGTCGCAATCGTCCGCGGCGCATACACGCATGCGGTCCATCTCCTGGCTGCGGATTACGTCAACGATTGCCATGGCAGCTTCTGTGCCCATGCGGTCGGCCAGGGGTGCTTCCGGGGTGGTGGCGTGGAGATGCCAGTCCCAGTGATCGTGCTTGACGAGTTGCGGGAGTGCCTGCGCGTCTATGAGCAGTTTGTTCACGGTCTTTGCGGCGGTGTCCTCATCGGCAGCCCAGAGTGATGCCAGCTCGCTACGCAGCCGCTTGACGCTGCGCAATTCTGCTTCATCGTGGGTCCTCGAACCCGAGAATTCTTCGGCCTCCAAGAACTCGTCGAGGTCCTCTACTGATGCCAGCGAATCCTCGCCGTTGGCTGCTGTGTTGATGAGATTGACGACGGTGCGAAGTGCAATCTCGGTGTCAGGCGCAAAATGCACTTTGACTCCTTACATGTTTCGGGAGTACTGTCATGACCATAAGCCCACTTTACTCCTGACAGGAGGCTGCTGTGTCAGCTACAAAGACGAAGGCTGATGCAAAAGGTTTCCTGGCCTCGGGAGTCGGCATCGCCCTGTTTTCCTCCGCGGTTTTCGGAACTTCCGGCTCGTTCGCCAAATCCATGCTGGAAACCGGCTGGTCACCCGGCGCTGCCGTTGCCGTGCGACTGACGGGTGCCGCACTGATCCTGGCGATTCCCGGCGTCGTGGTTCTTCGCGGCCGGTGGCACCAGCTGAAGGACAACTGGCTGACTATCCTGCTGTTCGGCCTCATCGGAGTCGCTGGCTGCCAACTGTTCTACTTCAATGCAGTGGCCCGCTTGTCCGTGGGTGTCGCACTGCTGCTCGAATACTTGGCTCCGGTTATGATCGTGCTCTGGCTCTGGATCGCCAGCCGCCGCAGGCCTCGGGCCCTTACGGCCGCCGGCGCACTGCTTTCATTGGGTGGGTTAGTCCTTGTCTTGGACCTGACCGGCGCTGTGAAGGTGGACTTCATCGGCGTTCTCTGGGGCATGGCTGCGGCAGTGTGCCTGGTGATCTACTTCTTCATCACGGCCAAGGAAAACGACACCCTTCCCCCTCTGGTCCTCGCCTCGGGCGGGCTTCTGGTGGGCGCACTGGTCATGTGGCTGGTGGGCGCCTTGGGATTGATTCCCATGACTTTTAGCACCGCTGATACGAGCCTCGGCCCATGGACGATACCGTGGTGGGTCTCAGCCGCGGGACTCGTTATTCTCGCGACCGTCCTGGCCTACGTCTCCGGAATCATGGCCGCGCGCAGCCTGGGCTCGAAAGTGGCGTCTTTCGTTTCCCTGACGGAGGTGCTGTTCGCCGTGATCTGGGCTTGGCTGCTGCTGGGCGAACTGCCGGGTCCCATCCAGTTGGTGGGCGGACTTCTGATTGTGGGCGGTGTGGTCCTGGTCCGCGTGGACGAGCTCCGGGGTGACCGGCGCGTCGCCCGCCCGGAAGCGGAAGCTGCCGCGGCACGGGTATTGGATCACGCGAACGACGTCGAGCCCGTCCCGTCGAGGCCGGCTGCCAAGGTGCCGCGCGACTAGACCAAGAGGAACTCCCGGGCTCGTTCGCACAACCTGCCCTTGAGCGTCAGGATCAGCGAACAACCTCGGGATTCGGCTTAGTTGGGTTCCGACTTAAAAGGCGAATGGCCCGGGCGCTGTGTGCGTCCGGGCCATTCCCAACTGTCTTAGTTGGAAGCCTGCTGCTGCTGCTCAGCGTTCTTCTGAGCGCGGTCGCCAGCTTCGCGAAGGGCGTCGGCAACCTTCTTCAGGTTGGAAGCGTGCTGGCTGTCCCACTCGCTGCGGAACTTGTCAGCGTCCGGGCCCTTCCAGTCGGTGCCGTCGAGGGCACCCTTCAACTGTGAACGCTGCTGCTCGATGTTCTCGGCGCCAGCCTTCAGCTTGTTACCGAGCTGACGAAGCTGATCAACATCTGCACCCCAAATAGCCATGAGATTCTCCTTCATTTGTTCGGACCCGAGCTCTTCGGCATCCCCAGCGGCCTCCGGCTCATCCGGAAGATCCAATAGCTAAAACCTATCGTGGGATTCCAAAAGGCGTCGATGGGCACCCCTCCCCATGCAGCGCTGCCCATAGTTAGCATGGGGTTATGTGCCGGAATATCAGGACTCTTCATAACTTCGAACCACACGCTACGTCGGCGGAGGTGGAGGCCGCCGCGCTGCAATATGTGCGCAAGATCAGCGGTTCCACCAAACCTTCCAAGGCCAACGAGGAAGCCTTCGCTGAGGCCGTCCACGAGATCGCCCACATCACCCAGCATTTGCTGGATTCGCTGGTGAGTCATGCCCCCGCGAAGAACCGTGATGAGGAAGCGGCCAAGGCAAAGGCCCGGGCCGCGGTCCGTTTCGGAACCGCTTAGCCCGGACCCTGGTTATTTTCCGAACGAGCGCAGCCGTAGGGAGTTTGCAACAACAAGCACGGAGCTCGCTGCCATCGCCGCGCCCGCGATCATGGGATTCAGCAGTCCAAGAGCTGCCACTGGGATACCGATCGCGTTGTAGAAGAATGCCCAGAACAAGTTGGTCTTGATGGTGGAGAGCGTCTTGCGGGAGAGCTCAATAGCCTGGACGAGCTGACCCAGATCGCTGCCCATGACCGTAAGATCCGAGGCTTCGATCGCGACATCCGTGCCCGATCCCATGGCAATGCCCAGATCGGACTGTGCCAACGCAGCGGCGTCATTCACGCCGTCGCCCGCCATGGCCACAGTTGCGGCGGAGGCCTGGAGCTTCCGAACTGCGTCGACTTTGCCTTCGGGCAAGACCCCAGCGAACACATCGTCAGGAGAAATCCCGACGGCGGCAGCTACTTGGGCGGCCACGGCAGCGTTATCACCTGTCAGGAGCATCGGACGGATACCCAGGTCCTTCAGTCGCTGGATGGCAGCCGCCGAGCCGGGCTTGATGGTGTCGCTCAGGCTGATGATTCCGGCAGCTTGACCGTCCACAGCCACCCAGATAGCGGTGGCGCCGCCATTCTCCTGGGCTGCGAGTTCGTCCCGCTGGCTGGAATCGAGGGCAATGCCGTTCTTCTCAAGCCAACCCGATCGGCCCACGACAACCGTTTTTCTGGTGCCATCCAAAGCCACGGTTCCCCGGACTCCGCCGCCGGGAGCGGAACTGAATTCATCCACGGCCGGAAGAGTACCGGCGTCGGGCGTTGCTTCCCTGGCCGCCGCTGCAATCGCATGGGCGATCGGGTGCTCCGATGCCGACTCAACCGCACCGGCCAGCGTGAGGACCGCGGCCGGAGAATGCCCGTTGAGGGCGACCGTATGGTCCACGGCTAGCTTGCCGCTGGTCACGGTACCTGTCTTGTCCAGCAGGATGGTGTCCACGTGGCGGGTGTCCTCGAGCACCTGCGGACCTTTGATGAGGATGCCCAACTGGGCGCCACGGCCCGTTCCTGTCAGCAGGCCTACAGGAGTTGCAAGGCCCAAGGCGCAAGGGCAGGCGATCACGAGGACAGCAACCGCAGCGGTAAACGCCGCGTTCAGGTCGCCCGAGAAGAACAGCCACAGCAGGAACGTCACCAACGCAAGCACCAGCACGATCGGCACGAACACCGCGCTGATCCTGTCCGCCAAGCGTGCGATCGGTGCCTTTCCAGTCTGCGCCTGGCTGACCAAACGGCCCATCTGCGCCAAGGTGGTATCGGATCCAACCCGTGTGGCGCGTACCAACAGGCGGCCAGAAGTATTGATGGTGGCGCCTGTCACCTGACTGCCCGGACCGACCTCGACCGGAACGGATTCGCCGGTAACCAGAGAGGCGTCGACGGCGGACGCGCCGTCAATGACCACACCGTCCGTGGCGATCTTCTCACCTGGGCGGACCACGATGACGTCATCTACCAGGAGTTCTTCAGCAGGTATTTTCTGCTCCCGGCCGTCCACGAAAATGGTGGCATCCTTGGCGCCAAGGTTCAGCAGGGCCTTCAAAGCGTCGCCGGCCTTGGCCTTCGCATTCGCTTCCAAGTACCGGCCCAAAAGCAGGAACGTGGTGACAACCGCGGCGACCTCGAAATACAGACCACCACCGGACATGCTCTCCATGCCGGGATGCTCAGTCATTCGAGGATCCGCGAACAACTGCCACGCGGAGTAGAGGTAGGCCGCGATCACCCCGATGGAAACGAGCGTGTCCATGGTGGATGCGAAATGCCGGGCGTTGATAGCGGCGGCCCTATGGAACGGCCACGCAGCCCAACTGACTACCGGCAGCGCCAGGGCACCGACAATCCAGCCCCAATTGGTGAACTGCAGGGCGGGCACCATCGAGATTGCGAAGACAGGGACGGTCAGTATCGCCGCCGTGATCAGGCGTGGGCGGAGTGTTGACGCCGCTGGGCCGTGCGACATGTGATCTGCGTGGTCGGCTGGCTCCGTGGGTGCGGAACCGTCGGCGCCGCGCTCTGCATGCTCGCGCGTGCCTCGCTTAGACGCATGCTGCCGCACGCCTCCGGCGGTTCCGCTGTGGTCGTGGCCGGTTCCGGGTTCCGCAGTGTGGGTCGACTCAGCTTGTGCCACGTGTCCTGCATGGGTGGATGTGTTTGCGTGGACACTGTGATCCGTGACGTCGGTGCTGCTCTCGGCGGGCGTGAGTCCAACGTGGTGGTGCTCGGTGTGGCGCTCGCGGGTGTGGGGGGCCGGGGGTTGGCGGACTTTGGCTTTATAGCCTGTGGCGTTGACGGTGTCCACGATTTGCTGATCCGTTACCGTGGCCGGAACCGTAACGTGGGCTGATTCCAAGGGGAGATTGACGCTGGCTTCAACGCCTTCAAGCTTGCCGAGCTTCCGCTCAACTCGATTGACGCACGAGGCGCAGGTCATGCCCTCTATGTCCAGTTCGATGACCCGGGTTTCGGGCTGGTTGAAGGTCTCCTGGCTACTCAAGAGGACTCCTAGGCTTCGTTGGCTACCACCAAGTAGCCGGCTTCTGCAACGGCTTCGCCTATTTCTGACGGCGAGAGCTCGCTGGTGGAGGTGATGGTCACGGTGGACAGGCCTCCAGGGTTGAGGTCAACGGAGACGTCTTCCACTCCGTTAAGTGCTTCGAGTTCCTCGCTCACGCTTGAAACACAGTGGCCGCAGGTCATGCCGGAAACGTTGACGTTTGTCTGGATGGTCTGGCTCATGATGCGCTCCCTTGTAGTGAGTTGAATGGTGTGGTGTGTGCTGGCGGAGTTACCGCAACAGGCGCCCGATGGCATCGGTGGCCTCCTTGACTTTGGCGTCGATTTGTTCGGCCCGGGCTTCTGGATTGGGTTCGGAGGCGGCGCCCACCACGCAGTGGCCGATGTGCTCCTCAACGAGCCCAAGGCTGACGGCGTGCAGGGCTTTGGTGGCAGCAGCTACCTGCGTGAGGATGTCGATGCAGTACTTGTCCTCTTCCACCATGCGCGCGATGCCGCGGACCTGCCCCTCGATGCGTTTCAGGCGGCGTAGGTATGCATCCTTGTTGCTGGTGTAACCGTGCGGCGCGGCGTGCTCCAGGTCGGCTTCGATGGTGGGGAAGTCGCCGCCCGGTTGACTGATACTCAGGTCTGCATGGCTCATGCATTGAATGTATACCCCTTGGGGGTATCAAATCAAGTACCCCCTGGGGGTATCTTCTCGATGGAAGCTATACCCACGAACTGGGTGTTGCAGCCATTCTGTCTACAAAGTCCAGAACGGCGGGATGTGCTGGATTGATCAGATGGCCTCCCGATACCAGCACTGATTCTGTATAGGGGAGTGCACCGGACAACCGCGAGGTGATAAGTCGGAGCACATGCGGAGAGCCTTCGGCAGAGAGGATGAGACTTGGCCGTCGGATGTCCGCAAGATCGTCCTCATTCATCTCCAAAGGGGAATCACTGAGATCGAGTCCCCGGCCACGAATCTCGGCCAGGACTGCTGGGCTGGTGTGGGCGAGCATTTCATGGATGTCGCCCGGCAACGCATCCCAAGACTGAACGCCCCAGGCTTCGCGCATCACAACCTCCGCCACTCCGAACGGACGGTCGCGCGAGGCCCCCAGCACCCGCTGCCGCAGCCCGCGAGCCCAAGTGTCGGCGTCGGGATCTATTGTGAACAAAGCCGGCTCCAGCAGGACGAGCGCTTTCACCTTGTCCGGGAAATGCCGCGCCAACCCCAGGGCTATGAGCCCGCCAGTGCCCGGGCCGATGACCACGGCGGGCCCTGCGTGGAGTGCGGCGAGGAGGGCCGCGGCGTCGTCGACGTGCTGGATAAGGTCCAAGGTGGACGGAGGCGGGACGAGTGCGCTGCGGTGGAAACCGCGGCGGTCGAAAATGATGCACCGCCCGTGATTACTCAGCGCCACAGCGGCTCCGGCCCACAGAGCTGCCGAACCAGGCGTGCCATGTAAACCAAGAATAGGCACGCCCTCGCCGTGTTCCTCGTAGTAAAGCGCGACGCCGTTAACGCTCACCTTCGGCATGTTTCCAGCCTAGGGCTGCCGGTGACCGCCGTGAAGAACGTTGGCCTGTCGCGTCAAAGGATGGCGGTCATACTGTTCCAGCCCTGCCCAATTCGTACAGTGGGCAGCCACGCTCCGCCACTCGCACTGGGATACAGGAAGAGTGCGCCGCTGCTGTCGCGGGCCATAATGTCCGGACGCCCGTCGCCGTTGAAGTCTCCCGGGGCGACGATCGCGGTCATCGGGTTCCATCCCTGTCCCACCTGCTTGCGGTTCCCCCACCAGCCTCCCGTCCCATCGCCGCTATAGAGCCACAGGAGCCCGGAGCCGTCGCGGGCGAGGACACCGGGCGTACCGTTGCTATCGAAATCACCAGTGCCAACGATCGCGGTCAGGGCGTTCCATCCGGCCCCCAGATTGGTTCGGGGAAGCCAATCCCCGCGGCCGTCACCCGGGTACAACCAGAGGATTCCCGACGTGTCCCGGGCCAAAATGTCCGACGTGCCGTCTCCGTTGAAGTCGCCCGGTGTCACGATGGCGGATATGGCGTTCCAGCCTGAGCCGACGTGTACACGGGGCAACCAGCCGCCCGCGCCGTTTCCGGGATACATCCACAAATGGCCAGCGCCGTCGCGGGCCAGGACGTCCGGTTTCGTGTCGCCGCTGAAATCGCCAGGACTTACGACGGCGGTCATGGAGTTCCAAGCCGACCCCACCTGTGTGCGGGGTTGCCATCCAGCCGCGCCGTTTCCGGGGTAGAGCCATAGCAAACCTGACATGTCACGGGCAAGGAGGTCCGTTTTCCGATCTCCACTAAAGTCGTTCTTCAGCTGGGACGGAATGCGCCCGTCAATAACAGCCACGGTTCCGGCCCATTTGGCGACGTAGATTCTGTTGGTGGCATCGTTAACCGCAATAGCGGTTCCGGACTTCACAAATAGCGTCGACAAAGCAAAAGTTGTGCCATCGATGACTTTGACACCGAGGTAGTTTCCACCGAGGTACACCTTGTTGGTCTTTCCATTGACCGCGATTTTCTCTGGTGTTTCCCCTGTCCTGATATCGATGGGACCGCCACCCTCACCACCGAAAACGGACAGGACCCCAGTCAGCGATGACAGCGTTCCGTCCCCGAGCAAGGTGCGGCCCAGGTAGACCCTGTTGTTCGTTTCATCGACAGCGAGTCCAGCCGGGCTTGAGTTCAGATCCGAGTAGATCGGCTGCACTTGGTTGGAAGCCCCGTCCAAGACTTCGAGTTCCATATAATTGCGGACACGCGAAGCAATGTAGACCTTGTTGGTGACCTGATTGACAGCCAAGTTGGTGGGCCAAGCAACGCTGGAGCCCATGTCGATCTGAGTCACGCTGTTAGTGGCACCATTAATCACTTTCACGCCGTTGGCCAAGACATAAACGCGGTTCGTAGCCTGGTTGATCGCTACTTGTGTTACCCAGTCAGTGTTGATGGTTGTGCTGGCGTTCGTTTTTCCATCGATCACAGACAGGCCCGCCCGGCCACCGACGTAGATTTTGTTCGTGGTTTGGTTGACGGCGATGGCATATGGATCGGGACCAACGGAGACTTGGGTCACGGCATGCGTACTGCCATCAATAACTGCAACCGTTCCGCTCGCTTCGCCGCCTTTGTTACTCACATAGATCTTGTTCGTGGCGATATTAAGGGCCAGATCCGCCGGGACCCCACCTGTTTTCACCTTGGCAGTGGCTTGCGTCCTCCCATTGATGATGGTTAGCCCGTCGTTCGTCGTGACGTACACGGTGTTGGTGACAGGGTTGACGACAATGTTGCTGGCTCCCTCGCCCACGCTAATGTTGTTCACCACGACGTCGGCCCGCGCCGGATTACCCGGCATCGCGCTAAGTACCAGGGACAGCAAGGCGGCGGCCGAAAGCACAGCTGCCAACCGCCGTCGAGGTTCCTCCGAAGTGCGATGAAAAAGCAGAGCTGAATTACCGGCAAAAATTCCCATTGAAATCCCCCAAAATGCCACAGACTTGCCCGCGTCGTGGGCTGGAGTCTACCCCGGCGGCATCGGGAGGGGGAGGCTCAGCGTACTGTTTGCTTTGGCGGAACGAGGATCTCCGCTGAATCCGCTCTTCATAAAGGAGGACACGTGAAAACCTCACCGGCCACCAAAGAACTCGATCCTGCCGCCTATTTTCGCGCCAAGTTGCAGTGTGAGATCGACGTCATGGAAGTGGCGGAGTCGGAGCAGGGCTCCCTCGTTGTGGTGGACACGCGGCGGCAGTCCTCATGGGACCACGGGCATATTCCCGGTGCGGTACATATTCCGACCGCGCAGATTCCAGCGTTGGCTGCTGACCTGATCCCGGCGGCCACAAAAGTGGTGGTCTATTCGTGGGGTCCGGGTTGCAACGGCAGCACCTTCGCGGCGCTCGCATTCGCCGAGCTGGGATATTCCGTGAAGGAAATGATAGGCGGAATCGAGTACTGGATCCGGAACGGCCTACCACTTGAGACTGCTTCCGGCGTCAGCTCGCAGAAGCCCGATCCGCTGGTAACAGCTCACGCGTGATGTCCCTGGAAAGCGGGGTGGGAATGTGGCCGTTTTCGTACTGATCCACGGTGGCGGTTCCTCGGCATGGGACTGGCATCTGGTCAGGCCACTGCTTGAGGCATCCGGGCACGGCGTCGTAGCGGTTGACTTGCCCATCGAGGACGAGGCTGCAGGGCTTGGGGATTACAGCCAAGCAGTGACTGCAGCGGTGGGCGATGCTCAGAACACCATCGTGGTGGGCCACTCGCTGGGAGGCTTTACGGCACCCTTGGTTTGCGAGCAGCTCCACTCGGAAGGCCTTGTGTATTTGGCTGGAATGATCCCACTGCCAGGCGAGACATTCGGCGACTGGTGGATCAACACCCGACACAACCGGGAGACCATTGACCCGGACCCTCAGGAAGCCTTCTTCAACGAGGTCCCTGAAGACCTCGCGGATCAGGCCCGCGACAGGGAGCGCGATCAGCGAGGTACTTGGATGCCAGGGCCCTGGCCTGGTCGGCATCCAGCCGTCCCCACCATGGCAATACTGTGCCGTGACGACCGGTTCTTTCCGGCTTCATTCATGAGACGCCAAGTACATCAGCGGCTTGGAATCGAACCGGTGGAAATCCCAGGGGGTCACTACGCAGCCTTAAGCCATCCGGAAGCTGTGGCTGCAGTATTGAACGATTTTGCCCAGAAAATCGCCCGAGAGTCGGGCCACTAATGCTCGGCTGTCAGGCCTTCTTCAATTCCTCGGCGAGCATGACGAGAATTCCGCTGGGGCCGCGAAGGTATGTGAGCTTGTAGACGTCGCCATAGGTCGCCACGCCGCGAAGGGGGTGGAATCCGTGCTTTGCAGCTACTTCAAGGGCCTTATCGATATCGTCAACCGAAAAGGCCACGCGGTGCATGCCAATGTCGTTGGGGCGAGTGGGGTCCGACTCGATCGCTTCCGGGTGGATGTATTCGAAGAGTTCAAGGCGACCCTGCCCGTCCGGAGTTTGTAGCATCGCGATCTTGGCATGGTTTCCATCAAGTCCTACGGCAATGTCCGCCCACTCGCCGCTGATCGTGTCACGGCCGATGACGGTAAGACCAAGATCGGTGAAAAAGGCGATTGCTTCTTCGATGTCGCGAACAGCGATTCCCACATTCTCAAATTTGATGGCCATGCGTTGAAAGCTACCAAGGTGCAGCGCTTGGCTCCAGCTACTTTGACCACGGATATAGTCGTCCACATATTCAAACTCGTTGCACCGGATGCTTCCTATTACCACTCGTTTGCCGAGTCGCACCGCGAGTGGAATGGGGCCCATCAGGACGGTGCGGGGTTGTTGGCGGACGACGACATCACAAGCCTGGAAGGCTTCGCGGCCTGGGCTCTGCAGGAAGTTTGCGCCCGTTTGGCTGCGGCGGGAGAGCCCGACCGCGTTCTTTTGACTTGTGATGATGCCAATGCGGCGTCCGCCAAGACCATTGAACGTTGTGGCGGCCAGCTTGAGGATCTGCGGGAGGCTGAGAGCGGGCGGTATTTTCGGCGTTACTGGATTGACGTCTCGGCCAAGCCACGTCTAACAAACCAGCCATAAACCCCCGGCGCCGGCACTCAGGTTCCGATTGCAACCGTCATGGTTTTTGAAATCTGCGAACCGGCGCTTGCAGCGCCGTAGGAACTGTGAATAGAATCACTGGCACAGGGTAAGAATTGAGACTTCCTGTTGGAGGTCTCAATCTGCCCATTTTTTGTTTTACAGGCGACGACCTCTGACGAAACGGTTTCACGACAGAGAGGTCGAACGAATGTCTAGCTTGGTCCTTCGCGGTGTGCACGATGTCGTGTCCTACATCGACGCCCGCCCCAGAATTTCCGGTCGAGCAGGCCTTATCTGGTGGCTGGCTTTGGGTGGCCTGTTCCTGGATGCCTTTTCCAACTCGGCATTGAGTGCCGGGCTCGGTCCGATGACCAGAGACCTGCACCTCAGCCCAACACAGATAGCGATCCTGACGTCCTTGGCCTCCTGGGTAGCCATTGCGTTCAATCCAATCGGCGGCTGGATGGCGGACAGGTGGGGGAGGATCCCACCGCTCATCTTTGCCAAGTTCCTTGCTTTCGCCGGCGCTGGCTTCGCGGCCTTCGCACCGACTTTTGAGCTTGTTCTGGTGGGCAGGTTCTTCGTAGGTGCTGCTTATGGCATTGATTTTGCGATTGCGATGGCCGTTTTGGCGGAATTCACGCCGGCGCGCTTGAAGAGCCGCCTGAATACGTGGCAGGGAATCTGGTACACGGCTGTCAGCAGCAATCTGATTCTGGCGATTGCTTTCTACAATTTGGGGGTCGGCGACTCGATTTGGCGGTTTGCGGTTGGCTCTGCCGGGGTGGTGGCACTGGCGCTGTTCCTGGCCCAGATCATCTTCATGGTTGAAAGCCCCACCTGGGCGGCCCGAAAAGGGCTCTTGGACCGCGCCGCTGCTTCCATGAGCAAAATCTACGGGCAGGACTTCACTCCCGCTCCGCTGGCGGACCGCACCCCGATCCTGAACATGGCTAACAGGGGCGCTGCCAATATCGCCCTCATCTTCCGGGGTACCTATCTGCCACGAACGATCCTGGCGGCCACCGTGCAGATTGGCCAGTCCATCCAATACTTCGCGGTCGGCTGGTACTTACCCATCATCAGCCTCACCCTTTTCGGGTCAGACTTCGTAGTGGCAACCTTAGGGGCCTTGGTCTTCAACGTATTTGGCATTATCGGCGGCTTCATGTCGCCAAGGATCGGCAAGATACTTGGCCTTCGTCGGGCCTCAGCAGTCGGATTTGGGGCCGTGTTCGTGATGCTCCTGATCCTGGGCTTCTTCTACGAGACCCTGCCGATTTTCCTTGCCTTCCTGGTGCCGTCCTTGTTCATCCTGTTCCACTCCGGTGGTCCAGGCGCTAACGGCAAGAGCATCTCCACGCTCTCCTTCCGGAGCGAACTCCGGGCGGGCGCCAACGGTGTGATCGGAGCATTGGGCAGTACTGGCGCGGCATTGGGATTGTTGATCTTCCCGCTTTTGAAAGCAGAACTGGGACTGGGGCCAACGTTCCTTATCCTGTCCGCGGTTCCCCTGGCTGCCTGCATCATTTGCTCCATCATCAAGTGGGATCCAACCCGCGCACCCGTCAGCCCCGACGAGGAGACCGACGCGCCTCAATTCAGGAACGACGCCGCCCAAGTCGCCGTCCCCACCCGCTGACACGGAAAAGAGGAAGCTTTATGGGAAATTCGGCCGTTCTGGCAATAGACGAAGGCACCACAGGGACACGGGCGGCGTGGGTTACCTCCGACGGCGGAGTCCATGGCTTGGAGTATCGACGGTTGTCTGTCTCAAGCCCCCGCCCTGGTGTGGTGGAGCAGGACGCCAACGAAATTCTGGACAAGACGCTGGACGCGTGCCGTGCAGTCCTCAATCGCGCCGCTGATGAGGGTGTCGACATTCAAGGGATCGCGCTTGCCACGCAACGCTCGACTGCCGTCCTTTGGGACACCGTTACAGGGCAGGCACTGGTGCCGGCCATGGTTTGGCAGGACAGCCGATACGCTACTGAACTTGCCATCTTGGGAGAGGAATGGAACGAACGGCTTGTCGCATCAGTTGGGCGCCCTGCGGGAGTACGTTCCCCCTATCTCTGGGCCGCCCATCATCTGAGGGAAACCCGCGAAGTGGAAGTCGCGTTTCGGGAACGCCGCTTAGGCTTTGGCACCGTTGAGACCTGGCTGTTGTGGAGTCTCACCGCCGAACGCTCATACGTTGCTACAACGACGAATGCGACGTCGGCCGGCGGTTACATTCTGAGGGACCATGCTTATGAGCGGGACTGGATCGAGGCCTTGGGTTTTCCCTCGGACTTACTGCCCGAGCTGCGTCAGGATGCCGATCACCTTGGTCACAGCGACAGTTCCAAATTGGGCATTTCAGTGCCAGTGCTGTCCGCCATGGGTGATCAGCATGCCGGTACCGTGGGTTTGGGATGCTTGCGTCCCGGACAAGCAATGTGCGTTCACGGCACGGGCAGCTTTGTCGATCTTGTGACGGGCAGCAACATGCCGGCGCGGCCGGGGCTGTACGAAGGGACGTTAAGCCTGGCTGCATGGCGCCGGCACCACGAAACCACCTATGCGGTGGAAACATTTACCGCGACAACGGGTTCGGCGCTGGACTGGGTATGCAGCACTCTTGGCTGGTTCGACTCTCCGCAGAGAATCAGTGAATTGGCTGCCACGGTGGACGGCTCCAACGGCGTTATGTTCATTCCCGCTCTGACCGGTCTCCGCATGCCAGTTGTAGAACCGAACGCCCGTGCATCGCTGACTGGATTCTCGATGTCCAGTACTTTGCCGGAAATCGCCTACGCAATCCTGGAAGGCATTGCCCATTCTGTGGCCAGCAGTGTGGAGGCCAACGAGGCAGTGTCCGGCATTTCCGTAACCGAGATCGCAGTGGGCGGCGGAATGTCGGCCAGTGATCCCCTGATCCAGATGCAGGCTGACCTGACAGGCATCCCCATGCGTCGCTTGAATTCCTGTGACACGGCAAGCCTGCGTGGCGCCGCATTCATGGGTGCCGCGGACGGTTTGCTCTGGAGTTCCCTTACCGAAGCCGTCGAATGCCTGGGTCCAGGAGACCTCTTCGAACCACGACTAACCGCCGCTGAACAACTCGGCCGCCGCGATGCATGGAATTCGCGTATCGCCAGTGAGTTGGCGCTTGTCCGTGACTCCTGACACCGACTACCAGCCACGACCCAAGACAATTGAGAGAGACATACCTTCATGATTTCCATGCCCTCACGCAAACCGAAAGCCGGGCGTGCCCGGATGGTTACGGACAGCCCCCTGAAATTGGACAGGGCTGAGCAGATCAACCGCCTGGATGGCGGAGAATTCGACATCATTATTGTCGGTGGCGGTGTCACAGGAGCCTATGCGGCCATGGACGCGGCACTACGCGGCTACCAGGTGGCATTGCTGGAAAAGGATGACTTCGCCTCGGGCACCTCCTCCAAATCGTCCAAGATGATCCATGGCGGGCTTCGGTATATCGAACAGGGCAACCTACCGCTGGTGCGACACTCGCTCCTGGAACGCCAGCGACTGCGTAAAAACGCTCAACACCTGGTCCAACGGTTGCCGTTCCTGTTTCCGGTGCTCTCGCATGCGGGTGTCTTTGACCGCCGCCTTGCAGCAGGATTTGAAAGTCTTCTCTGGACCTACGATCTGGCGGGCGGGTGGCGCGAGGGCATACTCCATCAGAAGTTGACCAAAAATGAAGTCCTTTCCCACTGCCCTACGTTCAAAGCTGAAAACCTTGAGAGCGGCTTCCTGTATTACGACGCACGCGCCGACGACGCGAGGCTGACGCTGACCTTGGCCCGCACCGCAGCATTCCACGGAGCAACCGTGCTTAACGGTGCAAAAGTCACTGAGGTGACCCGCCAGGGCGGCCAAGTAAACGGAGTAGTTATCGAAACCGGAACCCGGGAGCTTCGCGCCAGCGCCAGCGCTGTCATCATCGCCACTGGTGTTTGGCTTCGGGACTGGACCGGTGCCGGCAAAGAAGTTGACGCGCCCAATATCCGGCCAGCCAAGGGCGTTCACATTGCAGTCCCATGGACCAAAATCCGCAACGACTGCACGGTAACCATCCCGGTTCCAGGACGCAACCGGCGCGCCACTATCACCCGCTGGGGCAATACGTCCTACCTGGGCACCACTGACGAGGACTACAACGGCAACCTCGACGATGTGAACTGTACTCGCGAGGAGATGGACTTCCTCCTGGAAGGCGCCCGGTCCGCACTCAACATCGATGTAGAGCCGGAGGACGTGCTTGGCAGCATAGGCGGTTGCCGGCCCCTGGTTGCACCTCCGGGAGGGAAAACCCTGGAAGTTAAACGCAACCACGAGATCCGTACCGACCCGGATGGGCTGGTGACCGTCGTCGGAGGCAAGCTCACCACTTCCAGGCACATGGCCGAACAGACCATTGACGCAGCGCAGAAAGTGTTGGGAGAAAACCGCCGCTGCCGAACCAAGAACGCCTACCTGCTAGGTGCTGCTGGTTACGACGCTGAGGCGATTGTTGCCTCAGGTGGCCTTGCTTCGCATTTGGGGGAGCGGTACGGGACAGAAGCCCGATTCGTCACGGACATTCTGGCGGAGGACCCAGGGCTGAACAAGCCGATCATTGACGGCTTGCCCTACTTGGAAGCGGAGGTCATTTATTCCGCACGCCATGAGATGGCCCGCAATGTCGATGACATCATGTCCCGCCGGACCCGGGCCCGGCTTGTCGCCCGGGACGCCTCTGCGGAAGCTGCAGAGCGGGTGGGCCAGCTGCTCATGAAAGAACTCGACCTGCCCGCAACGGAAATTGATGCCCAGGTTGCCAGCTACAAGAACCAAACCGCGCATGAACGCGCCATCCTGATGGGAGAGAACTAGACAATGATCAGCAAGGAAGCAGTAAAACGCGGCTACAACCGAGGCAATTACACTGTAGGTGCGCCGACTCAGCCGCACTTCGCCCAGACCTTGGGGTCCCTTGACGGGAAGGCTGCCTACTCCACAAACCCAGCCACGATCAACACGGACATTTTGGAGAAGTTGGCTTCAGTCGCGGACAGGATTGTCACTGAACCCCAAGAAGTGCTGGACGGTACCCGCGACTGGTGGGCCGGCACAATGATTGCAGAAACGGGCGGGCAGCCAGCCACTTCGGACGCCGTGATTGTCCACGTCTCCAGCGTTGAGCAGGTGCAGGACATCATGCGGATAGCCTCGGCATCTGGCATCCCGGTAACGGTCTCGGCAGGACGCAGCAACGTCACCGGTGCGGCGCTGCCCATTGCCGGTGGCCTCGTGTTGGACGTCTGTGGCTTGGACAAAGTCACCAGCTTCGATGAGGAGAGTCAGATCGTTGAAGTGGAGGCCGGCGTCTTTGGAGACATTTTCGAGCAGACAATCCAGGCCAACTACGGCATGACCATGGGCCATTGGCCCTCCTCTTATGCCATCAGCACTGTGGGTGGGTGGGTCGCCTGCCGCGGCGCCGGCCAACTTTCCACCCGTTACGGCAAGATCGAGGACATGGTCCACGGACTCGATGTGGTTCTGGCCAACGGGGAAGTGATCAGTGTAGGCAATGGTGCCCGGGCCGCCGTCGGTCCCGATCTGCTCCAGCTCTTTATCGGGTCGGAAGGAACTTTGGGCATTATCACCAAAGTCCGTCTCAAACTGCATCGGCTGCCTGATTACGGCCGTGCGGTTGCCTATGGGTTCGCGACCTTCGCCGAAGGGCTGGAAGCATGTCGGCAAATAATGCAGCAGGGGGCAACGCCAGCCGCGCTCCGCCTATACGACAACCTTGAAAGCGGCGTGCAATTTGACCTTCCGGATACCAACGTCCTGTTGGTGGCAGATGAGGGTACCCAGGAACTAGTGGATGCAGGGATGGTAATCAGTGAACGCGTCTGCGCCGCAACGGGTAGCGAGCTCAACGGAGAAATGATCTTCGAGCGATGGCTCGATACCAGGTACCTCACGGGTAAGAGTGCCGAGGGTTTCAAACGAGGACCCGGTTTTGTGGCCGACACCCTGGAGATGATCGGCAATTGGAAGGAATTGCCCGCCATCTACACCGAAGTCGTTGACGCACTCAACGCCATACCCGGTACTCTCGCAGGCTCCGCGCATCAATCACACGCGTACATTGATGGAGCATGTTTGTACTTCTCCGTGCGCGGCGATGTTGAAGTGGATGAACGTGCCAAGTGGTACAGGTCCGCGTGGGACGCCGCCAACAAAGTCATCATCCGGCATGGGGCGACGCTGAGCCATCATCACGGCGTTGGCTTGTTGCGCGCACCCTACATGGAGGCGTCCTTGGGCGGCGGGCTCGAAGTACTCCGGGCGGTTAAAGGTGCGCTGGATCCCAAAAACCTTCTGAACCCGGGCAAACTGGGTCTTTAGCGTGCGCTTGTGCAGGTGACCCGCATACAACGACGAGGATCCAAAGATGATTGAATTTCCACAGGAACTGGACCTTCGGCTCAGCCGCAATCCTGTGATCGGCTCCGTATTCGGCGTCGACGCGGTGCCAGGCTTTCTCAGCTCAGGATGTCAGGTGTGCATCCTTGCCCATGTGGCATTGCATGAGCTTGAAGGACTGCTTCACTCTCTGACGGCTGCCGGCAAGTTCACTTTTGTGAACATCGATGCCTGCTCCGGGCTGGGGCAGGACCGGGGCGCCGTGGAATATCTAAAGAAGATCGGCACTGAGGGATTGGTCAGCACCAAGACGGCTTTGATCCAGCGCGCCAACACCATGGAAATGGTGACAATGCAGAAGGTCTTCGTGACGGACCGGTCCAACCTGCCGCGCAGCACCGGGGCTGTTGAACAGAGCAAACCCCACTTGGTCCAGGTGATGCCGTGGCCCGTTATCGCCCACCTTTCACCGGCAGAACTCAGCAGCCTCACCCCCTTCGTTGCTGCCGGCTTCATCCGTACGGGCGGCGATGTGGCGAGGGCCCTGAGGGAAGGTGCCAAAGCGGTTTCCACCAGCGCTGCCGAGCTATGGGATCTGGCCGGACGAGACAGCGTCGAAACGTCAACAAACTGATACTCAACCCATAAGACAAGGAACGGAATGTCAGAGACGCACTTCCAAGTAATTGCCCATTATCACGCCATCACCCAAGAAGTAGAGGAAGTCGCCGGGTTGCTCGGCAAGCTGGCGGAAGCCAGCCGTCAGGAGGAGGCGAATCTGGCCTACGACTATTTTCAATCCGTGAACGATCCAGGGCACTTCGTGATCCTGGAGAAGTACACCGATGCAGCTGGTTTCGCCGCCCACCGAACGTACGAACACTTCAAGACCTTGGCCATTGGCGAGATCCTTCCGCGCCTGAATAGCCGAACCATTGAAACGTATGAAGGCCGTGGCGATGCGTAGCGCCGTGCTCCGCCGCGCTGGCGCCCCGTACCCATACGCGGACAGCAGTCCCCTCAAACTCGAAGAGCTTGAACGTCCAAAACCGCGCGCGGGGGAGGTGCAGGTGAGAATCGAGCGTGCGAGCCTGTGCCACTCGGACCTTTCCGTTGTCAACGGAAGCCGACCCCGACCCCTTCCAATGGTTCTGGGCCACGAAGCTGCGGGTACGGTTACCGAAGTCGGCTCAGGCGTAATGGATATTAAGCGCGGAGACCACGTCGTGATCGTTTTCGTGCCCAGCTGCGGTAACTGTTCGGCGTGCAACGCTGGTCGCCCAGCGTTATGTCGCCGGGGTGCCGAAGCAAATACCAGCGGCGACCTGCTCCACGGTGATGCCCTGCTCATTGGCGGCTCAGACGAACGCATTAACCATCACCTGGGTGTTTCCGCTTTCGCCGAATATGCCGTCGTTGCCCGCGAATCCCTCGTGGTGATCGATGACGACGTGCCTATGGATGTGGCCGCCATGTTTGGTTGCGCCGCACTCACTGGTGTCGGCGCAGTACTTAACACGGCCCAAGTAACGGAAGGCCAGTCAGTTATTGTGTTCGGTCTCGGGGCGGTGGGGCTAATGGCCGTGATGGCAGCTGCGCAAATTCCGGGAACAACAGTCATTGCCATTGACCCGCTGGCAGAGAAACAGCAGCTCGCATTGCGCTGCGGCGCCGACTACGCGGCAGGGCCCGACGAGGCCGCCGACTTGGTCGCCGCCAACACGGAAGAGGGAGTTGACGTATCAATCGAGGCAGTGGGGCACGCCAAAGTTATGGAAGCCTGTCTCTCACTGCTGGCGCGCGGCGGAGCCCTGGTATCGGTGGGCCTACCTGACCCAAAGCAAACCCTGACCGTCCAGGCCCTCCAATTCGCCGGCATGGGCAAACGTCTGCTGGGGTCCTACATGGGGGATTCGGTGCCCAGCCGGGACATTCCCCTTTACATCCAGATGTGGCGGGAAGGGCGACTCCCCGTGGAGCTGCTGCATACGGACACCAAACCGCTGTCCGAGATCAATGAAGCCTTGGACGCGCTCGCAAAAGGAAGCATCGTCCGGCGCCTTTTCACCACTGCCGAGCCATAGCGCTGGCAAACCGGCCCACCAAACCCCGACGTCGGCACTTACGCGGGTGCCGACGTCGGGGGCTTCTATTCGGTCTCGGCTTCCTTCAGAACCAGCGCGGTCCCCTGGAACGCCCGCAGCTCAAGGAAGAAGCTGCCAAGATCATCCACTTGCCCCACGTTTTCGCCGCTGAAAAGATCGTGGACGCTGGCGCCAGGGACAAGATGCGAGGACTGGATGCTGCCTGCGATGTCCTGATCGGAGAAGTTCAGCACGGTGACTTCAAGCTCGCCGCTGCCGAGTTGGTTGACCAGGACGAGCAGCCCGCGGTTGGAAACATCGGGCACGTCCAGCAAAGTGCTCGTCGCGATCCCGGACTCTTCCCTTACTTTCAGGATCTGCTGGAGGCGCCGGGCGTAGGAGGCTGGATCCTTGAGCTGTTCAGGCAGCGGACCGTAGAGGCTCCGGGCACGCGCCATGCCTGCGAGGGATGTCTTGGCATCGGGGCTCGTCCCCATGAGGTCGTGCGCCCCGCGGTTGATCCAACGGGTGTCGCCCTGCGAGGTGAGCTCCCTTACTGTTTCGCGATCCAAGGCGGTGATGCCGGTGAGGTCCCAGCCGGAAAGTGCGAAGACGCCAGGCTGCAGCGCGTTGTACATTGACAGGAGCACGTGGGCATCCAGGACCTGGGACTCTTGCTCCGGGGTTATCGAGTCCGGATTTTTGATTCCCAGCGCCGCCATGAGGAAGCTGACGGTGGTGCAGGCGATGCCGTTGGTGGTGAAGACCGCGTTGTAGGGCCCGTTCTCACCGGTGAGGCGTTCCCGCAGGGTGCTTTGAACCTTCTCGGCAACCTCGGCGCCCGTTAATTCTTCGCCCCCAAGCTCGAAGATGTCTTCCCTGTGGCCAGCGGCAAAGTGAAGCAGCTCGTAGGTCAGTTCGTCGTGGTTCTGCAGTGCGTGCACCAGCGAGGCCTGGTCCACACCAATCTCCATGGCCAACCGAAGCGTCAGCCGCAGGAACTCGGTATCACCGGTGACCAGCGCGTAGTGGTAGGCCGGCCGGGTGATGAAGTCGTACGAGAGATCGGGGCCAGACTCGGACTGCGCCTTGATGTCATCAATGGTGAGGTTGAGTTCCTGGAAGGAGAACCCACCCACTTTGCGGATCATCGAGCCAATGAGCTGGTTCGCTGCCTCGGACAGGGGATGGCCTTCTGACCAGCCCGGCTGCTCCTCCGCGCTCTTCTCCACGCCGAGGAACCCGTTGGCATCCAGCCGCAGGGCGCCGGTGCCCAGGTCCAGGAGGGAGTGCAGCGCATCGCCCACCACCAACCGCATCCCGGCGAATGTGGGGTCAAGCCAGTTAATGGATGGTTGACCGGCCTTGAAGTAGTGGAGGTACACCCAGCGGCGGGTTTTGCCGGTGGTATCCACAATCGGCCTGGTGGCGCTCCAGTTGGTCTCCTTGACCCCGGGTTCGTAGAAGATCACGCGTTGGAGCCTGCCGATGATGTACCCGGCTTTTTGCAGGGCCTGCTCGGCGTCTGGACTGATATTCACTGAATCTTCGCCCTCGGGAACATCGGGCAACAGGCGCCAGTCTTCCTCAGGAATATCCACCATGTGATAGATGCCCGGGTAGTCCCGGAAGTTCATCTCAGCAAGACGGAAGTCGGCGCCTTTGCCTGTATGGCCGGGCACGATGTCGTCGATGACCGTCCCGTCGTGATCTGCGGCGACTTCGCACATCCGGCGGAATTCTTCTTCGGTGCCGAATGCCGGATCGATCGCCATGCTGATGCGGTCAAAGTGACCATCTACGCTGGGCGTTTGGGACCAACCGCTGATGCCTCCGGCCAGCTTGACGGGACCGGTGTGGAGACCACGGATGCCGATCTCCCGGAAGGCTTTCCAGAGCCCGGGCTCTCCCAACGCCGACAGGAATGACTGACCCTCGCGGGTGATGAAAGAGAGAGGGTAGGCCGTGAACCACACGGGTGCGCGCTCCACAGCAGCCCTGGGGTTTGGCCGGGCGTAGGCGTTCTGCCACATGCTTGCTTGGCCTGAGAGTTGCCGGGCCATGGTGTTGGCGTCGCCGAGCATCGACTGGTTGCGAAGCCAGTCCACATACGTGGGATTGCGCCCATCGAATTCCAAGGAAGGCCTGGCAGCAAAGAATTGCCGGCGCCGTGCGATCGGCCGTAGCGCCTTTGGGCGAGCGGGATAGAACTGTTCGTCGAAGGTGATCTCGGGTGACTCTGTGGCGGTTTCGTCGGTTTGCGTTTCCTGCGGATCCTCCGTTGTTTCGTCTGGATTCCCGTTGGTTTCTGACACGCTCTCGCTGACTACAGGCTCCCGCACAGCTTTCTCCTTTACGTGGTCGCCGCGTCAACGCCGACCGTCCGAGGGGGTCGTTCAAGAGGTCACGTACCCGGGCTTGCCCGGAGTATTCATGCTAGTCACGACGGCATGGGGTTTGTCGAGCTTGGGAGAAGTGAGTCGTCAGGTTGCTGGCCAATGACGTGATTCCAGGGCGCCCGAACGTCTGAGCTCAGAAGTCAAGCAGTTGGATTTCACTGGAACCATCGCTGTACGTCACGTGAACGGGCACTCCTCGGTCAGTCGCGTTCTGCAACTCATTTCCGGGAAGCCAAAAGGCGAATTGGCCTTTCGCTACGGTGGCGAGCACTTCTTCCTTGTCAGCGTTGGTGTAGGAAACACCTGTGACATCGGCACCCACGCGGCCTGACGCAATCGAGATGGGCTTGTCTGCGATTACTCCCGTTCCCAGTTGAGTAGCAGCGATGCCTCGGGCGGGGAGGGCGGTGACATTAGCCGGTTTACCGATGGAACCTATGATCCCTTTGCGGAACCAGGCTGCCGTGGCATCGGTAGTGCATGTTGCTTCAAAGCCGTCAGCTCCAGTGAGAACGACCGTGACCCAGGCACCGCGCCGCTCGGCGATGGCTACTTCCGCAGCCGAAAGTTCGGTCGAGTACATGCCACCGCCTACGTTCTGTTTCGAGTTACGGCAGTCTGAGACGGCGTTGTCACGGTCTGAGCCAGTGAGTGTTCCGGGGGCTGCCGTCCAGGTCGCGAAGGCCGGGTCACCTCCCGAGAGCGCCGGCATGATGACAAATCCGGCTGTAACTGCTGCTGCCAGGCCCGCAAGAGTGAGCGCGCGTCGGCGCTGGCGGATCTTGGGTTTATTGGACTCGTGGCTATCTGGCAATGTGCTGCTGGAGGCAATTGCTGGTTGAGAACTGAGTATGCGGTTCAGGTCCGCGTGCGCCCGGATAGGATCCGGCGGTGAACTTTGTTCTGCTGCGTCCATGGAGCGCAGAAGTGTGTCGAGTCTCTGATCACTTTTCATAGCGTTGCTGCCTTTTCAGGTGATGCCGCCGAAGTATCGGAAGCAGGATGAGGGAGGTGGTCAAGGAGGAGCCGCAAGGCCCGTCTGGCGCGAGTCAATCTCAGACGGAAAGCCACCGGTGAGATTCCCAGGACTTTGGCAGCCTGCGGCGCGGCAAGGTTTTCAAACACGGCGAGTCCCAGGGTTTCCTGATGAGCTTCAGATAGAAGCTGCCAAGCACGGCTCAGATCAATGCGGTGATCGACCAGTTCGGCATGCGAGGCGTTGAAAGCATCCGTTGTTGTTTGAGCCAGCCGAACACCTAACGCTTGACGTCGCCGATCTCCACGGTGAGCGTTCAGGAGGAGATTCCGTGCAATTCCGAAAAGCCAGGCTCGGGCTTCACTTTCATCCGCTGGAGCTTCAGAGAAGCGTTTCCAGACAATGAGAAACGCCTCTGCGACCACGTCCTCAGCACTTGCTGGTTCCGTCCGTCGCTGAACGAACCGCAAAAGGTCGGTATATGCAGCTTCGTATAACGACCGGAAGGCGTCCGCCCTATCAGGGGCTCTCGATAAATGACTCATACCCTGTACCTGTCCGCCACCTGCCTAAATGTGTCGCCGATGATCGAACAATTCTGGCAGCTACTCTGGAACTCCAACCCATGCAGGCCCAAAGGCGAAGAGTACCCATGAAAATAGTTGTCATCGGCGGCAGTGGCCACATTGGTTCGTTCCTCGTGCCCAGGCTCGTCAACGCGGGCCATGAGGTGGCCAACATCAGCCGCGGAATCCGCCAGGCCTACACCGACACACCCGAGTGGCAGCAGGTCCGCCAGGTCACAGCGGACCGGGAGCAGGAGGACCGGGACGGCACCTTCGGTGACCGGATCGTGGAACTGGGTGCCGACGTCGTGATTGACCTGGTCTGCTTTACGCTCGACTCCGCCACCGCCCTCGTGAACCGACTCCGCGGCGAGGTGGGCCACCTCCTGCACTGCGGTTCTATTTGGCGGTATGGCGCCAGCATGAAGCTGCCCATCGCGGAGGGCTCGGATTCTGCTGCGGCCCCAACCGATGAGTATGGCATCCAGAAGCGCGCAATCGCCCGCATGTTGCAAGAAGAGACGGCTTCCGGCGGGCTGGCTACGACGTCGTTGCACCCCGGTCACATCGTCGGACCTGGATGGCAGCCGATCGGGCCACTTGGAAACCTGGACCCATCCGTGTGGGAGACGATCTCCGCCGGGCGGCTGCTACAGGTTCCCGGAAGTGGCACCGAGCTGATGCATCACGTGCACGCCGACGACCTCGCGCAAGCCTTCGAGAAAGCCGTCCAGCGACGTGAAGCCGCAGCCGGGGAGGACTTCAACATCGTTGCTCCCACCGCCCTGACAGTTCGCGGATACGTCGGAATCGCGGCGTCCTGGTTCGCGAAGGAACCTCGCCTCGAGCCAGTGAGCTGGGAGGAATTCCGCAGGGTCTCCGCGCCTGGGCACGCGGATACGAGCTGGAGCCACCTGTCACGCAACCATTGCTTCAGCATTGAGAAAGCCAAGTCCCTGCTGGGTTACGCGCCCCGGTATGAGCCGGAACAGGCGGTGCGAGAGTCCATCGAGTGGCTCATCGACCACAAACAACTCAGCGTCGGCAACCTCGCCACCAGTTAAAGCTCGACGTCGGCACTCACCTGAGTACCGACGTCGAGCTTTAACTACGGGGTCAGGCTTGGTGCAGTGCTTCCTGCCGGCGCCGCTCCAACGTGTCACGGACACGCTCCACGTCCCTCGGGTAGCAGAAGTAGAGGGCGGTGAGGACGGCCGCATTGACCAGCATGAGGATCACCAGCGTCCAGAGGAACACGGCCTGGATCCCGAGGCTGGAGGCCAGGGCGCCCGCTCCGAGGGAGAAGACGGCCCACCCGATCGTCTCGAAAACGGTCAGGAAGATAGCGAAGGCCTGGCCGCGAAGTTCCGGCAGGACGACGGCTGCGACGATTGGACGGTTGGCGGGTGGGTTCGCTCCTTGGGCGAAGCCGATCAGGGCCCAGAACGCGCTGTAGATGCCGATGTTGTGGTAGTCGAATTGGGTTGCGAAGAATGCGACGGCGGCGAAGAGAACCTGGGCGCCCTGCAGGTAGGCAACCCGGCCACGGTCGGGAAGGATCCGGTCCAGGAGGGAGACGAGCCAGCCGCCGCCGGCGGTCCCGGCAAAGTAGCCGAGCCCAAAGGGCACCAGGACAATGGCGGCCACGGCATTGGTGAAGCCCCGTTCCACCACGAGGAACTGGATGCCGAAGATCGTGATGAGGAGATGCCCGGAGAGCAGGCGGGAAAGCATCATGATGGAGAAGCTTGGAATCCGGAACAGCGAGGCCACCGAGCGGACCGTGACTTTCGGGGCGAGGCGCTCGCGGGCGCTGAGGTCTGCGAGCTGCTTCTCGGAAGCGCCCACACCAGGATCTTTCAGGAGCAACGCCACCAACAGGCCAGCCAGGATGCAGATGCCACCGATGGTCCACATGCCGAACCGCCAGCCGTCAGTGATGCCTGTGAACAAGGCGATGAGCGGGGCAATGAAGGAGCTGATGAGGCTCATGAATCCGTAGAAGTAACCCGCAGCCTTGCCGCGCTGGCTGTCATCGAAGGAGTCCGCGATGATCGCGTTGGCGATCGGGCTTCCGCCGATGATCGACGCCGACATCAGGGTGTTGAGGATCAACAGTTGAACGAAGTCCTGCGAGAAACCTGCCGCTATACCGAAGACGCCACCTGCCAGGGTTGTGGCTATCAGCGCTTTCCGTCGGCCGATCTTCCCGGCAAGCCAGGCCCACGCCGGACCGGCAGGGACAGCGATGATTTTGCCGAGTGCGGCGAGCAGGCCAAGGTGGCTGCTCTGCAGTTTCAGGGCCGCCGCAATGGTCGGGAAGAGTGTGGCACTGAGGCCGGCTTCCGTATTGTCCACCACGGTGACGCCGGTGAGGACAGCGAGGTTTCGCCAGCGGTGGGGAACTTTGCTGGCTTGGGCTGCTCCTTCAGCTGGAGCTTCCGTGGAGAGGGCAGGGCTGGGTTGGGTGGTCATGGGCTGTAGGTCCTGTCTACATTGTCAGGCTGGGTTGGGGATGTGTCACTGGCTTGGAGTTACGCCGTGGGGACGGCAGCCAGTTCCTCGGCAATGGACCCGAGGGCGCTCGAGGAAACCGGGATGACGGCTGCGAGCTGGTAGAGGCTGAGCTGGGCGGGGATGTTAACCAGTTCAGTGCTGATGAGGCCGGGGAGGTGCTTCTCCACGGCTTCGCGGCCGCGGCCGTCCTGGAGCAGTTCCAGAAGGGGAAGTGTTAAGGCCGCTCCGCCGTCGGCGAAGCTGTCCATCGGAGGCAGGGGTTCCAAGGCGAGCCGCGCCCTGTCCGCTTGCTGGGCGGCGAGGAGGCGCTGGGCTGTGGGTTCGGCATCGAAAGGGATTCCGAGCCGCTGGAACTGGCTCTCGGGTGCATCGTTGGCGTGCATGAGGTTGGCCAGTGTTTTCAGGAGCCGCAGTTCCAGCTCGTCATCGAGGATTGGGTTTGTTTGGCCGGGATCGGTTTCCAGGTCAAACAGGAGCGTTCCGTGGACCCATGAGTTCATCATGGAGGTGGTCTGGAGCTGCATTGTCCGCAGTCCCTTGGTGAAGCTGAACGCTTCCGCAGGTGCCCACTGCGCGAGTTCGGCCGTAGAGAACCGAGACCGCATGTGGGTGGGCATCAGCGTGTAATCTTCCAGCGGTGCATTGGAAGGATCGACGGCGGCACGCATGTAAACGTATCGGCCGTCAGTGACGTTGACGTGGCCACCGTGGATACCGAAGAGGGCTGCCTCACGCACTTCGCTGTCGTCCTGTAGCACTGCGGCCAGATCCTGGCCTTGCATGTCTTTCGTAGGTTCGACGCCGAAGAAGCGCAGCATGGTGGGTGCGATGTCGATGGTCTGAGCGAGGGCTCCACGCCGGGTGTCCTTGCCGCCGGTGCGCGGGTCCCACAGGAACATGGGCAGGTGCACGAGTTCGTTGAACCAAGGTTGAACAGACTTGGCCCACCAGCCGTGTTCGCCGAGCAGGAAGCCGTGGTCCGTGTTCACCAGGAGGAGGGTGTCTTCCCAAAGGTTGTACTGATCCATGGCATCCAGGACCCGGCCCAGCGACTTGTCGCACATCGAGACCAAAGCGGCATATTCGTAGCGGGCGTGCTCCACCTGATCCTTAGGTTCGGTGACCTTCTGGTATCCCGGCCAGTCGAATTCGGGGCCGTCGTAATCATGCTCGTACAAAGCCTTGTATTTGCTGTGGGTGAAGAAGGGCTCGTGCGGATCGAAAAGCTCGATTTGGAGCATCCACTTGTCTGCTTCATGGTTCGTATCGATGAAGTGCAGGCCGGCGTCCACGGTTTTGGTCTGCGAGTGGTCTGCCTCGGTGGGCATGTAACTGCGGTTGATCAGGTCCTGCCGCTTCATCCCGGCACGCCAGTCCTGGCTTCCGCCGGAAGGATTTACTACACCCTTCCACGGGTCGCCCTCCTGGCCACGGAAGAACTCCCAGGTGCTGTACCGGGGATGATAGGTGGCGCCTCCGTCCTCCCAATAGTGTGGGTGGTCTGATACGAGATGCGTGTGCACTCCTGCTTTCCCCAGCATCTCCGGCATGGAATCGTCGAACGGTTCCAGCGGCCCCCAGCTGCGGTGCAGGAAATTGTGGCGCCCGGTGTGCATTTCGCGGCGGGCTGGCATGCAGGGCATCGAACCGGCGTAGAAATTGTCGAACGTGGCCGTCTTTGCTGCCAGGCGGGCGAAGTTGGGCGCATCTACGAACGTGTCCGCCGCGTAGGGGGACAGCATGTGTCTGTTGAGGCTATCGAACATGAGAATGATGGCCTTCATGGTCGCAGCTCCGCCGGTACTGCGGTGAGCGAGCGGGACGACAACTGTCCATCCAGGAGCTCCTTGCGCAGGCTGATCAGTCCAGCGACGTGGGCATCAATGGCGCTCGCGCCCATCAGGTGCAGGCGCTCGCCCACAGATTCGGCCAGCTCGGTGTCGAAAGCGATCGTGGGAGCCCATTGTTCCCTGCGGTCGCGGTTGCGGTACCTGGCGATTTCGTCCTGGCGGGTCTGGATTTCGACGTCGAGAATCCGGAGGAGTTGCTCGGCGCTCATGAAGCCGGAAAAGGACAACCGTGCACCGAGTTCCGGGTCCTGGAAACGGCTGGCCGGGTGATACGGGCCGGTGAGCCAATCGAGGAACACGGTGGCTCCTTCATCAGTGACGCGGTAGGTCTTTGCGTCCTGTGCGCCGGGCCGCGGGTCCACGCTGTGGGTCACCCAACCTTGGCTCTCCATGCTCCCGAGCGAGCGGTACACCTGGCTCATTTGCGTATTGGAGCGCAGGAACCGGCCATGGGTGTCCAGGTACTTCTTGATCTCGTAGCCCGTGCTCGGGTGCTCCAGCAGGACTCCAAGAAGGATGTGTTCGAGCTTCATTGTTCTCTCCATTGGAAGGTCATTGCGTGATGCGGGTCACGCTTTCTAAGAAAAGAATGACACAAGTGGAATGGTGAGTCAATGACACAAGTGGAATGCTTTAGTGTTCGACGGCGGCATCAGGCTAAGTTCCGGCGTCGAACCTTAACGCCCGAGCCTGTGTACACGAGGAGGGCGAAAGGCGAAGCTTAAGGAGCACAGGGGGGAACGATGTACAAAGCGCCAAACAAAGGAGTCACGGACAGCAGGCTCGACCACGCTTTCTTCGTCCTTGGTGGGGCCGCTGCGGTGTGGCTGGCATTCCTGTTGGTGGGGGAGAGCTTTCATCTGGGGTGGGGCCAGCTGTGGTTCTCCTTCGTGTTCTGGGCATTCTTGGCCTACCTGCTGCTGCCTCGCCTCCACCGGATCCTGACCACGATTTACGTCCCCGGCTACTTCATCGGCCGCGCCCGGACCAGCGACGGACTGCTCGGTGACCCCGTCAACGTGGCCCTCATGGGCACCGAGCCGCAGATCCAAGCGATCATGAGGGCTGCTGGGTGGACCATTGCGGACGACGTGACTTTTGCCAGTAGTCGCCGCATCATCAGTTCATCGATCCTGCGGCAGAGCTACACGCAGGCACCGGTCAGTCCCTTGTACCTCTTTGACCGCCAGCAGGACTTCGCCTACCAGCAGGAAGTGGACAGCAACCCTGGCAAACGCCACCACGTCCGCTTTTGGCGCTGCCCCGAGGGCTGGATGCTGCCCGGCGGGCACAAGGTGGACTGGCTCGCCGCCGGCACCTACGATCGCAGCGTTGGTTTCTCGCTGTTCACCCTGCAGATCACCCACAAGATCGAGCAGAATACCGACGTTGAGCGGGACCACATCGTACGGACGGTCGCCGAGGCTGAGCCTGCCGTGACCGTCCGTGTCATCAAGGACTTTTCCACTGGATATCACTCGCGCAATGGCGGAGGGGACTCGATCTCCACGGACGGCGATCTGCCCATCATCGACGCCCGCCGAGTGCCCGTCCCCGTCGACCAACCAGCCAGTCAGACGGACAGCCGCGACCGCCGCCCCGCACCCACCATGACGGGCGCATTCCTCGTGGTCGTCCGGGCCCTGGCGGCGCTGGCTTTGGCTGTCACGTTGCTGACCTCGGGCGGCGACATCACCAGCGAGGACGCCAACCTTGACCCACAAAGCACGACGGCGGCAATCGTCACCATAGCTGCGATCGTCCTGGTCTTCGGGTTCGGCGAGGTATTCCTTGCCTGGCGGATATTCCTGGGCAGCAACGGCGCCCGTGTGATTGCGATGGGACTCAGCTCCATCTCGATCGTGGTTCAGGCAATCGACGCCTCCACGGGGACCACCAATCTCACGCTTGAGGCAGGCCTGTCCGGCTTGGCCACGGACATCCTGGTGCTCCTGGCCCTGTCCAGCCAACGGGCCCGGATCTATGCCAAGCGCCAGCGGGTTCCGGCCGTCCCGCCGTCGGTGGTTCGCCGCGTAGCTTCCTGACCTTCTTTCACGCCGGGGGTCCCGCGACGCGCCGGGGAATGCGGCGTGTCGGTGCCGTCCGAGCGTCAAAGTGGGTCAGGAAGCCACACGCCGCAGCCACCACATAGGAAACGCCCGACGGCGGAGCGCGGGGAGCGCTGACGACGCGCACATTCACTGGGGACACAGAAACGGGCTGGCGACACCCGGATTTAGGTGTCGCCAGCCCGCTAGCGTGGCACAGAGGAAAATAGCTGTGGCAGCCGGGAAGCCTACGCAGTCACGGCCAGCGCGTCGATCTCCACCAGCATGACCTCGTGCGGGAGATCCACAAACACGGTGGTGCGGCTCGGCAGCAAACCGCTGGGCACGTTCTCGCGGATGAACTCGCCGTAAACCTCGTTCATGGCGGCGAAGTCATCGCGGGTGGTGAGGTAGACGCGGAACATGATGACGTCTTCAACGGAGGACCCGCCCGCTTCGAGGATGGCCTTCACGTTCTCCAGTGTGCGACGTGTCTGGACGCGGACGTCGCCCTCGCCGATGTACTGGTTGGTGGCGGGATCCATGGGGCCCTGGCCGGAAACCTGGAACATCCCGCCCTTTTTGATGCCCTGGGAGAATACGTGCGCCGGGGCGGGGGCGTTTTCGGTCAGTACTACGTTCTTTTCACTCATGCTGAGTTCCTTTCGTGGCTGATCCAGCCGAGGTCATTCGAGATGGCCTCGGTGCTGGCTTTGAGATCGGGCAGCAGCTCCAGCAAGCCTTCATAGCTGAGCATCACTACCGGTACCGAACAAGAGGCTGCGGCAACAACGGCGCCGCTGGCATCACGGATGGGGGCCGCGATGCAGTGCACGAATGCCTCGTGCTCAGCGTTGTCGTGGGCCCAGCCTTGGATCCTGACCTGCTCCAGTTCGGCCAGCAGGGCTTCCGGTGAGGTCAGGGTGTTCTCGGTAACTTTGACGTAGTCCAGCCCCGCCGCGATTTTTTCCTGCCGGCTGCGCGGCATGTCGGCGAGGAGGACTTTGGACACAGCGGCCGAATGCAGCGATGCAGTGAGGCCGATGCGCGAGTACATACGGACGGGGTGGTGCGACTCGAACTTATCGATGTACACCACCTCGTTCCCTTCAAACGCGGCGAGGTGGACGGTATGCCCGGTGCGGCCGTTCAGCTCGGCGAGGTGCGGGTGCGCTACCTTGCGGATATCCCGCTGTTCCAAGGCCAGCGAGGACAGTTCGAACAGTTTGGAACCGAGCATGAACCGCTGGTCTTCGTCCCGGACCACGAAGCGTTTCTCCTCCATGGCGTGCAGGAGCCGCATCACGGTGGTCTTGTGTACGGCAGCCTTGGACGCGAGCTCGTCCAGGGTTGCTGGCTTTGCGGCGAGTTCGCCGAGCAGGTCGATCGCTCGCATGAGGCTTTGGCTCAAAATGTCACGCTCCGGTTCTGGTGTTGAAATGTCCCTCTTCAACATGGATAGCAGCCCAGTCGTCATCCGAAGAATCGAGAATGGCTGCCAGTTCCCCCGCGGAAGGCAGCGGACCACGATCGCCGTGGACGGTCAAGGTGCAGGCGGCCGCGACGTGGCCCCTGCGGAGGCTCGCCTTCTGGCCAAGCCCAAACAGCATGCCGCTGAGGTAACCGGCGGCGAACGAGTCACCCGCGCCAACAGGCTCGACGACGGCGACGGACAGTGCGGGCACCTCTTCCCGGGTGCCACTCCGATCCAAAGAAATGGCGCTGATCGCCTCGTTCTTGATGACCAGCACTTGGGGGTCCGGCATCAGGCGGCGAAGTTCGGCCTCATCGGTGGTGCCGAAGGCGTGCTCGGCTTCGTCTTTACCAACAAGCACGACGTCGGCCAGGTTCGCCAAGCGCTGCAGGACCGAACGATCCTGGCCTGCCCACAGGGCCTCCCGCCAATTGACGTCGAAGCTGACGATGCGCCCGTTCCGCGGTTCGGTCATCAGGGCTTCCAGGAGAGACAAGCACTCCGGAGACAAAGCAGCCGTGATCCCACTCAGGTGGATGAGGGCCGCGTTTTCCAGCAGTGATGAAACAGCGGGATTGGAAAGCAAGGGGCGTCCCATGGCCGACGCCGCAGAACCTTGCCGATAGTACAAAACTGAGCTGCCGCCGTCGGGGTCTGATTCCTGGGCGGGGACCTTCACGTAGAGGCCCGTGGGCCGCTCGGGATCAACTTCGACGCCGGAGACTCCCACCCCGTGCGCTTGAAGCTCGTCAAGGATGCGCGTGCCGAAGCCGTCGTGGCCCACGCGGCTGACCCAGTGAGTGTCCAGGCCCATGGCCGCAAGTCCCATGGCGACATTGGACTCAGCGCCACCAATCCCGCAGTGGAGTTCGGTGGCGAGGTGAAGGGGAACAGCCTGGACAGGGGTAAGCATGGCCATTGTTTCGCCAACGCATACAGCTGAAAGCATCGTTCTCCCATTAGTTCGTGCGCTTCTCAGCGGCCTTGACTCTCGATCCGCCACCATGTTAGACATATCACCAGCAGGTTTGCAACCAGCGTTGCAAAATACGCAACGCAAATGAGAATCTCATACTGAACAGCCCCACACCGCAGCTTCAAAAACGCAGCCCCGCGAAGGGAATGAACCCGTGAACACTTCCGAAGCCATCTCGGCGCACGCCGTGGCCGGCCTTGCAGAGCGCCAGCTCGATTGGCGGCACAAGGCCATCCCGGCCACCGCCAACGGGAGCACGCATGCCCAATTCCTCGCGGCCCAGCACACTCTGGCCGATCTGCAGACGCCGCTGCTCACGCTTGATAGCGCGGCCCTCCAGGCCAACGCTGATCACCTGGCCGATTGGTGCAAGGAACACGGCGTGTTGTTGGCGCCGCACGGCAAGACCACCATGTCCCCCCAGCTCTGGACCGAGCAGCTCAACCGCGGAGCCTGGGGCATCACGTTGGCGAACTTCGCTCAGCTTCGGGTAGCCCGCGAGTTCGGGGTCCGGAATCTTCAGCTCGCCAACAGCCTCACGGACCCGCACGCCATCCAATGGGTGGCCGGAGCGTCAACTGCCGATGCGCCGATCCTGTCCTGGGTGGACTCCGTGGGAACCGTGGAGGTCATCAACCACTTGCTCGCCGGGAGCGACGCCGTGCTGGATGTGCTCGTGGAGCTCGGCGCCCGTGGAGGCCGGACCGGAGCACGTGGTGTTGATGCCGCCATGGAGGTGGCCCGTGCGGTTGCTGCCTCACCGAATCTGCGGCTGGTAGGTGTCAGCGGCTATGAAGGCTCACTCGCGCACACAGCCGACGACGCCGGACTGGGTGCCGTCCGCGGCTACCTCGCGCAGATGCGGCTTCTCCATGAGGAATTGCTCGCCGCCGGGCTGTACGGATCCGGTTCGTTGATCATCACGGCGGGTGGCAGCGCGTACTTCGACGACGTCGTCTCCGTCCTGTCGCCCTGCATCAGCACTGGCGCCGAAATGGGGGATCCGAGCGTGGACCTCATGATCCGCAGCGGCGCCTACATCATCCACGACGATGGCTTCTACCGCGGAATTTCGCCCTTCTCCCGCCAAGGCAACCAGCCGTTCCGCGCGGCAATGCACGGTTGGGCGAGGGTGGTCTCACAAACGGAGCCGGGCCTGGCCATCCTCGACGCCGGCAAGCGCGACCTCCCGTTCGATGAAGGACTGCCGGAACCGCAGCTCATCGGTCCTGTCCTTGGCGGCGCGATGGAACCACTGCAGGGAGCCGAAATCACGTCGGTCAACGATCAGCACTGCTTCATGACCTTCGACCCCGAAACCACCAGTGTCCAACCCGGCGATGTGATCCGGCTGGGCCTCTCCCATCCCTGCACAGCCTTCGACAAGTGGACCGTCATCCCTGTCCTTGCCGAAAGCGCAGGCGACCAGACCGTCGTCGACCTCATCCACACCTTCTTCTAGGACCCCTGCCATGAAGACCCTTATCAGCAACGCCACCCTGGTGGATGGAACCGGAGCGGACCGCCGCCCGGCGGACGTCCTGCTGGACGGTGCCGTGATTGCCGCCGTCGTCGACGCCGGTTCCCTCACCGCCGCGGAAACGGGCGCGGACCGCGTCATCGATGCCTCCGGCCTGGTCCTGAGCCCCGGCTTCATTGACATGCACGCGCATTCGGACTTGCAACTGCTCGTTAATAGGGAGCATTACGCCAAGCTCAGCCAGGGCGTTACCACGGAACTGTTGGGCCAGGACGGCCTCTCTTACGCACCAGTGGATGATGCCACGCTCGCCGGTGTGCGGGAGAAGATCGCTGGTTGGAACGATAACCCAGCGGACTTCGACTGGAATTGGCGGACCGTGGGGGAGTACCTGGACCGGCTGGATACCGAAGTCACCGATGCGGACGGCACTACAGGCCGCATCGCCACCAACGCTGCGTACCTCGTTCCGCAGGGCACTGTCCGGGCCATGGTGATGGGCTTCGCAGAAGGTGATCCCAGCCCGCAGCAACAGCAGCAGATGCAAGACGTGATCCGCACGTCCATGGAGGAGGGCGCCGTTGGAATGTCCTCCGGCCTGACCTACACGCCGGGCATGTACGCGCAGACCGAAGAACTCGCTGGCCTCTGCAGGACTGTGGGCGAGCTGGGTGGCTTCTATGCACCGCACCACCGTTCCTACGGCAAGGGTGCACTGGATGCCTATGCGGAGATGATCGGCCTGAGCAGGGACACAGGCTGCGCCCTTCATTTGTCCCATGCCACCATGAACTTCGCGGAGAACAAGGGCCGGGCAGGCGAACTCCTGGAGCTCATCGATAACGCGCTTGATAACGGCGTGGACATCACCCTGGACACTTACCCCTACCTCCCCGGAGCCACCACGCTCTCCGCGATCCTCCCCAGCTGGGCATCGTCCGGGGGCACGGAAGCGACGCTTGCCCGCCTCAAAGACCCCGAACCCCGCGCACGTATCAGAGAGGCCGTGGAGATCTATGGTTCGGACGGCTGCCACGGAGTGGTTGCCGAGTGGGACACCCTGGAAATCAGCGGCGTCCAGAACCCGGCGCTCGCGGCCTACGTGGGCAGGACCATCAAGGACATCGCCGCCGAGACCAACGAGGAGCCGTTCGATGTCTTCGTCCGCATCCTCGTTGATGACCGCCTAGGCACCGGAATCCTGCAGCACGTGGGGCACGAGGAAAACGTCCAGGCCATCATGAAACACCGCACGCACACCGGCGGCAGCGACGGCCTCCTGGTTGGCGCCAAGCCACACCCCCGGGCCTTGGGAACATTCCCGCGCTACCTCGGCCACTACTCCCGCGATCTCGGATTGCTCAGCCTTGAGGAAACGGTCCATCACCTGAGTGGGCGTCCGGCCGCACGACTCAAGCTCCACAAAAGGGGATTGGTCCGCGAAGGCTACGCGGCCGACGTCGTGCTGTTCGACCCGGAGACCATTCGCGACGAAGCCACTTTTGAGAATCCCCGCCAAGCCGCCAGCGGCATTTATTACGTCTTCGTCAACGGCGCAGCAGCGATCGACGGCGGCCGGCCCACCGGTGCCCGCGCCGGCCGTGCCCTGCGCCGACAGCCAGACGGACTCACCCGAGAAGGAAAGTCATGACCCCCGAACAATTCATCCAGCAGCTTGAGGCCGACCGCACCCTTGCCGTGGTCCGCGCTCCCTCCATCACGGACGCAGCGGATCTCTGCCGGGCACTGGCCGACGGCGGCATCCGCAGCGTCGAACTGACGTTCACCACGCCTGATGCGCTCAAGCACGTACAGCGTGCAGCCGAGACCGCCGCGGACCACGGCGCCGCCGTCGGAATCGGTACGGTCCTGACCGCAGACCAAGCCCGCGCAGCCATCGACGCCGGGGCAAAGTTCCTGGTCACGCCGGGCATCCGGCCCGAGGTTGCAGCAGTGGCTGTGGCCGCCGGCATTCCCTTCAGCCTTGGCGCCATGACACCCACCGAAGTGGCGCAGGCGCTTGACCTTGGGTCCGGCGTCGTCAAGATTTTCCCTGCCCGCCAGCTTGGGCCGGCGTATCTGAAGGACCTGCAGGGCCCCTACCCGGGCATTCGCTTTTTGCCTTCGGGAGGCATCGACGCTTCCAACGCCAAGAGCTACCTCGACGCCGGTGCTGCCGCAGTCTGCTGCGGCACCAGCGTGGTCCCGCCCGCAGCAGTCGCTGCAGGCAACTGGGCAGACATCGCGGCCCGTGCCGCCGCGTTTACCGGCACCCTCAAGTAGGACTCACCCAGAAAGAAACCCCCCATGAATGAATTCCTCGAATGGCTGCGGCACGACACCGCCGGCCTGCTCCTCCTGGCAGGCGCGGGCATCGCCCTCCTGCTGTTCCTGATCATCAAGGTCAAGCTCGAACCCTTCATCGCCCTGGTGGGAACCGGCGTGATCGTGGCCTTGGTGGGTGGGGTCTCAGTGGAAGCGTTGGTCGGTTCGGCCACCAAGAGCAGTGACGCCCTGATTGAGAAGGGCTTCGCTGGAATCCTTGGCCACATCACCGTGATCATCGGCCTCGGTACAGTGCTCGGTGCGATCCTCGAACGGTCTGGTGGCGCGGAAGTGCTGCTCGGCCGGCTCGTGAAGATCTTCGGAGAAAAGGGCACCCCGCTCGCCATGGGCATCACCGGTTTTGTGCTGGGTATTCCCGTGTTCTTCGATATCGGCATCTTCGTCCTGGCGCCGCTGGTTTACGTCGCTGCAATTCGCGGTGGCAAGTCGCTGGCACTGTACGCACTTCCTTTGCTGGCCGGCCTTTCCGTGACGCACGCCTTCCTGCCACCGCACCCCGGGCCCGTTGCTGCCGCCGGCCTGTTCCATGTTGACCTTGGCTGGATCATTCTCATGGGCCTCATCTGCGGTATCCCGGCCTGGTTCGCTTCCGGTATTTTGTGGGGCACGTGGATCGGCAAGCGCGTGATGGTTTCCGTGCCTGAGGACCGGATCGTTCCCGAGGCCGAGGAAGCCCGCGGCCACGAGCCGTCCATCGGACTGGTGCTGTTGGCCATCGGCCTGCCCATGATCCTCATCCTTGGCGGCACGTTCGGCAACATCTTTGCTCCTCCCGGTGTTTTCCGGGATGTGCTCCAGTTCTTCGGCAACCCGGCCATCGCGCTGACGGTCGCCGTGCTGCTGGCCATGTGGCTCCTGGGTATCCGACGCGGCATGACCTCCGCCGAGCTCAGCGAAATCACGGGTTCATCGCTTCGTCCCGTGGGCATGATCCTGTTGGTTGTTGGCGCCGGTGCCTTCTTCGGCGCGGTTCTCTCGGCTACCGGTGTAGGAAAGGCCGTGGCGGACTCGCTGGCCCAGGCCGGCCTGCCGATCATCCTCTCCGCCTTCGTGATCAGTGCGGGTATGCGCATTGCGCAGGGCTCGGCCACCGTGGCGATTGTAACCACCGGTGGCATCCTGGCCCCGAGCCTGGCGACCGGTTACTCCCAGCCGCAGCTCGCCCTGATCGTGGTGGCTATCTCCTCCGGCTCCATCATTGCCAGCCACGTCAACGACGGCGGCTTCTGGATCATCTCCAAGTACTTCAACATGTCCGTCAAGGACACCCTCAAGACGTGGACGGTCCTGGAAACGGTGTTGTCCATCGTGGGCTTCGCAATGGCGGCGCTGCTGTACACGTTCGTGAGGTAGGCGTAGCTTCACGACCTACTTTGAAAGCTAAACGGTCCCGAGATGCCGAGAGAGACGGCGTGTCGGGACTGTTTGCGTGCGAAAGAGGGTCGGGAAGCTACAGTGCTGCGGAGTCCAGCGCCGGTTAAACAAAGAGCTCCGGAGTGCGTTATTGGGGGATACGCACTCCGGAGCGGTCTTTGAGCAGGTGCTTTCGCCGTCCTGCAGTAATCACTCTACGTTGGGCGGGACGGCATTGCCACCACCTCGAATAAGTACTTTCGCTTTAGTTTTTACGGGCAGCTTCCTGCGGCTTTTTCTGCGGCACGATCAGCACGGGCCGGCGTTGGTGGTGGCTCAGCCACGCCGCCACAGAGCCGTTCAAAGCCTCGGAAATGCGATGTCCTAGGCCAGGCTCCGGCGTGCCGACAATGATCATCGAGGCGTGGATGTCCTCGGCGAGTCTTCCCAAGGCACGCGCAGGGTCTCCAGCCAGCAACCGCAGAGTCCAATCCGCCGAGCCACCATCCATGGCGTCGCCGATGAGCTTGCCCAGATCACTGCGAACAGCTGCGACATCCTCGTCATCCTTCTCCGGATGAAGCGACATCCGGTGTGTCTCGCGCGCCGGGTCCCATTCCACGAGGTAGCTGGCCTCGTCTACGTACGCGCAAACCAGGGGCACCCCGAGTTGCTCCGCCAGCGTCCGGGCCGTTTGCAGCACCTCCACATGCTGGTCGGGCAAGACGCCGACAACCAAAGGAATCCGTCCGCTGAAATTCTCCGCAGCCATACCCTATTGTTGCGCCGCGAGGTGTCCTTGAACAGGCTGTTTGGCGCCCTTCAGGGCTCGCTCGGTTTGTTCCAGGTCAGCCGCACCTTGAAGTTGGACGCAGTGCTGGCCGATGCAATGAAAGCCCCGGCCTCGGCATGGAGGTCTATGCCGAATTCCACGCTGACCTCGTCGGGCCGGTTCTCAAGGCTCAACAGCTCATCGATCACGCCCTGGACTGCGGGCCGGACATGCTCCAAGGCCCGCTGGAAAGTCTGCTGGGCCCTCGCGAAGACGCCGGAATAATCGCCTGCGTGATCGCCACCCCGGGTCACGATACTCCCGGCTGTGCTCGCGACCTCCACAACCACAGTGCCGCCGTCGTCGGTGGTGAACTCAACCAGCCGGCTCATGGCGAGGTTCCCGCGTTAGCATCAGGCCCCGCTTCAGGTCCCGCTGCAGGGACGGTGCGGAGCCGCCGTGCCATCACGACGAACACCACGCCCACCGCGCAAAGAAGCATCAGATGCAGCAGCAACGGCAGCGCCTGCGACATGTACCAGCTCTCCATGAACACGCCTTTCCCTTGGATCCAGATGATCGGTTGCAACACCGTGGGCAGCAGGAGGAGCCACGCAAACGTTCGCCTCGCCGGGTCCTTCAGAGCCAGGATGCCCGCCCAAAGTCCGAAGGCGGCAAGGATAAAACTGGCCACGACGGCGGTCACTTCCACCGTGTAGTTCAAGCCCGCGAGCCCAAAGATCGCGGCGGAAAGCACGACGCCGGTCATCGCAAGACGCGCTTGCAGGGTCCGCTCAGGCAGCCCGGCGACCATAAGCAGCAGATAACCGAGGGGTGCCAGCAGGCCGTACAGGATCCGGAGCACGATGTCACCGCCGTTGTCCTGCCAATAGTTCTCGTCGAACCACATGAAGAACACCACAATGAACGTGCCCAGCAGCCCCGCCAGTGCCAGCGCGGCGCCACCCCACGCGAGCGGTGTCCAGGCAAGTGCTGGTTGCGGCGGTTTCGCGGATGGAGTGCCCGACGCAGGAACCTGGGTGGCTGCCGGTCTCTGCGCTGCGGGGGTTGCCGTTGCCCGCCGGGGCTCCGGATGCAGGTCCGCTGTGGTGTACGAGCCCTGTGGCTCCCTGTCGGGGGAAGGCTGCTTTGCAGGCTCCGGTTCTGGTTGTTTCGCCTTCTCGATCTCAGCCCTTGCAGCGCTCGCAAGTCCGTCTGGGTCGGCCGCGTTCGGGTCTAGCGTCGCAAGTTCGGCTGAAACATCAACCACGGCTCCCCATGAGCCCAAAGACGAGTGGTAGCGGAGTTCGCCCTGGAGGTCGGAGATACGTTGACGGCGCTCGCAGTCCTGACGGCGGCTTGCTGCCTCGGGGAACTCCCGATCTTCCTGAACCAGGGCAAAGCCGTCCGCCGCTGCCAGCCAATCTCCGGCCTCTTCAGCGGCGAGTGCCTCACGGTATGTGCGGGACATGTCCAGCCGGTGCTGTGCGCTCTCCCTTAGCGCCGTGGCGTCGCGGTAGCCGGGCTCCAACGTCAGGAGGTCATCGAACAATTCAACGGCTTGCTCGAAACGCCGTGCCCTTAACTCCGCGGACGCCTGGACATAAAGAGCCCGCAATTGGGCTCGCTTCATGGCCTGGTCGGCGTTGGTTTGTGCCGACTTCGCGGTGGCGTCGTCTTTCGTACCGGAGCTCCCCGTGCCGGAGCTTACCGTGCCGGAGCCTGGGGCCTGCAGCGGGACTGACGCTTGCCAGCCGGGGGTGGGCGCCGACGTCGGGACAGCAGCTTGGCCGGCTTGCCCGCCCGAGGTGGGCGCCGACGTCGAACGTGCTTCCGAAGCCGCTGCGCGTGGCGTGCCGCGCAGCGTAAAGAGTTGAGTGGAGCCGCCCCGGACGTAGAGGGCCGGGGTGACCCATTCGAGTGTTCCGTCCGGGCTGGCCATGACCGAGATCCGGCCGACACGTGCTGCCTCGTCCACCGTTCGGCCGTTGGCGATCGCGGCGTAGAAGCCGTGGGCGAAGGCGATGGCAGCGGAGTCACTGATGGCGAATTGCATTGCGGCGACAGCGCCAATCCCGCTCCTGACCAGGGAGGAAGCAGTGCCGGAGAAGAGGTCGGATTGGCTCATCTCCCCGGACGAACAGGAGTTCAGCACAACCAGCCGCGGACGTGGAGCGGCAACACTCAGCAATGCCATGAGCCGCACGGCGCGGACCATTGCTGCCCTGCCGTCTGGCCCGACGAGGGCGATCCTGCCTTCGTCTGTGCGGGAATCGTAGTCGCCGTGGCCCACAAAGTGGACTACGTGCCATGGACCGGCAAGCAACATGGATTGCACGTCATCCCAGGTTCCGCTCCTGGACCAGACAAGTTCCACGCGTCCCTCGGCAACGGGTCCCGCTAGCGCCCTACTTAAGTGGTCCTTTTCGGCGTCGACGTCCAGCGTGGGGAGGTCCCGAGGTGAGGCAACAATGCCGAGGATGCGCAGCGGAGGAGACACGTCCAGCGGGTTCTGGTTGTAGTCGGGGGCAGGGATGTGCCGCAACAGGGGTTCTGTTTGGCAGAGGTACGTCTCGGTTTCGGGATCGAAGAGGGTCTCCCACGGCATGGTAGCCAATTCCGGGGCGGCAAGGCGCAAGACCACCCGCAGTTGCTGGCCTGCGTGTTGGGCCGCGCCCAGGCTGGCCCGGTACGTGCCGTAGACCTCGCGGGTGAACAAGGCCTGGAACAACTGCTGGCCAACTTCGCGGACTGCCATCTCGGCCACGGGCATGGTGCGGCGGGCCGCGACCGCGGAGGCAAGAACGGTCGCTTCAAGTTGGGGCAGCCGGTCCAGGATGCCGTCAACGTCCAAGGTGAACATCCCCGAAGCGTGGCCTCCCGCCGGAGCACGGACCACGTGCACCGTGTATTCGCCGCGTGCAGAGCCGGTATCGATCTCCAGCTCGATGTCACAGTCCATCGCGGATCCCTTGTGCGAGGGGCATCCGGACTCTGGGTCAAGAGCACGCCGGATATCCCTACGTACAGATTGGCCCTCAGCCGGGCTCCCCACAAGACCCTGATAGCCCTGCGCTCGTGGAGCCACATCTGCAGAGGGGCAGCCCTTGTAGACGACCCGGCCCCGGCCTACGGTTAATCCGAGGAGAGGTGGTCTGCGATGGAAATCTTCATGTGGTGGCTGGACTTGCACATGGACAGCAAGGAGTGGCTACGCGAAAACCTGCGTGCCGAGGACCTTCCGTTACAGGTCCTGCAGCACATTGCCGAGGCTGGGGGCCCTCATCCAGACAAAGTCAGTGGAGTGCTGACGGTGCAGGATTGGGACTTCATTGAGACGCAGTCGGAGTTCGTGGACTAAGGCAGGGCCCGAGCCAGCCTCGCGGAAAGCCGATTTACGTCTGCTGTGGGCTTTTCTGCTGTAAAGGTTCTTCGTGGAGAGCATTCTGGAATTGACTGACCATTTCCTGGCGGAAGGCATCGAAGTCTCCGGCCAGAGCTAGCTCAGCCAATTTCTCGTGCTCAACAGCGATCTCGTGCAGGTCGCTATAGGTACGGTGATCGACCGCCAGGTAGAGACGCAACTTGTTCTCCCACCCGTTCCACATGTTGTGCAGGGCGGTGTTCCCCGAAAATTCGTAGAAGAGCCTGTGGAAACGAAGGTGGGCGTCAATGCTGGCTGGGATGTCATTGGTGTCGGTGGCCCGGTACAGTTCCTCGATGGTCTGCTTGAGACGGAGCCGCTCGGGACCCCGCAGCGTGGGGGCTGAGAGCTCGGCAGCATAGGGCTCGACGAGTACGCGGACCGACGCGATTTCTGCGACGTCACGGGCGCTGACTTCTACGACGAAGGATCCCCGGAAGGGGACCTTTACCACTAGCCCTTCTTCCTCGAGCTTTGTCAGCGCCTCACGTAGCGGGGATCGGCTGATACCGAGGTCGGCGGCGATATGTGTCTCGCGCAGTTGTTCCCCGGGAGGCACAGTTCCGTTAAGGATGGCGGTGCGGAGTACGCGGTAGACACCATCCGGCGTCGTCATCCGCTGTTCCTGCCAGGTGAACTTGCGGTCCATGTTCCGCCTCCCTTGTCGATTGTCGATTATACCGGGCTAGCTCGTCCTGAACCGTTCGGGGCGAACGAATTCCAGCCCGTCGAGCGACTGTTTGCCGAGCGCCTCGTACGCGGCGATGTGACCAAAGCCAGTGGCATTTTTGAATCCGCCTCCGGAGAAGCCTGTGGCGCAGTAGATCCTGCTGGACCCGCCGAACCAGCCCAACAGCGGATTGCGGTCCTCGGTGTAGAGATCCGGGAAGGCGTCCGAGCGGACGATGCTGGGAACCAGGCCGGGCAGGAATTCGGTGACGGTTCCCAAAGTGTCGGCAATTTCGGCTGCTGAGAGTTCCCTGGGGAAAGCATCGGGGTCCGTTGTCACCGTGCCCCGGCCGTCCAGGGTGGCTTTGACTGTAACGCCGTCCACGGCGGGTGCTCCGTACATGGAGCGGTCCTCGTACATCCGGTTGAATGTGGGGAACTTCTCCGGGGTGAACTGCGCTGCGTCGCGGGCAACGAACCAGCTCAGGAAAACCCTGCGTGTTTCGGTGTGTGGCTTCAGGTAATCAGGCATGAGCCGCCGGGACCAACCCCCTGAGGCGACGATGACGTTCTCGAAGGTCCAGGAGGTGTCGCCGGAGCTGACGACAACGCCGTCGTTGGTTTCCCGGATGCTGGTAACAGGAGTGTTACCAAGGACCGTTGCCCCGTTGGCTTGTGCAGCGGCAATGCCTGCCGTTACTGCCCGGTCAGTCCGCAGGACACCGGCGTTGGGGTCGAACACTGCGGAGTCGTCAGCACGGAGGTTGTGCTGAGGGTAACGTTCGGCCATTTCCTCACGGCTCAGGATCTGGTGGGCAGCCCCATTGATCCGGGCAGTCTCGAGAATGCTGCGGAGGTATGGCCCATCGGTGGTGCCCATGGAGAGTCCGCCACAGCGGGTGAGGATGTCCTGTCCCGTTTCTGCCTCGAGTTCCGCCCAGAGATCCCGTGAGCGCTCCAGGATGGGATATTGCGCGGGGCTGCCGCGGTAGATCATGCGGAACAGCCGGGTGTCCCCGCCTACGGCGCTGCGTCCATGGGCCGGGGTGTGTGCTTCGAAACCGACCACGGAATCGGAAAGACGCGAGGCCTGCCAGAGTGCCATGCTTCCGATGCTGCCCAGGCCGATGACGGCCAGTTTTCCGTCCATGGCTCAGAGCACCTCGGAATCTGCATTCATGAACAGCAGGCTGTCGGCTGTTTCGCGGACAAAGCCCATGCTTCTGTGATTAAGGGTTTGCATGAGGGGAGAACGTCTCCTAGTTGAGCTTGGCATCGGTGATGGCACCGGATTCGAGGCCCCAATTCGAGAGGGACTTCTTGTACTCCGGGCTGTTCAGGACGGACTGGGTGGCGGCCTGGAGGGCGGGGGTCAGGGGAGAGCCCTTCTTCAGGCCGATAGCGGTGAGGTCGCTGGAGCCAACGTTGACCTGCGGAGTCAGGATGGTGAACGATTTGGGCTGCTGCTTCTCGGCCCAGGCGAGGGAGGTTGTGTCATAGAGGATGCCGTCGACCCGCTTGGACGCCAACTGTGTCAGGGCCTCCTGGACGTTGGGCAGGGTCACGGCATTGATCGCGGGCTGTCCCTTGGAGGTGCAGGTCTGCTCCGAAAGGGCAGGGAGGCGCTTGAGTTGACCTGTGGAGCCGGCTGTGACGGCGATGTTCTTGCCGCACAGGGTTTCGTTGGTGAGCTTCAAAGGATTACCCGCGGCCACGGCCACTGAGTTGCCGGCCTTGAAGTAGTCGATCATGTCCAGGACCTTGAGCCGCTCATCGGTCTTGGACATGGTGGTGGCGGTGAAGTCGTAGCGGCCCCCGTCAATGCCAGGAATGATCGTGTCGAAGACGGTGTTTTCGAACTTCAGCTTCAGGCCGAGCTTCTTTGCCACGAGGCGGGCGATGTCCGGGTTCAGGCCGATCGGCGTCGAGTTGTCTTCAGCGAGGAACGTCGTCGGCGGGTAGTGCAGGTCCATCGCGACTGTCAGTTCGCCCTTGTCCTTGTAGGAAGCTGGCAACAGGCTCACGGCCTTTTCGTCAGGCTGGACGCCCTCGGAGATGTCGGCCGTTTTCGGATCTGTTGGGGCGGTGCTTGTTGTCCCGCCACAGCCGGTGAGGGCCAGCAGCATTGCAAACCCAGCGGCTACAGCCTGGATCTTGTTTTTGGTCTTCACGGTGTACCTCCCGCGGGCGTTTCAAATGAAGGTTTTTGCATGGTGCCCTATTCGTGCAGTCCGGCGAGCCTGCTGCCGAATCTGGCCAGGAGGGACGTCTTGGTTGAATCCTTGCGCTCTTCCCATTGATCAGCAAGACCGAAAAGCCGGTACATGCCGTGAACACCCAACCAGCGAATGGGTTCCGGTTCCCATTTCCGTGCACGGTAGCCAACCCAGGGGAGCGTGGTCCGTTCCGTTTCCCGTTCGAAGGCCAGTTCCGCGAGCGTTCGCCCGCCCACGTAGGCGGCTGTAACACCGTGTCCGGCATAGCCGGTGGACGATCCGATTCCGGATGCCTGGTCCCAATTGACGCCCCCGTTCCAGTCACGGGTGACGCCCAGGACTCCGGACCAGGCGTGGTCCACTTCGAACTGGATCCCAGGGAAGAAGGAACGGAGTTTGGTAGAGATCAGATCGATCGTTGACTGGGCAGTAGCGCCGGCGCCTCCGGTGCCGGAGCCGTAGCGGTAGGGCCGTCCCCGACCACCAATGGCGATGCGGCCATCAGCTGTGCGTTGGGAGTAGATGAACGTGTGCGCGGAGTCGTTGAGGCACTCCAGCCCGTTCCATCCAATCTGTTGCCATGCGTCCTCAGAGAGCGGTTTGGTGACAATCATTGAGGAGTTGATCGGTATCAGCGTTCGTTTGCCAAGCAGCTGTCCCGAATACCCTTCGGTGCAGATGAAGGTCTTGGTTGCGGTCACCCGCCCATGGTCGAGTGTGACGGTGGAGCCATCGATGCTGCCTACCCGGCTGCGTTCGTAGATGTTCACCCCCATGGCCGTCAGGGTGTCCGCGAGGCCGTGGACAAGTTTGGCCGGCTGGATCCGGGCACAGTGCTTGTAGAAGAGCCCTCCGTGGACGGTGGAGATGTTGACGCGGCTTTGGAACTCGTCCCGGTCCAGCAGATGGACCTCGTGTTCAGTCACGCCATACTTCAGGTCGGCGTCGCGCCTGGTGACCAGTCTTCCCAGCCCTGCCTTGGTATGGGCGGCGACCAGCGCGCCGCCCTTGTGCTGGTCCGCATCGATGCCCTCGGCCTGGAGAATGCCAAGGACAGAGTCGACGCCGGCAATGAACTCCTGCTGGAAGGCCCTGCTTGCGTCCAGCCCGCCTTCGGATACGCGGGCAAATGTTGCCCGGTTGCCGGGAACCATGGCGGACAGCCAGCCGCCGTTTCGCCCGGAGGCTCCGTAGCCGATCTGTTCTGCCTCAAAAACCGCCACCGACAGTGAGGGCTCGAGCTTCTTGGCGAAGTAGGCAGCCCAGAGGCCTGTGTACCCACCGCCAATGATTGCCAGGTCCACGGTCCCCTCGCCTGCGAAACGCGGGTACGTTGGCCGGTTTTCCGCGAGTCCGGCCATCCAGAAGCCGAGGTCTCCGTTTCGGGGTGTTGCTGTGAGGGCTTTCATCTTTGTCCTACTTTGTGGGGAGTTGGTGAGCCAGTGGAAGGCGGTGTGCTGTTTAGAAAGCGGTGTAGCCGCCGTCGACGGGCAGTACGGCGCCTGTGATGTAGGACGATTCCGGAGACGCCATGAAAAGTATGGCGTCGGCAATTTCTTCGGGAGTTGCCAGGCGCCGGAGTGGGATCTGGCCCTCGCGTTCTGCCCGGTACGCCTGGGGATCGGGCCGGCGCTGGAACGATGCCTCTATGACCGGGGTGACGGTCAGCCCCGGTGCGACGACGTTGACGCGGATGTTGCGTGAGGCCCACTCGATTGCGGCTCCTTTGGCGAGCATGATGAGGCCGCCCTTGGCCGCGGAGTAAAGGACTTCATCGGGCTTGCCAACCATGCCCAGCCGTGAACCGACCAAGACGAACGAGCCGCCCGTAGCAGGCATCAACGGTGCAAAATGCTTCATCATCAGGAAAGCGCTGAGGAGGTTGCTGTGGAGCACGTTTTTGGCATCTTCATACGCCATCTCCGTCAGCGGGCCGCTTACCTGCAGGCCATGGTTAAGGACGACGACGTCCACGGTGCCGAACGCTTCGGCAGCCTGACGGGCGAGGCTTTCGACGAATGCCTCGTCATTTAGATCTCCGGGGAGGTACACGTCGTCGGGCTGGGCGCTATCGAGCTGCTCCCTGCGGCCAGTGAGCAGCAGCCGGGCGCCTTCGCGGCGGAAGTGGGAACTCACTGCTTCCCCGATTCCGCTGCTGGCGCCGGTTATGACAGCAGTGGTCTTATCAAGTCTCATGGTGGTCAGTCCTTCTACGGTAAGTTGCTTGGTTGCGGGCTGGGGGTCGGCGGGTACGGCCCCCACGAATCAGCTGAGGAATCCGCGGGCATCCACCCGCCACCGTTCCAGCGATGTTCCCGTGCTGTCAGTGACGATGTACTCCTCGAAATTGACCACCACCGGGCAGACGTGATTCGGCACGATCGGGAGCACCGTGCCAACGCCCGGCTGGAAATCGCCGGCCGGGAGGGGAAGGAACCCGTGGTATTCGTTGAGCTTGGACAGAACCGCCGACGTGCCGGGGACGGCGCCATAGCCGATCTGCGGGTTGCCCTCCCGGCTGAGAGCTTTGGTGCCCACATCGAGAATGACCTGATCGGGAACCCAGTCGCTGACCACCGTGCCGGCGACGAACAGGGCAATCTGATCTTCCGTGCATGCCCCGAGCCGCGCGTTGTTCAAGTCATTGAACACGTATTCGCCTGGCCTGATTTCGGTGATCACGTTGCCCGTGGAGTACTCAACGGTGGGTGTTGAGCCCGCGCTGACGACGTCTGCGCTGATGCCCGCCGCGCTGAAGCTCCGCACCGCTGTGGTGAGGGCGGCTTCCTGGTCCATCGCGGCTCGCTGGCGGGAGTCCGGGCTGGCACTTCCATGACCTGGATAGGTGAAGACACCCACCGGCACCAGCCCCCGCCGGCGGGCGGCCGCGGCGAGTTCGCCGGCGAACTCGGGTGGTGCGCCGGAACGCCGCGCACCGCAGTCCACCTCGATGACAACCTGCAGCCGTTCGGCCTCAGATCCCATCGCATCAGCGAGGGCATCGATCGCCGCGAAATTGTCGACGCCGACGCGTAGTCGGGTGGTTACGGCAAGTTTGCGGATGCGCAGGCCTTTCGTTCCCGAAGGCCAGATTGGGTAGGCGATGAAGATATCGTCGAAGCCCGCTGCGGCGAAGACCTCGGCCTCACCCACATTGCCGGCCGTGATTCCCACAGCTCCGGCCTTGACCTGTCGACGGCCGATTTCGACGCATTTGTGCGTTTTTACATGCGGTCTGACATTGAGTCCCTGGCGGTCGGCGAAGCCCTGCATGCGATCGATGTTGTCCTGCATAACGTCTGCCAGCACGATCGGCGCAGGGGTGTCGACCCGCTCGACCAGAGCGTTGAGTGCTCCTTGGATACGGTTCACGCTGTTCTCCTCATGAATTTTGCCGCCAACATGTCCGCGGCTAAGCGGCTGTGCAGATCATCTGGATCTCTACAGGAGTGTTGGCCGGCAGCCCGGCGACGCCGATTGCGGTGCGGGCGTGCCGTCCGTTCTCCCCCAACACCTCGATGAGCAATTCGCTGGCCGCGTTGGCGACCCGAGATTGCAGACCGAAATCCGGTGTACTGGCCACGAACACCAGCATCTGCACGATCCGGACCCGGTCCAGGTCTCCCACCGCCTGCACAGCCGCGGCGAGGCAGTTGAGCGCGGCATGGCGGGCCAACTCCCGCGCTGTCTCCAGCCCCACGTCCCGCCCCACGATGCCTTGGCCCAGCAGCACACCGTCCTTGTAAGGTAGTTGGCCGGCGATGTGGATACTGGAACCCACCTCGCGGTGGTCCACGTAATAAGGGCTGTCAGCGAGGGTTGGAAGCTCCAGGCCAAGGGCCCGGAGCCGATCCAAAGCCGAGCCCGCCATAGTGACGCTCATCTGTAATCGGGTCTTTCTTAGGAAGCAGCGGGACGGGGCAGGCCGAAGAGTACGGGGAGCTCGGCGATGTCGGTGATCCGCTCGTAGCCGAGCCAGTGCTCGTCATGCTCGAAGCCACGGTCCACATACACCTTGTTCTTGATGCCCATGGTGGCTGCGGACCGGTGGTCGTACATCGGGCTCGCAGAGACGTGGACAACCTCGTCGGGCGTGACGCCAAGTTTGTCGAACATGTACTCAAAGGCTCCGAGCCGGGGCTTGTACATGCCCATCTGCTCGGCGCTGATGACGGTTGCAAACGGAGCTTGGAGGTTTTCCGAAAGTCGCTCAGCGTGCACCGTGTCGCTGTTGGTAATGATGACCAGGGGGACTGCCTCGGCGAGGCGGTTCAGGGCCTCGGTCACACCTGGGTAGGGGCCCCACGTGGGGACAATTTCGTAAACCGCCCTTGCGTCGGCCTCGCGGTACTCAAGGCCGAGCCTGCGTGAGGCGCGTTCCATGGAGTTGGCGATGATTTGGTGGAAGGGCTTGTAATCGCCCATGCACTCATCGATCCGGTATGCCTTGGTGGCCTGCAGGTATTCATCGGCGAGCTCCGCCGGCAGGCGTTCGCCCAGGACCGCACGGGTCGCGTCGGCGATAGCGAACTTGATGAGTGTTCCGTTCATGTCGAATGTTGCGAACTTCGGCTTGATGTCGAATGCCATTTTTTCCTCCAGTTTTGATTTTGATTGCTCTCGTCGATTGTCGACGAGAGCGCCTTGTGAAGTACCGTCGATTGTCGACAATACTCGTCTCGGTTGTAGATTGTCAACGGTTTTGTTGCCCCGAAGCAAAAAGCTATCCAGGACAGCCCGGGTTCATTACATGGTTGCTACTGGGCCTCAAGCATGGAGTCCCGCAGCCGGGACTGTACCAACGCCAGTCCTGCATATGCCGCTCCTTGGGCCACCGATAGTCCGACGACTTGCGGCACCACGGTGATACCGGGGACTACCGGAAGGCTTTGTGCCAGCCGCCTGCGTGCCTCGGGAAGGACTTCGTCCACGAGCGGACTCAGGCGGCCCACGAAATATACAGACTCGGGGTCAAGCGTCACGGCAACGGCGCCGACGGCGGCGACCACCGCCGTCGTAAATGCCTCCATCACTTCCGCACGGGACGCCGCATCCTTCGGTTGGGACCAGAGCGCCTGGATGTCGTCCAGGTCCAGTCCCCGTCCCCTGGCGAATTGGACGAATCCCTTGGTGCTTAACAGTCCCTCGAGTGTCTCGTTGCCAACACCGGAGAACAGAACCTCACCAAGGTGGCCAAAAGCCGAAGTTCGGCCCTTTGCGATTTCATGATCAGTGCAACTGGCGAAGCTCAGCTCCGTACTCAGCATGAAGAGAACAGCATTTCCTATGGTCGCGTCTTCCTCCAGAATCCCCCGGAGCGACGCACTGGCATCGCTCTCCAGCAGCAGGGGAGCATTCAATCGATCTTCGATCGTCTTTTGAAGAAGGGCCGTTTCCGTCCGGACGCGTCCAGGGAGGGCGGCGACGATTTGGCGAAGTGGCCCCTCGGCGGACTTGCTGGTGTCCACTACCAAGTCCAGCAACCACTCGGAAGTGGCTTCCATATCGCCGCCCTCCCGGCTGGGAACAATCACGTGCCTGACCTCGCGGCCCCGCAGGTCCGTCACCAGGACGCATGTGGTCCGCGCCCCGAACGAGATGCCCACAACATGCCCCGCCGTACCTGGCACATCCAGATAGGTGGAGGGCCGGCCGCGGCGTGCGACCGCATTGACTCCCTGTTCGACGACGAAACCGTCGTAACGAAGCTCATCCACCTTCCGGGATACCGTGGCCTGGCTCAATCGCGTCAATTCGATGAGCCTGGTACGGGTCAAGGGTGCCTCTGAAAGGAGAGCATCAAGAACCGAAGCCTTGGTGTAGTCGCGTGCGGTGGGGTTGGTACGCATAGCACAACCTTAATGAGGTATCAGAGCGAGGCCAGGACGTGACCGGGCGGGTTCTAGCGGATCTTGGCCTCAGTAATAGCTGATTCTCCCAGGCCCCAGTAGTCCAGGGACTTCTTGTATTCCGGGGATTCCAGAACCGACTGGATTGCTTTCTGGAGTGCCGGGGTCAGGGGTGACCCCTTCTTCAGGCCCATGGCGACATTGGTGTCAGTGCGGGTATCCATGCGCGGCTGCAAGGTGGTGAAGTGGTTGGGCTGCTGGTCGTTGGCCCAGGCCAGGGCACTGGCATCGTAAAAGACAGCGTCGATCCGCTTGGAGTCCAGTTGTGTCAGGGCTTCCTGGACGTTGGGCAGGGTGATGGCGTTGATGGCCGGCTTGCCCTGGGAAGTGCAGGTCCACTCCGAGACATTGGGCAGGTGCTTCAGTTGCTGTGTTGAGCCCTTTGTCACACCAACGTTCTTGCCGCAGAGCGTGTCATTGGTCAGGTTGAGCGGGTTGCCATTCGCTACGGCTACGGCCGAGCCTCCCTTGAGGTAGTTGATCATGTCCAACACCTTCAGCCGCTCGGCTGTAGCGGACATGGTGGTGGCGGTGAAGTCGTAGCGGCCGCCGTCGATGCCGGGAATGATTGTGTCGAACGCCGTGTTCTCGAACTTCAGCTTCAGGCCCAGCTTCTTTGCTACCAAACGGGCAAGGTCCGGGTTTACGCCAATGGGCGTTGTGTTGTCCTCGGCGAGGAACGTCATCGGCGGGGAGCTGAGGTCCATCGCGACCGTCAGCTCGCCCTTGTCCTTGATGGCCTTCGGCAGCAACGCCACCGCCGCGGCGTCCGGTTGGACACCCTCTGATATGTCACGGGTGTTCTGTGTCTTCGGAATCTCCGTCGCTTCAGTCCCTGTTGCGGCACCACCGCATGCAGTCAGGGCCAACAGTACAGCGAGCCCCGCAGCGGCTGTTTGGATCTTGTGTGTCGTCTTCATGGTGCAACCCTTCAAGTGATTTCGGCTGGTGTAATACACAGAGTGCTTTCACAGTGGAAGGCACAATCCCCAAGCATTTGGTGCCGGCGCCAGGCCGGCCTGTTTGTTGTTGCGCCTTAGCGCAGTGCCTTGAGGGCACGGCCCATTCCTTCAAGCAGGCGATCGGCGTCGTCACTGGAAAAGGGCATTGGCGGACGGATTTTCAGGACGTTGCCCTGCGCGCCGCAAGCCGAGATCAGGATCCGGTCCTGCCGGAGGGCATTGACTATGCTGGCGGCGGCGTCCCCGTTTGGAGTGAGGGTGGACCGATCGGTCACGAGGTCGACGCCGATGAACAAGCCGCTACCGCGTACTTCTGCCACCTGGTCGAGATTCCGGGTGAGGTCCTTCAGGCCGGTGAGGATCTTTCCGCCAACTTTCAAAGCGTTCTCTATGAGTGATTCCTCCCGGATGACGTCCAGAACGGCCTGGGCTGCCGCTATGGCTACTGAATTTCCGCCGAAGGTGTTGAAGTAGCGGATGTTCTTCCCGAACTCCTGCAGCAATTCGGGCTTGAAGATTGCTGCAGCTACGGGAATGCCGTTACCCATGGGTTTGCCGATGGTCACGATGTCGGGGACGATTCCGTGGCGCTGGAAGCCCCACCATTCCTCACCCGTCCGGCCGAATCCCGGCTGTACTTCGTCTGCGATGTACAGGCCACCCACGGCATGGATCTCTTCGATGATGGGGCGGAGGAAGCCTGACGGGCCAGCGAAGACACCGTCGGAGGAGAAGATGCTATCGGCGATGAAAGCGGCCACTCCGATACCGTGCCGGTGCAGGTCAGCAATGGCTGCACGCACCTGGGCCCGCAGGTGATCCTGCAGCGGGGCTTGATCTGATGAATAGCGCAGGGCGTCAGGGGCGTCGATAACCCGCACGTTCGCACCCAGCGGCACACCCTTGCCCAAGGAAGGTGAGAACGACGAGACCTCGGCAGTAAGGCCGTGGTACGCGCCGGCCGTGACGATGATGCCCTGCTGTCCGGTCACATATTTTGCGACGCGCATCGCGAGGTCATTGGCTTCTGAACCGGTGCACGTGAACATGACATGGCCGAGTTCGGCGGGGAACGTTGAAAGGAGCTGCTCCGAGTAATCCAGGATGGACTCCTGGACGTAGCGGGTGTTCGTGTTCAGCGTCTGCATCTGCCGGTGTACAGCTTCAATGACACGCGGGTGGCCGTGACCGACAGAGGGAACGTTGTTGTAGACGTCGAGATATTCATTGCCGTCCCGGTCAAACAACGTGACGCCCTTGCCGCGAACGATTTCCAGCGGCTCGTCGTAAAAGAGCCTGTAACTGGGCCCCAGGCTCTTGTCCCGGCGTCGAATGCTCTTTTGCATCTGGTCCGGGAGCTCGTCCAAGCGGCTGGGATCGAAGCCGTTAACCATGGCCTTGGACGGTTTGCGGATTATTTGGGAAGAGAGGTCCATGGTTTCTCCTGGGGGCTCGGCGGTGGGGTTCATGGTGTGAAGGAAAGTTCGGGTGCTGGCGCCGCGGCGGTGGAGGCGAGCCGGTCCCAATCGGGTTTTGAATGGGAGAGGAGATAGTCGCGCCTTTGCGGCAGCTGGCTTGCGCGCCACTGGGTTATCAGGGCCCGCAGCAGCAGGCGAGCCTGGGCAGAGACGATCAGGGCCTCCAACTCCTGCCCCGGCAAGGGGTGGATGCTTCGATAACCGTTCATGACGTGGAGTGCGTGCTCCCAGGGGCTGGCCGGGTCGGCCCCCAGCAGGTTGGCCATGGTGACGCTGATGTCGAAGATTAGGGGGGTTCGCACGACGTCCCCGAAGTCGATAATCCCGGTCACGTAGTCGGGCGTGCTGGGGTTGACCAGGACATTGAACGGACTGAAATCCCCGTGGACAACCTGGGAGGTCAGGGTGCTGAGGAGCGGAACCACTTTTTCGTCGAACTGATCGAAAATATCCTCCGCGAGGGATCGTTTTTCCTGGTCCTCCACGTATTCAAGCAAGGGCCGCATCCGGTGGAAGTGCTTAAGGTCCCAGAGGAGCAAACGGTTGGCGCGGGGATGATCGAAATCCTGCAAAGCAATCCCCAGGCGGGCCAGGCTTGAGCCCACCAATCGAAGCTGGCCAGCCGACGCGTCTTGATTGGCCAGCAAGTCACCAGGCAGGAACCGCATCACCCGCAGTACCCGATCAAAGGCTCCCGCAGGGGCCGGAATGAGGATTTGCGGCTCTCCGCCAAGGCTCCTGACAAGACGCTGGACTGGAAGTTCAGGGGCAGCCCGTTCCAAATGCTCCATGCAAGCCGTTTGAAGGTGGACGATCACTGGATCCTCATCCGGGGCTGAAATCTTCACCAGATACGTTTCGTCCCCATCCCGGAGCCGGAATGTCTCGTCCTTCTCGGTGGGAATCCGGACCAGCGTTCCCTTCAGGCCGTAGAACTGTTCAAGCAGCTCCAAAACGGCGGGGTCAGCGAGCTGCGGATGCTCCGCCAGGAGTCCACTCTCTGATGCCACTGCTTGGATAAAAGCAGAATCGCTCATTTCAGCCTTTCATCGACGGAGAGCCAGCAAACCGGTTTAGAGGCCGAGGTGCTTGTTGATCTCGTCCAGGGACTTAACGCTGTTGTAGTCGTAGCCGCCAGTGATGGGGTCGTAGCCGCGGTCCAGAACCCAGAGGTTACGGAAGCCCATGTCGTGCATCGGGTGCATGTCGTACCGGGTGTGCGAGGCGATGTGCAGGAAGTCTTCCGGCTTGGCGTTCAGGGTGTCGAGCATGTACTCGAAGGCTTGGTAGCGGGGCTTGTAGGCCTGTGCCTGTTCGGCGGTCAGCACGGCGTGGAAGTCAGCACCGAGTTTGGGGATGCTGATCTCCAGGAAGCTGTCGTCGGCGTTGGACAGGGCCACCAGCTTGTAGTTGTCGCCCATGAGCTTCAGCGGCGCCGGCACGTCGTCGTGGGCACCAAAGCCGCGGACAGCGTCAGCGAACTCTGCCCCTGCGCCAGGGGTTGGCCCAATGCCAAAGAACTTGCAGACCCGGTCAAAGGAATTCTGCAGGATTTGCTCGTACGGCTTGTAGTCGCCAAGGACTTCGTCGAAGCGGTAGCCGCGGAACACCTTCTTGAACGCGGGCCACTGCTCTTCAGGCAAACGGCCCGCGAGCAAGCGCCGGGTAGTGGAGTCAGTATCCCAGTTGATCAGTGTGCCGTAGATGTCAAAGGAGATGTACTTCGGGCGGGAGTCGGTAGTAGCCATGATGGGTCCCTTCAGTGGAGGTGGTAGGAGAGGGGGCCTCGCTCGTTTCTTCGCGGTAGGCGTCCCGATGCGAGCGAGTGGGGTATTTGATTCACTATGAATCTAAATCGCTCACTGTCAATTGTCAACAATTTTTCAGAGATTTTGTTGGGCGACCAACGGCAAGCATCGCCACCGAACGTCACACAACCCGCCACATCCGAATCCAGCCAAGCGACGTCCTACCCTTGGAGCGTGACTTTTTCCAAGATCCGCACCGCCGCCGCAAGTTCCCTCGCCGCCGCTGGTCTCCTGTTTGCCCTGGCTGCCTGTTCCGCGCCAGCGGCCCCCCAGTCAAGTACCTCCGCCCCCGCTTCGTCCGCCCCCTCTTCCTCCGCAGCGCCTTCATCCAGCGCCGCTTCCGGACCCTGCACGGGCGTAAAGGTCATCGTCGATTCCGGCGCCCTGAAGCCCTCCGCCGCTGACACATCCGTATGCGTGTCCCTGGACGCCCCGACCACCGCCGCCAAGGTGCTGGACGAAGCAAAGGTGAAGACCGAGGGAACCACCCAGTACCCCACCGAGCTGGTCTGCCGTGTCAACGGAGTGCCCGCTGCCGACGTCGACATCACCCACAAGGGCGGCACGTACCGCGAAGAGTGCGGCAAGATGCCTGCAGCCTTCGCCTACTGGTCCATTTGGGTCAAGCCGGCCACCGGCGACTGGGCCTACGCCCAGGAAGGCCTCGCCACCCAGCAGGTGAAGCCCGGCGAGAGCCTGGAGCTGCTGTTCACCGTCGACGGCGCACCGGCCGCACCCACGGCATGACCTTCCGATCCGCGCCGCTACGCGCAGGGGCGGCTCTCGCCGTCGTGTTCGTCGCGGCGCGGGTCATTTACCGCGTTCTTTTCAACGGTGCGGGCACCGTTGGGCCGGTTCTGCTCAACCTGCCGTCTGTGCGGCTGCCCGCCCCGTACGCCCATGTGGTCTTCCTAGGTCCGGTAACGGCGCCGGGCCTGTGGGAGGCGGTCCTGTCCGCGCTTCCGATTGCCGGCTTGATCCTGGCTTTTGGCGTACTCAACGCTTTCGTTGACGTGGCAAGGGGCTTCATACGGCTGGCCCGCGGCGGTCCATTCCAAGGCATAGCCCGCACACTCGTGGTGGCTTGGGCGGCGCTCCCCGCGCTCGCCGACGCCGTCGCCTCCGTCCGCTTGGCCTTCCGGCTGCGGGGCGAGCGCTTCGGGCCCCGCGCCCTAGTGCCCGTGCTCGAGCGAACCCTTGAGCACGCCAGCCGGGTTGCGGCGGCCTTGGAATTGCGTGGCTTCGGAAGCAGGACGGCGCACCAACCCGGCCGCGATCCGGGGTTGCCCCTTGAGATCCGGGACGCCCAATTCCGCATTGGCGATACGCGGCTGCAGGTGGAAAACTTCAAGCCAGACCCCGGGACAATAACGGTTGTTACCGGCCCCACCGGCTCAGGCAAGTCCACCATCCTGCGGGGTGTAGCGGGCCTCCTTTCACATGTCGACGGCGGAGAAGTCACCGGCACGGTTCGTGTAGCCGGAGTGGACCGTGCGGGAGCACCGCCTCGCGATACTGCGGGCGTCGTCGGCGTCGTCCTGCAAAACCCGCGCGCCGCGTTCGCGAGCACCCGCGTCAAGGACGAAATCTCACTTTCGCTTGAACTGCGCGGCGTTGGGCCCGGCGTCGCCAGGGCCCGCACCGTGGAGGTCGCGGAGTGGATTGGCGTGTCGGCGCTCCTGGACCGGAACCTGAACTCCCTCTCGGCTGGCGAGGCGATGCTCGTGGCGATCGCCGCCGCCGTGGTGGAGCACCCGGCCCTACTTTTGGTTGACGAGCCGCTTGCTGACCTCGACACCACGGCCCGGGCCCGCGTTATCGCCGTACTCGACGCCCTCGCCCGTAGATCGGGCATTTGCATCATTGTGGCCGAGCATCGGGCGGAGCCGCTGCTCCCCGTCGCCGACTCATGGTGGAGTATTCACGACGGCGGCCTGGTATCGGGCGTTTCGCCAGCACCTTCGCGCCGGGGTGGGATCCGCCCGACGTCGGCCGTGTCAGCGGGATTGGGACAGTCACCGACATCGGGGTCACCGGAAGACGCACCCGTACTGACCGCGACTAAGCTCGCGGTGCACCGCGACGGCAAGGCGCTCGTCCGCGACGCCTCCCTTACCCTGCACCTTGGTGAAGTGGTTGCCCTGGTCGGCCCTAACGGGGCCGGCAAGTCCTCGCTGCTGGTGGCCCTCGCGCTCGGAGGAGGAACCAGCGGCACGGTGGACGGCGGCCGCGTCGCTTTGGTTCCGGACGCCTCTGACGACCTTTTCACGAGGGACACGGTGGCTGCTGAGCTCCGGGCAGCAGATCGGCGCGAAGCGCGGGCCCGGCGTAAATCAGACGGGAATGGCTCGGACAGGACCGCCTCACAGCCGGCAGCAGCACGCCTGGCCCGATTGCGTGGTGACGTTCGGATTCCGATTGGAAACGAGCATCCGCGGGACCTGTCGGCCGGAGAGCGCCGTATCCTCGCCATCGCCCTCCAGACCTCGGACGATCCCCAAGTCCTCCTTATTGATGAGCCCACCCGCGGGCTCGATCCGGAGGCCCGCGCAGGAATCACGGCCGCCTTGCTCGCATTGGCGGACGCTGGCGCAGCAGTCCTGATCGCCACGCATGACCTCGATTTCGCGCACGGTCTGGGGGCCCGGATCGTGCAGATGGACGACGGCGTGGCGCCTGCCGCCCAAGCCGAAGCCGTACTCCTATCCAACGGCGACGCCGTCCCCGCGAGCTCCACAGCCAGGGCAGCAGAGCAGCCCGGAGAAATCCGGCAGGTTGCGGCCCCGCGGTTCATCGACGGGGCAAAAGAGACCGGGCCGACAATTGGTCCGACCGCAAAGCGGGCCCACCACCTCCGCTTGCCACGGGCCTTGGAGGCCGCAATTCTCGCGGCTGCCAACGTTTTGGCCCTGGGCGCGTTCTGCTGGCCATTGCTCGCTGCGGCCCTACCCGAGGATGCCGCGGCCGCTGTTCCCTACGCGGCGTTGGCCATCGCGCCGCTGGCGGTCGTCGCCGTCGTGGTTTCCCTCGACGGTTCCGTCCGTTCCGCTCACACCGTGGCCCTGCTGGGCGTCCTGGCCGCCGTCGGTTCGGCAGTTCGTGTGGCCAGCACCGGCGTCGGGGGAGTTGAAGCAGTGTTCATCCTGCTGATCCTGGCCGGCCGCGCCTTCGGTGCCAGATTCGGAATGCTCCTTGGCGCGACTACGATCGCAGTCTCCAGCGCCCTCTGGAGCGGTATCGGCCCGTGGTCGCCGTTCCAGATCTTCGCCTGCGCCTGGGTGGGGGCGGGGGCGGGCCTGTTGCCCCGCCGGGTTCGCGGACGTGCTGAACTATGGATGCTTTGCGGGTATGGCGTCGTGGCGTCCTACGTTTTCGGCCTGCTCACCAATTTGTGGTTCTGGCCGTTCGCTGTGGGTGCCGGAACCGGCATTTCCTACACGCCCGGCGCCCCACTGGCCACCAACCTCAGCAGCTTCCTGCTCTACTCCCTTTTGACCTCGACGGCGGGGTGGGACACCCTGCGTGCCATCACTACCATCATCGGAATCTCTGCCGTGGGACGGGCTATCCTCGCCGCCTTCCGGCGGGCGAAGCCGGTCTCCAGCCCGGGCGTTCAAACCACCCGGGCCGAGGACCCTGGATCCAGGAAGACGGGCACAAAGTATGCCCGTCACCCCAAAGCCAAGGACCCGCACCAACTCACACCTTGAAGTACTTGGCCTCCGGGTGGTGGAACACGAAAGCATCCGTTGACTGCTCCGGGTGCAGCATCAGCTCATCGCTAAGGATGACGCCCATCCGTTCGGGTTTCAGCAGCTCCGTGACCTTGCGGCGGTCTTCCATGTCCGGGCAGGCCGGATATCCCAGGGAGAAGCGGGCACCGCGGTAGTCGAGCTTGAAGTAACCGGCTTTGTCCTTCGGCTCTTCGGCGGCGAAACCCAGTTCGGAACGGATCCGCGCGTGCCAGAATTCAGCCAGTGCCTCGGTGAGCTGCATGACCAGGCCATTGAGCTCGTAATAGTCGCGGTATTGGTTGGCTGCGAACATCTTGGACGTGAATTCCTCGATTTTCGCACCGGCGGTTACCAGTTGCACCGGCAGGACGTCGATCTGGCCCGATTCCCGGGACCGCACGAAGTCGGCGAGGCACAAGTGCCGGTCCCGCCGCTGGCGCGGGAAGTCGAAGCGCAGGCGCTCGGTGCCGATTGGTCCGTCTGAGCCACCATCGGGGGCGAGCAGGCCGGGGATGCCGAGGACGCCGTCGTGATCCTCTCCGTGGTGCAGCACCACCACCTGTTCGCCCTCGGACACAACGGGGAAATAGCCGTAGGCGACCGATGCATCGAGCATTCCCTCGGCGAGGATACGGTCCAGCCAGTACCGCAGGCGGGGCCGGCCTTCAAGTTCCACCAGTTCGTCGTAGGAGGCGCCGTCGTCGCCCCGCCCGGGCTTGAGTCCCCACTGGCCCATGAACGTTGCGCGCTCATCGAGCAAAGCAGCGTAGTCGTGCAATGCGACGCCGCGCACAATTCGCGTGCCCCAGAACGGTGGTGCGGGGACGGGGTTTTCGGCGGTGACGTCGGACCGGCCGGGCATTGCCTCAGGTTCAGTCACGGTGAACTTGGGGCCACTCTTGTGGATCCGCTTCTTCAGCGGCGGGAGGCCGACCGCGTCAGGGTCAGCGCCGCGGGCCACCTGCACCAACGGCTCCATGAGAGCGAGGCCTTCGAAGGCGTCCTTGGCGTACCTGACGGTTCCCTCAAACTGCTCCGCGAGGTCCTGCTCCACGTAGGCGCGGGTCAGGGCTGCGCCACCCAAGATGATGGGCCACTTCTTCGCCAGGCCTCGGGACTGGAGCTCGGCAAGGTTTTCCTTCATCACCACAGTGGACTTCACCAGCAGGCCGGACATGCCGATCACGTCGGCGTCGTGCTCCTCCGCTGCGGCCATGATCTCGGCGATTCCCTGCTTGATGCCGATGTTGACCACTTTGTAGCCGTTGTTGGTGAGGATGATGTCCACGAGATTCTTGCCAATATCGTGTACGTCGCCGCGAACGGTGGCGATCACCATGGTGCCCTTGCCGGAAGAATCCGACTTCTCCATGTGCGGCTCGAGCAGTGCGACCGCGTTCTTCATCACCTCAGCGGATTGCAGCACGAACGGAAGCTGCATCTCGCCGGCGCCGAAGCGCTCACCAACAACCTTCATGCCCTCCAGCAGTTGGTCGTTGATGATGCCGAGCGGGGTCATGCCTTCACTGCGTGCGAGGTCGAGGTCCTCTTCGAGTCCCTTGCCTTCACCGTCGATGATGCGCCGCTGCAGGCGTTCGCCGGTGGGCAGTGCAGCGAGTTCCGCGGCGCGCTGGTCCTTGAGCGCAGCGGTGTCGACGCCGGCGAAGAGGTCCAGCATGATGGCCAAGGGGTCATAGGTGACGTTGCCGTCGGCGTCGTACTCGCGGCGGTCCCACACGAGGTCCAGGGCCACCTTGCGCTGATCATCCGGCAGCGATGCCAGCGGCACGATCTTTGCGGCGTCGATGATTCCGCTGGTCAAGCCCGCCTGCACTGCCTCGTGCAGGAACACCGAGTTCAGCACCATGCGCGCAGCCGGGTTCAGGCCGAAGGACACGTTGGACACGCCAAGGGTGGTCTGGATGCCCGGGTACTTCGTGGTGATCTGGCGGATTGCCTCGATGGTTTCGATGCCGTCCCGGCGGGTTTCCTCCTGACCGGTGGCGATGGGGAAGGTCAGGGCGTCCACAATGATGTCCTCTACGCGCATCCCCCAATCGCCCACCAGGGCGTCGACGAGGCGGGAAGCGATGGCCACCTTACCTTCGGTGGTGCGCGCCTGGCCCTGCTCGTCGATGGTCAACGCAATCACGGCGGTGCCATGTTCCTTCACCAGCGGCATGATCCGAGCAAAGCGGCTGTCCGGGCCATCCCCGTCCTCGTAATTGACGGAGTTGACCACCGGACGACCACCGATGAGTTCCAGCCCGGCCTTCAGGACGGGCGGTTCGGTGGAGTCGATGACGAGCGGGAGGGTGGAGGCCGACGCGAAGCGCGAAACGATTTCCTTGATGTCCGCCACGCCGTCGCGGCCCACATAGTCGATGCAAACGTCGAGCAGGTGTGCGCCGACGCGGACCTGCTCGCGGGCAATATCCACGCAGTCGTCCCAGCGCTCTTCCAGCATTGCCTGGCGGAACGCCTTGGAACCGTTGGCGTTGGTGCGCTCACCAATGGCGAGATACGCGGACTCCTGGTCGAACGGCACGTGATGGTAGAGGGATGCGACGCCGGCCTCGCGTTCAGTGGGAACCCGGCCGCCGGCGCTTTTCGCGCCGTTGGCGACGGTCCCGGCGTCGAGCGTGTTGCCGTTGGTGCGGAAGGGCTCAAGACGTTCGACGACGGCGGCCATGTGCTCCGGCGTCGTACCGCAACAGCCGCCCACCAGGCCCAAGCCGAATTCACGCACAAACTGCTCGTGCGCGGTGGCGAGTTCCGTGGGGGAGAGCGGATAGTGCGCGCCGTTCGCGCCGAGGATCGGCAGCCCGGCGTTGGGCATGCAGGCGATAGCGACCGAGGACTGCTTGGACAGGTGCCGGAGGTGCTCGCTCATCTCATCCGGCCCGGTGGCGCAGTTCAGACCGATGGCATCGACGCCGAGCGGCTCAAGAGCGGTGAGCGCAGCGCCGATTTCGGAACCCATCAACATGGTTCCGGTGGTCTCGACCGTCACCTCGACGAAGATGGGGAGCCGGACACCGCTGGCAACGATCGCCTGCTTGCAACCGTTCACCGCAGCCTTTGCCTGAAGGAGGTCCTGGCTGGTTTCGATGAGGAACGCATCCGCTCCGCCGGCGATGAGGCCCTCGGCCTGCAGTGCGAAGGTCTGCTTGAGGGAGTCGTAGCTGGTGTGCCCGAGGCTGGGGAGTTTGGTGCCCGGGCCCATGGAACCCAGAACCCACCGCATCCGTCCGTCTTTCGCTTCTGCAGCCTCCGCGCGCTCGCGGGCAATCTGCGCACCCTTGCGGGCGAGCTCCTCAATGCGGTCGTCGATGCCGTAGTCGGAGAGGTTGGACCAGTTCGCGCCGAACGTGTTGGTCTCTACTGCGTCGATTCCCACCGCGAAGTACGCGTCATGGATGTCCCCGATGACATCAGGGCGCGTGTCGTTGAGGATCTCATTGCAGCCTTCCAGTCCCTGGAAATCCGTGTCCAGGGAGAGTTCCCGGCCCTGCAACATGGTGCCCATGGCGCCATCGGCAATGACCACGCGCTGGTTGACCGCATCCAAGAGCGATTGGGAGCGGACAGGGCGGGAGACGGAATCGATGTCAAGGGCAAAACGAGGCATATAAACAGGGTACGGGTGAGGTCCGACACAGTACTTCGTATGTCCGTGTACTACGACGGCGGGTGGTTGTCTTTCGCGGCGGGCCGGTCCTCTGATCCGAAAGGGGTTTTCCACATAGCCTCAAAAATTCATTGCCCTCCCCTGACCACAATGGTTCGATGGGGTTCATGGCTACCGAAGAAAGTTATGTCCTAGGGATCGGGACCAAGAAGGGTTTGTGGCTCGCAAGCAGCCCGGACCGAAAACAATGGTCCCTCTCCGGCCCGCATTTCCTGATGAGTGAGATCCCGAGCATCGGGATAGACACCCGGGACGGCAAGACCAGGATCATGGTGGGGGTGCGTTCGGAGCACTGGGGACCCACCGTGGCCCACTCAGATGACCTCGGCGCCACCTGGACCGAACCCGAGCAAGGCGCCATCAAATTTCCGGACGGCACCGACGCCGCCTTGGAACGCATCTGGCAGATCTACCCCGACGCCGAGTCCCGTCCTGGCGTGGTTTGGGCCGGGTGCGAGCCGATTTCAGTGTGGAAATCCACCGACGGCGGCGAGCACTTTGAGCTGAACCGCGGACTCTGGGACCACCCCCATCGCAGTGAGTGGGGTGCTGGCTATGGCGGCGCGGCAGCCCACTCGATCGTGGTGGATCCTTCCGGTGAGAACGTCCATGTCGCCATGAGCACGGGCGGCGTTTACAGATCGCTCGACGGCGGTACCTCCTGGGAGCCCCGTAACAAGGGAATCTCGGCCTACTTCATGCCTGATCCCAATCCCGAGTTTGGCCAGTGCGTCCACAAGATTGCTGCCGATGCTGCCGTCGAGGGCCGTTTGTACGCACAGAACCACCATGGCGTATATCGCACGGACGATAACGGCGAGAACTGGAACTCCATCGCGGAGGGGCTGCCCGCGGACTTTGGCTTCGTGATGCTGACCCACCCCCGGCGCGAGGGCACCGCCTGGGTCATCCCGCTGAAGGCCGACGGCGAACGCATCCCGCCGGACGGCAAGCTCAGCGTGCACCGCACGGAGGATGCCGGCGGAACGTGGAGAGAGCTCCACACCGGTCTGCCGGACCACGAATACAACGCTGTGCTTCGCGACGCCGCATCCGTGGACACTGCCGAACCGACTGGCGTGTACTTCGGAACGCGCGGTGGAGCTGTCTATGCCAGCGCCGACGAGGGCGAGACCTTTACTGAAGTGGCCTCGCACTTGCCGGACGTACTGTGCGTGCGTGCCGCCGTCGTGGTTGGAAACCGCAGCGGCCGGGCGCGGGAAGCATCAGCCAGCGCTCCGGTGCCTGGTTAGGCCCGTTGTGGCTGACTTTACGGTCGTGTTGCCAGGTGTCCTGCAGCCGCTCGTCGGCGGACAGTCCTATCTGACTGCGTCCGCCGACGGGGCTGTGACCGTTGGACAGTTGCTGGACTCGGTAACCGGAGAATATCCGGTGCTGGCCAGGCGTTTGCGGGATGAAACCGGTGCGCTCCGCCGTTTCGTGAATATTTACGTGAACGGCGATGAGGTCCGGCGTCTGAAGGGTCTTGATACGGAGGTTGCGGCCGGCCAGGAGGTCTTGATTATCCAGTCCGTGGCCGGCGGCTAAGCGGGTATTTGGGGTCAAGCCTGGGTTCAGGCGACGCGCCAAACACTGCATTCGTCGGTATTGATGGCTTTCCTCATACCGGAGACGTGGTCCATGATCCAGACGACGCCGATTCCAGGCGCTGTTTCCTGGACCCGTCCGCGGCGGATGACCACGTCATCGTAGGCGGGACCAACGGACATGCGGGCCTCGATCTCGTCTCCGCGGTGGAGCTGGCTGATCGCGCGTATACGTGTTGTGTGAGTGGTGACTTCCTTCAGCATGGTGTCCTCCTGAACTGGAGCTGGTGCCTGCACTTGCCGGCTATTCCAGTGTGGCGGGGCATTGTTGCCAAAGTATTTCGGCGTGGTTAGGGTCCGGTTAGCATTCCGGGATGCTTGCGTTTCCGCTATCGCCCGACGCCGATTCGCACATCGGTGGTAGGACTCGCCTTCGCTTTGTGGCTGCTTCCGCGGACCCGCGCGGGCGCGACGGTAACCTGATCTCGGTTCTTGAGACTCACAGGAACCACAGACTCCGTCCCCGGGAGATTTAATGGGCTTTTTGCGACGTGCAATCGCGGTGTCCACAGGCTTGGTGGTTTTCGCCACAGGCCTGTTTTTCGTCCAGGCCCCTGCCTCGGCGGTGCCGGAACCCACACCCGATAATCCGAACGTACGGTTCTTCGAGGGGACGCCGCATTCGGAGCACGTCTTTGAGGCGCCACCCGGACAGGCGCCATCCAGCAGTGGCGAGATCACCGACGTCGAATCCCTTCTCGGCGAGGGCGCAGCAGCAACCGGCCCCAATGGCGATATCCGGGTTCGACTCGTCACGGCCAAGCTTGCCGACAACACCAATCCGGTCTCCATGTCAGCGGCCGAGCAGACGGTAGCGGCCACCAGCAGCTACTGGAAAGCCATGACGGACAACAAGCTGTCCATGACTGTGGACAGCAAGGTCTCCGGGTTCCAATCCAAAGCCAAGTCGACAGACAGCTACAGCACCATCATGTCCACCATCACGAGCGAGTTGAAATGGACGGCAAGCCCCTACACGGCGCTGGTGATCTTTATTCCGACGTCCACACTTTCCGGAAATGCGCTGGGCGTCGGCTACAGCAGTGGCAGCTACAGCGGGCGGGTGCTGATGCCGCAAATCAGCAACTTCTCCAACAACGTCATGAGCCATGAATTCGGGCACGTGATCGGACTGATGCACGCCGATGCGTTGCAGTGCTACAGCGGCGCGTCCGACGTCGGCGTGGACAGCACCGGGCGGTTCACGGACAGCTCCTGCTACATCCGTGAATACGGAGACACCACGGACCTCATGGGCGCTGCGCAGTACGCCCAGCCGGTGGTGAGCTCCAGCTTCTGGGACTACGCAGGGCTGGGCCGCGGCGATGAAATCCGCGATGTCGGGGTGGCTACAGGCGTCAAAAGCTACACGTTGAAGCCTTGGGGAGGCACCGACGCGCAGAGAGCCATTAAGTTCACGGACCCGGTCAGCAAAGAGGTCTACTACCTGGAACTCAGGCAGCCGGTGGGGTACGACAGCTATCTCGGGGATGAGGGCAGGCCCGCCGGCAACAGGGGCGTCAAGATCGTCCAACGCGGTGGCGCCACGATCGCGTCATCGCTGATTCTCATGCCGTCCACCATCCCGTTCCCGGAGCAGTACTACGCCAAGAACCACGCCTGGCAAGCCGGCAGCACCTTCACCACCTACACCGGCACCCAGGTCACCATCAACTCCGTCTCCACAACCTCGGCGACTGTCACCATCAACGCCGATCCCAAACTCAAGGCACGCATGCGTTTCTCCGCGGGCGACTTCGACGGCGACAAACTGGCCGACGTCATCTCCCGGGAAGCTGACGGTTCGCTGCTGCTCTTCAGCGGCCTCCCAGGAAACCGGCTGGACGATCCGGTGCAGATCGGCTCGGGCTGGAGCATCTTCAATGCCGTTTTGGGAACGTCGGACTTCAACGGCGACGGCTTCGCGGATGTCCTGGCCCGAACCAGCGACGGCGCATTGTGGCTTTATCCTGGCAACGGCAAGGGTGGATTCCTGACCCGGAGCCAGATCGGTTTTGGTTGGCAGGGCTTCACGCAGTTGGTCGCGGCCGGGGACTTCAATGCGGATGGCCGGAGCGACCTGATCGCCGCCGGTGCGGATGGCCGCCTGTGGTTGTATCCCGGCAATGGCACAGGTGGTTTCCTAGCCCAAACGCAGATCGGCCAAGGCTGGGATTCCTTCAACAGCCTCGCAGCGTCAGGTTCGTTCGGGGGCGGTGCTCCGGGTCTGCTCGCCCGGGCCGGCGACGGCACGCTCTTCGTCTACCCCGGGGATGGCAGGGGCGGCTTCCTGCCGCGTGCCGCCGTCGGAACTGGTTGGAACGGGGTAGGTGACATTGTTGGCGGCCGGGACTTCACAGGTGACAAGCGGGTGGACGTCCTGACCGCAGCAGCGGGCGGGGGCATGACCCTCTATCCAGGGGACGGCATTGGCTTCGCGGATCGGCTTGCGATCGGGACCGGATGGAACCAGTTCCGTCAGGTGTGGGAAGCAGGCGATTTCGACGGCGACGCTGCCGCCGACATCCTGGCGCGCGGGACCGACGGCGCGCTCTGGCTTTACCCGGGCAACGGATCGGGCAGCTTCGTTCCGCGTGTTCAAGTCGGGTGGGGCTGGGGCCAGTTCACGTCGGTGCTCAGCGCGGGAGATTTCGACGGCGATTCGCACCCTGATCTTGTGGCCCGGGCTTCCGATGGGACACTGTGGCTTTACCCGACGGACGGCACGGGACAGTTCCTTGCACGTAAACAGATCGGCACCGGATGGCAAGGTTTCGAGCAATTGCTGGCCCCGGGCGATTTCACGGGCGACGGAAAGCCGGACATCGTTGCGCAGGGCTCCGATGGCGTGCTGTGGGTCTATCCCGGCAACGGCTCCGGGGGCTTCCTGGCCCGCAAACAGATCGGCACCGGGTGGGACATGTTCAACCTGGTCCTGCAGGCCGGTGACTTCAACGGCGACGGAAGGGAAGACCTGGTTGGCCGTACAGGTGATGGCGGACTCTGGCTCTACCCGGGGAACGGGGCTGGCGGCTTCCTTTCCCGCTCCTACCTCGGCTCAGGGTGGAACATGTTCTCCAGCATCGCTGCCCTCGGTAACGGATTTACCGGTACTGGCGACCCCTCCGTGGTGGGAGTTGCCGGGGACGGCACGTTGCTGATGTACTCCGGAACGGGTGCTGGGAAGTTCATGCCGGTGGCGCTGAATCCGCGATAGGTCCGGCTGGCCTTGGTGCCACGAGGTCGCCGGAAACGTGCGAAATCGCCGGGAAACCCCTGTGTGTCAGGCTGCTGTGTGACAGTTTGTGTGTCGCTCGTGGCCTGACGTGCGGGGCGGGGAAAGGTCCGTTATGGATTTTGTTGTCCCGTTGCGTGCTTCGAAGCGGAGTCACTTCAC